>NZ_JAZKJP010000008.1:0-248097 GCF_047470925.1 Tenacibaculum ascidiaceicola
ATCGCAATGGGGCTCACCTCTTACCATTCCGAACAGAGAAGTTAAGCCCATTAGCGCCGATGGTACTGCCACTGGTGGGAGAGTAGGTCGTTGCCTTTCTTTTAAACCTCAATCTTTTATTAGATTGAGGTTTTTTTTTGATCTTATTTTAAATTCAATATTCTATATACATATACCGTAGGTTTTAATTCTTTTCTCGTTATTTTTATAATGTTAAAAGAAGTAATTTTGCTTTAAAAGCAAGAATATGAATAAATCAATTTATATAGCTGCAAGTGATGCTAACTCAGGAAAGTCTATGTTGAGTTTAGGTTTAATGCAACTGTTACTTCGAAAAAAACCTAAAGTTGGATATTTTAGGCCTATAATTGACAACCCAGTAGGTAATAAGAGAGATAACCATATAAACACTGTTCTTAATTACTTCAACTTAAAAAGTAGCTATGAAGATTGTTATGCTTTTACAAGGTCAGAATTAATTACAATGTTGAATAATGACCAAGAAGATGAAATCATTAGTAAAATTATTGAAAAGTATAAGAGATTAGAAGAAGAGAATGATTTTATCATTATTGAAGGAACTGATTTTTCTGATCATGGAGCTGTGATTGAAATGGACTTGAATGTTCTTATAGCTAAAAATATTGGAACACCAGTAATCATAGTATCAGGGGGGATGAATAAATCTCTTGAAGATTTTACTCAAAGCTTACGATTAACTTATGACTCTTTTGTTAATAAAGATGTACAAGTTATTGCAGTTGTTGCAAATAAAGTTCAAGAAAATAACATTCCAATTATTGTTAAAGAGGTTGGAGGTAACCTACCTAAGTCAGTTTCTATAAATGCCATCCCAATAGATCAAAAATTAAATAACCCAACAATTAAGGAGTTTTTAATGGAGATTGAAGGAAAAGTTTTATTTGGAGAAGAGTTCTTAAATAACACTACAGGAGATATTAAAGTAGGAGCAATGCAATTATCTCATTTTTTACATCATTTAGGAGATGATAGTGTTGTGGTGACACCAGCAGATAGATCAGATATACTATTAGGGACTTTACAGGCGAATATTTCTAGTAATTATCCTTCTATAGCAGGTATTATTCTTACAGGGGGGATGGAATTAAATTCTTCTATAATAAAACTAATAGAAGGGTTAGAAAAAATTGTGCCTATTCTTTGGGTAAAAGACGGGACATTTAGCGTTGCTTCAAGATTAGGAGCTGTTCGTTCTCATATTTATGCTGAGAATGTTGACAAAATAAAAATGTCTATCAGTATGTTTGAAAAACATGTTGATGTTGCAAGCTTGAACGAAAAGCTTGTTAGTTATAAAGGGTCGGAAGTATTAACGCCTAGAATGTTTCAATATAATTTATTAAAAAAGGCAAAAGAAGTACGTAAACATATTGTATTACCAGAAGGAAACGATGATCGAATATTAACAGCAGCATCTTTATTACAAAAAATAGATGTTGTTAAATTAACGATATTAGGAAAAAGAGTAAATATAGAAGCTTCAGTTAAACGATTAAATATTCCTTTTGATTTTGATAAAACAGAAATTATCAACCCTATAGAATCTGAATATTTTACAGATTTTTCTAATACATTATATGAGCTAAGAAAGCATAAAGGTTTAAGTCTAACAATGGCGGAAGATTTGATGGGTGATGTTTCTTATTTTGGAACGATGATGGTATATAAAGGAATTGCTGATGGAATGGTTTCAGGAGCAGCACATACCACACAGCACACTATAAAACCTGCGTTACAATTTGTAAAAACAAAGCCAGGTTTTTCAGTAGTTTCTTCAATTTTCTTTATGTGTTTAGAAGATAGAGTTTCTGTGTTTGGTGATTGTGCCATTAACCCAAACCCTACGGCAGAAGAACTGGCTGAGATCGCAATTTCTTCGGCAGATTCAAGCATTGCTTTTGGTATAGATCCTAAAATAGCCATGTTATCTTACTCGTCAGGTACTTCAGGAAAAGGAGAAGATGTAGATATTGTTAGAAGAGCTACTGAAATAGTAAAAGAAAAACGACCTGATTTAAAAGTTGAAGGACCTATTCAATACGACGCAGCGGTTGATCCATCTGTTGGTAAAAAGAAATTACCAGATTCAGAAGTTGCAGGTCAAGCAAATGTGTTAATTTTCCCTGATTTAAATACAGGAAATAATACCTATAAAGCTGTACAACGTGAAACAGGAGCTTTGGCTATTGGACCTATGTTGCAAGGATTAAATAAACCAGTAAATGATTTAAGTAGAGGTTGTACTGTAGATGATATTTTTAACACTGTAATTTTAACTGCAATTCAAGCGCAAGAATAGCTTATTAATATAAAATCATGAAAGTTTTAGTAATAAACTCAGGAAGTTCTTCAATAAAATATCAGTTGTTTGAAATGCCTCAACAAGAAGTGCTTTGTTCAGGAATGATAGAAAGAATTGGTTTAGAAAAAGGAAAAGTTCACTATAAATCAAGTAAAGATAAAATAGAAGAAGTAGTAGTAATTAAAGATCATAAATCTGGCTTAGAAAAAGTAGTTAATTTATTGTTGGATGATAAAACAGGGGTAATTTCTTCCAGAAACGATATTAAAGTTGTTAGTCACCGAGTAGTTCACGGTGGTAGTACATTTACAAAAACAACTATAGTTACAAAAGAAGTTAAAAAGAAGATTAAGTCGTTATTTTCATTAGCTCCTTTACATAATCCAGCAAATCTAGAGGGAATTATAGTATCTGAATCTATTTTTAAAAATGCACAACAAGTAGCCGTTTTTGACACTGCATTTCATCAAACCATACCTGTTGAAGCTTATAAGTATGCTATTCCTAATAAATTTTTAGATGAACATAGAATTCGTTTGTATGGATTTCATGGAACTAGCCATAAATATGTATCAGAAAAAGCAAATAAATATCTTCAAACGGAGCATTCAAAAATTATAACAATTCATTTGGGTAATGGGTGCAGTATTACTGCGATTAAGAACGGAAAAAGTATTGATCATAGTTTAGGTTTTAGTCCCGTTACAGGTTTAATTATGGGATCACGCTCTGGGGATATTGATCATTCTTTAATTTTTTATCTAATAAATAATTTAGGGTATGACGTTGATTATGTAAATAACATGTTACAAAAAGAAAGTGGAATGTTAGGTTTAACAGGTTTTAGTGATTTACGAGATATTGAAGCAGCAGCTGCAAAAGGAGATAAAAACTGCCAGTTAGCACTAGACATGAATGCGTATAGAATTAAAAAATATATAGGTTCATATGTTGCAGCGATGAATGGTTTGGATGCAATTGTATTTACTGCAGGTATTGGTGAAAATTCTGATGTGATTAGAAAACTAGTTTGCACAGATATGGAATATTTGGGTATTGAATTGGATACAGAAAAGAATGCTATTCGTGCGAAAGAATTAACTGAAATACATAGTGATGCTTCCAAAGTAAAAGTGTTGGTAATTCCAACAAATGAAGAGTTAGAAATAGCAAAACAATCATACGAGTTATTATAGTATGAATTATAACTACGCGTATTTAGTTCGGTTTCAATATTTGGGGTTTCGTTTACATGGTTGGCAGAAACAACCCAATTTAAAAACGGTTCATTTTTTTGTAGATAAAACATTAAAGTTTGTTTGTAAAGGTATCCGCTGTAAATCGGTAGGTGTAGGAAGAACAGATGCTAAAGTATCATCGACTGATTATTACTTTCAATTATTTATTGATGAAAAACTAGAAGAGTCTTTTTTTATTGAAGATTTTAATCGCAATTCGCCTTCTGATATTCGTGTGGTATCTGTTGAACAATTACACGATGAATCATTTAATATTATTCAGCATCCAAAAATTAAAGAGTACCGTTATTATTTTTCTTTTGGAGAGAAAAATCATCCGTATTGCGCTCCTTTTTTAACAGGGTATTTAGATGAATTGGATGTAAGGCTAATGAAAGAAGGTGCAAAACTTTTTGAAGGTTTTCATAATTTCAGACATTATTGTACAAAACCTTCACCAGAAACGAAAGTTGAACGTACTATTGATTTATGTAGAATTGAAGAGAATACTGACTTATCGGCTTCTTTTTTTCCAAAGAAAAGCCATGTGCTAATCATTAGAGGAAGTGGTTTTTTACGTAATCAAATCCGTTTAATTATGGGAGCTTTAGCTGAATTAGGTAAAGGTAACTACGACTTGGAGTTCATCAAGAAAAGTTTAAGTCCTGAAAATAGCGATATAGACTTTATGAAAACTATAGCACCAGCTTCTGGTTTGCATTTACATGGGATTGAATTTAAAAATGAAGAGTAAATTTCACTAAGATTTTTTTGAAGCTATTTTTAATAAGTACGCATCACCTAACTTAGAATCTCTCGTTTTAGGATTTAGAAATTTTAAGCTAAGTCTAGTTACTCTAAAATGATCAACTCTGTGTTTTTCTTTAATGATAAAACCATCTTCTTCAACTTTTTCAAGAGGAATATTTCGAATAACAATCCAAACGTCTTTATTAATGTTTTTTAGTTCTTCCTTTGTAATATGCGGAGTATTTCTTCCTGTATAAAAATCTAAAGGCCAAGAATAATCATTTTCATAAAAATATACGTCTTTAATGTTTATGGAATCGTTTTGGTTAACAATGGTAGCTAGTTTTATTCCTCCTTGATATTGTAGCAATTCAGGATAGAAGTAAGTATTAAGTACTACATTGATAAATACCATTAAAAGAACAGAATTAATAACTATTTTTTTACTGAAATCCTTTTTCTGAATCAAAGAGAATAGTAATACTAAAAATAAAACACAACTAATTATAAAAGTTAAAATAGAAGGAGTATTAAAAGTAAAACATAAAATTAAAATAACAGCAATTGTTAATACAGTTATCATAAAATAAATGAAGCCCAAAAATACTTTTAATGTTTTTTGCTGATTGTCTTTTTGAAGATTATATAAAACTCCAGCAGTAAACACAGAAAGTAGAGCTAATAACGGATTTAAATAATGAGGCAATTTAAATTTTGAAAAGCTAATAATTAAGAGTGTAATTAAAACACCTCCAATAGTTAATAGTTCAACACCTTTTATAGATTTGAATTTGTTTTTTATTAACTTTTTGATTTGATAAAATAAACCGTAGTACATTAAAAAAGCCCAAGGTAAAAAAGTCCAAAGTAGAGAATGAAAAAAGAAAAAGTAATCAGGACTGTTTTTGGTAAAACCTTTAGCTGTAATTCTTTCCACATTTTGATTCCATAATATAAAGTTAACTCCATCTATACCAAACTGAACATAGTAAGCATACAAAACAGGTGTAATGGAAAGGAAGAACATGGCTAAACCTATAAGAACTTTGTAGGAAAATATTACATTAAACTTTTTAGTGTAAATTATATGAGAAAATATAGCAAAACAAATAATCCCTACTCCATAAAATCCTTTAGTAGAAAATGATATCCCCATACCAATGGCTCCTAGAATAATTGAAACTAGTTTTCTTGTTGAGACATATTCAAACAATTGCCAAATGGCAAAGATTGTAGCTCCAGTTAATACAGCATCTGTACGAACATCGTGATTAGCTAAAATGATAGATTGGCTAGTTAAAAAGATAAGTGAACCAAAATGAGCTACACTTTCACTATATAGTTTTTTTGTTAATTGATAAACAGAATAAGCTCCTAAAGCAGTAAATAATAAGGCAGGAATTCGGTAAGCCCATTCATGTAAACCAAAAATTTTAAATGAAATAGCTGATAACCAAAAATGCATATGTGGTTTATCTAAATAAGGGTTAGGACCTTTCAATAGCTCAAAAAAATTATCACTCAAATACATACGCATTGCCATGGTAGCATGTTGCGCAGAATCATTGGCCATTAAAGGAATAAACAATCCTATAATATAAACCACTGCAACTAAAAAATAGAGATATTTAATGTTTTTTTGTTGGTAAAAAAAGTCCATAAATTATTTATTGTATGAAACAGTTGTTAGCTGTACTTTGTTTATAATAAAAACTAATCCAATTAATGAAATTAAAGCAGTAATAATATTAAATGAAAGTCCAATACTTGTGGCAATAGTGTCTTGTGTGTTTAAAAAAGTGGATGCTTTTAAAAAGGTATATTCTCTAGCTCCAAATCCAGCAAAAGATACTACAGAAAGTACTGAAGATATTAGAAAAACAAAACAGTAACTAATAATTGCAGTTACTTTTAACTGAAAGGCTTTAATAATACAAACAATAACACCAACTTGTAATAATTGAATAACTATTGAATAACCAAAGCTATAAGTATAGTAAGTATCATTATTTTTAAAAATTCTCGCTAATACAAATTTTGCTACAAAAAAAGTAAAAAATGCAATAATAATACTTATCAAAAGTAATATTGAGCTAGAAAAAAATAAATAACCTCCCATTAAAATTAGTAGGGAGAAAATAGCTAATAAGCCAATAAGTCTATCTATAAACACACATTTAGTTAGTTGCTTTGGCTTCCATCCAAATTGCTTATTTAATATATATACTTTATAAGCGTCTCCTCCAACGCCACCTGGTATAAAGAAGTTATAAAACATTCCAATAAAATACAACTTTAGATTACTTACTTGATTTAGTGGAAATTGATTTTTATGAAAAATATAATTTAATCGTAAGGATGAAACAAACTGTGAAATAATAAATAGAACAATAGCCAATACTAAGTAAAAAGGATTGGAGGTCTCATATAATTTAATGACTTGGTTAAAGTCAATTTTTGTAAAAACAAGGTATAAGAGTAAGATACTTACACCTATTTTGGCGAGTGTTTTAACAATTTTATTATTCACTTACATGAATTTTTCTAATAGTATAAGGACGTTTTTTTTGTGACTCGTAATAAGTTCTCATCAATAAATCTGTAATAATCCCAACAGTAAAGAATTGTAAACTAATAATAACTAGCATTACACCTACAATTAATAAAGGTCTGCCCCAAATATCTTGTCCTAATAATTTTAAAATTAGTAGATAAAAATTGATAGCTAATCCGAAGAACATAAAAAATAACCCGAAGTTACCAAAAAGATGAACTGGACGCTGCATATACTTTCTTTGGAAGATTATTAAAATAATATCATTAATAACCTTTACAGTTCTACCTAAACCATATTTTGATTGCCCATGTATTCTAGGGTGGTGTTTTACTGGTATTTGCGTAATTCTAGCACCATTTAAATGCGCCAAAAGATTAATAAATCGGTGCATTTCACCATATAAATTTAAATCTTTAGCTATATCTTTTTTAAATACTTTTATAGCACACCCTTGATCTTTTAAATCTAAACGAGTAGCTCTTCTAATTAAAAAATTGGCAATTTTAGAAGGAATAGTACGAATAAAAGAGTCTTTTCTTTTAGCTCTAATTCCAGTAACAACATCCCAATCTTCTGTTTCTGCTTTTTCAATCATGTGTGGGATATCTGACGGGTCATTCTGCATGTCTCCATCAAGCGTAACTATATAATCACCTTTTGCCTGATCAAACCCAGCAGCTAATGCTAAACTCTGACCATAATTTTTACGTAGCTCAACCAAAATAACTCTAGGGTTATTCATATTAACAACATTTTTCTTTGTGTTATCGGTTGAAAAATCATCAACATAAATGATTTCGTAATCAAATCCTTCTAAACTATCATCAATTTGTTGAGTTAACGGAACTACATTGTCTTCTTCATTATAAACAGGAACAATTACAGATATAAATCCGTAGGATTTTTTATTTGACATAAGTGATTATTTATTGGGCAAAGTTACTATAAAGAATTTAAAAAAGTAAAAGCTCATTTTTAAAATGAGCTTTTACTTATATATAGATATGAAAGAGAAATAATTAATCTCTTAATACACTTCTTGAAATTACAATTTTTTGAATTTCAGAAGTTCCTTCGTAAATTTGAGTAATTTTTGCATCACGCATTAAACGTTCAACGTGGTATTCTTTAACGAAACCATTACCTCCATGAATTTGAACTGCTTCAACAGTTTGTTCCATCGCTACTTTAGAAGCATATAACTTAGCCATAGCACCTTCACGATCGTAGTTTTCACCAGCATCTTTCTTGCATGCAGCAGCCATTACTAAATGACGAGCAGCAGCAATCTCAGTATACATATCAGCTAATTTGAAAGCAATTGCTTGGTGGTTACAGATTTCTGTACCAAAAGCTTTACGTTCTTTAGAGTATTTTAAAGCTAATTCGTAAGCTCCAGCAGCAATACCTAAAGCTTGAGCAGCAATACCAATACGACCACCAGATAAAGTTTTCATAGCAAACTTAAATCCGAAACCATCTTCACCAATGCGGTTTTCTTTAGGAACTTTTACGTCGTTAAACTGTAATGTATGTGTGTCAGAACCACGGATTCCTAATTTATCTTCTTTAGGTCCAACGTGGAAACCTTCCATACCTTTTTCAACAATAAAAGCATTGATTCCTCTATGTCCCTTACTTCTGTCAGTTTGTGCAATTACTAAATAAGTATCTGCACGACCACCATTAGTAATCCAGTTTTTAGTACCATTTAATAAGTAGTAATCACCTTTGTCTTCTGCAGTAGTTGCCTGTGAGGTAGCATCAGATCCCGCTTCTGGTTCACTTAAACAAAAAGCTCCTATTTGTTCACCAGTAGCTAATTTTGTTAAATATTTTTGTTTTTGTTCCTCAGTACCATAAGCTTCTAAACCATAACATACTAATGAATTGTTTACAGAAACCATTACTGAAGCAGAAGCATCAATTTTAGATAATTCTTCCATAATTAATACGTAAGAAACAGCATCCATTCCACTTCCTCCATATTTAGGATCTACCATTACTCCCATAAACCCTAATTCACCCATTTTGCGAACCAGTTCATTAGGAAACTCTTGTTTTTCATCTCTTTCTATAACTCCAGGTAATAATTCGGTTTTAGCAAAATCACGTGCAGCATCACGAATCATTAAATGCTCTTCTGTAAGGTTAAAATCCATTATCTATTTTTATATTTTGTTAAATTCGTAAAAAATGTGCTCAAAGATACTTTTTTAATAGCAATTTTTCAATAGACTTACTATTTTTACTTTATGCAAGACAACTATATTTATTGTATTGGGTTAATGTCTGGAACTTCTTTAGATGGAATAGATTTAGCATACATTAAAATACACAAAAAATTATACAAGGATTTTAAAATTTTAAAAGCAGATACAATATCATACTCTAATGAATGGAAAAGTAAACTGCAAGAGGCAATTAATTATGATGAGAAAGATTTACAGGTTTTAGACGTTGAATATGGTAAACTTCTAGGAAAGGTATTAAGTAATTTTATAGTTGAACATCACATTTTAAAATTAGATTTTATAGCTTCTCATGGACATACTATTTTACATAAACCAGAAGTAGGAATAACTTTACAAATAGGTAATGGCCAAGAAATAGCAAATATTACTAAAAAAGAAGTTATTTGTGACTTCAGGACTCAAGATGTAGAACTTGGAGGACAAGGAGCTCCTTTGGTGCCTATAGGAGATAAGTTATTATTTGTAGATTATGACTATTGTCTAAACCTAGGTGGGTTTGCAAATATTTCCTATGAAAAAAATAAAGAAAGAATAGCTTTTGATATTTGCCCTGTAAATATTGTATTGAATCATTATACTAGAAAATTGGGATTTGATTTTGACGATAAAGGAATTGTAGCTTCAAAAGGAGAAATAAATATAAAATTATTAGAAAATCTAAATAGTCTTCCTTTTTATACTCAATTACCACCAAAATCTTTAGGTTTAGAATGGGTACAATCAACTATTTTTCCTTTAATAGATGAAGAAGAAACAGAAATACCTACTATTTTAAGAACTTTTGTAGAACATTCAGCAATACAAATAGGTAAAGTAATAGGGGATAAAAATGAAGCAACGGTTTTAGTAACTGGAGGAGGAACTTTCAATAGTTTTCTTATAAATAGAATAGAGTTTTATATAAAAAAAACAGTACCAATGGTTGATGATGGATTAATCAACTACAAAGAAGCATTAGTTTTTGCGTTTTTAGGGTTGTTGAAAAAACAAGAAAAAGTAAATTGTTTACAATCAGTAACTGGAGCAAAAAAAGACCATTCTTCAGGTAATTTTTTTTATCCACAGAAATAATTTAAACTATTTGAGTAATGTTGTTTTTTATAATAAATTTGTTCGGTAACAACTACACACTAAAACCTATATTATAATGAATCAACTTTAGCTCCCCTTAGGGGAATAATTACAACGAATTTTTGAATATGAAAAAGAAACAGGTAAAGTTGAAAATCATCTATTATAACATTAAACAATGAAAGAATTATTAAAGCAATACGAAGAAAAACAACCAGAAATAGTATTTAATTGGAAAGATTCTGAAACAGAAGCTGAAGGTTGGACTGTAATAAACTCATTAAGAGGAGGTGCTGCCGGAGGTGGTACTCGTATGCGTAAGGGATTAGATAAATATGAAGTAATGTCACTTGCTAAAACGATGGAAGTGAAGTTTACAGTATCTGGACCTGCAATTGGAGGAGCAAAATCAGGAATTAATTTTGATCCACATGACCCCCGTAAAAAAGGAGTTTTAGAACGTTGGTATAAAGCTGTTGCTCCATTATTAAAAAACTATTATGGAACAGGAGGAGACTTAAATGTTGATGAAATACATGAAGTAATTCCAATCACAGAAGATAGTGGTGTTTGGCACCCGCAAGAAGGGGTTTTTAATGGACATTTTAAGCCTACTGAAGCAGACAAAATTAATCGTATTGGTCAGTTACGTCATGGAGTTATCAAGGTATTAGAAGATGAAAACCTATCACCAGATATTTCCAGAAAATATACAGTAGCTGATATGATTACAGGGTATGGTGTTGCTGAAGCAGTTCGTCATTACTATGATATTTATGGAGGAACAGTAGAAGGAAAGCGAGCAGTAGTACAAGGTTTTGGAAACGTAGGTTCAGCAGCAGCTTATTATTTAGCGCAAATGGGAGCTAAAGTTGTGGGTATAATTGATCGTGCTGGGGGAGTCATTAAAGAAGAAGGATTCTCTTTTGAAGAAATTCAAGAAATGTTCTTAAACAAAGACGGTAATACTTTAGTTTCTGAAAACATGATTCCTTTTGAAGAAATTAACGAACGTATTTGGGACTTGCCATGTGAAATTTTTGCACCATGTGCAGCTTCAAGACTAGTTACTCAAGACCAAATTAACAGCATGATAAGCTCAGGGTTAGAAGTTATTTCATGTGGAGCAAATGTTCCGTTTGCAGATAAAGAAATTTTCTTCGGTTCTATTATGGAGGACACAGATAAGAAAGTAAGTTTAATTCCAGACTTTATTTCAAACTGTGGTATGGCAAGAGTGTTTGCATATTTTATGGAGCGTAGAGTAGAAATGACAGATCAAGCAATTTTTGAAGACACTTCAAATACTATTAAAAAAGCATTACAAAGAACACACGCTAAAAGTGCAGCAAAAACTAAAATAAGTGAAACAGCTTTTGAAATTGCATTAAAAGAACTAGTATAAAATTATTAGTTTTTATGATTGCAAAAGTGCTATTTTTGATTAATCAAGTATAATAAAAGTAAAAGTCTTCCTTCATTGTTAAAAGTAAGGAAGACTTTTTATATCAAACAATTTTAAATAAAAGAAATCGTTAGTTAAATAGCGAAAACATAATATAAATCCTAATTTAGTATTCATGCTATTATTTCAAGAAACTCAGGAGTTGGTAGAGGAAGTACCTCAAGAAAAAACTTTATCAATATATAATTTAATTATAGATGGAGGTGTAGGTGGTCAAATCATTATTGCTTTGTTATTCGTTTTATTAGCCGTAGCTCTATATATTTATTTTGAACGTTTTTTTGCTATTAAAGAAGCATCAAAAGTTGATGTTAATTTTATGGACCAAATTAGAGATCATGTAACTAACGGAAGAATAGATAGTGCTCAATCACTTTGTGATAATACAGTAACACCAACGGCAAGGTTAATTGGAAAAGGGATTTCTAGAATAGGAAAACCTTTAGAAGATATTAATACAGCAATAGAAAATGCAGGGAAACTTGAAGTGTATAAGTTAGAAAGAAATGTTTCAGTTTTAGCAACAATTGCAGGTGCTGCTCCAATGATAGGGTTTTTAGGAACAGTAATTGGAATGATTGTTGCGATTCATGAAATAGCAAATTCAGGAGGGCAAATTGATATTAAGATGTTATCAGACGGTTTGTATACAGCTATGACAACTACTGTTGCAGGGTTAATAGTAGGAATTATCGCATATATTGCTTACAACCATTTAGTAGTACGTACAGATAAGATTGTTTATCAAATGGAAGCAAAGTCTGTTGAGTTTTTAGACTTATTAAATGAGCCAGTATAATGAATTTACGAGGAAGAAATAAAGTCAATCCAAATTTCAATATGTCATCAATGACTGATATTGTTTTTTTGTTATTGATATTTTTTATGTTAACATCTACACTTGTTACAGTAAGTGCAATTGATGTGTTGTTGCCAAAAGCTGGAGGTAAAACAGAAAACAATACATCAGTAGCAGTAACTATTACAAAAGAAGCATCATTTTACATAGATAAAACAAAAGTAAGCAACGTAAATTTAGAAAGGGAGTTGTTAACTAAAGTAGGTGTTGATAAAAAGAAAACAGTGGTTATTCGTGGTGATCAAAATGTGCAATATAAAAATGTAATGCAGGTAATTGATATTGCGAATAGAAACAAGTTAAAAATGATTTTGGCTGTTAAAGGTAAATAAATGACAGTTTTAGATACACAACATAAACGCAAATCAGCTGTAATAACAGCAATTATTCTGATATTATTAATAATCGGGATATTCAATTACGGAATGAAATATCTCGATCCGCCTATTGAATATGGTTTAGCGATTAATTTTGGTACTTCTGAAGTAGGAAGTGGTGAGCCTGTTGAAAAAACAAAATCGAAAGCTACTCCAAAGCAAGAAGAAATTGTTGAAGAGTTGGTAGAAGAAACTCCAGAGGAAACCATCAAAGAAGAAATTATTACAGATGATACAGCGGAAGAGGTTCCAGTGGTTGAAAAAGAAGTAGAAAAGAAAGAAGCTGTAAAAGAAACTCCAAAAGAAGTAAAGCCTAAAGAGAAGCCAAAGCCAAAACCATCAAAAGAAACGACTGATGCTTTAAATAGTTTGTTAAATGGAACATCAAAAGATGGAGCAAACTCTGGTGAAGGAGATGATAAACAATCGGGAGTTAAAGGAAATGAAAATGGAGACCCAAATTCAGATAAATATTACGGGAATTCAGGAAGTGGTTCAGGAGGTAATTATAACCTTGCAGGAAGAAAAGCTTTATCAAAACCTATTCAAAAACCAGATTGTCAAGAAGAAGGTACAGTTGTGGTAAGTATTGAAGTAAATCAAAGTGGACAAGTAACTAAAGCAACTCCAGGAGCTCGAGGAACTACAAATTCAGCATCATGTTTATACGATGCGGCAAAAAAGGCAGCATTGAAAACAAAATGGAATGCAGATGGAAATGCACCATCAAAACAACGAGGAACAATTATCTACAAGTTTTCTCTTTCAAAGTAAATATACCTATTTTTTAGACTAAGATATAAAAATGACCTATCAAGAAGTATTAGACTGGATGTTTGCTCAGTTGCCAATGTATCAGCGTCAGGGACAAGCAGCATTTAAAAAAGATCTAACTAATATCACAGCACTTTGTGATGAACTTGGTGATCCACAAAAAAAGTTTAAAACCATTCATGTGGGCGGAACTAACGGAAAAGGTTCTACGAGTCATATGATAGCTTCTATATTGCAAGAAGCGGGGTGTAAAGTAGGTTTGTATACGTCACCACATTTAAAAAACTTTACAGAGCGTATTCGAATTAATGGAGAAGAAATTTCAAGAGAAGCTGTAATTGAGTTTATAGAAAAAAATAAAAACTTTCTAGAAAAACAAGGATTGTCTTTTTTTGAAATGACTGTTGGTATGGCGTTTGAAGAATTTGCAAATCAAAAAGTAGATGTTGCCGTTATAGAAGTTGGTTTGGGAGGAAGATTAGATTCGACAAATATTATTATACCAGAAGTTTCGGTAATAACCAATATAGGATTAGATCATACACAGTTTTTAGGAGAGACTTTACCAGAAATAGCTTTTGAAAAAGCAGGGATTATTAAAAAAGGTGTTCCTGTGGTTATTGGTGAACGTCAAAAAGAAATAGAAAACGTTTTTATTGCTAAAGCGGAAGAATGTAGCTCTTCAATTATTTTCGCTTCGGATGAAGAGCAATATTATACAACTGATTTATTGGGTGATTATCAAAAAAATAATGTAAAAACAGCAGTAAAAGCCATTCAGCAACTAAAAGGAGTTACTATCTCTGAAGAAAATATAAAAAACGGATTATCGAAGGTGGTAAAAAACACTAATTTGAAAGGGCGTTGGCAGGTGTTACAAGAACATCCGAAAGTAATTTGTGATACTGCACATAATAAAGAAGGATTGTTTTATACATTACAACAGTTAAAAAAGGAAAAATATAAGCGGTTGCATATTGTTTTAGGAGTTGTTTCAGATAAGAATTTGAGTGAAATTTTACCAATGTTTCCTCAAAAAGCAAAATATTATTTCTGTAAACCAAATATTCCTCGCGGATTATCTGCAAGCGAATTACTAGAGGAAGCAAGTGTGTTTAGTTTAAAAGGAGAGGTATTTAGTTCTGTAAATCAAGCTTTTGAAAAATCAAAGGTAAACGCTTCAAAAGAAGATGTGATTTATGTAGGTGGAAGTACATTTGTGGTTGCAGAAATTTTATAGAAAAAAATAAAAAAAAGTTATTGTTAATTTATAAAACTGTTATATATTTGCACCCGCAATTAACAAGTAAGGGCGCGTAGCTCAGTTGGTTCAGAGCACTTGGTTTACACCCAAGGGGTCAGGGGTTCGAATCCCTTCGCGCCCACAACTCTTACAAAGGTTTAATTGCAAACGGGCGCGTAGCTCAGTTGGTTCAGAGCACTTGGTTTACACCCAAGGGGTCAGGGGTTCGAATCCCTTCGCGCCCACTAAAAGTCTCATCTTTTTAGATGAGACTTTTTTGTTTTATAAGCTTTTGTTCATACTATTTTTTGTAGTTTTGTGAACTTGAAAAATCTTTAAAGGACTACGTATTGGATAAGAAAATAGCAATAATAGGGTTAGGGTATGTAGGGTTACCATTAGCGAGGTTGTTTGCTACAAAATATTCTGTAGTTGGATTTGATATAAATAAAAAAAGAGTACAAGAACTTAATAAAAGCATAGATGTTACCAAGGAGATAGATTCCGAAATGTTGTTGTCTGTAATGCGAAGCAAAAAAGCTA
The DNA here is from genome assembly GCF_047470925.1 of Tenacibaculum ascidiaceicola. NCBI lineage: Bacteria > Pseudomonadati > Bacteroidota > Flavobacteriia > Flavobacteriales > Flavobacteriaceae > Tenacibaculum > Tenacibaculum ascidiaceicola. The sequence goes on from NZ_JAZKJP010000008.1 coordinate 15,477, forward strand.
AAGAGAAAGGTTTGTTTTGTACTTCAGAGATAGGTGATATTAAAGATTGTAATGTCTTTATAGTAACTGTCCCAACCCCTGTAGATAAAAATAATAGAGCAGTACTAACACCTTTGATAAATGCTAGTAAAACAGTAGGTGAAGTATTGAAGAAGAAAGATGTTGTTGTTTATGAATCAACAGTATATCCTGGGGTAACAGAAGAAGTTTGTGTTCCAGTATTGACGAAAACTTCTGGGTTAGAATTTAATAAAGACTTTTTTGCAGGGTATTCTCCTGAAAGGATTAACCCCGGAGATAAAAAAAACACCATTGAAAATATTTTAAAAGTAACTTCTGGTTCAACTCCTGAGGTAGCTAAGTTTGTTGATGAATTATATAGTTCAGTTGTTGCAGCAGGAACTCATTTGGTTTCTAGTATAAAAGTAGCAGAAGCTTCAAAAGTAATTGAAAATTCGCAACGAGATATTAATATAGCTTTTGTGAATGAATTAGCGAAGATTTTTGGGTTTATGAATATCAATACTCAAGAAGTATTAGAGGCGGCAGGAACCAAATGGAACTTTTTACCTTTCAAACCAGGTTTAGTAGGAGGGCATTGTATAGGAGTAGATCCATATTATTTAGTGCAGAGGGCGGAAGAATTAGGCTACCACCCTGGGATTATCCTTGCTGGTAGAAGAATGAATGATGGAATGGGAGAGTATGTGGCTTCTCAAGTAATCAAGTTAATGATAAGTCGTGATATCAAAATAAAAAATGCTGATGTCTTAGTTTTAGGTATTACGTTTAAAGAGAATTGCCCAGATGTTCGTAATACCAAAGTGGTGGATGTCATTCGTTCATTAAAAGAGTATGGAGCAAATGTGATAATTTATGATCCATGGGCAAATGTTGATGAGGTTGAAAAAGAATATGGATTGCAATCAACAAAGGAATTACCAGCAGAAAAGTATGATGCTATTGTATTAACAGTAGCACATAATGAATATAAAGAGTTAGATATTATTTCTTTAAAAAAGGAAGAGTCTGTGGTGTATGATGTGAAAGGAGTATTGTCAAAAAAAATAGTAGATAAAAGTTTATAGTGAAAAATTTTGCACTCATAGGGGCAGCGGGTTATATAGCTCCCCGTCATTTAAAAGCGATTAAGGATACAAATAATGTTCTAATAGCTGCTTTGGATAAAAATGATAGCGTCGGTATTATGGATAGTTACTTTCCTAAAGCTGATTTTTTTGTGGAATTTGAACGTTTCGATCGTCATATAGAGAAACTAAAAAGACAACAAAATATTCAACTAGATTATGTGAGTATATGTACTCCAAATTACCTGCATGATTCTCATATTCGAATGGCACTCCGTAGAGGAGCTGATGCGATTTGCGAAAAACCGTTGGTTTTAAACCCATGGAATGTAGACGCTTTAGAAGCGATAGAGAAAGAATCAGGAAATCAAATTCATACAATACTTCAGTTACGATTACACCCAAGTATTATTGCGCTTAAAAATAAAATAGATAAAGAAAATAAGAAGGAGAAATATGAGGTGGATTTAACCTATATTACTTCACGAGGAAATTGGTATGATATTTCTTGGAAAGGAGACGAAAGTAAATCAGGAGGGATTGCAACAAACATTGGAGTACATTTTTTTGATATGCTTTCCTGGATTTTTGGAAGAGTTCAAGAGAATATAGTACATCTCAGAGAAAAACATAAAGCGTCAGGCTATTTAGAGTTTGAAAATGCACGTGTACGTTGGTTTTTGTCAATTGATGAAGCTACCTTACCAAAACAAATTAAAGAAAAAGGGCAACGTACCTACCGTTCTATAACTGTAAATGGAGAAGAAATTGAATTTAGTTCAGGTTTTACAGATCTTCATACTATAAGTTATCAAGAGATATTAAAAGGAAATGGTTTTGGTTTGCGAGAGGCAAGGCAATCAATAGAAATAGTGCATGATATTCGTAATTCTAAATTAATAAATACAGGAGAGAAGCATTATCTTTTGTAATATATATATTTGTATAAAAAATAGAAAGAAATGAAAGTAACTGTTATTGGGACAGGATATGTAGGATTAGTATCGGGGACCTGTTTTTCAGAGATGGGGAACAAGGTGGTTTGTGTTGATATTGATCAAGAAAAAATAAATAAACTTCATCAAGGAATTATTCCTATTTATGAACCGGGCTTAGAAAAAATGGTATTGAAGAATGTAGAGAAGCAGAATTTATTCTTTACTACTAAATTAGAAGAAGCTATCAACGAATCTGAAATTGTTTTTATAGCAGTTGGAACTCCAATGGGGGAAGACGGATCTGCAGATTTACAATATGTATTAGCTGTAGCTAAAGAGATTGGTCAGAAGATGAATGACAGATTGATTGTTGTTGATAAATCTACTGTGCCAGTAGGAACAGCAGATAAAGTAAAAGCAACAATACAAGCAGAATTAGATAAAAGAAACGCAACAATTAAATTCGATGTAGTGTCAAATCCTGAGTTTTTAAAAGAGGGAGATGCTATCAACGATTTTATGAAGCCTGATAGAGTGGTAATAGGAGCAGAATCTGATTACGCTTTTGATAAAATGCGTCAATTATATACGCCTTTTACTATGTCGCATGAACGTTTTATAGCTATGGATGTTCGCTCAGCGGAAATGACTAAGTATGCAGCAAATGCAATGCTAGCAACAAAAATATCTTTCATGAATGAAATGGCAAATATTTGTGAGCGAGTAGGAGCTGATGTAAATAATGTTAGAGCAGGAATTGGCTCAGATTCAAGGATTGGTTATAGTTTTATTTACCCTGGAGCAGGGTATGGAGGGTCTTGTTTCCCTAAGGATGTAAAAGCACTGAAGAAAATAGCGGAAGAAAACGGATATGATGCACAGTTAATTAAGTCGGTAGAAGACGTGAACAACCGTCAGAAGTTTGTGATAGCTAATAAAATTATCAATAAATTTGGAGAAGATTTATCAGGAAAAACTTTTGGCCTTTGGGGGTTAGCATTTAAGCCAGGAACGGATGATATGCGTGAAGCACCAGCAATTTATGTGGTAAAAGAACTAGTAAAAAGAGGGGCTAAAGTACAAGCATATGATCCTAAGGCTATGGAAGAAGCACAACACTTTTATTTAAAAGATGTAGAGAACATCAATTATAAAAACACAAAGTACGAGGTACTAGATAATGCAGATGCGTTGATTTTATTGACAGAATGGAAGGAGTTCCGCTCTCCTGATTTCTCTGAGATTGAAAAACAACTGAAAGCACCAGTTATTTTTGATGGAAGAAATCAATATACTACTTACGGCTTGGAAGAAAAAGGATTTGAATATTATCAAATAGGAAAAAACTAATGAAAATTTTAGTTACAGGGGCAGCAGGCTTTATTGGATTTCATTTAAGTCAAAAACTATTAGAGCTAGGACACACAATTGTAGGAATAGATAATATCAACGATTATTACGATGTCAATTTAAAGTATGCTCGATTAAAAGAGTTAGGTATTGATAGAGAAAACGCTGAAGTATTTTATCAAGAAATAACTAGTAATACTAATGCGAATTTTAAGTTTATTAGGCTGAACTTAGAAGATAAAAAAGAATTGTTTCAGCTATTTACAACTGAAAGTTTTGAAGTTGTCTGTAATCTAGCTGCTCAAGCTGGAGTTCGTTATAGTATTGAAAAACCTGATGTTTACATTCAAAGTAATATTGTTGGTTTTCTGAATATTTTAGAATGCTGTAGACATCATGAGATTAAGCATTTGGTATATGCAAGTAGCTCAAGTGTATACGGAGCAAATAAAAAAGTACCCTTTTCAGAAGAGGATAATGTAGATACACCAGTTAGTTTATATGCTGCGACCAAAAAGAGCAATGAACTAATGGCACATACGTATAGTCATTTGTATAAGATTCCAACAACAGGACTGCGATTTTTTACAGTGTACGGACCATGGGGAAGACCCGATATGGCACCAATACTATTTGCCGATGCCATTTCAAATGATCGTCCAATCAAAGTGTTTAATAATGGAGATATGGAACGTGATTTCACTTATATAGATGATATTGTAGAAGGAGTAAAAAGAGTAATTGAAAAGTCTATTGAAGAAAGAGACTTGTATAAAGTCTATAATATAGGAAATAATGATTCTGTAAAATTGCTGGATTTTATCACCCAGATAGAAAAGAGTTTAGGAAAAGAAGCAACAAAAGAAATGTTACCCATGCAGATGGGAGATGTGAAAAAAACTTGGGCAAATGTTGATGGATTAATTAAAGATTATAATTACAGTCCTAATACAAGTTTAAGTACAGGAATAAAAGAGTTTATTAATTGGTTTAAAGATTTTTACATTGAAAGTTAAAATGTTATTTAAAAGAGTTTTACTGCAAATATTTCTAACCACTTTTTTGGTGTTAGCCAGTACTGAGGGACAAGCCCAAAATATTCAGAATCAAATGAGTCAAATTGAAGTTGATGATTTATCTGATGAGCAAGTAGCTAAATATTGGGAAAAAATAAAACAAGAAGGATACACTTTAGATCAAGCTTTAGCAATAGCAAAAACTAGAGGAATGTCCGAATTACAAGCTCTAAAGCTTAAAGAAAGAATTGAGACGCTTAAAAGTAAACCATTAAATAAAGAGGAAGAGAGTGAAGAGGATAGTCTAGAAGAAGGTGATAGTACCCAATTACTTTTTGGATTGACAGGAGAAGAAAAAAAGGAAGAAAAAAAGGAAGAACTCTTCGGATATGGATTTTTTAATAACCCAAATATTTCGTTTACACCAAATTTAAATATAGCTACACCAGAGAATTACATAATAGGAGCGGGAGATGTAATTTCAATTGATCTTTGGGGAGCAGCAGAGGTAAATTATGAGAAAAAAGTAAACAAACAAGGAGCTATAAATGTAGAAGGTGTTGGCTATATTCAATTAATAGGGTTGCCTGTTAGTGCTGCAAAATCTAAAATAAAGAATTATTTGAAAAGAATTTATGCAGGAATAGGAGCGTCTTCTAATAGTTACAATAAAGTTAATATAGCTGTTTCTATAAAGGAAGTGAGAAATGTTCAAGTAAATATTGTAGGAGAAGTAAAGGTGCCAGGTTCATATTCAGTTAGTGCTTTGTCTACTGTATTAAATGCCTTGTATGCGGCAGGAGGACCAACAAAGAATGGTACTTTTAGAAGAATTCAACTTTTTAGGAGAGGAGTGAAGGAAGCTGATTTTGACTTTTATCAGTTTCTAGTTAATGGTTCAGAAGAAGGAAATATAACGGTTCAAGATCAGGATGTAATAATAGTAAGACCTTATGAAAGTAAAATTACTATTGAAGGTGCTATTAAAAGACCAGGTATTTTTGAGATGAAATCCGAAGAAAGTGTAAAAGACTTATTAAATTATTGTAGTGGCTTCACCTCAAATGCATATAGACAAAAAATTGTTATAGAGAGAATTAAAGGGGTTCAAAAAGAGATTGTGGAGGTCTCACAAGATAATTTTGATTCAGAGAAAATAAAAGATGGAGATTATATCAAAGTAAATGAAATAGTAGATGAGTTCTTGAATAGAGTAAGTGTTGGAGGAGCTGTTTTTCAGCCTGGTAACTACGAATATAAAGAAGGAATGACAGCCTCTAACTTGTTGCTAAAAGCTGAAGGGGTAACCAAAGAAGCCTTTTTAGATAGAGGGATTATTGTAAGAACATATGATAAGAGTGATAAGGAAACATTATCTTTCTCTCCGAGAAAAGCAATGGAAAATAGAGAGCATATACTATTAAAAGAAAGTGATAGTATTTATATTTTTACAAAAGAAGAATTAAAAGAGAAAGAGTTTATTACTATTAATGGAGCAGTGAATAAAGAAGGAGAGTTTGATTTTATGAAAGGAATGCGTGTTGAGGATTTAATAGTGTTGGCAGGAGGATTGAAAGATGGAGCGGATGCAAGTATGATTGATGTATCTAGAAGATTGAAAGACGGAAGTTTTGAAACTGTTAGTGAAAACTTTGATTTAAGTACAAGTAAGAATTTAGGTACTGATCATTTAAATGACTTTGTGTTAAAACCATTTGATATTGTTTCTGTAAGGTATTTAAAAGGTTATACAGAACAAAAAACAGTAACTATTACTGGAGAAGTTAATTTTGAAGGAGAATATTCAATTGGTCAAAAAAATCAAAGAATTTCTGATTTAATTGAGCAGGCTGGAGGTTTAACAAAATATGCTTATGAAGAAGGTGCCTTTTTAACTAGAAAGAATAACGAAGAAGAAGATGAAAAGCAATCAAATTTTATAGCTGACTTTGCCCAAAGAGATTCTTTATCTGGGAATGTTGAAGAACGTATAAAAAAGAAGAAAGATTTTAAGATTGGAATAGAATTACAAAAAATATTAGCTTCAGGAGGAAAAAAATCAAAGTATGATATAATTTTAGAAGAAGGAGATGAATTGTTTATTCCTTCTGAGAGACAAACGGTGAAGGTTGAAGGAGAAGTGTTGTCACCATCATTGGTAAGGTATGAAAAAGGGAAATCATTTAAACATTATATTGAAAATTCTGGAGGTTTTTCAGAAAGTGCAAAAAAGAGCAGAGCATATATAGTGTATGCAAATGGAGATATTAGAACAACAAAAAAGTTTTTGTTCTTTAAATCATATCCAGATGTAAAACCTGGAGCGGTTATTTTAGTACCCAAAAAACCAGAGATAACAAATAAAGTTACGACGCAACAAGTGATAGCTATAACTACTGGCTTAGCAACTTTAGGGGTACTGGTTAAAACGTTAACAGAAAAATAACTTTAACAAACTATGGAAAGTAAAACTAAATATACTTCTAATGATGAAATAAATTTATTTGAGATATTTAAAACTATCTGGGAGGGAAGAAAAACAGTTGTCAAATTTCTTATAGTTTTTGCGGTAATAGGTTTGTTTATAGCCATTTTTTCAGCTAAGGAATATACAGCTTCTAGCACTTTAGTACCACAAACTAGTGACTCAAAAGTTGGGGGGAATTTAGGGGGATTAGCTGCCATGGCAGGAATTAATTTAGGTGGAGGAGCTACTGAAAGTATCCCTCCTACTTTATATCCAAAAATAGCGCAAAGTGTACCTTTTCAAAAAGAACTTTTACAGACACCCTTAAAATTTTCGAATGTAGAAAAGGAAGTAACCTATCAAGAATACTACGACAAACACACAAAGTTTAATTTACTTGCCTTTATTAAAGAGTATACCATAGGTTTACCAGGGAAAATTATCGCATCTATAAAAAGTGATAGTGAAGTCATCTCAGAAGTTAACAACGATTCAATTTATCGAATTACTAAAAAAGAAAGTAAATTATTTAAGAAGATACAAGAACAATTAGTAATTGAAAATAATAAAAAGGATGGGTTTGTTAAAATATCGTTTTCTATGCCAGAAGCATTAGCAGCTGCTCAAATGACTAAAAAAGCTCAAATGATTTTGCAAGAAGCCATTACAAGTTTTAAAATAGAAAAAGCAGAGCAAGAGCTTTATTTTATACAGCAACGGTATAATGAGGTTAAGTTAGACTTTGAAAAAAAGCAAGCTACATTAGCTAGTTATAAAGATAGGAACCAAGGGTTAATTACTTCACGTTCTCAATCGTATCTTAGAAGGATAGAATCGGAGTATAATTTAGCGTTTAACTTGTATTCGGAATTAGCAAAACAACTAGAAACGCAGAAAATTAAAGTAAAAGAAAACACCCCAGTATTTACGGTGATAGAGCCTGTGAGTGTACCTGTTGAAAAGTCAAAACCAAAAAGAGGATTGATAATTGTACTGTTTACATTTCTTGGTGGATTTATGGGGATAATTTATGTATTACGAAAAAGTTTATTGAATTTTTTAAAAAAATAATAAGCATGGTATTTTTAGAAAGACTCATTTTAAAGTTCCATAGAATTAGATTTAAACTAATTTATTTCAAAATTCATAAGAAAGGAGCCGTTCATGGGCTTTTTCAATAATACATCCGAATAAATTACATTTTGGTGAAAGATTTTCTTTAAATCAACACAATTACTTTAAGTAAAGAAATTAAAGAGTTTCTTGATTGGTTTAAGAAGTTTTATAAAATTAATAGGAACTAAAGTAATAATTATTTTGAATATACCTAGTTTTAAAAATATTTTAAAAAATCAAAAAGTTTTAATAGCTAATTATTCTTACTTAGGTCTTTTACAAATTATTAATTTGTTAATTCCCTTAGCAACCTATCCATACTTAATTCAAACTTTAGGAAAGCAACTCTACGGTAAAGTAATATATTCACAAGCTATTATAGGGTATTTAGTTATCCTTGTTAATTTTGGGTTTAATATTTCAGCAACAAAAGAAGTTAGTATACACAGAGAAAATAAGCACAAAATAACCGAAATAGTAAGTAGTGTTTTTCAGATTAAATTTGCTTTTTTAATACTAACTATTATAATACTAACACTTGCATTATTTTTTTTGAATTTAGATAAAGAATTCCATCTTTTATTGTATTTAACCATGTGGTTATGTTTATATGAGTTTATTTTTCCTGTATGGTATTTTCAAGGGCTAGAAGAAATGAAATATATAACCCTTATTACCTTAAGTACTAGGTTGCTGTTTTTGGGGTTAATATTTGTTTTTATCAATTCAAAAGAAGATTATTTGTTATTACCTATAATTAGTGGAATAGGTGCAGTTTTGGCAGGATTAATATCTATTTATATTGTTTTTATAAAACATAAAGTGGGGTTTAAAATTCAAAAATTAGATGTATTATTATATCACATTAAAGAAGCATTGCCTATTTTTATATCTAATGTTTCAATAAGGCTTTATGTAAGTTCAAATAAAGTGATATTAGGTTCTTTTTTAGGAATGACAGAAGTAGCATATTATGATTTAGCTGAAAAAATTGTATCAATATTAAAAATGCCTCAAAGTATTTTGAGTCGAGTTTTGTTTCCTAAGATTAGTAGAGAAAAAAATATGTCTTTTGTCAAAAAAGTATTTAAATTCTCTATAGGATTAAATTTGTTTTTATACTTGTGTTTGTTTTTTTTAGCTGAATTTTTAATTTTACTTTTAGGGGGGGAAGAGATGTCACCTTCTTTACATATTCTTTTAATTTTAGGGATAACAATTCCTTTGGTAGGAATTGGGAATACACTAGGTGTACAAGTGTTAATACCGTTAGGGTATAGCAAAATTTTTTCTAAAGTAATTGTTTCATCAGGAGTGTTATATTCGGTTCTTGTTACTACACTAATAATTTCAAACAATATAACGATCTTAAACCTTACAATATTAACTGTACTAATAGAAGTTTTTGTTGTTTTTTATATGTTTTTATTCAGTATAAGAAAAAAGCTATGGACTTTGTAAAATGATATTAAATAAAAAATTTATAAGTATGTCGCAACCCAAAATAAGTGTTATTGTACCTGTATATAACACACCAGATTATTTAGAAAAATGTTTTGATAGCATTTTAAATCAATCTCTAAAAGAAATAGAATTAATTATTGTTAATGATGCATCACCCAACATACTAGACCATGAAATTTGTGAAAAGTATAAGCATAAAGATACAAGGGTAAAATATATAAAGCACGTTAAAAATAAAAGGCAGGGTGGAGCAAGAAACACTGCTTTAAATGAAGCTTCAGGAGAATATATTGCTTACGTAGATAGTGATGATTTTTTAGATGAAAATATGTACGAAGTAATGTACAAAAAAATAACTGAAGAAGGGGTAGATGTTTTACAGTGTAACACCAAATATATAGATAAAGATTACAACCTAAAAAGAACGTTGGTTTCTAGTGATGTTGATATAATTTTAGATGGTAAAATTAATATAATAAAAGAATTTTATAAAGGAAAAAGAATTAATGCAGCTCCAACAAATAAGTTATTTAATAGAAAGTTTTTATTAGATAATAAGGTAAACTTTCCTGAAAATATTTTTCATGAGGATTATTACTTTCAGTTAAAGTGTTTAGTTAAAGTAGATAAATATATTATTTTGAAAGATGGATTTTATAATCAATATGATAGAGAAGGCTCTTCTTCTAGAGTTTTTAATAGTTTTTCAATAAAAAGCTGGTTTGAGTTAATTGATTTAATGTATAATGAAGTTAAATTAGATAACTCACTTAAAGTATACAATGAAGTCTTTTCTTCTAAACATCTTTTGCTAATAGCTTATAAAGCTTGTGAAAATAATTTAATACCTAACTTTAAAAAAGCGATGTTAACTAGTCAATTTTTAAAGAATCACAAAAAAACAACTAATTATATAAATATTTTAATTTTTTTTAAAAAAACAGGAATGTTTCCGTTGATTAATTTATTGATTATAGTTAGGAGAAGAGTGAGGGTGTTAATTACTAAAAAATAAAAATTTAAATAAAGTTTTAATAATTTAAAAAAACAATAATGGTTAAAGTTTCAGTTATTATGTCGGTTTATGCTGAACCTATTGAATGGATAAAAGAAGCTATAAACTCTATTTTAAACCAAACATTTAAAGATTTTGAGTTTATTATAGTTAATGACAACCCCATAAGAAAAGAAAATATCATGTTGTTAAATAACTTTAAATCACTAGATTATAGAGTTGTTATATTGAAAAATGATAAAAATATAGGTTTAACAAAATCATTAAACAAAGCAATTGAAATATCAAAAGGGAAGTATATAGCAAGAATGGATGCAGATGATATTTCGTTGCCTACAAGATTTGAAAAACAAGTTGATTTTTTAGAAATGAATGAAGATCATATAGTATGTGGTACTAATATCAAATGTTTTGAGTATAAAGATACAACTGTAGTTTATCCAGAAGATAAATTTATGTTTCTTTTCTTAAAATCTCCTTTTGCACATCCTACAGTCATGTTTAGAAATCTTCAAAAAGAAAAAGGAGGAAAAATTAAATATAATGAGGACTTTAAATATGCACAAGATTATGAATTATGGAGCAGGCTTTATAAATTAGGTAGGTTTTATAATCTTCAAGAAGTATTATTAAAATATAGGGTAAGTGAACAACAAATAAGTAAAGAAAAATTATCAGAACAGCAATTTTATGCAGGAAAAACAAGAAGAAAAGCATTTAATAATTTTTGCAAAAAAGAGAAGCTAAATTTTGTTTTATCAAAAAGAATAAATACCCAAGAACTTAAACGTTATGAGTTAAATATTTTGTCTTTAGAGAGATGGAGTAAGATTGAAAAAGATACACTTTTAAATTATAAATATTACCTTTATAGATCAATAACAGAAGATTACTTATCTGCATTACTTTACTTTATTAAATCGCTAGATTTTTTAAAAATGACAGGTAAAAACTCTCTAAAAATATTGTTTTTTTTGTTAACAAGAAAACCTAATAGATTAATAAATTAAAAAATGTTTTTTTATCAAAAAATAGTATTAATTTTATTATTCTTCTTAATTATTTTTTCTCCATCAATACCAGTAGTTTATAATGGAGCAATTTTAGCAGGATTAATATCATTTTTTTTACTACTTTCAAAAAAAAGAATAAAAGGTTTGTCAACATGTTGGTCTAAAAACCAATTTATTATTGGTATATTCATTTTTTTGTACTTAATAGTTTCAGTATCTCTTTTTGTTTGTGTTTTACATGGAACTTATGATTACTCTATTATAAAACCATTTATAAATCAGGGAGTATCAATTTTTTGCCTTATCATAGTAATTAGATATGCATTTTCTGTAACTACAAAAAAAGAGGAATTATTAAAAATACTTTTTTACACTTTTGCTTTACAAAGTATAAGTATTTTATGTGCTATGTTTTTTCCTTCATACCATGAATTTGTCATAAGTGTAAGTAGGTTCAGCGAAGAGATGCTTAATTTTAGAGGAGGTATTAGAACTTATTCATTAGCAAGTTCTAACTTTTTTGGTTTGGGAGCAGTATATGGATTGGTTTATATTTTATTTCTAGATAGTGTTTTTCGTTATAAATGGTTTAATATTAAGGCATTTTTTGTTTTTGTATTATTAGTTATAGGTACTTTCTTTATTGCTAGAACAGGTTTTATTGGATTAGGGATCGGGATTTTTGGAGTTTTAATTAACCATTTTAGAATAGTCTTAAATCCTAAATTATTAATTAAGTTTTTATTATTAATATCTTTATTAGGTTTTAGTGTGTATTCAACATTGTCTGATGATGTAATATTACTAATTAATAACAGGGTTTTACCGTTTGCTTTTGAAATATTTATGCAAGAAGAAGGGGTGTCAAGTTCATCAACTAATGCACTAATTAGTATGTGGAATATACCAATGGATGGAAAGAGATTGTTGTTTGGAGATGGAGAATATACAACTGTAAGTGGGGGGTATTATATGGCAACTGATGTGGGGTATTTAAGGAACTTATTGTTTGGTGGTTTAGGCTATTTTATTCTATTATTATTATATCAACTGTACTTAATGAAGTTTTTGTTTAAAAGATATAAGGTTTTATTCTTTATAACTTTAGTATATATATTAATTTTACATATGAAAGGAGAGGTAGTAGGATTTTTAATAATGTTTCAAATTGTTCTATTATCATATATAGGAATTTTAAATGAGGGAATACCCCGTAGATAAGAAAAATGAATAATAATATTTTAGTATTTGGCTATTTTGGGTATTATAAAAATAAATTAGATGGACAGACAGTTAAAACAAGAGCTATTTATGAATTAATAAAAGAGGAAGATAAAGAAGTGATGTTTATTGATTCACCTGAAATAAGGAAATCTTTAACCTATTGTTTGAGTTCTTTTCTTAAAATTATTAAGTCCAAAAAACTTGTTTATATACCTGCACATAATAGTTTAAAATACCTACTACCTTTGCTTTTTATGTTGAGTTTGCTATTTAATTTCAGAATTTATTATTTTGTTGTTGGAGGTTGGCTTGTTGACTTTTTAAAAAACAAAAAACTTCATAGGATTATACTTAGACGGATTGAATTGGTTTTACCAGAAACACAAATAGTTTGTCAGGAGTTAAAAATGAAGTATGATATTAATAATGTTGTCAAATTTTCAAATTTTAGAAAAAGGACGGATTATGCACCAATTTTTAAGGAGAACAATGGTTTAATAAAGTTGGTTTATTTAGGAAGGGTGCAAAAACCTAAAGGAATTGAAACATTATTTAAGTTAGCAGAAACTATTAAAAGGTATAACATTAATTCTAATATTGATATATACGGACAAGTAGAAGAAGCTTATAAAGAAGAATTTTTCACAAAAGAAAAAAAATATACGAACCTAAATTATCGAGGAGTGGTTTTGCCTCAAAATATATATAAAGTATTAGGTAAATACGATTTAATGCTTTTTGCAACCAATTATTATACAGAAGGTTTACCTGGAACTGTATTAGATGCATATATGTCTGGAGTTCCCGTTGTAGTAACAAACTGGAAGCATGCAAAAGAGTTTATTGTTGAAGGAATGACAGGGAGTATATCAAGATTTGGAGATGAAGAAGATTTTATTAATTCGGTTATTAAGCTTTTAAATAACAAAGAAGATATATTGAAAATGAAAATAAAAGCTTATGAAAAGTCTTTTGAATTTTCTGACATTAAATCTAAGGTATTAATTAATAATATTTTATTAAATGAGAACTAATAAAGTTTCAATTATCACCCCAACATACAATTCAGAAAAATTTATTTCTGAAACAATAGAAGCAATTCAAAAACAAACGTATAACAATTGGGAGCTTTTAATTACAGATGACTGCTCTACAGATAATACATTAAAAGTTATTAAAAAATATACTGATAAGGATAGTAGAGTTAAAGTTTTTCAACTAGAAGCTAATTCGGGGGCGGGTGTAGCAAGAAACAATTCCATAAAGTTAGCCTCAGGTCGTTTCATTGCCTTTTGTGATAGTGATGATGTTTGGAGAGAAGATAAATTAGAAAGGCAAGTTACTTTTATGTTAAAAAATGATTTGTCTTTTACATATTCAGCTTATCAAAAAATGAATGAAAAAGGAGATAAAGGATCTGTTATTTACCCACCTAAAAAAACAACTTTTAAAAGTTTATTAAAAACATGTACCATAGGGTGTTTAACAGCAGTTTATGATACAGAAAAGCTAGGTAAAAGATATATGCCTATTATAAGAAAAAGACAAGATTATGGTTTGTGGCTTACTATATTTAAAGATATAAAGTACACTGAAGGTATTCATGATGAGGCTTTAGCTTATTATAGAGTAAGAGCTAACTCTGTATCTAGTAATAAACTTAAAGCAGCAAAGTATCATTATAGAGTTTTGAGAGAGTGTGGAGAGGTAAGTTTTATTAAGTCAATGTATTATTTTTTTTATTATTCTGTTAAGGGTGTTGTTAAATACTTAAAGTAATAGATTGTTAAAGTTAAAATATAGTAGTTTCTTAAAAAATTCTTAATATTGCGTAGTGAATTGAAAAGGTGATTATATATTAGAGGTTTAATACCTCTCTTCTTAGGAGTTCACTTGTTAAGATGAAATAATGATAAAAAGAAAAAAGGAAAAATGTCTGTTTGTTAATGTTAGCAAGTCACTAGATAAGCTGTTGTCTAGCAGTAAAATTGCAGATAAATATGATATTGTTTTTTATAAAGAGTTAGAGCCATCTGAAATAACATTCACAAGCTATATAAAAGAAAATAATATAAAAGTTGTAGTTTTTGAAAATTCACAATTAAATGAACTTTCTAAGAAACAAGTTAATGAATTAATTAAATTGAGGTTATCAGGTGTTGAAATTCACGATTCAGAAGACTTTTATGAATGTATAAATAAAAGAGTACCAATTATAAAAACACAGGATAATCAATATTTTTCTGACGAGATTTTTAGTTTAAAACGTAAACGTAGATTATTGTTTTTTAAAAGAGGTTTTGATATTTTATTTTTCCTATTGCTCTTTCCTATTGCCTTACCATTAACAATAATTGGTTGTTTTTTTACTAAGTTTACCTCAAGAGGAACGATGTTTTACTCTCAAATACGAGTAGGTAGAGGGGGTAAGCCTTTCAAAATTTATAAAATACGAACCATGAAGACAAACAATGGAGGGTATACGGTGGCTAACGATAATAGAATTACTCCAGTGGGTAAGTTTTTACGATTCTCTAAAATAGATGAGTTACCTCAATTATATAATATTTTAAAAGGTGACATGAGTTTGATAGGGCCAAGACCAGAACAACCTAAATATGTTGAAGAATATAGTGAAGAAAATCCTTTTTTTAACTTAAGGCATATGATACGACCTGGTGTTTCGGGTTGGGCTCAAATACATTTACCTAAAGCAACACCCGAAGAAAACCTTAAAAAATTAGAGTATGACTTGTATTATATAAAGAAGTATTCTTGGAGGTTGGATATTCAAATTTTAATAAAAACAATAAAGATTGTTTTAACTATGAATAGTCATTAGTAATATTATATAATTAAAAATTTGTGTTTGTTTAGGTATGTAGTTAAACAAACGGCAAAAATGTAAAATAAGTAAACAAAACTATATAGTAGTTTAAATAATATTAATGAAAAAAATACTAGTCACAGGAGGTTTAGGGTTTATCGGTTCACATGTAGTGGTAGAACTGCAAAATGCAGGTTTAGAGGTGGTAATTATTGATGATTTATCTAATTCTAAAATAGAAGTATTAGAGCAAATTACCGAGATTACTGAAATTAAACCTGAATTCCATCAAATAGATCTACGAGATAAGAAAAAAGTACATAATTTTTTCAATGAAAATGTAATTGAAGGAGTGATACACTTTGCGGCTTTTAAAGCGGTTGGGGAAAGTGTTCAAAAACCTCTAGACTATTACGAGAACAACATTAATGCCTTAGTGTACTTGTTACAAGAAATGAAAGGTCGAAACATCGACCATTTTATATTTAGTTCGTCATGTACGGTGTATGGTCAAGCAGATGAACTGCCTATCACAGAAGATGCACCAGTAAAGATTGCTGAATCTCCTTATGGGAATACCAAACAAATTGGAGAAGAAATTATAAAAGATAGTTGTAAAGCGTACGACATGAATGCTATAGCTTTACGATACTTCAACCCAATAGGAGCACATAAATCTGTAAAAATTGGAGAGTTACCATTAGGTGTTCCGCAAAATTTAATTCCGTTTATTACACAAACAGCTGCTGGTATCCGAGAAGAACTAGCTGTTTTTGGAGATGATTACCCAACACCAGATGGTACCGCCATTCGTGATTATATTCATGTAGTAGACCTTGCAAAAGCACATGTGAAAGCTTTACAACGTTTGCTAGACAAACAAAATAAAGAAAATTTTGAATTTTTCAATGTAGGAACAGGTAAAGGAAGTTCTGTAATGGAGATTATAAAGGCTTTTGAAGAAGTTACTCAACAATCGTTAAATTCCAAAATAGTAGCAAGAAGAGAAGGAGATATCACAGCAGCTTACGCTGATACTACAAAGGCTAATGAAGTTTTAGGTTGGAAACCTCAAGAAACATTAGAAGAAGCATTGCTTTCCGCTTGGAAGTGGCAACAAAAACAAGAATAAAATAGAAATCAAAGCTCAGGTTTTTCCTGAGCTTTATTTTTTCTATAAATTAGCATACTCATAAATAATAGTTAATAAATGAAAGGAATCATACTAGCAGGTGGATCAGGAACACGTTTATATCCGATTACCAAAGGAGTATCAAAACAGTTACTTCCGGTATATGATAAGCCTATGATTTATTATCCGTTATCGGTATTGATGTTGGCTGGCATTCGAGAGATTTTGATTATTTCTACTCCTGATGATTTACCTAGTTTTCAAAAGTTATTAGGAGATGGAAGTGACCTAGGAATTTATCTTAGTTATGCAGAGCAGCCATCTCCAGATGGGTTAGCACAAGCATTTATTATTGGTGAGGAGTTCATAGGAAATGATAATGTTTGCTTGATTTTAGGGGATAATATTTTTTATGGCCATGGATTGCCTGAAATGTTACAATCTGCAATTCAAAATATAAAGAAAAACAATAAAGCAACTGTTTTTGGTTACAATGTAAAAGATCCTCAACGTTATGGAGTAGTAGATTTTGATACTAACGGAAATGCAATTTCTATCATAGAAAAACCCAAAGAACCAAACTCTAATTATGCAGTGGTTGGTTTGTATTTTTATCCGAACGATGTGATTCAAGTTGCTAAAAATGTACAACCATCTCAAAGAGGAGAATTAGAAATTACCTCGGTAAATCAGCATTATTTAGAAAATGGACAGTTAAAAGTTGAGCTAATGGGGCGTGGTTATGCGTGGTTAGATACTGGAACACATGATTCTTTACTAGAAGCAAGTCAGTTTATAGAAACGATAGAGAAACGTCAAGGGTTAAAGGTGGCTTGTATAGAAGAAATAGCGCTGTATATGGGTTATATTAATAAAGAGCAAGTTAAAAAGTTAGCGGAACCTTTACGAAAAAATAGTTACGGACAATATTTACTTAATTTAGCAAAAGAATAGTAATGGTTTTTACAGAAACGGAGATTCCAGGTGTTGTAATTATTGAACCGAAAGTTTTTGGAGATCAAAGAGGTTATTTCTTTGAATCTTTCAATCAAAAAGAGTTTGAAAAACATATTGGACAAATAAGTTTTGTTCAGGATAACGAATCGAAATCCACTTTTGGAGCTTTACGAGGACTGCATTTTCAAAAACCACCTTTTGCTCAAGCTAAACTAGTGCGTTGTATTCAAGGAAAAGTATTAGATGTAGTTGTGGATGTCCGAAAAGGTTCACCAAGTTATGGTAAGCATATCACCGTAGAATTATCCGAAGAAAATAAAAAGCAACTATTTATACCGAGAGGGTTTGCACATGGGTTTGTTACTTTATCTAAAGAAGCCATTTTTGCATATAAAGTAGATAATTGGTATGCACCAGAATACGATTCTGGAATTATTTGGAATGATACTACTTTGAATATTGATTGGAAAATTAATTCAGAAGAGGCAATACTTTCTCCAAAAGACCAACAACTTTCAACTCTTAAAGAGCTAGAAACTCCATTTATTTATTAGTAACTTTGAAAAGTTTATATAGTAAACTTTTATGAGGAACATATTAATTACTGGAGGAGCGGGGTTTATTGGCTCGCATGTGGTACGTTTGTTTATAAACAACTATCCTGATTATAATATCATCAATTTAGACCTTCTAACATATGCTGGAAATTTAGAAAATTTAAAAGATATTGAAGGTAAATCTAATTACACCTTTGTAAAGGCGAATATTTGTGATTATGATGCTGTAACTGATATTTTTTCAAAATATAAGATAGATGGAGTAATTCACTTAGCAGCTGAATCGCATGTAGATCGCTCTATAAAAGATCCTTTTTCTTTTGCCAGAACTAATGTGATGGGAACGTTGAGTTTATTACAGGCAGCTAAAAGCTATTGGGAAGACAATTTTGAAAACAAGTTGTTTTACCATGTGTCTACCGATGAGGTTTATGGTTCTTTGAATAAGGAAGGGTATTTTACTGAAAAAACAGCTTACGACCCACATTCTCCTTATTCAGCATCGAAAGCATCTTCTGATCATTTTGTAAGAGCTTTTTTTGATACCTATGGTTTACCAATAGTAATTTCTAACTGCTCTAACAACTATGGAGCTAATCAGTTTCCAGAGAAATTGATTCCATTATTTATAAATAACATCTGTAATAACAAACCTTTACCGGTGTATGGTAGAGGAGAAAACGTGAGAGATTGGTTGTATGTGGAAGACCATGCTAAGGCAATTGATATTATTTTTCACAAAGGAAAATTAGGAGATACATATAACATTGGAGGCTTCAATGAATGGAAGAATATTGATTTAATTAAGGTAGTTGTAAAAACAGTAGATAAGCTCTTAGGAAGAGAGGAAGGAACTTCAGAGAAACTAATTACTTATGTAAAAGACAGAGCTGGACATGATTATAGGTATGCTATAGATTCATCAAAACTCAAAAATGAATTAGGCTGGGAACCGTCTTTACAATTTGAGGAAGGCATAGAAAAAACAGTAAAATGGTATTTGGAAAATAATGAATGGATTGACCGTGTAACAAGTGGAGAGTACCAAAAATATTATAAAGAAATGTATGAATAATAAAAAAGCCAAAACTTTTAGTTTCGGCTTTTTTATTTATGAGATAGAGATTTATCTAAGTCTACTTAAGCTTAAATCTCGATTGTATTTAACAATAAATAATCCTTGATTTCCAGAACTACCAAATATTTTTTTATGATAATCAAATTTGTTTTCGACACGTAAAGAGACTCCTTTTTTAAAAGTATCTGAAAGTTCATATCCAGAAGCTAAACGCATTAAAATATCATACGTAATATCAAAGCCTTTGATAGCATAATCTGAAGGAATGGTATTGTTTTTTTGTAAGTATTTGTTATTAAAATCTTTCGTTTCTATAGCATCTTCATCAGAATAAGTGTTAGAAACATAAGTGAAGTTAATGTTGGCAAGCTTATTATTGTCAATTTTATCATAAGCACTACCTTTATTAGTTGCGAATACTTGAACTATAGTTTCATCAGGCAGGCTAATCATACTATTTAGGGCGTCAGCAACTACTACATTATCTTCAGAAGCAAAAATTACCCAATTATGTCTTTTAGAAGACATTTTGCTAGTAAAACGGTCTCTTTTTATGTAGCCTTTTTCTGGTTTTAAAACATGTATGTTATTAATACTATCATGTTTTTTTAGCTCAGAAATAATTTTAGAAACTCTCGTATTAGTTTCTTTTTGATCATCACTTACAATAAAAATTTCTTGGTCTTTATAGCTGTCTTTTAAATAAGAAGCTAAATAACTCACATAATTATCTTTCTCAGGAGAAGTTTTAACTAATTTAGAAGAAGAAAACTTACTTTGTTTACTAGAGTAATGAGGAAAAACTACAGGAGCGTTTACATCGCGAGCAACAACTTCTGCTTTATCAGAGTAAAAAGGACCAATAACTACATCGGTATTTTCTAGTTTTTTGTCTTTCAATATAGTAGTTATATTTTTCCCTCTGTTTCCTGTATCAAAAACATTAACATTTACTTGTACTCCTTGCTTTTTAATAGAGTCAATAGCTATCTCTGCCCCAAGATAAAAGTCAGTAACCATATTTGCTAATTGGTTTCCTTCAAAAATATCTTTACTGGATTGAGAGTTATACTCGTCAGCTTTAAATGGAAGTAAAATAGCAAGGTTTATAGAAGTGTCAGTTTCAATAGAATCTTTATAAAAAGTATAATTTTCTTTTTTGCTTACTTCTTCAATGGGTTTAATTTTTAATAATTGACCTATAGATAATTTATTGTCAGCTAAATCTGGATATTCAGGATTCAAACGTAATAAATCTTCTTTGGATACATTGTAGAAACGAGTTAAACTATACATAGTTTCTTTACTCTTTACAGTATGCGTTAAGAACTTTTCTAAAACTTTTTCTTTATCAATAGTAATAGTTTTCTT
Source organism: Tenacibaculum ascidiaceicola (assembly GCF_047470925.1). Lineage (NCBI taxonomy): Bacteria > Pseudomonadati > Bacteroidota > Flavobacteriia > Flavobacteriales > Flavobacteriaceae > Tenacibaculum > Tenacibaculum ascidiaceicola. The sequence goes on from NZ_JAZKJP010000008.1 coordinate 36,090, forward strand.
GATTTCCTTAACCTTTAATACCTGACCTATACTTAAATTATTACTTTGAATATTAGTGTATTCAGGATTAAATTTAATTAAGTCATCTTTGGTAATATCGTACTGTTTTGTAATACGATATACAGTTTCTCCTTTTTGAACTTCGTGAGTCTCATATTCAACAATTGTTTGTTTAAAAACAGTATCATCTTCATTAGTTTCAGGAGTTGTATCCTCAACATCATTAGTATCAGTAGTATCTACAGTTTCTTCTTCAGGAGAAGGAGTAGTAGATGAAGAAGTATTCTTTTTAATTTTAGGATTAGGTATTACAATTACCGTGTTTGCATCTGGACGTCTTCCAACATCTGGATTTAAACGTAATAAATCTTTTGTTTTCATGTCTAAGCGATCCGCAACGTCTCGCATCGTTTCTCCTTCTTGGATTTTGTAAGATACGTAACGTTTTTGCTGACCACAAGAAACGGTAAAAGTTAAAATACAAACTAATAGTAAAAACTGTAATTTCTTCATCTACTCTTTTTTTATATTAATAATGGATTTTTATTCCCATTCAATTGTTGCTGGTGGTTTAGAGCTAATATCATATACAACTCTATTCACACCTTTTACATTATTTATTATTTTATTTGATGTTTTTTGTAAAAACTCATATGGTAAATTAACCCAATCTGCTGTCATACCATCGGTACTTTCTACTGCCCTTAGAGCAACTACCTTTTCGTAGGTCCTTTCATCTCCCATAACTCCAACAGAATTTACTGGTAATAAAATAGCACCTGCTTGCCATACTTTGTCATACAATCCGCTCTCTTTTAACCCGTTGATGAATACAGCATCTACTTCTTGCAAAATACGAACTTTTTCTGCTGTGATATCACCTAAAATCCTGATAGCTAAACCAGGACCTGGAAATGGGTGACGACCTAATAATTCTTTATCAATTCCCATAGAAGCACCAACTCGACGTACTTCATCTTTAAAAATCATACGTAAAGGCTCAACAACTTTCAATTTCATGAAATCAGGTAAACCACCTACATTGTGATGACTTTTAATAGTAGCTGAAGGACCTCCGTTAACTGAAACTGATTCTATTACATCAGGATATATTGTTCCTTGTGCTAACCATTTAGCATCTTCTATTTGGTGTGCTTCATCATCAAAAACATCAATAAAAACCTTACCAATAGCTTTACGTTTTGCTTCTGGGTCACTTAATCCAGCTAGTTCGTCCAAAAAACGTGCCGAAGCATCCACTCCTTTAACGTTTAACCCCATACCTTCGTATTGTTTTAATACATCGGTAAATTCATTTTTACGTAACAATCCGTTGTTTACGAAAATACAGTGTAAATTACTTCCAATTGCTTTGTGTAATAAAACTGCAGCTACGGTAGAATCTACTCCTCCAGATAAACCTAAAACAACTTTGTCATTACCGATCTTAGCTTTTAATTCAGCTACAGTTTCGTCAACAAATGAATCTGGTGTCCATGTTTGAGCTACCCCAGCTATATTAACTAAAAAGTTTTGTAATAATTGTTTACCATCTGTAGAATGATATACTTCTGGGTGAAATTGGATCGCATAAGTAGTCTCTCCATCAATCTTGTATGCTGCATTTTGTACATCATGAGTACTTGCTAATAATGTTCCTCCAGTAGGTAACTCTTTAATTGTGTCTGAATGACTCATCCAAACTTGACTTCCTTCAGAAATATCTTTAAAGAATTCTTCTCCTTCTTTAATAAAAGATAAGTTAGCTCTACCGTACTCACGAGTATTAGAAGGAGCTACTAAACCACCTGAAAAATGAGCTAAATATTGAGCTCCATAGCATACAGCTAATAAAGGTTTTTTACCTCTAATCTCAGATAAATCAGGATGTGGAGCTTCTTCTGAACGAACTGAAGATGGGCTTCCTGAAAGGATTACAGCTTTAAAATCGTTTAAATTTTGTGGTATTTTGTTGTAAGGGTGAATTTCACAATAAATATTTAATTCTCTTACACGGCGCGCAATTAACTGTGTGTATTGCGATCCGAAATCTAATATAAGTACGTTGTGTTGTTGCATGCGCAAAAATAGTACTTAGATTTTATATTTGCGAGAATATTTAGTAAGAAATTAAAGAGTTTTTTAAACTATTAAATCTTATAAACTATGGCATTAATATTCATGCCAGCACCTACTGATGCTAAAATAATAACATCTCCTTTTTTTACTTCTTGGTTTTCAATATTTCCTTTTAAAACTAAATCGAGTAGGGTAGGTACGGTTGCTACTGAACTATTTCCTAATTTGTGAATACTCATGGGCATTATACCTTCAGGAATTGGTTTTTTGTACAAACGATAAAAACGTTTAATAATAGCTTCATCCATTTTTTCATTGGCCTGATGGATAAATATTTTTTTTACGTCATCAATGCTTACACCACTTTTATCTAAAGCAGTTTGCATTGCTTTAGGTACATTAGTTAAAGCGAACTCATATATTTTTCGTCCATGCATTTTAATATAACGTACATCTTTGTCTTTATTTTTATCATTTGAGTTTCCAAAGAATAAATAATAAGCTTCCTCTTTAGTAAAGGTTTGTGAAGCATGACTAAGAATACCACTGTCGTTTTTGTCTGTAGCTTCCACGATACAAGCACCAGCGCCATCACTGTAAATCATAGAATCACGATCGTTCATGTCTACAACTCTTGATAGTGTTTCGCCTCCAATAACTAAACATTTTTTTGCTATACCAGCTTTTATAAAGGCTTGTGCCTGAATAACACCTTCGATCCAACCAGGACAACCAAACAAAATATCATACGCTACACAATTCGGATTCTCAATCTGTAATAAATGCTTTACACGAGTAGCTAAGCTGGGAAGAATATCACTTTGAATAGCATTTATTTTAACGTCTCCAAAATTATGAGCAAAAATGATGTAGTCTAATTCTTCTGGATTAATCTTAGCATCTTCAATTGCTTTTTTTGCAGCAAAAAAACCAAGGTCTGAAGCTTTATATTCAGGTTTAGCATAACGACGCTCTTCGATACCAGTTATTGATTTAAATTTATCAATAATTACAGAGTTAGAATTATCAAAGGAAGTTCCATCAGCATTTAAAAAGAAACTGTCATTAAACTTACTATTTTCTTTTTTGATTGAAGGAATAAAGGCTCCTGTTCCTGTAATTACTGATGATTTCATTCGAGATACTAATTTTTAAATGTTGGATAGTTACAAATAAAGCATTTTTATTGACGATAATTACTTTATAGACAGTCATTTTTTTAGAATTATGATATTCTTAAAAAATAAACTATGTTTTGTTTTATTATAAAAAACAAATAGGTTTTTTTATGATTTTAATGTTGTAAATGTTACAAATAGGAGCTATCAAAAGAAAAAGGCAGTAAAGATAGTAAGGACTCAGTTTTCACAATTTTACCAACTTCTCCCATAAAAATAATTTCAATAGGTTGTTGTTGGTTTATTTCATATTCTGATAATGTTTGACGGCATGCTCCACAAGGTCCAACAGGTTTATCCACTGTAGAGTTTTCAGAGGCTGCTGTTATTGCTATTTTTTTGACCTTCATATCAGGGAATTCAGAACCAGCTTTCCAAATAGCAACTCGCTCTGCACACATACCAGAAGGGTATGCAGCGCTCTCTTGATTATTACCTAAAACAATTTCCCCATTATCAAGCAATATAGCAGCACCAACATTAAATTTTGAGTAAGGGGCGTAAGCTTTCTGTCTTGCTTCAACAGCTTTTTCCATTAAAAAGGCATCTTCGGTTGATAATTGTGAAATATCATCAAATAAAGTAGCAATAGTGGTTACATCAATTTTCTTCATCGTAAATAAATTAGTCAAAAAAAGCAGTCGGTTAGACTGCTTTTGTATTCTGATACGAATTTATGAAAAAAATACTGGTTTTTAATAAACTTCATAAAGTTCTCCTAAATCAAATGATAAAGAAAAACGTAATGTATTCTCTAAAGGATTATTTACTGCTGCTGTATTTACTAAATAAGATAAATCTAAAGTAAAAGCTCTTGCAGTAAACCCAGTACCTAGAGTAAAGTACTGACGTTGTCCTTTTTCCTCACTTTCATGAAAATAACCAGCTCTAAGAGCAAAGGCATTGTTGTATAAGTATTCGGCTCCTAAAGCCCAAGTTGTTTCTTGTAATTCTTCACTAAAGCTTCTATCTCCTAAAGAAGTGAACATTCCTTCAAACCAACCTCTTTCAGAGTTAGGACTAGATGGAACTAATAATTTTGTGAATTCCAAGTTAAGTCCTAAAATATTCTTATCATCAAAAATAAAATCAAAACCACCACCAACTTTAGCGTTTGTTGGAATAAAGTTAGGAACACCAGGACTGTATTCAACTTTTGGACCTATGTTAGATATGTTAAAACCTAATCTGTAGCGTCCGTTAAAGCTTCCATAGTTATCTTCTTTAGATTGATAATAACCAGAAACATCAACAGCAAAAGAGTTAACGGCATCTAAATTAGAGTCGTTACTTCTTATTTTGTAGTTTGAATGGATGTACTTTAAACCAATTCCCATAGAAAAAGTTTCACTTAGTTTTAATGAATAAATTCCTGTGATAGCTAATTCATTAGGATTTTCTGTTCCATTAGAAGTACCACTGTCACTTGTTAAAGCTACTTCTCCAAGAGAAAAATACTTTAAATCAACTCCCCAAGCTGATTTTTCACTATACCTATTAACGTAAGAACCTCCACCAACAAAAATATCGTCAGTTAAGTTTCTAAGCCAAGGAGTATAGTTAAGTCCTATGCTTATTTTGTTTTGATTAAATGCAGTTTTTGCAGGGTTATGAAAGATAGAAAAGGCATCTGAAGATGTAGCAACTCCAATATCCCCCATACCACCAGCACGAGCATCAGGTGTAATCAATAAAAAAGGCATTGCCGTTGTATTTATTGATGTTTGGGCTTGCGCTTTATTTTGAAGGGTAAAGCACACAAAAAATAATACGATTGATAATTTTTTCATGTAAAATTTGATTAATTGTTTAGCAAATATATAATTTTTCTTGGGGGAGTATACAACTAATAACTTTTTTTGGACTTCTTGTAATACTAAACTTAAAAGTTTATTTATTAGTTTAATAAGGTAACGGTATTACTAAGATATTATTATGTACACTATTAGATTTAGGAAGAAATTTATTTTTTACCACTAAAAATATTAAACTTTAACAGCCTATATTTTAATCTTTTTCTTAGATTCGTAATACTAAAGTATAAAAACTGTCGTTTGTAATCTTGCATAGACAAGGTTACTAAATGTGAATTTATAGATAAATTAGTTGTAAGAAATTAGAAATATTGTAAATTGCGACACCCTTAAAAAACAGTTAAAAATACATGAAAAGTACGTTGAAATTATTTAGTTTATTAGCGATCACTGGTTTATTAATTACTTCTTGTAAGAGTAATGGAGCTAGATCGGGTAAGTCTTCATTAACTGGTTGGAACTTTAATGATCCTAATTATGGAGGTTATTTGAAGGGAGAGTACAAAGAAGGTAAAAATGTGCCGCCAGGAATGGTTCATATAGAAGGAGGTACCTTTACTATGGGATTAGTACAAGATGATGTTATGTTTGATTGGAATACAACTCCTCAAAAAATGCATGTTCGTACTTTTTACATGGATGAAACAGAGGTTACTAATGCAGAATATGGGTTATTTATGCAGTATACTAAAGATGTATTCCCTCCAGAAGATCCGCAATTTAAAAATATATATCCATCAGTATTACCAGATACATTAGTATGGAGAAAAGGTTTAGGTAATACAAACTTATTATCTGAAAGTTATTTAAGACATCCTTCGTATGCGGAATATCCTGTTGTTGGGGTTAGCTGGATACAAGCCAATAAATATTGTAAGTGGCGTACTAATGCTGTTAACTTAAAGATATTAATGGATAAAGGAGTTATAAAAAACATCTTTAAGGAAGATTCAATAAGCTTTAAAGGTGAAAATAACTTTGATACTGATACATATTTAACAGATCCTTATGCCATTTTTGATGGAGATTCTACAATCTATAAAAAAGGTATCCCAGTACCAAGATCTAAAGGAGAACCTAAACCAGAAAAAGGAGCTTTTACAGGAAGACAAGTAACTTCTTCTGATGGTATATTATCTCAGAAATTTAGATTACCAACAGAGGTAGAGTGGGAATATGCAGCAAAGTCTATTTTTGAAAACCGTGAGTATAATAATATTAGAGGTAGAAAGAAGTATGCTTGGAGTGGAAAATATACTCGTGATAGAGATAAAAGAAGAAGAGGAGATCAGTTAGCTAACTTTAAGCAAGGTAAAGGAGACTATAGTGGTATTGCTGGTTGGAGTAGTGATGGATCAGATATTCCTAACGCTGTTAAAAGTTATCCTCCTAATGCCTTTGGATTATATGATATGTCTGGTAACGTATCTGAATGGGTACAAGATGTATATCGACCAATTATTGATTCAGAAGCAAATGATTTTAACTATTTTAGAGGTAATATTTTTACAAAAAAGCTAATTAATGAAGATGGTAAAGTTGTTATAGTTGGTGATGGTGAAGTACAATATGATACTCTAGAAAACGGTAGAATTGTACCTAAAGATTTACCAGGAAGTGTTAAGTATATTCCAATTACTAAAGAAGATACTTACATGAGAAGAAACTATAACTTAGCTAATAACTCTAGTTTAGGTGATGGAGACCAAGCTTCTTCTAAGTTCTACGGATTAGATAAAGATCAATTAGATCGTACTACAAGAATGTATAATTCTCCACAAAAACCAGAAGCAGAAGTAGATACTTTAGGAAACGTTGTAAACAACTATAAGTATGACGATAAGAGAAGAACTACACTAATAAGTGATAAATCTAGAGTTTATAAAGGTGGTTCTTGGGCTGATAGAGAATATTGGTTAGATCCAGCACAAAGAAGATATTTCCCAGAATATATGGCAACGAACTATATAGGGTTTAGATGTGCTACTGATAAAATGGGACCAATGGTTTTAAACAAAAGAAAAACCGCTACACCAGATAAAGTGAAATAATAATTGAACCTAAAATTATATAAGAACCTCATTGAATCTCAATGAGGTTTTTTATTTTTACAATATGAAGATAGAAGATTTATACAAACTGTATATCACTCATGGTTTAGTAGATACAGATACTAGAAGTATTAGAAAAAACACACTTTTTTTTGCTTTAAAAGGAGAAAACTTTAATGGAAATAAGTTTGCAGAAGAAGCTATTAACAAAGGTGCTAGTTATGCAGTAATTGATGAAGTTGAGTATAAAACTTCAGAAAAACTAATTTTGGTTAAAGATGTTCTAGAAACACTTCAAGAACTAGCAAATTATCATAGAAATCAATTGAGTATTTCTATAATTGCTTTAACAGGGAGTAATGGAAAAACAACTACAAAAGAACTAATAAATGCAGTTCTTTCAACAAAGTATAAAACAACAGCTACTTTAGGTAACTTAAACAATCATATTGGTGTACCATTAACCTTATTGTCAATGAATAAAAATACAGAGATAGGTATAGTTGAAATGGGAGCCAATCATGCAAAAGAAATTGATTTTTTATCAAGAATAGCGAATCCTGATTATGGTTATATAACAAACTTCGGGAGTGCGCATTTAGAAGGTTTTGGTTCTTTAGAAGGTGTGGTAAAAGCTAAATCTGAATTGTATGATTTTTTAAGAGCTCATAATAAAAAAGTTTTTGTCAATCCTACAGATGAAAAGCAAGTAGAAAGAACAGAAGGTATAGAGACAATTACTTTTGAAGAAAGTATAAAGTTTATAGAAGCGAATCCATTTGTAAAACTTTCTTATAAAAATATAGATGTTTTAAGTAACTTAATAGGAGCTTACAATTTTGCTAATATATCAGCAGCAATAACTATTGGAAACTACTTTAACGTGTCATTAGAGCAAATAAAAAATGCTATTGAGAATTATGTTCCTTCTAATAATAGATCTCAGGTAATAAATACTGAAACTAATAAAGTAATTTTAGATGCATACAATGCTAACCCTACAAGTATGAAAGCTGCTTTAGAAAGTTTTAGTAAACTACATGGTAATAATAAAATAATAATTTTAGGAGATATGTTTGAGCTTGGAGAATATAGTTCAAAAGAGCATCAAAACATAGTAGATATGATTGAAAAACTAGACTTGAATAAAGCTTTTCTTATAGGGGATAATTTTTATAAGACGATTACTGAGTGTAAAAAGTTTAAGAACTTTTATGAGTTTGAAGATTATATAAAGAATAACCCAATAGAAAATAGTACAATTTTAGTTAAGGGTTCAAGAGGGATGGCTCTTGAAAGAATTGTAGAGTCTTTTTAAAATGAATGATTTCGATGAAAGTCAACTAAATTATCAATTGGGCGTTGAATAACATCTGTAACGATTAAGTTGTTTTTTAAAGCAACTTTTTCTAATATATCCTGAAAGTAATAAGCTATTGATCCGATAAAATAAATTGGGGTATGTTTGTCATTTTCAAACGGAAGAATACGATACTTAAAAAATTCTTGAACCCCTTTTTTAATCATTTTTCTGATATACTTTTCACCTTTATACTCTAGCATAAATTTAGCAAATGAAGCCAAGTACATATTTGGGTAAGGCTTTCTATACAGATTCATTTTTACGGTATCTGTATCAAGTTCGAATGAAGTTTTGAAAGCCGAAGCAATTCTTTTAGGCATTTTATCGTAGTAAAAATCACGTAATAATTGTTTACCAAAATAATTTCCACTAGCTTCATCCATAATAGTATAACCTAATGAAGGAGCTGTAGTAGTTATGTTTTTGCCATCGTAATAACAACTATTTGATCCAGTTCCTAAAATGCAGACAATCCCAGGTTTGTTACCTGTACTAGCATAAACAGCAGCTAAAGTATCTTCTGAAACAAATACTGTAGCTTTTTTAAAGATAGATTTTAGAACATTTTGTAAACTTTCAGCAGCTTTAGGGCTTCCACAACCAGCTCCATAAAAATGAATCTGTAAAGTGTTATTTTGTACTTTTAACAGGTCATCAGCACTATTGATTGTGCTAAGCATTTCGTGTTCTGTAAGAACTGATGGATTTAAGCCTAGAGTAGTTGTTCTAAAAACTTCTTTTTTAGTATCGTCAAGAGCAATCCAATCAGCTTTAGTAGAGCCACCATCGGCAATTAAAATCATTTCTTATGTTTTTATAAGCTAAATATATGATTAAATGAGATTAGAAAAACTCAAAAACACGAAGAGATGTTAAATCTTCTTCATTTGTTGCTTCATCATTTGCATCTGCTCTTTAAGCATTCCATGCTTATCTAGCTTTTTAGCCTCTGCCATTAAGTTCGTTGCTTCTCTCTTTCTGCGTTTAGTCATTGCTATCCCAGCTAATTGTAATTTAGCCATAGCTAAATCATGATCCATAGCTAAACCTAATTTAACAGCTTTCTTTAAATACTTTTCAGCTTGAGTTATGTTCGTTTGAGATAACATAATTCCGTGTAAGTAGTTATAGTAACCTTCTTGCTTTTTTGTTAAAGAAGCAGAAGGATTTTTAATATATTCTAACCATTTTTGAGCTCCAGCAAAGTTTTGTTTACGTAGCTGTAAAAAGGCCAAAAGAATAAATTCGTTTTTAAAATAAAATAAAATAAACAGCCCAGCAAGTAGAAGTATAGATATACCGTTCATGATGTGTCCTTGTGTAAATTCATACACTGACCATACAGTTATTAAGACAGCTAAAACTAATTTTATATTTTTATTGAACATAATTGTTTTTTCTTTTTATCGGTTTGCAAAAATACATTTTTTTAACAGAAAAACTGCCAAGTTACTTCTTGTAATACTTTTTATTCTTTACCCAAGCTAGAACTCCTAAGATACTAACAAAAGCTATAGAGTAATATACTGAAGTAGGGGTGATTACTTTATCACCACTAGCATACGAATGTAGTCCTGATAAATAGAAATTTACCCCAAAGTAAGTCATCATAATAGAAGCAAAAGCTATAACTGACCATAAGTTGAAGGTATATCTTCCTCGTAAACCTGGAATTAACCTCATGTGTAAAACAAAGGCATATACCATAATTGAAATTAAAGCCCAAGTTTCCTTAGGATCCCAACCCCAGTAGCGTCCCCAACTTTCGTTAGCCCACATACCTCCTAAAAAGTTACCAATAGTAAGCATTACTAAACCTACGGTTAATGCCATTTCATTAATAACAGTTAGTTCTTTAATATGTAGATCCATTTTCTTTTTATTCTTTTCATTAGTGAAAATGATTAAGAATAAAGAAAAGATTCCTAAAATCATTCCCATAGCAAATGGACCATAACTAGCTACAATTACAGAAACGTGAACATATAACCACCAAGAATTTAATACAGGTTGAAGGTTCGCAATTTCAGGATCTAACCAGTTTTGATGTGCAAACATTAATATAACAGAAACTAAAAATGTTGTTGCAGCAATAGTTAAAGACGATTTCTTTCCAAGAATTAACCCAAACAACATGGTTGCTAAGCCAACAAAAATAATGGACTCATAAGCATTACTCCAAGGAGCATTTCCACTTATATACCAACGAGCAGTTAACCCTAAAACGTGAAAGACAAATAAGAAAATTACAATACCTATTAATACTTTTACTACACTGTTAACCCATGATTTATTGTTGAAAATTTGTAAGAAAACAAATACAATTAAAACTAAACTTACATATCCGTAAGATTTAGAAAGTTTAACAAAAATGTTTAGTTTGTTGTAAGCTATTTCTAAATCGATTTTATCTTTTGCAGGGATAACTTCTGAACCAAACTTTTGTTGAAACTTCTTAATTCCGTTTAGAACTTTGTTAGTTTCAGTATAGTTTCCTGACTTTTTTGAGGCTTGTAATAATTGTAAATAAACAGGTAATGATTGACGTACAAAAACAGAGTCTGTTCCTTTAAAGTTAGCTTGTAGCGTTTCAGGTTGAGAAACCCATTTATTGTTTTCATCATTTGGAATAGGGTAGATGCGTAACATACCACCTCCTAAAGCTTGAGATAGTAACCAAACTCTTCGTTCAATCTTTATAATATCTTTTTCAAACTTATTTTGAATTTTTTTCTTTTCAGCTTCAACTACTAGTTTGCTAATTTTAGAAGAGCCATCTTTATTATAGAAATCAATAAAACGAGCATATTCAGCATCTTCAGGTACACCTAAAATTTCTCTAATTTGTGTGTTTCCTTTTTCTAGATATACAAAAGGAACATTGAGCCAAAGCATTGGGTTTTCAGTAATAGAAAGTAAAATTTGGCTTGGATCTAAATCTTTGAATTTATCAACATGCGCTACTTTCCTCACTAATTCAGAAGCAAAAGTATGAGCAGGTTTCATACGTCCGCCAGCATCTTGAATAACTAAAGAACTAAATAAAGCAGCGTGTTTATTATCTACTTTGTTAGCTGTTAAAATAGAATCTATTTGAGCTTCAGTAATTTGTTTAGGTTCATGTTGTTTGTGTTGACTAAAACCAGCTAAAGAAATAAATAAAGCGATTACTGATAATTTGGCTTTTTTATTACGGATTTTAACTAGCGATTGTTTTAAATCATCAAAGCGAGTATTTTTAACAAACAACGAAGCTATTAACCCAAAGAATAATAAAAAGTAACCGATATAAGTAATCCAAGTTCCCCAAAAATCGTGGTTTACTGATAGGTGTGTTTGTTCGTGTTCACCTTCTATTTTATAACTTGATTGGAAGAATTTATAACCTCCGTAATCTAAAATATGATTCATAAAAATTCTATAATCAAAAGTTTCATTAGGTGCAATTACGGTAATCTCACTAGCATAAGCAGCTGCACTTTCTGAACCAGGGTACTTTTCTAACTGAAAGTCATTTAGTTTTATACTAAAAGGAGTTTGTAATAATTTAGAACCATACCATGCTCTAAAGTTTAATTCACCAATGCTAAATTGTTGTTGGTTATCAACATTAAACTTTCCACCGTAAAACTCAACACGCTTAGTTTCTCCGTTAGCAGTAACATCAAAAATTACAGTGTCATATTTTTTATCGTCTTTTTTGCCTCTTACAGTTTTTATTTCTCCTTTTTCTGGAGATTTAGGAACTACAAATTGTAGACCATTTACGTTATGAAGTGTTAGCAGTTGAAAGTGTTGTGCACTATCTTTAACTATTAAACCTTTTTTCTGGTCAGCCATTCTAAACCAATCACCATCATTTTTAGAAATCATTTTTAAGCTACCATCTTCATAAAAGAAGTTAATTGAAGCTGCTTCTTTATTAGGAGTTTCAAAACCTACTAAAATGTTATGAATGTTCTCTATAGTTCCTTTTTTAATGTAGTGTTCATGTCTACTTCCGTCAGAACTTTCTACAAAAAACAAGTGTTCAGTTCCGTTTTCATCTAAAACCATTTTTGTTTCAGACCAAGGAATATAGTCCACTAAATTAAAAGTTACTTCATGGTTTTTACCTCCTTTTTTAGGTTGGAAGTTTTCTTTAAAGTTTATCGAGTTATCGCCCCATGCAGATAAAAGTAATTTGTTAGCAGTGGTTTTTTGAAACTCGCTATTATCAATAATTACATTTAAATATGTGTGTTCTGAATAAAATTGGTTGGTTGTTTCTCCTTCGTCAATAACCATTAAACCTTCATAACTAATGTAGCGAGTAATACCAGCTCCAATTAAGATTAAAAGAAAAGAAACGTGAAATAACAATACTGACCATTTTTCTTTTTTATATAACCTGTACCTAAAAATGTTTCCGAAAAAATTGATAACAAAAAACACCATTATTAACTCAAACCACCAAGTGTTATATATTAGTGCTTTAGAAGTTTGTGTTCCGTAATCGTTTTCAATAAAAGTTGCAACTCCCATGGCAATGGCAAAAGCAAAAAATAAAACGGCCATTAAACGGGTAGAGTAGAGGGTATCTAAGATTTTTTTCATCAGTAAATCTGCTAAGTATAAAACGACGCAAATTTACGGATTAAAGCTTTAATCGCCTTATGAAATCAATCATTTTTAAAAGGTAAAATGTTAAATTTATGAAGGTTAATTTCCAATTCGTTCTCCCATTTTAACAAAGGTTTCCATCCTGTTTTTAGTGTTAGCTAAAATATCTTCATCAATAGTGATTTTTGAGCTATCAACCAATAACACAATAGTAGACCCTCCAAAAGCAAAATATCCCATCTCATCGCCTTTTTTAACCTCTGTATTTGGGGTGTAAGTTTCTATGATACTCCCAACCATGGTAGCACCTACAGGGGAAATGATAACATCTCCTTTGTCGTGTGTTTTTAAAGTGCAGAATTCTCTTTTGTTTTCACAGAACACTCTTGTGAAGTTAGCAGCCAGGGCATAAGGTGATACTGAAAAATAACGTCCTTTAATTTTTGTTACCTCAGAAGGAATTCCGTCGTAAGGGAAGTGGTAACGATGATAATCGTTAGGTGCTAATCGAAGTATAATTAAAGAATCGTCTTTATGCTTTGTGGCTAGTTCTTTGTTGCCTAAAAATTCTTCTAAGGTGAATTTCCTTCCTTTAACAAAGAAGTTTTGAATATCTGAAATATTTTTAAAGGCTAACATTTTTCCATCACCAGGAGAAACAAAACCTTTTTCAATAGGACGAGCGTCAGGTTTTAATTTTCGATAGAAAAAATCATTAAAAGAAATATAATCTTCTGAAGGTCTTTCAGCTTCGTTCATGTCAATTTGAAGCTCTCTAACAAAACTGTTTATTTTGTTAATAGAGTTAGGTTTGTTCATGAGTTTACCATACCATGATGATAAAAATTTACGCTTAACCAATGGCAATAAAGCCATTTTACCAAACGGATTGTTGTATAGCAATTTTAAGTACCCTTCTCCAGGAGGGGTTTCGGTAATTATTTTACCTGTTTTTCTATCAATGAATTTTATTTTCATAACCGTTATTCTTCGGTACTATCAATTAAAATAGCTAACATGTCAATAGCAGCTTGTGCAATTTTAGTTCCAGGGCCAAAAACACCTACAGCACCAGCATCAAACAAGAATTGGTAGTCTTGTGTAGGAATTACACCACCAACAATAACCATAATATCTTCACGACCATATTTTTTAAGTTCAGCAATAACTTGAGGAACTAAGGTTTTGTGTCCTGCAGCTAATGATGAGATACCTAAAATATGTACATCATTTTCTATAGCTTGTTTGGTAGCTTCTTGCGGAGTTTGGAATAAAGGGCCTATATCTACATCAAAACCTAAGTCAGCATATCCTGTTGCTACTACTTTAGCACCACGATCGTGGCCATCTTGTCCTAATTTAGCAATCATAATACGTGGACGACGTCCTTCTAACTCAGCAAATCTATCAGCTAGTTCAGTAGCCTTTTTAAATAACTCGTCATCTTTTATTTCTTTACTATACACGCCAGATATGGTTTTATGCACTGCTTTATGACGTCCGAAAATAGTTTCAAGGGCGTCAGAAATTTCACCTAATGTGGCTCTATTTCTTGCAGCTTTTACCGCTAAATCTAATAAATTTCCTTTACCTGTTTTAGCAGATTCAGTTAAATCGCTCAATGTTTTGTCAACTTCAGCTTGATTTCTTTTCGATTTTAAATCGTTTAGTCTATCAATTTGAGATTGACGAACGGCTTCGTTATCAACTTCTAAAATATGTAAAGGGTCTTCTTGTTCTAGCTGATATTTATTAACACCAACAATTATATCTTGACTACTGTCAATTTTGGCTTGTTTTATGGCAGCAGCTTCTTCGATACGCATTTTAGGAATCCCTTTTTCAATAGCTTTGGTCATTCCTCCTAATTCTTCAACTTCTTGAATTAATTCCCAAGCTTTGTTGGCAATTTCTTCGGTAAGTTTTTCAACATGATAACTACCAGCCCAAGGATCAACCGTTTTTGTAATATGGGTTTCTTGTTGTAGATATATTTGTGTGTTACGAGCAATACGGGCTGAAAAATCGGTAGGTAAGGCAATTGCTTCGTCTAAAGCGTTGGTATGTAAACTTTGTGTACCTCCGAATGCAGCAGCCATAGCTTCAATTGCGGTACGGGCCACATTGTTAAAAGGATCTTGCTCAGTTAAACTCCATCCACTAGTTTGACAGTGAGTTCTTAATGCTAGCGATTTTGGGTTTTTAGGGTTGAATTGCTTTACCAATTTAGCCCATAACATTCTACCTGCACGCATTTTGGCAATTTCCATAAAATGATTCATTCCGATAGCCCAGAAAAAAGATAGGCGAGGAGCAAAGGTGTCGATATCCATTCCTGCTTCCAATCCTTTTTTTATGTATTCTAATCCGTCAGCTAAAGTGTATGCTAATTCAATTTCTGCTGTAGCACCAGCTTCCTGCATGTGGTACCCAGAAATAGAAATTGAATTAAACCTAGGCATATTTTCAGAAGTATATCTAAAAATATCAGCAATAATTTTCATTGATGGAGTAGGTGGGTAAATGTAAGTGTTACGCACCATAAACTCTTTTAATATATCATTTTGAATAGTTCCGGATAATAATTCAGGAGCTACTCCTTGTTCTTCGGCTGCTACAATATAAAATGCCAAAATTGGTAAAACGGCTCCGTTCATGGTCATGGAAACCGACATTTTATCTAGCGGAATCTGATCGAACAAGACCTTCATGTCTTCAACAGAATCAATAGCAACCCCAGCTTTTCCAACATCACCTTGTACACGTTCATGGTCTGAGTCGTACCCTCGGTGTGTAGCTAAATCAAAAGCAACTGATAATCCTTTTTGCCCCGCAGCTAAATTTCTACGGTAAAAAGCATTACTTTCTTCTGCGGTAGAAAAACCTGCATATTGACGAATTGTCCAAGGTCTACGAACATACATAGTAGAGTAAGGTCCACGTAAGTTAGGTGCTATACCTGCAACAAAATCCTCGTGTTTAAAGCTTTTGTTTTGCTGTTCTTGGCTTTTATCTATTTGTATGTTTGATATATCTTTTCTACTCATTTTCTAAACGTTCTTTTTCTAGATTTTCGGCTAATCGTTTTTGGATAATAGGTTGAATTAGAGTTTTTTCATTACGAATTTTCAAGAAAGGAGAAACTTCTAAATCGTTTTTCATTTTGTCTTCTTCGTTTTGAATTTTGTTTGTGCCAAGTAATACTAACTCTCCTGAATCGAATAATTGTTGTTCTTTATCTGCAGTTTCTTTTATTTTTCTTTGGATAACTCCTTCTTTTAGTTGTTTAAGAAAACCGCCACCTTTTTCTATTAGCTTAAAAACTTCTAGTACTTTTTGAGCAAGTTGTTGAGTAATTGTTTCGATGTAATAAGCACCGTCAGCAATATTTTGAGCTTCTGCTAACTCACTTTCTTGTTGTAAAATTAATAGCTGGTTTCTTGAAATACGTTCTCCAAATTCATTTGAGTGATGAAAAACTTTATCATAAGAACTATTGGCTACGGTATTTGCTCCTCCTAAAATAGCACTCATACACTCTGAAGTTGTACGAAGCATGTTTACGTTATAATCATATAAAGTTTTGTTACGTAAACTAGGTTGAGCAAAAATGTGAGCATTTGCTTCAGTGTTATATTCTTTTAAAAGAGAGTCCCATAAAGTTCTAAAAGCTCTTAGTTTGGCGATTTCAAAAAAATAATTGCTGCCTACTGAAAAATTAAAATGAATATTATTAGCAATTGAACCTCCAAAATGATTCAAGTATTCATTTGCGTGTGCAAGTGTGTATGCTAATTGTTGAACAATCGAAGCCCCTGCATTTTGATAAATAGAAGCATTAATACAAATAGTATTTTGACTTACTTTTGCTATTTCTTCTAATTGGGTATGGTCATTTTTAAGGTTAGAATACCAATTTCCTGAGCTGGCTAAGTGTCCTATAATATCAATGTTAAAAAAGCAATTTTCGGAGTTTGTATAATCAGCTAGTTTTTTAACGAATTCTGATGATAAAAACTCAAAAGTAAAGTAAAGTATAGTTTTTTGAGTGTCAATTCCTTTTAGCAAGATATTGTAGTTAAACTCTTTTTTAGCATTGAATTCAATAGCGCTAGCTCCTCTTTGAAGAGAGTCGATAGCAAACACATTTGCTTTTTCTTCATCTTCAATATTGATAGATTGGCAAATAGTAAAACCTTTCTTAGGAGTGTTTACTCTAATATTAGTTCTATCTTCTTTAGTGTAAAAAGGTTTTACAGTAATACTCTCTTCAGTTTTCCATAAAAGAGTGTCGTTATAATCGGCACCTTTAAGGTCTACTTGTATTTTTTGTTTCCATTCTGCAGGGGTAACACCTTGAAATTCGTCAAATAAATAGTTACTCATTACTTTTTTATGGTATCAAATTCAATAATATAAATATCTTCATCTTCTTTCTTCATTAAATATTTTTCTCTAGCATAGCGTTCTAGTTGAAGAGAGTCTTGTAGTTGTTGTATGGTTTTTTTGTCTTTCTTGATTTTTTTTTCATGATAATCAATCCAGCTTTTTAACTCATTAATTTCTTTATTAAACTCTCTATGTGTAAGGTAAGAATTTTCATCAAAAAAAAGCATCCATACCACAAATACAGTAAGTATAATCACATAAATATTAGTGGCTATTTTAAAGGAAGGTTTGTTTTTTATTGATTTAAAACTCATGTTATAAACGGTCGTTAATTACAGTTCTTACAATGTCTATAGCAACAGTATTATATCTATCGTTAGGTATAATAATATCAGCGTAATTTTTAGTAGGCTCAATAAATTGTTGGTGCATAGGTTTTAAAGTGCTTTGGTAGCGGTTTAAAACTTCATCAACATCTCTACCTCGTTCTTTAATATCTCTTCTTACACGTCTAATTAAACGTTCGTCAGCATCGGCATGAACAAAAACTTTAATGTCACACAAGTTACGAAGTTCTTTGCTATTAAAAATCAAAATACCTTCAATAATAATAACTTTTCTAGGGTGTGTTTTTATAGTGTCTTTGGTTCTGTTGTGAGCAACGAATGAATATACTGGTTGTTCAATGATGCATCCGTTTTTTAATTCAGATAGGTGATCCACCATTAAATCAAAGTCGATTGCTCTAGGGTGATCAAAGTTTATCTTAGTACGTTCTTCGTAAGTTAGGTTATCTGTTTGTTTGTAGTAAGAGTCTTGAGAGATAACGCATACTTCATCGGCAGGAAGTTCGTTAATAATTTGGTTTACTACAGTGGTTTTTCCACTCCCTGTACCTCCAGCAATACCAATAACAAATATATTTTTCATTAAGTTTTTGTAAAAATAGAGTTATGACAAATTTAGCAAATTAAGCGCATAAAAAAAGCGCTAACTTTTTGTTAGCGCTTTTAGTTTTTGAGCCGATGGAGGGACTCGAACCCACGACCTGCTGATTACAAATCAGCTGCTCTAGCCAGCTGAGCTACATCGGCGTTTGCTTTAAAAGCGTGGCAAATATATAATGTTTTTTGAAACTGAAAAAACTTTTTTTAAAAATTTTTAATGCTTGTTTTTTGTAATCGTTCAGAGTGTTTTTTAAGTTGTTGAATTAGAGTTTGTTTTGACTTTTTTTAGTGAAGTTATTTTTTTTTGAAAAAAATAAAAGAAGTCGGGATGAGTGGATTCGAACCACCGATCTCTGGTCCCCCAGACCAGCACTTTAACCGGGCTAAGCTACATCCCGATTCCACAAATATATTTAAAAAAGAAAAAGTTCTAAGTAAATTACTTAGAACTTTATCAAGAATAAATATTATAATGAGAGTGGTAGTTGATGAAACTACTATTCTTATGTATATATGATAAACGAGCTTAAAGGTTGTTTATTGTTTAAGCTGTTAAAGGTTTTCCTTTTAAACGTTTTTCAATGCGTTGTTTAACAGCTGTTAAACGCTTCATTAAGTCCATTAACGTACTATCTTTTGTTTGTTTATATACCTCATTAATCTCTAGAATCAGAGCTTTTGCTTCTCTAGAGGCTAGTATTCTATCACTAGTAGTAACAAATTTGAATTTTCTGTTTTCAAATTCTTCTGCCTTATTGATTAATTCTGATTTCATAAAATTTACCAATTTAATTTAAAATTTCTTTATTAGGTTTTTTCTGATAAAAGATATATGCCTAAATAACTGGGGCGGCAAATATATAGGAAACTTTCTGTTTACAAAGAAACAAGCTCATCAATTTGTTTTATTAGTTAATAAGTTTTTCTTATAAGATAAAAAAATCTTTTTTTCCGGTATCTTATATCAGTTATAAGTTTAATCTATAAATATAAATGTAACAATTTTATTTTGTTATTTCAAATTATTAATAGAAAATTAACAGTTTTGATCTTCTTATTTAATGATTTTTTAAGGATTAGAGGTGTTTTGGTTGTAATAAAGTATTTTTGTATTTATAGAAATATAATGAGTTAATATGAGAAAACTACTATTGTTAATTTTTGCTGTTTCAATACTGTCTTGTAACAGTCAAGGAAAAAGAGCTGTTTTGGGGGAGTCTGATTTTCAAAAAGAGATGAATACTAAGTTTAAAGATGCTTCTAGGTCACCACTTACTAAAAAGGGATTAAAGAAGTTTAAAGGGTTAGATTTTTTTCCTATTGATAAAAAGTATACTGTAAAAGCAGAATTAGAAAAAACACCAGATGCGCCTATTTTTGATTTTCCAACGACGACCGATAGGGTAGCGATGTATAAAAAATATGGGGTTTTGTCTTTTTCTATTGATGGAGAGGATTTTAAACTAGCTCTTTATCAAGATGTAAACCCTAAGCCTGAATATGCAAACCATTTGTTTTTGCCTTTTTTAGATAATACAAATGGTAAAACGTCTTATAAAGGTGGTCGTTTTATAGATGTTTATACAACAGATATCCAGAAGGATGGAACTGTAGATGTTGATTTTAATAAAGCGTACAATCCATATTGTGCTTATAGTGATAGGTATTCTTGTCCAATTACACCAAGTGATAATTATTTAGATACAGAAATTAAAGCAGGGGTAATGGCTTATAAGAAACCTAAATAAATAAAAAGTCCTGCAATTTGCAGGACTTTTTATTTATTTAGAAGGAGGTGTTAGACCTTCTTCGCTGTCTTGTTTGATGGCTTTTGCTAATGAGTCTAAATATGATTCTCTTACTTTTAACTTGGTCTCTTTATGTGCTTTCTTATTTAGTTTAGAAAACATTCCAGCAACCTTTATAGCTGTTGCTAGTAAGTGTTCTTGAGGAACAACTTTATCTAAAAAACCAGCAGTAATAGCATCTTTAGGGTTGTATATTTCTGAGCAACTAACGCTTCTTTCAAAATAAATAGGAGATAAGCGTGCTTTTGCTATTTCAATTCCAGCGTTGTGCATGGTCATACCTATTAAAACTTCATTTAGTCCAATTTTAAAATCACCTTCAATACCCAGTCTGTAATCAGTAGAAAGAAGTAGGAAAGCACCCTTAGCTACTGCATGCCCTGAACAAGCTGCAATTATTGGGTAAGGAAAAGAAAGCATTCTATGTGATAATTGCGATCCTTTAGTTACTAGTTCTAAGGCTGATTCAGGAGACTGTGTCATGCTTTTTAAATCATAACCTGCTGAGAATATTCCTGGTTGTCCTGTTAATATTACAGGTTTTTCTTCTTTTTCAGCTTTGTCAAAAGAGATGTTTAAAGCATCAATCACTTCATGAGAAATAGCGTTAGCTTTTCCGTTAGTAATAGTTATAATTACGTGATTTTCTTCTGAATTGTATTGTATAAGTTCACTCATTTGTTATATAAATTTACTCACAAAGTGAGGTTTGTTTTAAGGGTAAAGTATTATTTAAATTGATTGTGCGTTCGTCCAAAAGTAATTAACAATGTAGATTCCTGCGAAAACAGCTAAAAATCCGATAATAAAGCTCGCTATAGTGTATAGAGCAAAAGAGGTAAAATCTCCAGACTTTAAAAAGACATGGTTTTCATAAGCAAAGGTAGAAAAAGTTGTAAATCCACCACAGAATCCAGTAGCTAATAATAAAGTGTGATTTTGAGTTATTGTTTCGTTTTTAGCAGCAAGTCCTAAAATAATTCCAATAAGTAAACTTCCAAGAATATTAGCTGCAAAAGTTCCATAAGGAATTCCTGTTTGCGAACTGTTTAAAGCTTTTCCAATAATATATCGTAATACGCTTCCTGCTCCGCCACCTATAAAAACTAATAATAATTGTTTCACAAAAATATTTCTAAGTTAATAGCTTGGTTTTACTCTCTTATTGAAAGAAATGTTGTAAGAATCTCTACAAGAGCTTTTCATGTTATTGCGAAAATAAGAAAACCTCACAAATTTGTGAGGTTTTCTTTGTATATAAATGGTATAACTGTTTATAGTTCTACATCATCAGCATCGGTCCAGTTCCACTTCCCAACAATGACTCCGTTTTTTACGGTAACAATACCAGGGTTAGCTCTAATTACTGTTTTTAAAGCAGTTTCATCACAAAACCCAAAAGTATAAGGAAGTCCATATTCTTTTTGAGTTGCAGCTAAATCTTCAATATAAGAAGCGGTTAGTACATAAATTTCATAACCTTGTTCACTAGCTTGTTTAGCTACTTCAGAAACATCAGTAATACCTTCTTTTTCTGTTTTCTTGAAGTTAGACATGATAATAAGCATAGCTTTTTCTTTAGCAAGCATTTCTTCTAACTTATCTCCTTCATCTGTTTCAATCATGAAATCGTGTATAGGAGGAAGCTCATCGCTATCTTCTGGATATTCCATTCCTTTAGCAATATCTGTTCCTATAGCATAAGCTCTAAAATCAATAATTGGTAAATGTTGTAAAACATAGTAACTAATAATGAGCGCTAAAAAAACAGAAGAAAAGGTTGTTATTGAAGAAAACTTATTTGAAATTAAAGGCTTAATGTGTTTAACACCTAAAATAAGAATAACAATAAAGATCATAAAAACAACATTCTTGTAAAATGTTTCTTTAGGAGTAAGCTTTAAAGCGTCACCAAAACATCCACAGTCTGTAACTTTATTGTAAGTGTATGAATACCATGTTAAAAATAAGAATACAAGGTTTAAGCCAAATAAGCTCCAAACGGTAAGTTTTGGTTTATAGCCAACTAAAAGCATAATACCTAAAACCAATTCGGTAACAATTAAAAGAATTGAAAAAGGTAAAGCAAAAGGAATTAAGAATTCTAAGTTTAGTACACCGGCACTAAAGTACTCCTCAAATTTATATTGAGATCCAATTGGGTCTACTAATTTTACAAATCCAGAGTAAATAAAAAGAAGTCCTACAAGTACTCTTGAAATATGAGTTAACATTTTTAAAATCATATAGGGATGTTTTTAGGTTAATTATCTGATTCAGAAAGATGAATCATGGCAAAAATAGCATAATTAATCATATCTTGATAATTAGCGTCAATTCCTTCAGAAACTAAGGTTTTGCCTTGATTGTTTTCTATTTGTTTTACACGAAGTAGTTTTTGTAGAATTAAATCGGTTAACGAAGAAACTCTCATATCTCTCCAAGCTTCACCATAATCATGGTTTTTGTTTTCCATTAATTCTTTGGTAATCTTTATATGTTTGTCATATAAATTAGTAGCCTCTTCAGTAGTTAAATCAGGTTGCTCAACAACGCCAAGCTCAATTTGAATTAATGCCATTATTGAGTAGTTAATAATGCCAATAAATTCTGATTTTTCTCCTTCATCAACTTTTCGTTCAGTATTTTCTTGTAATTGACGTATGCGTTGAGCTTTTATAAATATTTGATCGGTTAATGAAGGAAGTCTTAATATTCTCCAAGCACTACCGTAATCACTCATTTTTTTTACAAACAAATTTCTACATTCTTCAACTACAGTATCATACTGTTTAGAGGTGTTCTGCATCTTTCTTATTTAAAAGTATTAGATCAAAAATAGTAAATATTACAAGCTTTTCATTTATTTTTACTTGGAAATTTAACATGATGACAATTAATTGTAAAGGAACCTTGGTAGATTTAACTAAGCCTAAGGTTATGGGGATTTTAAATGTTACTCCTGATTCTTTTTTTGATGGTGGAAAGTATAAAAACGAACGAGATATTCTTGAACAAGCGGAAAAGATGTTGAATGAAGAGGCTACGTTTATAGATGTTGGAGCTTATTCTTCAAGACCAGGAGCAAAACATATTTCGGAAGAAGAGGAGCTACAAAGAATGCTTCCTGTAGTGGAATTGTTGATTAAAAATTTTCCTGAAATTATTATATCGATAGATTCTTTTAGAAGTAGAGTAGTGGAAGAGTCGGTTAATGCAGGGGCTGCAATTATTAATGATATTTCTGGAGGAATGATGGATGAGCAGATGTTTAAAACGGTAGCTAAACTTCAAGCTCCATATATTATGATGCATATGAAAGGAACGCCGCAAAACATGCAACAAAATCCGCAATATGAAAATGTGGTTACGGAAGTGATTTCTTTTTTTGCAGAGCAGCTTTTTAAATTGCGTAAACTAAAGGTGAATGATGTAATTATTGATGTTGGTTTTGGTTTTGGTAAAACGCTTGATCAAAACTATGAGTTACTTAAAAAGTTGTCACTGTTCAAAAGTTTAGATGCTCCCATTTTAACTGGTGTTTCAAGAAAGTCAATGTTGTATAAGTTATTAGGTGTTACACCTAAAGAAGCTTTAAATGCTACTACCGTAGCCAATACAGTTGCTTTGTTAAATGGTACACATATTTTAAGGGTGCATGATGTAAAGGAGGCAGTTGAGGCGGTTAAAATTGTGGAGCAGTTGTAATAAAATCCTTACATTTACTTATCAGGTAGTATATAATGCCTAAAAACTTGTTTTAAAGTTAAAAAACTTCAAAAAATTAATGAATTTAGATTTTATCGACTTTTCGTTTCTTGATGTGTTAGATATTTTTTTAGTAGCAGTGCTGCTTTTCTATATATATAAGTTATTAAAAGGAACTGTAGCTATTAACATTGTAATCGGAATTGCATTTATATTTTTAATATGGAAAGTTACTCAGGCTCTACACATGGAAATGTTGAGTGGGATTTTGGGATATTTACTTTCTGGTGGTGTTATAGCATTGATTATTGTATTTCAACAAGAAATTCGTAAGTTCTTATTAATGATAGGAACTACTAACTTTTCTACCAAAAAAAGTTTTTTAAATCAGTTGAAGTTTTTAAAGACTGAAATTCATTCTGAAACAGATGTTGAAACTATACTAACGGCATGTGCTAACTTATCAAAAACTAAAACGGGTGCATTGTTAGTGATAGAGAAAACAAATAATCTTGATTTTTTAATTAATACTGGTGATAAAATGAATGCTTTGGTTAATGAGGCAATCATTGAAAGTATTTTTTATAAAAATAGCCCGTTGCACGATGGTGCAACTGTTATTCGTGATAATTATATTGTAGCAACTCGAGTAATATTACCTGTTTCTAACAGTGCTAAGATACCTTCTAGGTTTGGTTTACGTCACAGAGCAGCTATTGGTGTTAGTGAAAAAACTGATGCAATTTGTTTATTGGTTTCAGAAGAAACAGGAGAGATTTCGTATATAAAAGATGGAGAGTTTGTGTTATATAAATCGTTAGAAGAGCTCCATAGAAAATTAGAAAAAGATGTAATGGCATAAAAAAAGCTCGCAACTTGCGAGCTTTTTTGTGTTCTGTTCAAAAAAGATTATTGAGCAGGAGCCATTTTAGATTGAATAGCAGTCATAACGCTATTGAATTTTTTAGCAGCTTCTTCGTCTAAGTTAGCAACGATGTCTTTAGCTTGTGTAGCTAATTCAACACCTTTTTTAGCTAATTCAGAGTTTTTTACTACGTCTCCTTTTGCTTCAATATAATCTTTAGCATATTGAGAATAAGACTGTAAGTATTCTCCTACTTTTGGGTCTTCAAATTCTGGAATTTCGATACCTTCGATTGCTGATTCCATAGCTTCAACAGCTCCCTCAGTAGCCTCTTTAGCTTCTTCAGTAGCTTCAGTTGCTGCTTCTTTAGCTTCTTCAGTTGCTTTTTCTACAGCTTCAACAGCTTCTTTGGTTGCATCTTTAGCATCTTCTTTAGTATTTTTACATGATGTTGCTAATAAAGCACCAACAACAAATACTGATAAAATTACTTTTTTCATCGTTTATTGATTTTTAGTTTTTAAGATTGAATAACAAATGTACTATTTTGAATGATGTAAACAAATTTATTTACACCACTGTTTCACTATTAAACTGTTTTTCGAACAAATTCTTATAATAACCCTCATGTTTTTTTAGTAATTCTGTATGGTTTCCTTTTTCAACTATACGACCTTTGTCCATAACAATAATCATATCAGCTTTTTTAATGGTTGCTAAACGGTGTGCAATTACTATAGAAGTTCTGTTCTTGGTAATTTTATCAGTAGCATACTGAATCATTTGCTCTGAATGTGCATCAACAGAAGAAGTGGCTTCGTCTAAAATTAAAATACTAGGCTTACTAACATAGGCACGTAAAAAGGCAATTAATTGACGTTGACCTGAAGATAACATACCGCCACGCTCTTTTACATTATAATGATAGTTGTTAGGAAGACTCATTATAAAATCGTGGATTCCAATTTGTTTGGCAGCAACTTTAACTTCTTCAAGAGAAATGTTTTCGTTGTTAAGAGTGATGTTATTTAAAATACTATCAGAAAATAAAAACACATCTTGAAGTACTACTGCTACCTTTTGACGTAAAGAAGCTATTTCATAGTCTTGTACAGGAATGTTGTCGATAGATATTTCTCCGCTATCTATTTCGTAAAAGCGACTTATAAGGTTGATAATGGTTGATTTACCAGCTCCTGTAGCACCAACAATAGCTACTGTTTGTCCTTTTTCAACACTAAAACTAATGCCTTTTAAAATTTCTTCATCTTCAATATAGCTAAATCGTACATCTTTAAAGTTAATAGTTCCTTGTATGTTATCAGCAATAATTGTCCCGTTTTTGTCTATAGAGCTTTCAGTATCAATTATATTAAATACACGTTCACCGGCAACAATTCCCATTTGTAGTTGGTTAAACTTATCGGCTATTTGTCGCAACGGTCTAAAAAGCATTTGAGCCATTTTTATAAAACCAATAATAGCACCAACACTTACTGCCTTGTCTTCAACAACCTGTAATCCACCGTACCATACAATAAGTCCTATTGCAATAGAAGAAAGAATTTCAGCAATAGGGAAGAAAATAGAGTAGTACCATACAGTTTTAACATGTGCCTTTTTATGTTTATTGTTAATTTCAATAAAGTTTTTATACTCAATTTTTTCTCTATTAAAGAGTTGGACGATTTTCATTCCTGTAACTCTCTCTTGTACAAAGCTATTTAAGTTTGCTACTTGGTTACGAACATCTTGAAAAGTAGATTTTATAGCTATTTGAAATAGTTTGGTAGCATAAATCAATACAGGTAAGGTTGCAAGTGCAATTAAAGCTAATTTCCAGTTGGTATAGAACATTACAATGATTACAACAATCATTTTTAAAACATCACTAACAATCATAAAAACACCCTGGGTGAAAAAGTTAGCAATGGTTTCTATATCTGAAACAACACGAGTTACTAATTTTCCAACTGAAGAATTATCAAAATACCCCATTTTAAATTGAAGTATTTTTCTAAAAGTTTTGGCTCTTATGTCCCTGATAATGTGTTGACCTACCCAGTTGGCGTAAAAAATAAAGCTAAATTGAAAAAAGACTTGGATAAGCAACACTACTATCATGGCAATTGTAAAATATAATAGCCTTGAAACATCTTTAGTTACAGTGAAATCGTCTATAGCTGTCATTAAAATGACAGGGGTTAGCACAGCAAAACCTGCTAGTAAAATGGTAGATAATGCTGCAATTATAAATCGTACACGGTATTTTTTTGCAAAACTCATTAGTCGTGCAAAAATTTTAATATCAAATGCTTTTCCTGTTGTTTTACTCACTATATATAGTCGTATATTACTTTTGTTAAAAATAAACCTTTTGCAGGAACTGACACACCTGCTTTACTTCGATTTTTACTTTCTATAATTTTTTTAAAATCATCCACAGTTATTTTTTCTAAACCAACATCAATTAATGTTCCTACAATGGCTCGAACCATATTTCTTAAAAAACGATTAGCACTAATATGAAACGTTAATTCATTTCCGTTTTTAACCCACTCAGCTTTGGTTACTGTACAGTTAAATGTATGTACATCTGTTTTTACTTTTGAAAAACATTCAAAATCCTCATAATTGTATAGAGTAGCAGCTGCTTTATTCATCAACTCTATATTTAATTGCTGATGATGTAGTTGCCACGTAGTATCTAGTAAAAAAGGATTTCTACCTAACCAGATTTTGTACTCATAACTTCTGCTAAGAGCATCAAAACGAGTGTGGGCATCGTCATGTACTAATTGTGTTCTGAATATAACTATGTCGTCGGGCAAAATAGCGTTTAATTTGTAAGAAAAGTTATCGTTTAGCGGTGTTTCTACATCAAAATGAGCAAACATTTGTGAGGCGTGTACGCCAGAATCGGTTCTCCCTGCACCTACAATGTTTATTTCTTTTCTTAAAATTGTGCTGATGGCCTTATTTATTTTTTCTTGAACTGAAATTGCATGTGGCTGTATCTGCCATCCATGATAATTTTTTCCGTTGTATGCTAATTCAATAAAATACCTCAAGAAGTGTAAATTTTTAAAGAGCTAAATTATAAAATTCTAATTTGAAAAGTGCTAGAGAGAAGTGTAAAATAATGTTTTTGAGATTTATTAACATATGTTAACAGATTAACTGTAATGTTTGTGTTATTTTTGTCACCTTTTAGAATACGAAAGTGAATTCCCCTTTCATTAATTTCCCCTTAGTATAAAGAAATCCATGATGTAATGTCGTGGATTTTTCCTTTTTAATTCGTTAGTTTTGTCCTGATGAAGAAGATTTTACTCCTTTCCGATACACATAGTTTTATTGATGAACAAATTTTAAAGTTTGTAAAGCAAGCTGATGAGGTTTGGCATGCAGGTGATATTGGTGATTTAGAAGTTACGGATACAATAAAAAAACTTAAACCACTTAGAGCTGTTTATGGGAATATTGATGATAAAAATGCTAGGGTAGAGTTTCCGTTAGATAATAAATTTGTTGTTGATGGTGTTTCAGTTTGGATAACTCATATAGGAGGTTATCCAAATAAGTATAATCAAAGAGTTAGGGAAGAATTAAAAACGAATAGACCACAGTTGTTTATTTGTGGACATTCACATATTTTAAAAGTTCAGTACGATAAAAAATTAAATTTACTTCACTTAAATCCTGGAGCAGCAGGAAACCACGGATTTCATAAAATTAGAACCATGCTACGTTTTGAAATAGATAAAGGTAATGTGAAAAATATGGAAATTATAGAATTAGCTAACAGAGGTTAACTGATTATAGTTTTTTTCCTTTTTTAGTATAGGAACTGTAATGTTTATTGTAGTGCCTACATTTACTTCAGATTTTATGGTTAGTTTACCATCCATCATGTGAATTCTAGCTTCAACTTGATTAAGACCAATACCATCAGAAAAAGAAGAAGACGAGGTAGAAAATCCTACCCCATCATCCTTAACGAGAACGGTTAGTTGACTCTTCTCTTCTTTTAAATCTATTTGTGCATGTTTGGCTTTACTGTGCTTCAAGATGTTATTGATTAATTCTTGAATCACATTAAATATTTTTATTTCAAATTCTTGATTATATCTATTTATGTTTTTTGCAGAAACTTCAAGTTTTAATTGGCTATTCGAATACTTTTTAACGACATCCTTAATAGCATATTCAAGTCCGAATTTTAATAAAATAGAAGAAACTAAATTATGAGATAAGTCTCTAACTTTTTGAGAGGCTTCAGAAATAATAGCTTGTGTTTTTTCTATTTCTTGAGGAGTATCTCCGTCAAATTGTTTTTTTGTAGCTGTTAAATGCATATTAGCAGATGAAAGCAATGCGCTAACATTATCATGTAATATTTCTGCAATGAGTTTTCGTTCAGTTTCTTTTCCGTCTATTGTAGCGTTTAGAATTTTAACTTGTGCTTCTGATTTAACTTTTTCAAGGTTTTGTTGTTGTATAAGTTTACTTTCAGATAGTTTAAGACGTAGATTTTTTTGACGAAGCTTATAGTTGTAAATAATTACCCCTGAAACAATTAAAACCAAAAAACTTAAAGCACCAAAAAGCATAGAAGTTTTAGCTTCTTGAGCTTCTTCTAGTTTTCTTTGTTCTTTAACTAAAGCAGTTTTCTCCTTTTCTAAGTTCTCTTTATGTTGAGTATAAATTTGTTCAACCATTCGTCTAATTTCTTTATCTCTTAGGTTATCTTTAATGTTGTAGGATTTTTCTTGATAATCGTAAGCGGTATAATCCTTAAGAAGATATAAAGTATAAGCTAGATTAAAATATAAGTCCTCTTTAAATTTTGTAGCTTTGATGCTGTTGCTCATTTCTAATAGCTCTAGCCCTTTAAAGTAAACCTCTTTGGCTTTTTTGTAATTCTTTTCATGTAAATAAATGTTAGCTAAATTATTTAGAGCAGAGGCTTCAGATATTTTGTTATCATTGTTTCTGTGTATTTCTATAGCTTTATTAGTGTACTCTTTTGCTAGAGATAAGTTTTCTTTTTTATAGATGCCGGATAAATTACTATAAGCTTTAGCGCGTATATCTTGAACCTCTTTGTTAAGAGAATTTATTTGAATTATTTTTTTATAATAAACTTTTGCACTATCAATTTTGTTAGTTAATTGGTAGTTACCAGCTAATCCAATAAGAATTTTAGCGTATGACTCTGGTGGGATTGAAGTAATTGATGAAAATTCACCATTTGATTCAATTGAATTAAAAATCTCTAAAGATTTGTAATAATAAGTGATAGACTTATTTCTAACGTTTAAATTTTGAAAAATTTCAGCTATTAATAAATTGGTAGAAAAATCTAATTCAGTATTGTTTTTTGTTTTATGGGCTAAAACTAGAGCTTTGTTTAGAGCCTCAGTGTATTTCTCTTTTTTATATAGTTGATATAAGCGATTATAGTTTTCTTCTAGAGAAAGAGAGTCAGTAATATTTTTTTGTAAATATATTTTCTTTCCCATGTTTATATTGTGACTTATTTTAGGAATATTTGAACCTAATGAATACGAGCTACTTATTGTAAGCAAAGAAAAAAAATATGATAAAAATAATAGAATTCTCATTTCAAATTTAAATATCAACAGAGGTTCTAGGTTTTTCTTCTATTACATAAGAAGCAATAACTTCCCCAGTAGTTTTAGCACTTGTTTCTTGTTGTAATTTATAATAGTTAACAAAGTTAAGATTTAATTTCTCTCCTTGATAAATGTTTAAATCAATAGAAAAATTATTCTTTTCCTCAATATCGCTACTAAATTCTGCTTTCGTAAGAGGGGCAATATCTTTAGATAAATGAACTTCGTAAGTATCTTTTATGTCATTGTAAACAAACATTGTTTTAACTTTGTCAGCAACAACAAAATCTAAGTTGTATTTACCATCATTACTAACGTTAATGGTATATGAGATTAGGTATTGAGGGTTAATGGTTGAGTTTTTTTTAGAAAGAGTAATATTATCATCTTCTATATAAACTTGGCTTTTTTTTCCTCTATTAGCTTCTAAAAAACCAATTTTTAAATGATCATTTTCTATAGAAAAATCATTAGAGTGTTTAGTAGCTGTTTTTTGCGGGGTTTCAGCTAAAATTATTTCTTTTGAGTTGTCTACATTAGTTACTGTAGTTACATCTGTATTGTTGGTTGTATTGAAATCAATAGAGTATGCGCCAGTGGCATCTCTTTTAAGTGTATATGATTGTAATAAGTTTTCAGGATTATTCTCTATAACTTCTGCTTCGTTAGAAGAACATGAAGCAAAAATAACACTAAGGCTTAAAGCTAAGAAATAAGGAGTAAATTTTTTCATGACTTATTTGGTGTTTATTATTGAGATTTGATTTTTAAAAAAAATAGCGATGTACTTAGGATAGATGTTAAGAGACGGGGGACGATATCTCTTAGGGGATAAAAGAAAACAAAATGAAGGGGTTTTCTATACTATGTTAAATAACGCGTACATCGCTATTGGGTTTATTGTTATTAGAAGTAGTTGATTAGCGATGCATAAAGTGTATAGACTCGGGGGGCTTCTTCTTAATCTGGGGGACTAAAGAAAATTTGAAGGGTTGATTATGTCTTTACACTATTTTGTTTCTCACTGCATACATCGCTAAACCTACTACATTCCTTACTTTTAATTTTTTATATAAATTACTTCTATATGTTTCTACTGTTTTTATACTGACATTGAGTTGATCTGCAATTTCACTGGAGCTTTTCTCTTTAGCAATTAACTTTAATACAGCAATTTCCCTCTCAGTTAAATCTCCATGCAAATATTCTGGCTCATTTTCTTCTTTTGCATCAGAAGCATATAAGTCTAATAATTTTACTTTAATGTCTTCACTAATATATTGTATGCCGTTGTGTACAACTTTAATAGCATCAATTATTTGCTCATTAGCTCGACTTTTATCTACAAAACCATTAGCGCCTAACGCAATCATTTCTTGAACAAGTTTTGGGTCGCTTAAACTAGATAGTATTATTGTTTTAATAGTTGTATTACGTTTTTTAAACGTTTTTAAAACTTCTATACCGTCCATCTCAGGCATGTTAATATCTAAAACTAATACATCTGCTGTATTTTTAGAGGACCAGTTTACTACTTGTCTTCCAGTTAAAGAAAAACCCTCAACTTCAATGTCGTCTTCAGTATTTAATAAAGCAATGACTCCGTCTATTAAAATCTTATGGTCATCTGCTATGTGAACTTTTATCTTGTTGTAATTCATGGTTGTTATTACAGTTACAAATTTATGAGGTTAAAACAGTGTGCACAATACACAGTATCCCTAATCGTTTCATTAATGACTCAGGGTTAACCCTGAGTTTTTTTTAACATTTCTTTAACATTTAAAGCTGTAGGCCTTGAATAGCTTAGGAAACAAAAATAAAAAAACCGAGAATTAATCCTCGGTTTTTTTCGCACTAAATATACTAAGATGTTAGGTTTATCGTAATCTATCTACAGATTTTACAAGATCTTCATCCTTCTTAATGGCTCTATTTGCTAAAACTAACAGCAAAACAACAATGATAGGAAAGAACATCCCAATACCTTTCTCAGAAACCGAAGCTTCTCCAGATAATGTTTGAGATAAATATATCAATACTCCTAATAAAAAAAGATTTATCAATATGTTTAAGCGGTTTAGTACAAATTGTAACTGACGGTTTTTAAATAAAAATATTGTAACAATAGATACTAAAGCCGAAATAAAAAATAAAACAGGAATACTTTTTTCTAGAATTGAGTTTCCAGAAAACAAATCCAATATATATATAGTGTTAGTTTGAGAGTTACTCCAAAGACTAAATAAAAAAGTCAATCCTCCAGAGATAATTCCTGCTACTAATAAGTATATAGATTGTATTCTTTGTATCATAATTTTTTATCGGGTAGCAAATGTAATACTTCTTTTTTTAAAAAGAAATATTAGAAGTTAAAATATTTGTATATATTTGCCTTGTATGTAACCGCACAAAATTATTATATAGCCCCTATATAATTAGCACTCAAAACAAAACTTAATACAAAATAATTCTTTATATATAAGGAATTTTAGTAACTTAACTATTTAACGAATGTTCGATATTTCGGAATTAAAAACTAAAAAATTAGCTGACTTACAAGTTATTGCGAAATCAATAGGATTAACGAAAATTAGTCAACTTAAGAAGTTAGACTTAGTATACAAAATTTTAGATGCGCAAGCAGAAGCAAGTGCTAATGAGGCTAAACCAAAACCTGCTCCTAAAGCAGAGAAGCCAAAAAGAAAAAGAATATCTAAAACAGAATCCAATACTACAACTACTGCTGTTGAAAAACAGGAAGATAAGGTTGTTGTTAAGCCTGAGATAAAAGAAGCTCCAGAAAAAAAGGAGCCAGTTGCTAAGCCTAAAAAGAGGGTAGAAGATAAGAAACAGCCTCCTAAAGCTGTTGAAGATAAAAAGCAGCAACAACCTCAACAACAAAAGCAGCAGCATAATAAAAATCATAGCAACAGAGATAGAGGTAATAAGCACAATAAAAATCAGAATACGAATAAACAACATCATAAAAGTGGTAATAAGTACCGTGATCCTGATTTTGAATTTGATGGTATTATAGAGAGTGAAGGTGTATTAGAAATGATGCCTGATGGGTATGGGTTTTTACGTTCATCTGATTATAACTATTTGTCATCTCCAGATGATATTTATGTTTCTCAATCTCAAATTAAGTTGTTTGGATTAAAAACAGGAGATACTGTAAGAGGTAATGTTCGTCCTCCAAAAGAAGGAGAGAAGTATTTCCCTTTAATTAGAGTTTCAAAAATTAATGGATTAAATCCAAATATTGTTCGTGATCGTGTTTCATTTGAACATTTAACACCATTATTTGCTAATGAGAAATTCAATTTAGCAGAAAAAGGAAGCACATTATCTACTAGAATTATCGATTTGTTTTCTCCAATAGGGAAAGGACAACGTGGTATGATTGTAGCGCAGCCTAAAACTGGTAAAACAGTATTGTTAAAAGATGTAGCAAAAGCAATTGCAGCGAATCATCCAGAAGTATATCAAATAGTTTTATTAATTGATGAGCGTCCTGAAGAGGTAACTGATATGCAACGTAGTGTACGTGGTGAAGTTGTAGCATCTACTTTTGATGAACCTGCTGATAAACATGTACGTGTTGCCAATATCGTATTAGAAAAAGCAAAACGATTAGTTGAATGTGGACATGATGTAGTGATTTTATTAGATTCTATTACACGTTTAGCAAGAGCTTACAATACAGTAGCACCAGCATCTGGTAAAATCTTATCAGGAGGTATCGATGCGAATGCATTACATAAACCAAAACGTTTCTTTGGTGCAGCTCGTAACATTGAAAATGGTGGTTCGTTAACTATTATTGCTACTGCACTTACCGAAACCGGTTCGAAAATGGATGAGGTTATCTTTGAAGAATTCAAAGGAACAGGTAACATGGAGTTACAATTAGAACGTAATATTGCCAATCGTAGAATTTATCCTGCAATTGATTTAATTAAATCGAGCACACGTCGTGATGATTTATTATTAGATGAAAAGACAGTACAACGTATGTGGGTATTACGTAAGTATTTAGCAGATATGAATCCTATTGAAGCAATGGAGTTTATTCAAGACAGAATTAAAAGATCATTAAATAACGATGAGTTCCTGATTTCAATGAATGGATAATCGTTAGTTATATAAAATAAAAAATCCCGCTCTTAGCGGGATTTTTTATTTTGGATATATCACAGAATTTAGTGGGACATCAAATTCATGGGTATCTTTTATCTTTTTGATAGGAGAAAAGAAGTTGAGTCCGATAGTTTGAGTGTTTTCTCTACATTCTGATAAAAATCGATCATAAAACCCTTTACCGTAACCAACCCTATAGTTTTGTTCGTCAGAAATTAACATAGGCACAAAAACCAAGTCAATATCTTTTACATCTGCTTCTTCTGCATTTATAGGTTCTGGAACTCCAAATTTGTTGAGTTCTAGTTTGGTTTCTTTTTCAAAATAGAAATGAGTTAGCGAGTCATCTTCAAAATTACAACGACTAACAATAATTCTTTTTCCTTTATCTCTAAAAAAATCAATGATAGGTTGAGTGTCTATTTCATTAAACTTTCTCATGGATAAAAACAAATGTACAGTACTAATATTATCAGTTTTTAACTCGAATATTTGTTGATATATACTCTCTTGGAGCTTTTCTTTTTCTGTTTGAGTAAGAGAGTTTCTCTTTTGCTTGTATAGTTTTCTAAGGTCAGATTTAAGCATTGGGTTACAACGATTTTAATTCTTCTTTAAGTTTTTTTGTTAATCCTTTTACTATAAGTTCGTATGAGTGATCAATTAATTCAAAAACAAAAGTATCAGAAACATCATTGTTTAAAGTAACTGTATTCCAATGTTTCTTACTCATGTGAAATCCTGGATTAATACTTTCATACTCAGCTCTTAATTCTAAAGCACGTTCAGGATTACATTTTAAATTAACCTTAGGCTCATGTTGCTCCCAGCTATCTAAACCCGATAACGAAAACATTTTATTCATTACTTTAAATACTAAAACATTATCATCAAAAGGAAAATGTTCAGTAACTCCTTTTTTGGTAATGCAATAGTTACGAAATTCTTCAATATTCATTATTCAATTAAGTTTTGAGTTGATTGAGGAATCTTTAAAGCTGTGTAGTCTAGTTTCCATCCAATAGTTTCCACTAAATTTTGCATTAAGGTAACAGCCTCTAAGGCTTCTTTATTTGCGGTTTGCATTAAATTACTTTCAGGTATTTTTTGAAGAATGTGATCTTTAGCTTCTTTATTTACTTCAGTTAAATCTTCAGAACTAAATTTGTTAAGTAATCCGTTTTGTATGTCATAGAAGCGTAAGTTTGGTTCTATTGAAAATACTTCGGGTTGTGGGAATTCAGATAAAACCAATACCTTTTTCTTCGTGTCGGTATGCATTTTTATTTTTCTAAAATCAAAACCAATATGAACTTTAGCATTAATTAAAATAATGGCTTTTTTCTTACTAGTAACAAGTCCTAAAAACTTCTCTTTGGTGTTTTCATGATGATATATCTCGGCAAATTCCCCTTCAACAGTAATTAATTTAGATACTTTTTTAATCTTATCTAGCAGAACTACCGATTGTTTTTCGGTTAAATTTTTTCTTTTTGCTGAGGTGAATTTTTTAAAAATGTAATAGGATATAATGGCACCTCCCGCCAAACCTATAAAAAGTAATTCCATAGTTACGAATTTACATAAAATAGGTAAAGCATAAAAGAGAATATATATTGTAGTAGTTTTATAAATGAAGTAAGTGGAGGAAAGTTATTTTGTATTTTTATTCTCAGAAAGTAAAAGAGTTTATCAGAGTAAAACAATTACTTAATGAGGTCAGCAAGCGCAACAGAAAAAGAACTAAAAGAACGTATAAAAGAGTTAACTTGTTTATATGAAGTAACCTCTTTAATAATAAATGCAAACCTAGATCAAGTTGATGTAGCTTTAAAAGCCATAGCTAAAAGTTTAAAAAAAGCATTACAGTTTCCAAAAAACACGCGAGTTTTTATTGATACGGAAAAATATTCTGAAGAGGAAAGTAAAACCGAGGAAGAGTTTTGTATTATTTCAAGTCCTATTTCAGTATTTAATACTCCTAAAGGAAAAATATCAGCATTTATAAGAGGAAAGGAACTTAAGGATAATTTATACCTAAAGGAAGAAAAAGAATTATTTGATACCGTTGCTATAAAAATAGGAGGACTTTTAGAGCGTATTGAAATAAAGAACAATGAGTTGTCGATGAGACGTAAAATGGAGCATGCCGACCGTTTATCAATCTTAGGAGAATTAACCGCTGGTATTGCCCATGAATTAAATACCCCTCTAGCTAACATATTAGGTTATTCAGAGCTATTGAAAGCGGATATGTCCAGTAATGAAAAAGCTTTGGCTGATGTAGATAAAATTATTCAAAGTGCAATTTTTTCAAGAGAAGTAGTAAAAAAACTCATGTATTTCGCTTGTGAAATGCCGCAAGAAATGAAAAAAGTAAATATAATTCCAAGTATAAAAGATGCTATAAATTTACTCGACGCCACTTTTAGAAGACAGTCTGTAAAATATTTAGTGAAAGTTGAGGAGTCAGAATTATGGTTGCGAGCAGATACAGTTCAACTTACTCAAATTATTTTTAACCTTATTATAAACGCTATTTATTTTTCACCTAAAGACGGGCTTGTTACTATAGAAACATTCCAAACAGATAAAGAAGTTGTTTTAAGAATTTCTGATGAAGGAATAGGTTTAAGTAATGAAGCTCTTGAAAAAGTGTTTCAACCTTTCTTCACAACGAAACCAACAGGAGAAGGAACAGGGCTGGGATTAAGTGTTGTGCATGGTATTGTATCGAGTCATAAAGGAACAATAACTGCTAAAAATGGCATTGAAAAAGGTGCTATCTTTGAGGTTAGGTTACCAAAATAAAAGAAATGCCGTTAAAAAAAGAAAATATATTAATAGTAGATGATGATGTTCATATTTTAGAATTGTTACATCGACATTTACAGTCTTGGAACTATCATACCTACAAGGCGGTATCGGTTAAAGAAGCAGTTACAATTTTAAGAGATACGCCAATTGATTTGTTAATTACAGATTTAAAAATGCCTGAAGTTGATGGTTTCGAGTTAGTTAAATTTGTCTCGGAGCATTATCCAAAGCTACCAAAACTTATTGTAACAGGGTATCCATCTGTTCAAGATTCACTTGAGGCAATTAAGTCAGGTGTAGTAGCATACCTAACGAAGCCATTTACTAAAAACGAGTTGAAAACGGCAATGGATGATGCATTATCAAAATCAGGAATAAGTAAGAAAAGTGCTGCTCAAAAAAAAGAGAAGAAAGACTTTTATGGAGACATGATAGGGGCTTCTGAAAAGATTAATGAAATTTTTCAAATAATAGATCGAGTTAAAAATAATAAAGCTACAGTTTCTATTAAGGGTGAAAGCGGTACAGGTAAAGAATTAGTAGCAAGAGCAATACATTATGAAGGTAAGTTTGCTAAAGGGCCATATATAGCTGTAAACTGTGGGGCAATTCCTGAAAATTTATTAGAATCTGAATTATTTGGTTATGTAAAAGGCGCTTTTACAGGAGCAGAAAGTAATAGGAATGGTTTTTTTCAAGCTGCAAATGGAGGAACTATTTTTTTAGATGAAATAGGTAACGCTTCTTTAAATGTACAATCTAAATTATTAAGAGTTTTACAGGAAAAGGAAGTAGTAAAGGTTGGAGCTCAAAAAGCAGAAAAAGTTGATGTTAGAATTATTGCAGCAACAAACAATAATCTAAAGGAAATGATTCAAAAAGGAACGTTTCGAGAAGATTTGTTTTATAGATTAACAGTTGTTGAAATAGAGGTACCACCTTTAAGAGAAAGAAAAGAGGATATTTCTATGTTGGTGGAAAAGTTTCTATTTAAATATGGAATAGAGTACAAAGATAGATTCATAAAAATAAGTCCCAAAGCTACAGATATACTTCAACGATACAATTGGCCTGGAAATATAAGAGAATTAGAAAATATAATACAACGTGCGGTAATTATGTGTGATCGTATAGTAGAGGTAGAGCACTTACCTGATTCATTAAAATATAATGTCGATTTTTCTGAAGAAGGATTGATATCTTTAAAAGAAATGGAAAAGCGTCACATACAGCATGTGTTAAATGCTACTAATAATAATAAAACAAAAGCGGCAAAAATTCTCCAAATAGATCGTAAGACACTGCGAGAAAAGCTGAAAGAATAAAACATCTTTTTTGAGAGTTTTTTCTCCATATGAGGAGAAGCTCCCCACTTCAACTTTAAAATCAAATTTCAAATAAACTTCTGAGTCCTATATAAATAAAGGGGTTCAGAGGTTTTTTGCTTTTTTGGCATATTTGTCGGCATGCCATTTGCCTTTATAGATGAAAATAAAATAAATGTAATTTATGAATACGAATCCTTTTAATATTTGTCCATCATGTATAGAAGTAAATACATGTGTGTTAACCAAATCTAAAGAAAAGGTATGGTCGTGTAGTGAGTATAATGAGGTAAATGAAGTAGTAGAGAAAGAGAAGAAAGAAGAGGCAGTTGTAAGCCCAGAAATGCAAATTCAAACTGCTTAAGACAAGAAAAGCTTACTAATAAATAAAGTATGAATAATACAAAAAGTGAAGTATCAGAAAGTAAAATAAATTCAAACATAAGTGAGATGACATTAACCAAAGAATTAAAAAAACCAGTGAAGCGAAAGAATGCTAGAGGAATGGTTGATAATGTATTA
The DNA here is from genome assembly GCF_047470925.1 of Tenacibaculum ascidiaceicola. Lineage (NCBI taxonomy): Bacteria > Pseudomonadati > Bacteroidota > Flavobacteriia > Flavobacteriales > Flavobacteriaceae > Tenacibaculum > Tenacibaculum ascidiaceicola. The sequence continues at coordinate 75,343 of NZ_JAZKJP010000008.1, forward strand.
GAGCAGTTTAATAGTGCATCTGATCAAATTGGTTTACACCCTAATATTCGTAAAATATTAAGTATTACGAATAACGAAATCATTGTTAATTTTCCTGTGAAGATGGATAATGGTGATGTTGAAATTTTTCAAGGATATCGTGTACAGCACAACAATGCTTTGGGACCATATAAAGGAGGTTTACGTTATCATCCAACGGTAGATATAGATGCAGCAAGAGCTCTGGCTATGTGGATGACATGGAAAACATCTTTGGCAGGTTTACCATATGGTGGAGGTAAAGGAGGTATACAAATTGATCCTACTAAATATTCAAAAGATGAATTAGAACGAATTACAAGACGTTTTACGTTTGCTTTAGGTGATAATATTGGGCCAGAACATGATATTCCTGCTCCAGATGTAAACACAAACGCTCAAACTATGGCGTGGATGGCAGATACGTATATGAGTACTAAGGCTCCTGCAGAACGTTCAATGAATCAACATGTGGTTACAGGAAAACCAATCGGTAGTGGAGGTCTAGAAGGAAGAGATAGAGCTACAGGTTATGGAGTGTTCCTAACAATTAAGTTTTGGATAGAAGAAAATAACCAAACCCTAGAAGGTAAAACCTTTATCGTTCAAGGTTTTGGAAATGTAGGGTATTGGGCTGCTTATTTCTTAGAAAAAGAAGGAGCTAAAATGACAGGAGTTCAAGATGCTTACGGAAGTATTCAAAATACAAGTGGAATCAAGGTAGAAGATCTTTTCAATTATACAAAAGCTAATAACGGAAGTTTAGTTGGATACCCAGAGTCAAGAGAGATAGAAAAAGAAGACTTCTTTGCTATTGACTGTGATATTTGTATTCCTGCCGCTTTAGGGAACCAAATAACTGAAGATAACGCACACTTAATTAAAGCTAATTTAATAGCAGAAGGCGCAAATGGACCTATAAATGTAGAAGGAGAAAAAATCCTTTTAGAAAAAGGAGTAACAATAATTCCTGATATATTATGTAATTCAGGTGGTGTAATTACTAGTTACTTTGAATGGCTTCAAAACCGTAATGGTGAGTTATGGAATATGGAAGAGGTTATTGTACGATTAGATAAGAAATTAAAAGACTCATATACCAGAGTTTCAGACTATGCAAAGTTAGAAGGTGTAGATATGCGAAAAGCAGCTTACTGTATAGCTATACAGCGTATTGAAAAGGCTTATGTTCAACGAGGTATTTTTCCATAAAAAGAAGTAAAATGAAACACGGAAGTTTAGTTCTAGAGAAAAAAGAGTATGTGTACATTAAGAGTTTGCTAAATGTTTCAGAGCATACTGAAGAAGATAAAGTACAAACATCACTAGATAAGTTTGCTGAAGAGTTAAAATCGGCTAAAATTTTAGATGAAGAAGAAATGCTAGATGATGTGGTACGATTGAATACTGTTGTGACTATAACTTCTGGAGATGATTGGAAAAAAACTATTCAGATTGTAAAACCAACTGAAAAGGATTTAAAAAACAACAAGATTTCCATTTTAACACCAATAGGCATAGCTTTATTTGGTTATGCTTTAAACGATGTAGTTCACTGGGATTTACCAGGAGGAAGGAAAGAAGTTAAAATTTTAAAAGTAACTCAAAAAGAAAGGGAAGAGAGTTTTAGCACCTTAATTTAAAGACAAAAAAATGACACTTAATAATCACGGTAGCGATATAGATGTAGTACATAAATACAACCATGTAGAATTAAAAGGATGGGTAGATCAAATGCAATATGTTAATAAAGAAATTGACAATCTTTTAAGCTTACATGAACACTCTTTAATAAATAAAGCCATTTCTGAACAAACATTGAAGCTTTTTTCTGAGAGAAAAAAAATAAACAATGAGCTTTATAAAACTGTTTTGTCATATTCAAATACCTATGTAAATGTAGCGGAGTGTGATGATATTCAGTGCGACATGGCTTATTTAGGAGAGTACGATAGGTTACGTGAGAATTATCACAATAATTTGGAAGCTTACCAAAAACTTAAAGACAAGTTTTTTGAGGAAGTTTTACTAAAAGAATAGCATTCTTGTAAAGCAAGTATGTTAGATTTGTAGAGTTAGTTGTAAAACCTTGGAATCATGTAGTTCCAAGGTTTTTTTATCTTAAAAGTATTAAGAGTTCTTAAGAAGAGTATTAATAACTACACTTTAGTGTAAGATTTGATTAGGTATGTTTAGTTATTTTTGTTTAAATAAATTTAGAGAGAATCAATGTATAGTAGAAATAGAATATATATTAAACCAGAAGAACAAGAGCTGATAAAGAATTATCCAATCTTATTAGGAGGCAGTGGCATAGGTAGTAATATTGCTGAGTGTGCTTTAAGGTTAGGTTTTGAAAAAATTACTATAGTTGATGGAGATGAGGTTGAGTTATCAAATTTGAATAGGCAAAATTATACTGAAAAAGATATTAAAACAGATAAGGTGGAAGCTCTTTCTAAAAGGTTGTTGTCTATTAATCCTAAAGCAGACATTACAGTTTATAATTGTTTTATTACAAAAGAAAATATACACTCAATAATTGAAGGACACAAAGTAGCGATAAACGCTTTAGATTTTACATCTGACATACCGTTAATATTTGATAAGATTTGTAGGGATAAAGGGATTCCAATTATTCATCCATATAATTTAGGTTGGGGAGCTTTAGTTTCTGTAATTACTCCTGATAGTTTATCACTAGAATCAATAGCTAAGGAAGAAGAAAAGTTTAATGAAGTGAAAATGGTAGAATATGCAGTAAGCTATATGAAGTTTTGGGGAAAACCTCAAAAATGGATAGAGGATGTTATAGAGGAGTATAAAAAAGAAAAAAAAATATTACCTCCTCCTCAATTATCTGTTGCGTCATGGTTAGTGGCGTCTATTTGTACGCACTTGCTATTTAATATTTCTACAGGGAAATCGGTAAAAAAATTTCCTGAATTTTACTTGTCATCTATCAATAGCTAAATAAGTCTATTATTAGTAGCAAAAGAAATAGCTTCTGTTATGTTGGCGACTTCTAATTTGTCAAATAATTTTTTTCTATGAAATTTAACAGTATCAGGAGAAACAAAAATAGATTCGGCTATTTCATTAATTTTAAAACCCCTTGCAGAATATTGTAAGATTTCTTTTTCTCTATTTGTAAGGGTTATTTTTTCTTCTGTTTTCCAATATTCACCTTCCAGATTATAAGTAAACATTTTGTTGTCTCCTTGTTTGTATATTTTAATATTTCCAGAGTGTTGCTCTGTAGATAAAGAGATAATACATATAGCCTTCCAAACTTTACCATCATTACTTAAAAATAAAGGAGTTAATTTTTGGTTTATTAGAATGTTTTTTTTCTCTTGGTTTTTAATACTAAAATCATAAGAAATTGTGTAAAGTAACCTTTCTTCAATAGGTAGTTTTTCAAAAAAATCAAACCCTACTGTATTTATTTTTAAAAGTAAATCTAAATCGGGTGGTGTAACATATTTAAAATAAAAAGCATACCCCATTTCTTTTACTTCTTCAGCTGTATGACCACATAAGAATAAGGGGTTGTCAGAAACATATTCAAATCCTTTTTTTTGATAGTCAATAATATAAATGCTTTTATAAGTAGTTCGAGCAAAAGCTTTGATAGGAGCTAAATAATTAGATGTTTTAAGTAGTTCACTTTCAGAAATATTATCAACAGTGTTTTTCATCGAGAAAAAATCATTGATGTTGTTTTTCATAATTAAAAATATTGAAGAGTCCCAACAAATCTACTAAAAAGTATATTATTAGGTCTAATAAAACTACACTTTTGTGTAGTTTTTTGATAATCAAACACTTAACTACACTTTAGTGTAATTTAAAAGCTTAGGTCTATAGATAGTTTTGGAAGTATAAAACACAATGTTATGACTTTTAAAAACACATCCTTAGAAATATTATCATCAAGTGAAATAATAAATTTAGCCGAATTTATAGTTAAAGAGAACTTTAAACATCATACAAAAGGAAACTTACCTAGTAATTATTATTCAAGTGTTAAATCTATTTATAAGGAAGAGTTAGGTTTTTTGAAGAGTTCGAAAGTTTTTGTTTCAAAAGGAGATAAAGGAGAAATTGAAGGAGCAATAAGAGTATTAAGATGGGATTACTCAAAAAAGTTACCAATTCAAAAAATATTTGGGATAAACCCAATAGAGATTGCAGGGATGTCTCCTTTGAAAACAATTTGGCATATAGGTAGATTCGCAATAAAAAAAGAAGTGAGTGATATAAACCTTTTCAAAAAACTCATGATCTGTGCCATAACACCAATATGTGAAAAAGAAAATTCCGTAGCTTTTGCAGAGTGTGATAGTAAATTATTGAGGGTTTTAAGAATATTAGGAATAGAAGCTACTGTGGTCGGAGAGTCGGTGAATTACTTAGGGTCAGAGACTATACCTGTGTGTATGACTTATTCAAGTTTAATAGAGTTCTATAGAAAAAATAAGCATTTAATATTTAAATCGATGGATGAGAGTTCGGTAAAAAAATCAAAGCTACCCGAAAGTGTAGTTGTTGGTAATCAGTAAATTAACTACACTTTAGTGTAATAAGATAGCTGTAGTGATCATTTAAATTTGGAATATAATAAAAAAGACAATGAAGAAAAATAAACTTTTAACACTATTAATATTATTTGTAAGTATTACAGTTTTTTCCCAAATAACATATAAAGGAACTGTTATAGATGAAGAGAATAAACCATTGTCCTTTGTGAATATAATTGTTTACGATAGTTCAGATAGATCTTTGATGAAAGGTGTTATTACAGATGATAATGGGGAGTTTGATGTTAAGGTTGAAAAAAATAAGCCTGTTTATATTGAAATAAGTTTTTTAGGTTATAAAACTATTAAAAAAGAGTTTGATAACCAACAAGATGTAGATTTTGGGGAGGTAGCTCTTCAGCCTGATTCGAATACTTTAGATGAGGTTGTTATAACCAAGAAAAAAGAGTTAATAGAAAAGCATTCTGATCACTTTGTTGTTAATCTTTCTAATAGAAGTTTTGTACAAAACTCCAATAGTTGGCAAACTCTTAAAAAAGCACCATTATTATCGGTAAAAGAAAATAAAGGGTTAGGTATACTTGGTAAAGATGATGTGGTGGTTTATATAAATAGTAGGAAGAGTAATTTTTCTGGAGATGAGCTAACAAATTACTTGAAAAATTTAGCCGCAGATAGAATTAGCAAAGTTGAAATTTATACGAGCCCTCCAGCTAGGTTCGATGCACAAGGAAATGGAGTTGTGAATATAATTTTAAAAGCGAATCCTCAAGAAGGGTTAGTAGGTTCCATTTCAAATATCTTTAGACAATCAAGATATGCAGCTTTTAAAACTTCAGTAAATCTAAATTATAATAAGGATAAATGGAATGTCTATAACTCTACATGGTTTTCAGAGGGGACAAGTTACGTTAAAGAACAATCAAAGCAATATTTTCCAAATAATATAAACACATCCACTCACGACACAGATAGGTTATTGCCATCAAACACCATTGTAGGAACAAGGTTAGGAATAGATTACAATTTATCAGACAAACATTTATTAGGGTTTTTATTTGATGTAAATTATAACAAACCTAGTATTGAAAACAGAACCTACAGTAACTATCTTACAGGTAACACATTAGATTCAATTACTACAACTACCACAGATGGAAGTCAAAAGAAGTTAAATTATAATTTTAACCTTAATCATTTATATAAAATAGATAGTCTTGGAAGTACTTTAAGTTGGGATGTAAATTATTTTAAGTACGAAAATACTCAAAATACAAAGAACAATAACTTTTTAAACAATTCGTCAGAGCCTAGTTTATTAAGTGTAGATAATTTTCGATCTGATGTTACTCAGTATATTGATAATATAAATGTTAAAGCAGATTATTATAAGGTTTTAAATGATGAATGGAACCTGAGTTTAGGAGGGCAATATTATGAAACAAATACAGAAAACGAAATTATTTTAAGAAGGTATAATTCTGGAGTTTATGAAATCGATCCTGATGTGAGTAATCTATTTAATTTTGAAGAAAAAGTTACTTCAGGGTATATATCTATAAAGTATAACCCAAGTCAGATATGGAACTATAGTTTAGGTTTAAGAGTTGAGGGCACTTACCAGAAAGGAAATCAGAAAACCACAAAATCAATCAATACTAACAAATATAAGAATGTGTTTCCTTCAGCCTATGTGAAATACGCACCCAATAGAAAGCATGTATTAAGTGTATCATTAAATAATAGAATTGTTCGCCCAGGATTCTGGCAGCTAAATCCATTCAGAAATTACGTGACTCCTCAAATCTATTCAGAAGGAAACCCGTTTCTCAACCCCTCTAGAACCTTTACAACAGAGTTGTCGTATGTGTTAAACTCTAAGCACACCTTTATTTTTAACTATAGCAAAGAGAGAGAGGTGATAGGTCAGTTATCGAGAGTATTACCAGATAATGTTTTGAATTATTATCGAGATAATTATGGGGTTTATGAAAGGTTTGGAGGAACATATTTATATAACTTTTCAACTAAGAATAGCAGATTTGAAAGTCAATTTACTGCAAATGCAAGTTATAAAAAACTTACAGCTACACCTTCTTTTAATGAGGCCTTTACTAGGGATGGTTTAGAGTTAGATTTAAGATCGTACAATTACTACTATTTCTTAAAAGATAAGAGTTTGGAGGCATGTATAGATTTTTATTACAACAGGTATGGTCCGCTTACTCAAAGTACTTTATCGCCTGTTTTTTCAACGGATTTTAGTTTGTCCAAAAGGTTTAATAACTGGTATTTAAGCCTCTTTATTCAGGATATTTTAAAAACAGATAAGTACAAGTTTAATCTGTCAGAAAACACAGGGTATAGACGAACTAATGAAAATTATTATGACGCACGAAGAATAGTGTTTTCGATGAGATATAATTTTGGAAGAAAAACAGTAAAAAAGAAAAGAGATAGAAGAACAAATTCTTCAATTAGAAACAGAGTAAATTAAAAAGATAAGATTATGATTTTAGTATTAACCTATAGTATGTATGAGCAGTGTACCGATCCAGTTGTTGATTGGTTATTAGAAGATAATGTTTCTTTCTTTAAGTTAAATTTAGAAGACTTAGTGACCAAAAAAGTGTCTTATTGTGTTGATGTAATTAACAACGATATCTTAATAGAAGGAAAAAGTATAAAAGATGCAATCGATGTTATTTGGTACAGAAGATTTTATTCAATATTAGATTACATTCCTTTTGATGAGAACAATAAAATCTTAGAGCAAGTTAATGAGGAAGCAGATTCAGAAATAAAAACTTTTTTAGAGTATTTAAAGTATTTTTTTAAAGATAAAATCATCATGCCTGAAATGCCAACTTATGGAGAAAACAAACTAATCTTTTTAGATTATGCTAAAAAAGCTGGTTTGAGTTGTCCAGAGACAATTGTAACAAATGATAAAGAAGAGTTATTAAAGTTTTATTATAGAAATGATGGAGAAATTATAAGTAAACCTCTTTATTTCTCAAATTACTTTATCAAAGGAGAAGAAACTTATTCAATTTATACAACAACTTTTAAGAAAGAAATGGTAGAAAAGGCTCCTGATAAGTTTTTTCCAACCTTGTTTCAGGAAAAAGTGTCATCTCTTCATGAAATTAGAATATTTTATTTGGATGGTAAAATCTTTTCAACAGCAGCAATTACTACAAATTCAGAAAAGAATGTAGATATCAAACTAAATTACTATACAGACCATATTCACTGGGTAAATTATCAATTACCACAAGATATTGAAGATAAGCTTCGTGTTTTTATGAAAAGCATCAACTTAAACACAGGTTCTATAGATATATTAAAAACAGAAAACGGATTTAAGTTCATAGAAGTAAATCCAGTAGGACAATTTTTAGCTCCAGGTAACTATGGGAACTACTATTTAGAATACGAAATAAAAAACTGGTTAAAGCAGCAATTAGAGAAATGTGGAAATGTAAGAGAAGTGCTAGAATATATTAATTAAACAGAAATGAAAATTATGAGAAGTAAAAAATTAAGTCCGATAACCGATGATTGGGAGGTTCTAAAAAGGATTCCTTTGAATTATCACTACATGCATGTTGACCCTACTAACAGTATTAGAGAATTGTATTCAGAAGTACGATTTAGTTCATCAACAAAGCATAGATCCATGAGAAGTTTTATAAACTACAGTAATTACAAACCGAACTCAAATTTATTTTTAAGACAAATACTTAAGATCAATGAAAAGAACAGAGTACTTTAAGTTATTTTCCCATAATGTAGCTGTAAAGGGAAAAGAGAGAAGCACAATATACAATCTCCAGCGATCAGACATCAAGTTTATACCAAACAGTTTATATGATGTCTTAGAGAAACTAGAAACTCAATCTATAAATGAGGTTAAAGATTTAGTTAAGCCAGAAGAAAGAATAATTTTCGAAAGTTATATAGAATTTCTTTTAAAAAATGATTTTGGGTTTATCACTTTTGATCATCAAGAGTATCCAAAAATGTCTATGCAATGGCGAACACCAAATAAAATTAATACTGCAGTTATAGAGTATGATTTTAATGACCCTAAATATTCTTTACAAAAACTTATATATCAGTTAGACGAACTCCTATGTTTCCATATTGAAGTGCGATTAAGAGTAAGAGATTGTAATGATATAGTCGAGTTTTCTAGCTACACAAAAGGATTAGTATTTAGATCTGTTAGTTTAATTGTTGAATATGTTGAAAACATTGAAGATACTGTTGAAAATATTTTTGAAGAAAATCAGAAATTAGACTACATCATTGTTCATAATTATCCAACATCGGGGATGTTCTCAAAGAAATTTGAAAATCAAGTTAATTACTTAGAAGAAAATATTTATTCTGATTTACACAAGAAACATTTTCCTGATAATAACTACATCGTAAATGTAAAATACTTTACAGAATCTAAGAGCTATCATACCTATTATAACAAAAGAGTATGTATTAATTGGGACGGAAATTTAAAGAACTGTTTGTTGCACTTAAATGATTATGGCAATATAAATGATGTTGACGTAAGAGAAGTAATAGAAACTAGTGAGTTTAAGGAACTATGGAAAGTAAATCCAGATCGAGTTCTCGACTATAAAGAAGATGAACTGCGCTACAGCAAGTTTTACACCCATCAATTAGAAAAAGTAGATGATTATTTCTATAAAGTAGTAAGTTAAAAAAGTAAAACATGAAATTTTATCACCAAATAGGCGTAACAGATTGTGGACCAACCTGTATTAGAATGATTGCTTCTCATTATGGTAAAGAATATTCTTTAGAAGAAATAAGAAAGAGATGTGAAATAACTAGAACAGGGGTTTCGTTCTCAGATCTTATTCAGGGAAGTGAAAAGCTAGGGTTAAAAGCTATGGGGGTAAAAATCACTGTTGATAACTTAAAATCAGATGTTCCTTATCCTTTAATTCTTCATTGGAATCATGATCATTTTGTTGTTCTTGAAAAAATTAAAAACAATGTTTATTATATTCTTGACCCAGGACATGGGAAATTAAAACTAAAAGAAGAAGAGTTTTTAAAGTTTTGGAAAACAACAGAAGGAAAGGGAATCGCCCTACTACTCCAACCAACAGAAAAGTTTTTTGATGTAGAGCCAGAGAAGGTTGAAAACGGTACAAAGAGAGGGCTACAGTTTTTAAAATCGTATTATAAAACATATAAGAAACCAATAGTTAAACTTGTAGCTATTTTAGGAGTTACTTCAGTTTTAGCATTTATTTTTCCAATGACGATTCAATATTTATTAGATGAAGGAGTACAAAAAAAGAAACTAAATATTGTATGGATGGTACTACTTTTTCAATCACTATTGTTTCTAGGACAAGTTGTTTTTGAGTGGTTTAGAGGAGTTTTATTAATAAAACTTGGAGTTACAGTAAGTTTAAAAATTATAACAGATTTCTTATATAAAATTATAAAACTACCAATCAAGTTTTTTGACACACGATTATACACAGACATTCTTCAAAGAATTGATGAGCAAAATAAAATAGAACGATTTTTGAATCATATAATGATTCAATCAATATTTACCTTTTTTTTGATTGTAGCTTTATCTATCCAACTTGCAATATTAAACACTACGGTATTCATAGTTTTTCTGGTTCTTAGTTTACTCTCAGTCGGATGGATGTTGTTCTTTAATAAGAAACGAGAAAGACTCAACTATATTGCTTTTAACAATGAATTAGAAAATAGAAACGCATTAATTGAATTAATCACAGGTATGACTGAGGTTAAAATAAACAATGCTCAAGCAGTTAAAGTATCTGCGTGGAAAAAGATACAGTATAAGTTGCACGATATAAAATTACAAGGACTACGGATAGATCAGTTTCAAGAAGTAGGAATGCGAGGGTTTAACCATATTAAAAGTATACTGATAACATTTATTTGTGCATACTGGGTAATTAACCAATCAATGACACTGGGGGTAATGTTAAGTGTAGGGTACATACTTGGTCAATTAACAAATTCATTTGAAACAGTTGTAGATTTTGTACGAGCTCTTCAGGAGGCAAAAATATCTTTTGATAGAATGGATGAGGTTCACCAAAAAGAAGATGAGAACAAACCTTTAATGATTAAACCAAACGGACTAAAAAATAAAATTGCTCTCAAAGGTGTAAGTTTTAAATACGAAGGAAGTAATGCTCCGTACATACTTAAAGACATTGATTTAGAAATTCCTGTTGGAAGTGTTACTGCAATTGTGGGGATAAGTGGAAGCGGAAAAACAACCTTGATGAAATTATTACTAAAATTTTATCAACCAACAGAGGGGAGAATAAATCTCGATAATCTTGATTTTAAAGATGTAAATGCAGATGATTGGAGGGATCAATGCGGAGTAGTATTACAGGATGGACATATATTTAGCGGAACAATTGCTGAGAACATTGCATTGTCTGATGAAGAACCAGATATGAAACGACTCGAATTTGCAGCAAAAACAGCATGCATTTATGATTTCATTCAACGTTTGCCACTAAAGTTTAATACCAAAATAGGAAATACTGGACTAGAGTTAAGTGGTGGTCAAAAACAAAGACTATTTATTGCAAGAGCCGTATATAAAAATCCAGAATATATTTTTCTAGATGAAGCTACTTCTGCTTTAGATGCGAATAACGAGAGTATGATTATGGATAATTTAAATCAGTTTTTTAAAGGAAAAACAGTTTTTGTAATTGCTCATAGATTAAGTACAGTAAAAAATGCAGATCAGATTTTAGTCTTAGAAGACGGAAAAGTTATAGAGCAAGGGAATCACAAAGTTTTAGTAAAAAATAAACATAAATACTTTAATCTGGTTAAAAACCAGTTAGAGCTAGGAGCATAATAATAAATAAAAAGCAATAAGGAAAAGAGGACAGAGAAAATCTCTATAAAAAGAAGTAGTAAAACTTAATAACATACTAATTATGAATTTAGAAAACTTAGAAAAATTTGAAAAGTTAAATCAAGATCATTTAGAAACAGTAGAAGGAGGATTTTACGAATCTATTAGTGAATTAGGAGACCCAGATAGACCTTCAAGAAAAGTAGATTATATCGGTCAGCCAAAGTATTCTTCTTTATTCTAAGGTTTTGAGAATTTAAAGTGTTAAATCAAAGAAGATTTTCAAATTATTCAACAAATATTACTGTAGTGCTGGCTCTAGGATCTAAAAGTGGAGGCACTTTTTAAAAAAGAAAAATATGCAATATAGTACTGCAGTAATCTTTTTTGAACGATTAAACTTTAATCAAAAGAAACCTGTTTAAAACCAAAGAATTAACCATAAAACAAGAATTATGAATTTAGAAACTTTAGGAAAATTTGAATTAATGAACAAGCAAGAGTTAGATATTATTCAAGGAGGATTTGCAGCAGCTTCAACTGTGGAATCAGAAAGAGATGATTCTGATACAAGTAGTGAGAAGAAGGACGGAAATACTTTATAATAATAAAAATTAAGGAACAAAAAATTAGGGCAAGTGAAACCTATATAAGAAGTAGCATTAACAATAAAAATCAAGATCATGCAATTAGAGACATTATCAGGAATTGAAATGATGAATCAAGAAGATTTAAACATTATTCAAGGAGGATTTGCGGCAGCTTCTACAGTAGAATCTACAAGTGGAGATTCAGATACAGTAAGTGAGAAGAAGGACGGAAATACTTTACAATAGTAAAAATTAAGGAACAAAAAATTAGGGCAAGTGAAACCTATATAAGAAGTAGCATTAACAATAAAAATCAAGATCATGCAATTAGAGACATTATCAGGAATTGAAATGATGAATCAAGAAGATTTAAACATTATTCAAGGAGGATTTGCGGCAGCTTCTACAGTAGAATCTACAAGTGGAGATTCAGATACAGTAAGTGAGAAGAAGGACGGAAATACTTTATAATAATAAAAATTAAGGAACAAGAAATTAGGGCAAGTGAAACCTATATAAGAAGTAGCATTAACAATAAAAATCAAGATCATGCAATTAGAGACATTATCAGGAGTTGAAATGATAAATCAAGAAGATTTAAACATTATTCAAGGAGGATTTGCGGCAGCTTCTACAGTAGAATCTACAAGTGGAGATTCAGATACAGTAAGTGAGAAGAAGGACGGAAATACTTTACAATAGTAAAAATTAAGGAACAAGAAATTAGGGCAAGTGAAACCTATATAAGAAGTAGCATTAACAATAAAAATCAAGATCATGCAATTAGAGACATTATCAGGAATTGAAATGATGAATCAAGAAGATTTAAACATTATTCAAGGAGGATTTGCGGCAGCTTCTACAGTAGAATCTACAAGTGGAGATTCAGATACAGTAAGTGAGAAGAAGGACGGAAATACTTTATAACAAACTGTAGTAAATGGTTAAATCACAGAAAAAAACCTACATTTTTCTGTGATTTTCTTTCTTTAAAATTTATTAATTATTTGTTTTGTCAATGTTTATAAGGAGATTGTAGGTGAAAAACCTGTAGATACTTACAATGTTTAATTTCAGGTTTACCAGAGTTTATTTTATTTTTTTTTTTTGAAAAACTAAATTAGTTTTTATATCTAAACTTAAAAAAAAAATTAAACAGCCAGTTCACTTAATTGTTGTTTTCTGAAATCAGAAGGTGTAAAACCAGTATGATTTTTAAAAACACGGTTAAAGGAGGTTTTACTTTTAAAACCAGCTTCGTAGGCAATTGCTAAGATTTTATAATCTTTATAATCAGGATCTTTCATTATCTTTTGTGCTTCGTTTACTCTATACAGGTTGATGAACTGATAAAAATTTTGATCGAAACAAAGGTTTAAAACTTCAGATAGGTGGTGCTTGCTCATAGAGAGTTTAGAAGCTAATTCTGATTGATTAATTTCAAAATCAAGATAAGGCTTTTTTGTCTCCATGTAATCAAGAATCAATTTCATGTAGTAATCTTTATCTTTTTCTGTTAAAGAAGAATTTTTGTACTGAACAGTTTTAGGAGATTGTTCTTTTTTTACAGTGGCAAACTCTAGCATTTTGGCTTTTAAAGCTTTGTTTTCGTTTTGAAGTAAGGAATTTATTTTTTTAAATAGCTCACGGTCAGCTTCAATAGTTTTCTTTTTGCGGATATAAAAAAAGAGTAATCCTCCTAAAAAAACAATTGAAACTCCGCCACCAATAAGCAAATTGTTTTTTTTATTCTCAATAGAAGCTAAAGAGTTTAATTTTGATTCTATATTCTGTTTTTCAGTATCGGAATCATGTTTTAAATCAAGAAGAGCAGCATTTGACTGTTCTTTTAATAAAACCTTCATTATTTCAGCATAACTTTCCTGTTCTTTATGAGAGTTTTTAAAATCACCTAATAACTTATAAGCTTTAGCTAAGTGTAAGTGAGCTTCCTTTTCTAGCTCAAGATCTTTTCTATTAGTAGCTATTACTAAAACTTCATTTAACAAAGGTATAGCTTTGTTAGCTTCTTGTTTTTTAACGTAAGACATTCCTAAATTAAGGAGAGCAACAGGTCTTTTAGGTAATCCGTTTTTTTTAGAGTACGCTAATGATTCTTTAGCTGTTTTTATAACCTTGTCCCACTTTTCTTGCTGAAAATAAGAATATCCAATATTATCAAGAGCAGTATTAACGGCTTGAACATTATTTATACTTTCAGCTAAGGTTTTCATTTTATGTAAATAGGCTAATGCTTTCCCGTAATTTTCTTTTTTAGTATAGCTATTACCTAGTCCGTTGTATGCCGCTAGTTTAATAATATCAGATACATTATTTTTTTCAGTCAAAGCAAGTACTTTTTCCATGTAAGTAATTACTTTATTAGGCTTGTCTATTTGACTGTAAACATTAGTAAGATTAACTAATATGTTAATTTCTGTTACTTCGTTATTGAGGTTAGCTTTATTAAAATCAAGAGCTTTATGGAACTCTACAAGAGCTTTTTCATAGGAATCAGTAACATTATAGTAGATACCATGATTTATAATAGATTTTATTTCTACGTCTTTTAACTCTTTAAAATTTTGAGTAATTAATAAAATAGAATCGTTATACTTTTTAAAATCTTCAACATTAGCTTTATTATAGGCTTCTCGAGAGAGGTTTAGGTAATAGTTACACTTTTTTTTAGCTAAATCAATATTAGCTATGGTGTTGTTATGTGAAGGCTGACTCTCTTGGGCTTGGGTAATAAAAGAAGAAAGTAATAATACACAAAAAACAAAGTAATATAAAGTTTTTAGTTTAGAGATAGGGGAATTAATTATCATACTAATTAAGTATTCTTATTAGCACTATTTCTAGTGAGTAATTGTAATAAACAAATAAACACAAATGTAAGGTGTTTGTGTTTATTTTTCTAAAAAATATAGTAAACTAAACTGTTTCTTTTTCTTTCTGAAATCAATTTTGTGAGATAGTTTTATCATTAAAGTGTGGTTGTTTTCAATACGGTTTTCTTTTATAATTATGTATTGATTCATATATCCTATACTTAATGCCAAAGCACTATTTAAAGGAATATCAACAGCACCATAAATTCTGTTCTGACTAAAGTTTTTATTGTTTGCGTACTTGTCGACATCCAAAAATACTTGATTAGAGAATGATAAACCTATTATTGTTTTACCTTCTTTAGAACATATGATAGGTGTTCTTGCACTAAATACTAATCGTAATCGCTGTCTTGTTTTGTCTTTCATGATACGCTGTTCTAATAGCATTCCATAATTAACGGAAACTTTTTTAATTTTATTTTTTATAGTAAAGTACTCATAAATACGATGCTCTATTCTTTTCTTAGGGACAGGATGTGCTCCATAAGGAAAGAAAACTACCCATTCATACTCAGCACCAAAACTTATATTTTTTTAAGTAGTTATAACTTGTACCAAGCCTTAGTTTTGGATGTCGCCAATTCTTGACAAAATTATGTCTGTTCCAAGAGTATAAGGTTTCAACATTGAACTTTTCGGTTAATTGATACTTACCAGAATAATACCACCATGAATTAAACTGGTCGGCTTTTTGGGCATTACTCTTAAAAACTATAAATAGAAATATCATAGCAAGCAATTTTTTCATTATTACTAGAGTTTTTTACCTATAAAGCGAATCACACTTCCTTTGCCGTTATGTGAGTTTCCTTCATTTAAAAAAACATCTTTTTCTTCTAAAACTTGAATTTCAAATCCAGTAAAATCTTGTTGTATTTGTTCTAAGGAAAAAAGCATATTTATATCCTTTGGTCCACCTATTTTTGGATTGTCAGCCTGATACTTTAAATGATTTTCACTGAACGCTTCGAATATGATGTGTCCTCCAGATTTAAGAAGTGTAACTAATTTTTGATGAATTGCAGAAATTTTCCAAGCTGTAAAATGTGCGTAGATTAAACCAATAGCATCAAAAGATTCTTTAGGAAATTCAAGGTCTTGTATATCACCTACAACATATTTTAAATTTGTATCAAACTCGTTGGCTAACTTTAGAGCTTTACTTTTTCCTTCAATGCTTAAATCGGTAGCAGTAACATCCCAACCTAATTTTGAAGCGTACACACCATTTCTACCTTCTCCGTCAGCAGGTAATAAAATTGATCCTGTTTTTAATTTTTGAAGCTCTTTTTTAAAAAATAAGTTTGGTTCTTTACCATAGGCAAAGTTGAGGTCTTGATATCTTTCATTCCAAAAATCTATATACTTTAAATCGCTTTTTTTCATCGTGTTTTTAATTTAATTTATACGATGTAAAAGTATATTGAGTTCAAGTCTCAATGATAGGATAAATGTAAAATAGTGTTGTACTTATTTTAGCTTTTTTCTAAAAGCTTCAGGAGAGTAACCAGTATGTTTCTTAAAAAAACGTATAAAATAAGAAACATCTTCATAGCCTAAATGATATGCTATTTGATTTATTTGATTGGAAGATGCTAAAAGGTATCTTTTAGATTCTAATATAATTTGTTCGTTAATAAGCTGGGATGCAGTTTTACCTAAAGTT
Source organism: Tenacibaculum ascidiaceicola (assembly GCF_047470925.1). NCBI lineage: Bacteria > Pseudomonadati > Bacteroidota > Flavobacteriia > Flavobacteriales > Flavobacteriaceae > Tenacibaculum > Tenacibaculum ascidiaceicola. The sequence goes on from NZ_JAZKJP010000008.1 coordinate 91,968, forward strand.
TGTTTGGTTATTGTATTTAATTGATAGTTAGATAAGTTTAGCATGTCTGCATATTGAGACACTTGCTTAATTTTTATAATATTAGTTTCTAATGAATGCAAAAACTCTTCAAGACGCTCTTGAATATACAAGTCTTTGGTATTAAATGTTTTGTTATTAGTGTTTTTTAACCTTATTAATTCTATAAAAAGAATATGAAGATTAGATTTTATAACTTCTTTATATGCTACAGCTTTGTTTTTATATTCGGTGAAAATAGATGTTAGTAATAGATTTAATTTTAAAAAATCATCTTTTTTTAGTTGATAATAATTAATAGCACTTACTTTTTGCAACAAAGAATTTAACTCTTTTTGAATTGAATAGTAAAATTCAGTATTAAATTGAATCATGTAACCTTCACAATTACTGTCTAAATCTAATTTGTGAACTTGACCAGGTCGGATTATAAAAATAGTATAATCCGTCACATCATAATTAACAAAATCTATTCCGTGATTTCCTGTACCTTTTTTCAAAGCCAAAAAGAAGAAAAAATCGTGTCTATGAAGTTCATGAACCATATTTTTCCCGTTAAGAAGTTCTTGAAGACTTTTAATCATAAAATCACCAGATAGGTTTGGCTCTTTTTGAGAAGTTTTTAAATGTCTTACAGGTATGGCTTTCATGGTATAATGATAGAACTAAAACTGCGTGAAATTAATTAGAAAATAGGAAGAAGAAAAATAAGCTTAGTAAAAAGAATAATTAGTCAAATAAAAAATCCTGTAAACCATATGACTTACAGGATTTTCGTCGGGGTGGCAGGATTCGAACCTGCGACCTCCTGCTCCCAAAGCAGGCGCGATGACCGGGCTACGCTACACCCCGAAAAGTGTAAAATTCGTAGTGTAGTTTATCTCGAGTAAAACGAGAGGCTACACCCCGAATAATTGGGACTGCAAATGTAGAAAAAAAAAGCAAACAACAAATAAAAAAATGAAATATTTATTAAATAATTTGATTTTATAAGACGATAGTTAAAATATATTTAAAAGCAGATAACTAGAAATAAAAAAAAATTACATTTGTAACTTCAAAAATTCAAGATAATGGCAGAAAAAATTAAATGTTTGATTATTGGGTCTGGTCCAGCAGGTTACACAGCAGCTATTTATGCAGCGAGAGCAGACATGAAACCAGTTATGTATACAGGAATGCAAATGGGAGGTCAGTTAACTACAACTACCGAGGTAGATAATTTCCCAGGATATCCAAAAGGAACTGATGGAACAGCAATGATGGAAGATTTAAAAAGTCAAGCAGAGCGTTTCGGAACAGATGTTCGTTTTGGAATGGTTACTAAAGTAGAGCTTTCTAAAGAAGAAGGAGGAATTCATAAAGTAATTGTAGATGAATCGACAGAGATAGAGGCTCAAACAATAATTATTTCTACTGGAGCTACTGCTAAATATTTAGGATTAGAAAGTGAACAACGTTTAATTGGTGGCGGGGTTTCGGCTTGTGCTACTTGTGATGGTTTCTTTTATAAAGGGCAAGATGTTGTTGTAGTTGGAGCAGGAGACACTGCAGCAGAAGAGGCAACATACTTAGCGAATATTTGTAGTAAAGTAACTATGTTAGTTCGTAAAGATTATATGCGTGCTTCTAAAGCAATGCAACACCGTGTTAACAAAACAGAAAATATTACTGTTATGTATAATACTGAAATTGATGAGGTATTAGGAGAAAATGTTGTTGAAGGAGTTCGTGCTGTTAATAACCAAACTGGTGAAAAAACAGAAATTCCTGTAACAGGTGTATTTATTGCGATAGGTCACAAACCAAACTCTGATTTATTCAAAGGTTTATTAGATATGGATGAAACAGGATATTTAATAACAAAAGGTAAATCTACCAAAACAAACTTACCAGGAGTTTTTGCCGCTGGTGATATTCAAGATAAAGAATACCGTCAAGCAGTAACAGCAGCAGGTACAGGTTGTATGGCTGCTTTAGACGCAGAGCGTTATTTAGGAGCTTTAGAATAGACTATAAAGTTATATAAAACAAAAAGGGTACGTATTAGCGTACCCTTTTTATTTTATTTAGAATTTTGTGCACTTTCTTTAATAACCCTTCGAATCCAATCGTTAGGAATCATGTCTATGGTAAGGTTTATACGTTCTTCATCACCATTATTAATAACCTTATGAGGATCCGTAAGTCTCATGTACCAACATTCTCCTGGTTTCATCAATACTGGAGTGTCATTTAAATAAAAAGTAACATTATCATTATTAAGAATAGGTATTGTAAGTCGAATTACTGATCTTTCAACCTCTAAACCTAAGGTAGGATCCGTATGTTCTTTAACTGTTGAATGTGGAGCTAATCGAAGTAACCTAACTAAGTTTACTGTAGTATTTTCTTTAAAAAAATCGATAACACTAGTTAAGTATGGAGATTTTTTTAAAGCATTAGTATCTAACCAATCTGTCCACGAACCATCAGCATAATCTTCAGCAGGAGGAGGGAAAGGTAATGACGTATCAACTAGGTGTGCAGGCGACCGCAAAGCAATTACATCATAATATTCAAAATTATCTAATTGTAAAGCTTTAGCTTCTTCAAGCATTTTGGTAGTATCAAAGTTAAAAGGCAGTTTAATACGATCACTAAAAGTATTACTTGTTTTAGTAGTAACTGTTTCCATAGACGCGTGTTTATAAAAGTTTAGGTTAGTATATTGTAAAACTACAAAAGATTAGTTTTTTTATAAGGATTACAGTTTGATAAAGTTAATTCTTTTGTTTTAATTTTAGGAATAAGAGTTATTACTAATAACTCTTAAGTTCTTTTAGAGAGTATTACTTAATAGCATGTGTAAAATAGGGTAAGGTTTTCCTGTAGCATCTAGTTTTGAACGTTTGATAGTTTTAAAACCAAAATGATTGTAAAAACCAACTGCTTGTTCATTTTGCTCATTTACATCTACCTTATCCACATTCAATTTGTCAATTGAATATTCTAATAGGGTTTGACCTACCTTTTTACCTCGATATTCAGGGTGGATAAAAAGCATTTCTAAATTTTGTTCAGCAACACCTAAAAAACCTACTATTTTATTATTGATTTTAATGCACTTTAACTCTACTGCATCTAAATACGTATTTAGAATAAGAGGTTTAAAATATAAAATGTCTTCTTCTTTTAAAAAATAATGTGTAGCCCTAACGGAAGCCTCCCATAAGTCAACTACTTCCTGATATTCGGTACTGTTTATATCATCTATTTTATAATTCATTTTACAGTTCAAATTATTTAATTCAATAAGTAATCCTTTAAAGTAAAAAGGATATTATAATTCACTTTTTTAATTTTATACTAAAAAATTAAAGATACCTATCAACTTCCTCTATTTCAAGATCATTAATACTAGCGTACCTTTTTTTCATTTGTCCGTTGTTATCAAATTCCCAGTTTTCATTACCGTAAGCCCTAAACCATTTGCCATCTGTATTCTTGTATTCATATTCAAATCGTACAGCAATTCTATTTTCACTATGTGCCCAATACTCTTTTTTTAGTTTGTAATTAAGCTCATTTTGCCACTTTTTACTCAAGAAGTTAATAATTTCTTCTCTACCATTAACAAAGGTGTCTCTATTTCTCCATTCACTATCAACAGTGTAAGCTAATGCTATCTTTTCAGGATTTTGAGAATTCCAAGCATCTTCTGCGAGTTGAATTTTTCGTTTAGCAGTTTCGAGGGTAAAAGGAGGTAGTGGATGTTTCTGTTCCATAATAATTATAGTAAGTTTTGTATGATTTTTTTTGATTTATATACTATTTCATTTGATTTGAAGAGTTGACTTTCTATGATAGCACTTTCAAAAAGCAGATAAATATGTGTAGCAAGTAATTCATTGTCTATTAACTCTTGAAAAAAGTTGTTCAATTCTTTTTTATGTAATTGAATTACGGTTAAAATACCCTCTTGTTTTTTAGATATTTCTGATAGAATATTTAGAAAGCTACAGCCTCTAAAATTTTCTTTTGTATTCATATAAGATATAAAATCGAATGCTAGCAATACTCTATCTTTTAAATTTTTACTTTTTGAAGTATACTTAAAGAGTTCTTTAAACCAAAGCTCGTGCCTGTTATTTAAGAAATCAATACACAAAGCATCCTTTGATTTAAAGTGCTGATAAAAACTAGCTTTAGCAACTTTAGCTTCTTTAATAACTTGGTTAATACCTGTACTGTTATAACCTTGTTGATGAAATAAATGTGCAACTGTTTCTAATATTCGTTCTCTGGGACTACTCATATCTCTTAATTTATGTCAAAGTTACAGAGTTTAAAAAGAACAGACAAGTCTGTTCGATATTTTAACATTTGAGCGAATGAAATAAGAGCAAATTTAATTTGGAACAATCATTCTAATATGTGTATGTTTGTAAATGGAATGATCGTTCTATAATTAATTATTAACTAAAAATAAAAACAATGAGTACATTAAAAGGAAAAATAGCAGTTGTAACTGGCGGAAACAGTGGTATTGGTTTTGCATCTGCTCAAGAATTAAAAAATCAAGGAGCAACAGTAATTATTACAGGAAGAAATTCTGAAAAAGTAGAAGAGGCTTCACAAAAACTAGGAGTAAAAGGAATTGTTGCTGATGTAAAAAGTCTTTCTGCTATTGAGAACTTAGTAGAACAGGTTAAGAGAGACTTCAATAAAGTTGATATACTATTTGTAAATGCGGGTATTTTTCAACCAGCACCTGTTGGAAGTATAAGTGAAGAAATGTTTGATCATCAAATGGCTATTAACTTTAAAGGAGCTGTGTTTACTACCGAAAAATTCTTACCAATTTTAAATGAGGGAGCATCAATTATAAATTTATCATCTATAAACGCTTATACCGGAATGCCAAATACAGCTGTATATGCAGCATCAAAAGCAGCATTAAACTCTTATACTAGAACAGCAGCTACTGAATTAGCTTCGAGAGGAATACGAATTAATTCGGTAAACCCTGGTCCAGTTTCTACACCAATTTTTGAAAAAACAGGAATGGAAGAAGAGCAAATACAAGGTTTAGCTCAAGCCATAGAAAATCGTATTCCTTTAAAACGATTCGGACGACCAGAAGAGGTTGCAAAATTGGTATCGTTTTTAGCTTCAGATAATGCTTCTTTTATTACAGGAAGTGAGTATAATATTGATGGAGGAATAAATATTAACCCACTATTGAGTTAAATTTTTTTGAATATATTTGGAATGAAAGTTCCAGTATGGTAATTTTGTGGAAGAGTTAATCGCTTCCACATTTTTTTATATGCCAAGAGTAAAATCATTTGATGAAAAAGAAGTACTAACCAAAGCAATGTGTTTGTTTTGGAAACAAGGATATTCTGCTACTTCTGTACAAGATTTGGTATGCCACTTAGGAATAAACAGAGCAAGTTTATACGATACTTTTGGCGATAAAGAACAGTTATTTAAAAAATCTTTCGAGCTTTATAGAGCTACAACAAAAGAAGGACTAATAGAGTTTTTTAAAAACTATCCAGATGTGAAAGAAGGATTTTCTAAGCTTTTTAATAAAACTATAGAAGAAGCTATTCTTGATGAAGATAAAAAAGGATGTTTTGTTGTAAATGCTACGACCGAACTTATTCCGAATGACGAAAGTTTACAGAAAGTGCTAATAGAAAATAAATGCGATTTCCAAAACTTATTTTACGAGTATTTGAAAGCAGGTAAAGAAAGAGGTCAATTAAAAAACAGTCAAGATTTAAAATCTATAGCCACTCTTCTTTACACACTTTATAATGGTATTCGAGTTGTTTCTAAAGTAAACCCTGATAAAAAAGAGTTATCAAACTCTATAAATGTAGCCTTGTCTTTGCTGAGCTAATCAAATAAGGTTAAGTAAAAAAAGTTATCTTTTTATAGGTTTTTGCCACTTAGCTATTAACTCATTTATTCCTTTTTTAATACCAAGGTAATACTCTCCTTTTTTAAACTCAGGGATAATTATTTTCTCAATTACTTCCTCACAAATTTCGTCTGTTAAAATTTGTTCAGTTCCAATGCCTGTAGAAATTCTTATTTTTCTTAAGGTTTTACTGAAAACAATAGTCAAACCGTTATTTTTTTCTTTTTGCCCTACACCATTATGATTTGATAAGTCAATAGCGAATTGACTAAAATTGGTGTATTTTCCGATTGATTTAATAGAAACAATAGCTATTTGATTGGAAGTCTTTTTCTCATACTCACGAATTAACAAGGTTAACTTTTCCAGTTGTTCAATAGTGAAGAGAAATTCATAATCATTTACTACATTTTTTAGTGTTGGTAAATCACTTTCTCCTAAATCGAATTTGGTAAATTGAGCTTTTGGTGGATTAGGGTTTGGTTCACTCTTCTCATTTTGTTGTAACTTACAGCTTGAAATTGTTAAAAAAGAGAGCATTATTATTTTAAAGAACAGTTTCATTTTTTATATAACTAGTTTAAACAACTAATTTAGTAAATACATATTGAATAGAAGTCTATGTTTTTTAGGAGTAGGTGAGTAGTAATTGTAACTAAAGCTTTTACTCATAATCAGGAATATTCAATCCTAAAATTAAATCTCTGTTGGCAGTCCAAATACCATCTTCTTTTTTAAGTTGTATGATTCCAGAACCACCTCTGTTTTTTTCTGATTGCTTTTTTTCTTCAGTAAGAGCAGGGTCACTTTCAAATTGATAGCTATCAATATAATAAGGTACGGTATTGGGCTCTTTTACATAAATATGAATGTGCTCTGGCTCTTGAGTATTTGGATAAGATGCAGGCCTGAATGTATAAAAAGTGAATTTTCCATCGTTACCTGTTTTAAGCCAATTTCTATATTGTCCGTGTCTTTTTTCCGAACCTACAGGTTTGTCACTCGGTTGGTAAATTCCATTTCTGTCTGTGTGATAAATGTAGAGTATAACATTTTCTGCGGGTGTTTTTCCGTCTTTTTTAAATGCAGTACCTGTTATTTTTAGTTTTGGTTCATTTTCATGAAAACCAGGTAAGGTATCAACTGACTTAGGTTTTATATTAAGCATTTTATAATCCAATAAAGCTTTACAGTCTTGGCAACCTCCCCCTACATTTCTTTCTATGTTTGTTTGTGTTTGCCCTTTACAGGAAGTTACCATTAGCATTAAAAAAAGCGTTCCTAAATAGTGTTTTAGTGTTTTGTGTTTAAACAGTTGCATGATTGACATAGTATTAGTTACGTATTAAAACACCTAATTTAACAAATACGAAACAAGGAAAAAAAGCTTGCTTTAATAGCGGTATGTAATAAGTTACTAAAACAAGCTTTTGCAATTGTAAAAAGAGGTTTACCGTATGATGCTGATTACAAAAGTACTTTGGTATAAAGTTTTGGAAATTTACTTGTTTTATTTCAGTTCTTTGTAGTGTTTTATGTTTTGTTAAAATTCAGAATAGATATAATTTCCTATTATTGATACAAGCTCTTTCTGGTTATTAATATATTCTCCAATTGATTTATAAGTAATAAATTTCATTTTAGCTTGCTCTTCAGCTAATTTACTTGTTATTTCTATTAAGTCATTATATTTTGTAAGGAATAACTCTGTTTCAAATAAATCTAAAAACAAATATTTTAAAAGAAAGAAGTTTTCAAGTTCAAGTAAAATAATTAACCAAACAGTAACTTTTTCATCACTTTTTCCTTTCTTTTCATTTTCTTCCTCAATAAATTTTGTCAGAATTTTTTGATGAAGTTTTCCTTTATTTGCATCATGAATGGATAGTTTATCGGCTTCGTACACAAACAAATTCATTTTTTCGATTAAATCATTTAAAGCCATTTGACGCATCTGACTTAACGTAATCCTCTTTTGTGTTTCAATTGATTTTTCTGATTTTTTATCTTCATTATTGGCTATAATATAAGTTAAGTAAATTATAGCGGCAGTTGAAAGTAGAGTGAAAAGAGGATTTAATATACCTCCAATATAATCTCCAAATTCATTCCGTCTTTCAATTTCTGTAGTGTTTTCGAAAAGGAATAGGAGAAACCAATAAGCTCCAATTAATAATATAGCAAAGACGACTATCAATAGAATATTTTTGACTACTTTTTTTGTCGATATGTCCATTTTTAATTTGTTATTCTGTTGATTAGAAACGTTATGAGTATTATATACATTATTATATGCTGACTTTTTTTAATTCAGTCGGTAAATATTCACTGTATTTAGATTTCAAGTAGTCCAAATTCTGTTCATTATCCATCAAGTTTATATTCAGTTTTTCCTTAATGAATTCATATCTAGTTTTCGCTTCATTAATTATATGTCCCCAAGTCAAAACGTGAACATCTACTAGCTCACTTGAAAGGACGTGACCATAATCTCTATCCTTTTGATCTAAGTCTATTTCTATATCAGGCTTAATGTCTCTTGTAACTAAGAGAAATTTCCATTTAGTTTTTTCTTTCGGAAATCTTCTGTCTTTACTAACTCTTGCGGCATATTGCTTTATCTGACCTAGTTCTGAAATACCTGCGTCTACAGTTGGCTTTTTTAATTCGATTACTAGATTTGTTTTGTGTCCTGGTGTGCCCTTTGGAAACTGCTTCCATAGACAGACATCAGGAATTATCTGTAAATCTTCATTAGACTCACTTTCTGCAATTTCTTTAAAATCATCACGTCCTAAAAATTTCAAATACTCTTTTAGTACATTTTTTAATGTAATGTCATCAACGCCATATGTATATTCGTCTCCAAATAACCAAGTTTCGTTTGCAATAATTTTATGTAAATGCTTTCTTTCAAGTACATTTTTACTCAACTCTTTATTATAGATAAGTTCCTCTAAACCATTCAAAAATTTCAATCTATTCTTGATTTCCGTCATTGTGTCAATGATACTTGACAATGAGGTTTCTTCTAGAATCTCAACAAGTTCTTCTCTTTTTTCATCTGGTAATTCAATTACCTCTGTCAAAATCTTTTGTAAAGAGTTCGAATCTTTTTCTAAAGCTTCTTTAATTAACGAAAGAGTGAATTTTTTACTTTTATCATCTTGGTTTTCAAAGTCTGGTAAATATTCATTTACTTGAAGTGCAACAATGTCAAACACTTGTCTTTTGCTTTCTTCAATTATCGTATCGGCATTTTCTTTATATGGGTAAAGTCCCTTTGATTTTAAGTTATTGATAAATTCTCCCGAATATAAATGGAGTCTTTTCCTAACATACTCACGAGCGAATTTTTTAGCTTCGCCATAAGCTCCTTGTAAAATATCATCAAAATTTTCTAAATCAATTCTGTTCTCTCTGTGCAGTTTTTCTACATAAATTGATTGAATGAAAATAGAAATAGGAATTGTCGAACGGATACCTAGATTTAGTTCTTTGAAAGGAACACCTTTTGTATTACACAAATAAGTTTTCTTTTTAATATCAAAACTCCATTCTATGATTTTAATAACAAATCGATAAGACAGTTCTCCATCTTCTACAAGAAAATCTGTTTCATCAGTGTTTTTTATTAAAGATTCAAACTCTAGCTTATTACCATTGAAATAGATATTAAAATCAGAATAGTTTATCCAATAGGAAGCGAATTTTTGCTCAATTTCCTTTCTGAATTTAACATCTAAAGCTTGATTTACACTTTCTTGGTTTAGGTTTTGAATTTCAACTTTAAATCCTGTTTCGTTGTTGCCTTTTGGAAGTGTTTTTAAATCACTAAAGTTTGAATGAGCTAAATTATTTCGGTCGAATGTTACTGTAAATTCTTTTAAAGACTTTCCGTTTTTATAAACACTTGTGAATTTTACTAAATCTCCTAATGCAAGAGATTTATATCTTCCTTTTCCTTCTTTCCCGTGATAATGTCGTCCGCTAGGGCTTGTGTTTTTGAGCTTTTTCTCAGAACCACCTAATCTACCAAATACGTCTTGAGCCTTTGCATAATCAATTCCTAGTCCATTATCAATAACTGTGAGGTTTTCAAAGCGGCCTAGTTTATTTTTAACATACTCAATTTTAATTTCTGTTGAATCAGCATCAAGAGAATTCCAAATAAGTTCAGAAATTGCTGTTACTCCACTCGCTCTTGTTAAAGATTCGATATGATCTTGCTCAACTCCAACATCAATTATTTTTGGCATATTCTATTTTTTTCAGCTTGCACATAACTTGTTTATACTTTAACGAACTTACTAATAATAATTTAATTCTCTTACGGAAACCCATAATCTCAGCTATTTAGGTAATAAAAGATGTTTTAAGTGTCATTAAAGATTGTATGGGTCGCTGATATCACGGCATGCTCCGCAGACACTACGGCACGGGTCGCTAATATCACGGCATGCTCCGCAGACACCGCGGCATGGGTCGCTGATATCACGGCATGCTCCGCAGATACCGCGGCACGGGTCGCTGATATCACGGCATGCTCCGAAGACACCACGGCATGGGTCGCTGATATCACGGCGTGCTCCGAAGACACTACGGCACGGGTCGCTAATATCACGGCAAGCTCCGAAGACACCGCGGCATGGGTCGCTAATACCGCGGCATGCTCTCTGCTTTTACATCTGTATGGATTCAACCCAACATTCTTTGTATACTTATTAGCGGACGCTGCCTTTGGTAGTAAAAAAATAAACCTCATACCAACAAACCAAAAAAAGGCTGTATAGTATGAGGTTTTCCCCTATGTTATCACTCAGTTTAAAGAGTCAACTATAGTGAGTTATTCTTCAGTGGTTACTTTTTTAAAGCGCATCATGGTTACATCGTCCATTAATAAGTTTAGTTTTCCTTCTATGTCAAAGCTATACTTGTTAATTTTTTTAATGGTTTTTAAAAATACTTGTTCCCCTTGTCCGCAATACATCATAGTAGTTGGTCCTGCTTCTCCAAAAGAAATAGCATTTTCTTCACCTAACGTAAACTCAGCAGAATAACCGTTACAACCGTTATTTCCTGTAGCTTTTTTTGTTTCTTTATCAAACGTAAGTTGTGGTTTTTTAGTAGGGTATAATCCATCAAAAGCAATTCTTGGTCCAGTAATATATTCTAGTTCCCAAGTGGTATTGTATAGCTGATCAGCAGCATCTTTTTTAGCACAAGAAACTGTGATTAGTAAAATGGTAGCGAATAAAAATGATAGTTTTTTCATAATAAATAGTTTAATCTTTAGTGTTAAAATCAGTTGAGTTCTTTATTTCAAATTTTCTTGAAGCTTCACCATCAACCAATTTATAATTAATTTGTCTGATGCCTCCTGTTGGGTTAGCATTAGAATCTTCTTTTGTATAAATAGGAAAACGTTGAGATAGGGTAGTTTCAACAATGGTAAACTCATCGTGTCCCATGTATCCTTCGCTTAACTTTTTATTTTCAGTAATAGGAGGGAAGTATATTTGACTCACCGATTTTCCGTTATTAACAGAATATCCAATTACGTTACCGTAGCTTCCGCTTCCATCAGATCGAGTATAAATAACTACTTCAGGAAAACCATCTGAGTTTAAATCTTCAATTTTAGCATCAACAACACTACCGTCAATGTTTTGAGTAATTGCTGAATTATCAATTTCTAAACCGTAAGGAGCAACCGTTAATTCAGTATCCATTCCATTTTTTTTAGTAGAAATATTAAAACCAATTCCTTGTAAGGTTAAATGCTTCTTAAAAATGGTTTTGTCTATTTGTGTTTGGTCTAAGTCTCCGTCAATTTTATGGTAAGAACCCGCAAGGCTTCCTCCACCAGAACAGTAAAAGTTTAATAAACCACTGTCTTCTTTGTTTGGCGTTGCAATAGAAATTTGTTTGTTTTTAAAAGAAAATACTACAGTTTTACCATTTATGTCAGTTGTATACGTGCTGTCATTTGCTTTTTTAGCAAGAGCGTTAAAAGTACAGGTAGGTTTTTTCTTATCAGCTCGTGAGCGAACTACAATTTTTAATTGATTATTTACAGCAGGTTTTACAGCAACAGAAACCCAATCGTATCCTTCGTTTCTTTTTTCATATTCTGAAGAAACATAGTTTCCAGTAACATCATTTATTGTGGCTACTGTTTCTTGGTTAACGGTTTTTTGTGTGTCTACTTTTTTTGCTTCTTTTTTACAGCTAACTATGGCTAATAATGCCATTCCTAGTAGTGCTGAATTGGTAAGTTTTATCATGCTATTTTATTTTTCATAGGGACTGATTCAATAAATATACCATTAAAGATATGAAAAAGCATTTTAAGAAAAACTTAAGAATCTCAATTTTACACAAGCTTGATATTGTAGTGTATAGGTTTATTAATGTTTTTTTAGAGGATAAAAAAAAGACCGCCAAAAACTAATTTGACGATCTTTTAAACAAACAACTAAATTCTAAAACCTATAAAAGTTGAAGAAAATTTTTCTATTTTTTAGAAGCAGTATTTATTTTCTGCTTTTAATTTTTCTGCGATTGTGTCACGTAACTCAACTACGTTAGGGTAGTTTGCGTATTTTGTAAAACGCTTAAGTCCCATTAACATCATACGTTGCTCATCACCTTCAGCGAAAGAAATAATTCCTTCTCTTGCGCTTTTAGTAATAGTTTCTACGGCATTGTATAAGTATAACTTAGCCATAGCAATCTGTTCTTTTTGAGCATCTTCACCAAAACGCTTCGCGTTCTTTTCAGTTCTTAAAATTCCAGATTCTGCCATGTATATTTCAATTAAAATATTAGAAGCAGCAGTTAATAACTGTTGGTGTTGCTCTAATTCTGGACCAAATTTTTGTAATGCAGCTCCAGCTACCATTAAGAATACTTTCTTAAGTTTAGCTAACATCTCTTTTTCTTCTGAGAATAATTCAGAATAATCTGGAGTATCGAAAGAAGGAATTCCCATTAATTCGTTTTGAACTGCCATTGCTGGATTTAATAAATCTACATGACCTTTCATTGCTTTTTTAACTAACATTCCTACCGATAATAAACGGTTGATTTCGTTAGTTCCTTCGTAAATACGTGCAATACGAGCATCTCTCCAAGCAGACTCCATTGGAGTTTCTTCAGAGAATCCCATACCTCCGTAAATTTGGATTCCTTCATCAGCACAGTTTTGTACGTCTTCAGAAACAGCTACTTTTAAGATTGAACATTCAATAGCATATTCTTCAACACCTTTTAATTCTGCATCTTGGTGAGAACTTCCTTCAGATTCACGAATAGCAATTCTGTCTTCAATGTTTTTAGCTGCTCTGTATGATGCAGATTCACCAACATAAGCACTAGTAGCCATTTCAGCTAATTTCATTTTAATAGCTCCAAATTCTGAAATAGGAGTTTTAAATTGCTTACGCTCGTTAGCATAGTTTACAGCATGGCTAATAATTCTTCTTTGAGAATCTAAACAAGCACCAGCTAATTTAATACGACCAACGTTTAAGGCGTTCATTGCAATTTTGAATCCACCACCACGAACAGATAACATGTTTTCAACAGGAATTAATGTATCGTTGAAAAATACCTGACGTGTAGATGATGCACGAATACCTAATTTGTGCTCTTCTTCTCCTAAAGTTACTCCGTTAGGATTGTTTTTATCATATTCTAAGATAAAACCAGTAATGTTTTTATCGTCTTCAATACGAGCAAAAACGATGAAGATTTCAGCAAAACCTGCATTCGAAATCCACATTTTTTGTCCGTTAATTTTGTAGTGCTTTCCGTCTTCAGTTAACTCAGCAGTAGTTTTACCTGAGTTCGCATCCGATCCAGCTCCTGGTTCTGTTAAACAGTAAGCTCCAAACTTTTCACCCATTGCTAACGCAGGAACGTATTTTTGCTTTTGCTCTTCAGTACCGTATAAAGTAATTGGCATCGTACCAATACCTGTATGTGCACCAAAAGCTGTACTAAAAGATCCTGTTCCACTTGAAATATAATCACAAGTTAACATAGTAGAAACGAATCCCATTCCTAATCCTCCATAAGCTTCAGGAACAGCCACACCTAAGAATCCTAATTCACCTGCTTTACGCATAGTTTCTTCGGTAAGTGCATAATCTTTCTTTTCGAAACGATCTTTATAAGGAATAATTTCACGGTCGTTAAATTCTTTAACCGCATCACGCATCATTGTTTGCTCTTCTGAAAAATCTTCAGGAGTAAATATATCTTCGCATTTTGTTTCTTTTACTAGGAACTGCCCTCCGCGTAAAATATCTTTATTTAATTCTGACATAGTATATTAGATTTTAGTATTTAGTAGTGAGTATTGAGATACTAACTACTTTTATAATTTTGTTACTTATTTTTTAAAAGAGATGAGAAAATTCTCAATACTCAATACTTATATCTTAATTTTAATTTAAGAATTCAAAAATACCAGCAGCACCTTGACCAGTACCTACACACATGGTTACCATTCCGTATTTGTTATTCATGTTACGCTTACGCATTTCATCAAATAACTGAACAGATAGTTTACCACCAGTACATCCTAATGGGTGACCTAAAGCAATTGCTCCACCATTTACGTTAACGATATCCGGATTTAAACCTAATTCGCGAATAACAGCTAACGATTGTGAAGCAAACGCTTCATTTAGTTCAATTAATTCAATATCACTTTGTTGTAAACCTGCTTGTTTTAATGCTTTTGGAATAGCTGCTACAGGACCAATTCCCATAATACGAGGTGGTACTCCTGCTGCTGCATAACTTACTAAACGAGCTTCTGGTTCAATACCTAACTCTTTTACCATATCTTCACTCATTACCATTACGAACGCAGCACCATCACTTGTTTGTGATGAGTTACCAGCGGTAACAGAACCATTAGCCGCAAATACTGGACGTAATTTTGCTAAAGCTTCTACGCTAGTTCCACGACGTGGACCTTCGTCTTTAGTAACTGTATAATTTCTTGTAGCTCGTTTTCCGTTTCCATCAATGTAGGTTTCCTCTACATTGATTGGAGCTATTTGATCTTGAAAACGATCACTATCTAACGCTTTTAAAGCTTTCATGTGCGATTCGTATGCAAATTGATCTTGGTCTGCACGAGATACATTGTATTGTTGAGCTACTGCTTCCGCAGTATTACCCATTCCCCAATAGTAATCCTCGTGACCTGCATTTACGATATCGTAGTTTAATTCTGGTTTAAAACCTGTCATTGGTACAGAACTCATACTTTCTGCTCCACCAGCAATAATACACTCTGCCATTCCAGATTGAATTTTTGCTACAGCCATACCAATAGTTTCTAATCCTGATGAACAGAAACGGTTTACGGTAACTCCAGGAACATCCACAGAATCTAATCCGATTAACGAAATAATTCTTGCCATGTTTAATCCTTGAGAACCTTCTGGCATTGCGTTACCAACAATAACATCGTCGATACGTTTTACATCGAATTCTGGCAACTTATCCATCATATATTTGATGGTTTCAGCAGCTAATTCGTCAGCTCTTTTAAATCTGAACACACCTTTTTTAGATTTCCCTACGGCGGTTCTATATCCTTTTACTATATATGCTGTTTTCATTTTATTTTTAGTATTGAGTATTGAGGTTTTAGTATTGAGTGAATGTTTAGGCGTTTAATTTTTGCTGAAAAACATAATTCATTTTCTGAATTTCAATACACAACTCAATAATGGGTTGTACTTTATCTTTATGTATTAGGTTCAATTCAATAACTAATAGTAATTGCGTTTGAAGTTCGTATGTAGAACCATTTGCAACACTCAAAAAGTGTTTGAATTCTTTTTGTGAATTTCTACCAGCTCCTTCTGCTATATTTGAAGGAATCGAAATAGCACTTCTCTTTATTTGAGATGTTAGTCCGAATTTTTCATCCGATGGTAATTCTGAAACAAGTAGATAGGTAGCTTTTGCTAACTTTATTGATTTTTGCCATATTTTTAAATCTTCTACTTTATGCATTTCTAACTACTTAATACTAATATCTCAATACTATTCGCAACTAGTTGCGAAGTGGTTTACCAGTTTTTAACATATGCTGAATACGCTCTAACGTTTTACGTTCTGTAGTTAAACTTAAGAAAGCTTCACGTTCAAGGTCTAATAAATACTGCTCAGTAACTTTTGTTGGTTCTGATAAATCTCCTCCAGCCATTACATAGGCTAGTTTGTTTGCAATTTTCTGATCATGTTCAGAAATATATTTAGAAGCTTCCATAGAGTCTGTTCCTACTAAGAACATACCTAAGGCTTGCTTACCTAATACTAAAACATCTTTGCGTTTTGCTGGTTGTGTATAACCTGCTTCTGCTAATAATACAGCGTGTTTTTTAGCTTCTGCTATTTGACGGTCTTTGTTTACAACCACAACGTCTTTTCCTTTTTGTAGTAAGTTTAAGTCGTATGCTTCATAAGCTGAAGTTGCCACTTTAGCCATACCAATAGTTAAGAAGTGCTCTTGTAATACGTTTAATTGAACATCACCAGTGTGGAATAAGTCCTGAGCTCTTAAAGCCATTTCTTTAGATCCACCACCACCAGGAATTACTCCAACTCCAAACTCTACTAATCCGATGTAGGTTTCAGCAGCAGCAACTACTTTATCAGCGTGTAATGATAACTCACATCCACCACCTAACGCCATTCCGTGAGGAGCAGCAATAGTAGGAATTGCAGAGTAACGCATACGCATCATTGTATCTTGGAAATACTTGATAGCCATGTTTAATTCATCATACTCTTGCTCAACAGCCATCATAAAAATCATTCCAATGTTGGCACCTACTGAGAAGTTTGCAGCTTGGTTACCAATAACTAATCCTTGGAAGTCTTTTTCAGCTAAATCAACTGCTTTATTTAATCCTGCTAAAACATCACCACCAATAGTGTTCATTTTAGATTGGAATTCACAGTTTAAGATTCCGTCTCCTAAATCTTCAATAACAACTCCAGAGTTTTTGAATACCTCAGTAGTTTTACGAATGTTATCTAAGATGATAAATGAATCTTGTCCTGGTTTTTTAACTTGTACTTTTGCAGGTACATCGTAGTAATATGTTGCACCGTCTTTAACTGTATAGAAAGATTTCTCTCCTTTAGCTAACATTTCTGTTACCCAAGCAGCAGGTTCTTTTCCTTCAGCTTTCATTAATTCGATACCTTTTTCAACTCCTACAGCATCCCAAATTTCGAAAGGACCATTTTCCCATCCGAAACCTGCTTTCATGGCATCGTCAATTCTATATAATTCATCAGAAATTTCTGGAATTCTATTTTGAACGTACGCAAACATTGCTGCGAAGTTCTTACGGTAAAATTCTCCCGCTTTATCTTTTCCGCCAACTAATACTTTAAATCGGTCAATTGGCTTATCGATTGTTTTTGTTAATTCTAACGTAGCGAATTTTGCTTTTTTAGACGGACGGTATTCCATCGTATCTAAGTCTAACGCTAAAATTTCACGCTTTCCTTCAGCATTGGTTGTTTTTTTGTAAAAACCTTGCTTGGTTTTGTTACCTAACCACTTATTTTCCATCATTGTGTTGATGAAATCTGGTAACTTGAATAAATCGTGAGCTTCGTCGTTAGGACAGTTTTCGTAGATTCCGTTAGCAACATGTACTAAAGTATCTAATCCAACAACATCAACAGTACGGAAAGTAGCTGATTTTGGTCGTCCAATAACAGGACCAGTTAATTTATCAACTTCTTCAACTGTTAATCCTAATTCTTTTACTTGGTGGAATAACGATTGGATTCCGAAGATACCAATACGGTTACCAATAAAAGCTGGAGTATCTTTTGCTAATACTGAAGTTTTTCCTAAGAATTTAGAACCATAATCCATTAAGAAGTCAGTAACTTCTTGTTTACAGTCTGGTCCTGGAACAACTTCAAATAATTTTAAATAACGAGGAGGGTTAAAAAAGTGAGTTACCGCAAAGTGCTTACGAAAATCTTCACTACGTCCTTCGTTCATAAACTTAATTGGAATACCCGAAGTGTTGGTAGAAATAATTGTACCAGGTGTACGGTATTTTTCAACTTGTTCAAAAACACTTTGTTTAATGTCTAAGCGTTCAACAACTACTTCCATAATCCAATCTACATCTTTTACTTTGTGTAAATCGTCTTCAAGGTTTCCAGTAGTAATTCTATCTGCAAATTTTTTATTGTAGATAGGTGATGGTTTCGATTTTAACGAAGCAGTCAAAGCATCATTTACCAAACGGTTACGAACTACTTTGTCTTCTAAGGTTAATCCTTTTGCCTTTTCTTTGTCGTTAAGCTCTCTTGGAACGATGTCCAAAAGCAATACTTCAACGCCAATGTTAGCAAAATGACATGCAATACCTGATCCCATGATACCAGAACCGATAATTGCTACTTTTTTAATTCTTCTTGCCATTTGTTTGTTGGTTTGTTTTATACAGCTTTATTGTCAATATCGTCTTCGTATATTAACTTATCTGTAATTAGTTTGTTTATTGTTGTTGTTACTTTAAAAAAGCTATCTAGCTCTTCTTCAGTAATATGTTCTCTTACCTTATTATTGAATTGGTATACGTGTCCTTTTGAAACTTCGCGCATTTCTTTACCGTATTCGGTAAGTTTTAAAATAACGCTTCTGCCATCATTTGGATTTTTCTCGCGACATATAACTCCCTTATCTTCCATAGTTTTTAATAAACGAGAAAGACTTGTAGGTTCCATTCCCATTAACGGACCCAATGCAGTTGAAGGGGTACCGTTTTCAGAATCGATATTCAACAAAGCAAAAGCCGTGGCCATTGTGCTATCGTGCTTTGCAGCCTGCTCGTTATACATTTTTGCAACGGCTTGCCACGTGGCTCTTAATTGGTGATCTATTGATTTATCCTTGTCCATGGATGCCAAATATATAAAATTTTATTATGCATGCATAGTATTTTGCAAAAAAGTTATGCATGCATAATAAAATTAACAAAAAATTAATCTTGTAACGTTTGGAGAGAACCGTATACTAATTGAGTATAAAAATATGTAAGTTTGTCACTGCTGTTTTTCAATAAGCGGTAATTAATCAACTATAAATCTATGAGCAATTTATTAGAAATTAACAATGTGGTAAAGCGTTATGGCGATTATACTGCATTAAATAATGTGTCAATGCACATACCTAAAGGAAGTGTTTTTGGTTTGTTAGGTCCTAATGGAGCAGGAAAAACCTCGCTTATTAGAATCATCAATCAAATTACAATGCCTGATGCTGGTGAAATTATATTAGATGGAGAAAAGTTAGCTCCAAACCATATAGAGCATATAGGTTACTTACCAGAAGAAAGAGGGCTGTATAAGAGTATGAAGGTAGGAGAGCAGGCATTATACCTTGCTCAATTAAAAGGGTTGAGTAAATCGGAAGCAAAAAAACGATTGAAATATTGGTTTGATAAATTTGATATT
Source organism: Tenacibaculum ascidiaceicola (assembly GCF_047470925.1). Lineage (NCBI taxonomy): Bacteria > Pseudomonadati > Bacteroidota > Flavobacteriia > Flavobacteriales > Flavobacteriaceae > Tenacibaculum > Tenacibaculum ascidiaceicola. Next base: position 111,424 of record NZ_JAZKJP010000008.1, read on the forward strand.
GGTGCTTGGTGGAATAAAAAGATTGAAGAGTTATCTAAAGGAATGGCGCAGAAGGTACAGTTTATAGTAACTGTACTACACCAGCCTAAATTATTAATTTTTGATGAGCCTTTTTCTGGTTTCGATCCTATTAATGCGCAATTAATAGCAAAGGAAATTTTACAGTTGAGAGATGAAGGAGCTACCATTATTTTTTCTACCCATAGAATGGAGTCTGTTGAGGAAATGTGTGATTATATAGCTTTGATTAACAAGTCGAATAAAATTTTAGATGGTAAGCTAGAAGATATTAAAAAGGAGTTTAGAACAAATACTTTTCAGGTTGGATTAGCTACTTCTAATTCAAAAGAAGTGGAGCAAAAGCTAAAAGAAAACTTTGAGGTTTTACCAGCAGATTTTAAATTGTTAAATGAAGGGTTAAAGTTAAATGTAAAACTTACTAACGGAAGTTCTCCAAACGATTTACTATCGTATTTAACCAACCAAGGTCAAGTACAGCATTTTGTAGAGTTGGTGCCAAGTGCTAATGATATTTTTATTCAAGCAATCCATAAAAACAGTTAAGCAATGAAAAGATTACGATTAATTATAGAACGCGAGTTTATTGCTAAGGTTAGAAATAAGTCGTTTATCGTTATGACTTTTTTAAGTCCACTGTTAATGATTGGTATGGGGGCTTTAGTATTTTTCTTAATGAAGAAGAACGATGAAAAGGTTAAGAAGATAGTATATGTTGATGAGTCAGGAATGTTCTCTAAAGATGTTTTTAAAGATTCAAAAACAGTAAAGTACGAGGACTTTACTGCTTTAGGAATAGAAGATTCAAAAAAGAAAGTTGAAGAAGGGGATTATTATGGAGCTTTGTATATTCCAAAACAAGATAGTTTAGAAGTGTTGGCAAAATCGATTGAGTTTTTCTCAAAAGATTCACCAAGTATGTCTATCATGGAAAGTTTAGAAGATAAAATTGATAAGGAGTTGCGTCATAAAAAACTAACAAGCTTCGGAATTGATATTGCACACATTGAAGAGTCTAAAATTTCATCAGAAATAAAAATGTTGAACTTCTCTGGTGAGAAATCATCAAAGTTAATCAACGGGTTAAAAATTGGTGTGGGAGCTATTGCCGGATATTTGTTAATGATGTTTGTAATGATTTATGGTACATCGGTAATGCGTAGTGTAATTGAAGAAAAAACAAGTAGAATTATTGAAGTAATTGTTTCTTCAGTAAAACCTTTCCAATTAATGTTAGGAAAGATTATTGGAAATGCTTCAGCTGGATTGTTACAATTCTTTATTTGGGGAATTTTGTTTTTAGTGTTTAGCCTAGTAGCATCTTCTTTCTTTGGAGTTGATATGATGGAAATGCAGTCAGCAAAAGTATCACCAGAACAAATGGAAGCTATTCAGCAAACAGCAACCAATAAAGGTGAAATGATTGTGCAAGAAATTTTTAGGTTGCCTTTAGTAAAAATGTTCTTCTTATTTATTTTCTATTTCTTAGGAGGATATATGTTGTATAGTTCGTTGTTTGCGGCTGTAGGTGCAGCAGTAGATAACGAAACGGATACGCAACAATTTATGATGCCTATTATGTTACCGTTAATTTTAGCAGTATATGTAGGTTTTGCAACGGTAATTAATGATCCTCACGGACCAGTATCAGTAATATTCTCATATATACCATTTACGTCGCCAATCGTTATGTTAATGAGAATTCCATTTGGAGTAGCTTGGTGGGAAATAGCAATCTCTATGTTGCTATTAATTCTTACTTTTATGGTTATTGTATGGATTGCTGCTAAAATTTATCGCGTGGGTATTTTAATGTATGGTAAAAAGCCAACGTATAAAGACTTATGGAAGTGGATTCGTTATAATGGATAATTAAATCTTTATGAAATTGACTTAATAAATTTTATTTTAAAGAGTTTAATAGTGAAACGAATCTGATGAATAAAAACAATAAGAACTAGTAGATGAAAGAAATAATTAAAGAAGTAACCGATTTTCTAAACCTTAGAATTCCTCTAGGGGGTAAAGAAATAGATATCACAATAAAGACAGTTTTGTTCTTGATACTAGGTTTAATTCTTGTGAAAATTTTACTGAAGTACTTGAAAAGACTAGCAAAAAGTAAATTAGAACAAGAAGACAAGAATAAGTTTGATACTATTTTCTCCTTTACTAGTTGGTTAGCTTATGTAGTTGTTTTTTCTATAGCTTTAAGTTCAGCTGGGGTTAATTTAAGTGCAATTTTAGTAGCGTCTTCAGCCTTATTAATTGGTATTGGTTTAGCATTACAGACTTTTTTTCAAGACATAATTTCTGGAATTTTTATTATTCTTGATAAAAGTGTTCATGTTGGTGATATTATTGAGTTAGATGGAAAAGTAGGTAGAGTAGAGGAAATAAAACTAAGAACCACCAGAGCTGTTACTATTGATAACAAAGTTTTGGTAATACCTAATCATAAATATTTATCAAACAGTTTATATAACTGGACGCAAAATGGTACTACAACAAGAGAAAGTGTTATAGTAGGAGTGGCATACGGAAGTGATGTAGCTTTGGTAAAAAAGTTGTTAATGCAAGCGGCTAGTGAACATTCAAAAGTGTATCAACATCCTGCTCCTTTAGTGCTTTTTGAAAATTTTGGAGATAGCTCATTGGACTTTAAATTGATTTTTACATTAAACGATAGTTTTCAAGCAGCTATACCAAAAAGTGATATACGATTTAGAATAGATGAACTGTTTAGAGAACATAATATTAGTATCCCATTTCCTCAAAGAGATATACATATTATTAAAGAGTAAAGACGAAAAGAAAAAAGAATTAAGACGGTGGGAAAACATAATTTTAAAAAACTTAAAATTTGGGTTTATTCAATGAAGCTTTGTGATAAGGTTTTTAAGATTACAAAAGAGTTTCCAAAAGAAGAAGTATATTCTTTAACATCTCAGATAAATAGATCAGTAATTTCTATCCCGTCGAATATTGCAGAAGGGTCAAGTAGAAGTTCAAATAAAGAGTTTAAAAGATTTTTAGAAATTGCACTTGGCTCGCTTTTTGAATTGCAAACACAAATAGTTCTTTCTTATTATAAAGAATATATCAATAAAGTAACGTTAATAGGTTTAGAAGACGAAATAGAAGAGCTTCAAAAAATGATTTCGGGATTTAAGAATTCATTAAACTAGTCTTTTTTCTTTTGGTCTTAGATCTAAAAGTCTAAAATATGAGTAAAATATTAATAATAGAAGATGAAGCTGCAATTCGCAGAGTATTAAAAAAAATTATTTCTGAAGAAAACGATTCCTATGAAGTAGAAGAAGCTGAAGATGGTTTACAAGGAATTGAAATGATAAAGAAAACGGATTACGATTTAGTTTTATGCGATATTAAGATGCCTAAAATGGATGGTGTTGAGGTGTTAGAAAAAGCCAGAAAGTTGAAACCAGAAACACCAATGGTAATGATTTCTGGTCATGGAGACCTAGATACTGCAGTAAATACAATGCGTTTAGGAGCTTTTGATTATATTTCTAAACCGCCAGATTTAAATCGTTTACTTAATACCGTAAGAAATGCTTTAGATAAAAAGGAGTTGGTAGTAGAAAACAAGCGTTTGAAAAAGAAGGTGAGTAAGAATTATGAAATGATTGGAGAAAGTGATGCCATTACTCATATAAAAGAAATTATAGAAAAAGTATCAGCAACCGATGCTAGAGTATTAATTACAGGTCCTAATGGAACAGGAAAAGAATTAGTAGCACATTGGTTGCATGAAAAGTCTGATCGTTCTAAAGCTTCAATGGTTGAGGTGAATTGTGCAGCTATTCCTTCTGAGTTAATAGAAAGTGAGCTTTTTGGACATGTAAAAGGAAGTTTTACAGGGGCTAATAAAGATAGAGCAGGGAAGTTTGAAGCAGCAAATGGAGGAACTATTTTCTTAGATGAAATAGGAGATATGAGTTTGTCGGCACAAGCAAAAGTATTACGAGCATTACAAGAAAACCGTATTCAAAGAGTAGGGTCTGATAAAGATATAAAAGTAAATGTACGTGTAGTTGCTGCAACAAATAAAGATTTAAAGAAGGAGATTGAAGAAGGACGCTTCCGTGAAGATTTATATCACCGTTTAGCAGTGATTTTAATTAAAGTTCCTGCTTTAAACGATAGAAGAGAAGATATCCCGTTATTAGTAGATTTCTTCGCAAATAAAATTTCTGAAGAACAAGGAATGTCAAAGAAAGGCTTCTCAGAAGATGCTATTAAGTTATTACAAGAATATGATTGGACAGGGAATATTCGTGAGTTACGAAATGTAGTTGAGCGATTACTTATTTTAGGAGAAAAAGAAGTTTCTAAAAATGACGTGAAACTATTTGCGAGTAAATAACATTACTAGGTAATAAATAAAAAAGAAGAGCATTTTGCTCTTCTTTTTTTATGATTTAGTTTTTAAATTATGCTAAATCATATCTGTCAGCATTCATTACTTTAGTCCAAGCAGCTACAAAATCTTTTACAAATTTTTCTTTATTATCATCTTGTGCATATACTTCTGCATACGAACGTAAAATTGAATTTGAACCAAATATTAAATCAGCTCTTGTAGCCGTCCATTTAGTACTTCCAGTTTTACGGTCAACAATATTGTATAAGTTTTCCCCAGCAGGCTTCCATGAGTATTTCATATCAGTAAGGTTAACAAAGAAGTCATTACTCAATACACCTTCATTATCTGTAAATACACCATGTTTGGTGCCTCCATGGTTGGTTCCTAGTACACGCATTCCTCCAACTAAAACAGTCATTTCAGGAGCGGTTAAGCCCATAAGCTGTGTTCTATCTAATAATAACTCTTCAGGTTTTACTACATAATCTTTCTTTTGCCAGTTTCTGTATCCGTCATGTAAAGGCTCTAAAACATCAAAAGATTCAGCATCTGTCATTTCAGTGGTTGCATCACCTCTTCCAGGAGTAAAAGGAACTTTAATGTTGACACCACCTTCTTGAGCAGCTTTTTCAACAGCAGCACTACCTCCTAACACAATTAAGTCAGCAATACTTACTTTTTTACTTAGTCCTGATTGAATCTCAGTAAGCTTATTTAGTACCTTCTTTAATCTTGTTGGTTCGTTTCCTTCCCAGTCTTTTTGAGGAGCTAAACGAATACGAGCTCCATTAGCACCACCTCTAAAGTCAGATCCTCTATAAGTTCTAGCACTATCCCAAGCAGTATTTATAAGTTCAGTACGAGAAAGTCCACTATTTAATAGTTTTTCTTTCAATTCTTCAATTTCACTGTCATTTAAAGTATAGTCAACAGTAGGAACAGGATCTTGCCAGATAAGTGTTTCTGCTGGAGCATCAGCACCTAAATAACGTGTATTAGGTCCTAAATCACGATGTGTTAATTTAAACCAAGCACGAGCAAATGTATCAGCAAAATACTCAGGGTCTTTATAGAATTTTTCAGATATTTTTCTGTATTCAGGATCCATTTTCATCGCCATATCCGCATCAGTCATGATAGGGTTTCTTTTGATGTTCGGGTTGTGAGCATCTACAGGCTTGTCAGCTTCATCCATACTAACAGGCTCCCATTGCCATGCTCCTGCAGGACTCTTTTTTGATTCCCATTCATGATTCAGTAATAAATGGAAGTATGTGTTATTCCATCTATCAGGTGTTGTTGTCCATGCACCTTCTAAACCACTAGTTACTGTATGTTCAGCATTTCCACTTCCTTTAGGATTCATCCAACCAAAACCTTGGTTGTGAATTTCTGCCCCTTCAGGACTTTGACCTAAAGCATCAGCATCACCGTTACCGTGAGCCTTTCCTACGGTATGTCCACCAGCAGTTAAAGCAACAGTTTCTTCGTCGTTCATTGCCATTCGCTTAAAAGTCTCTCTAACATCTTGTGCAGTTCTTAACGGATCAGGTTTTCCGTCTACACCTTCAGGGTTTACATAAATTAATCCCATTTGAACGGCAGCAAGAGGGTTCTCAAGTGATTCACGGTCATTGTCACTTCCGTATCTATTTTTGGTAGGAGCCAACCATTCTTTTTCAGTACCCCAATAAATATCTTTTTCTGGGTGCCAAATATCTTCGCGTCCTCCTGCAAAACCAAATGTTTTGAATCCCATAGACTCATAAGCCATGTTACCTGCTAAAATAATAAGGTCTGCCCAAGATAGTTTATTTCCGTATTTTTTCTTGATAGGCCATAATAGTCGTCTAGCTTTGTCTAAGTTACCATTATCTGGCCAGCTATTTAATGGAGCGAAACGTTGGTTTCCTGTATTACTACCACCTCTACCGTCTGCAACTCTATAAGTACCTGCAGCATGCCATGCCATACGAATCATTAAACCACCATAATGTCCCCAGTCGGCAGGCCACCAATCTTGGCTATCAGTCATTAAGTCTTTTAGGTCGTTTTTAACAGCTTCTAAATCTAATTTTTTAAATTCTTCAGCATAATTAAAACTTTCTCCTAAAGGGTTGGTTTTAGTGTCATGTTGATGTAGGATGTCTAAATTCAATGATTTAGGCCACCACTCCATAACGTTGTCATGTATTTCAGTATTAGCGCCTTGAGAAAAAGGACACTTTCCATTTTTACTAGAAGAGTGTGAGTGTAAATCTTTCATATTTATATTTTTTTTCAGGTTAGAATACGTTCAAATTTACAATAAAAGAGTGAATAATTTTTATCTATATTTTTTATTTTGGTATAATATTTTCTTATTATTTGTTTTTTTTACCCTGTAAGTTATTGGTTTTTAAAAAGGTATTTGTTTTATTGATTTTGTTGGTTTTGTAGTATTGATAATTCTTATAATGTAATAAAAAAATATTTTTAGATTCACTCTTTTAATGATAAGAAACGAAATACATTTGTGCTTGTAAAAAATTATTAATCAATAAAAAATTATAAAATGGCTACAGCAGTAGGAAAAAAATTCCCAAGTTTAAACGTGGATGCAATGAATGAAATGGGTGATACGTTTAAATTAAATGTATTAGAAGAAGCAGTTAAAAACAAGAAAAAAGTGTTGTTATTTTGGTATCCGAAAGACTTTACTTTCGTTTGTCCAACTGAGTTACACGCTTTTCAAGCTGCATTACCAGAATTTGAAAAAAGAAATACTATTGTAATTGGAGCTTCTTGTGATACTCCTGAAGTACACTTTGCTTGGTTAAGCCAATCAAAAGATAATGGAGGAATTGAAGGTATTACTTATCCATTATTAGCTGATAGTAACCGTAATTTGTCATCTATTTTAGGTATCTTAGACATCTCTAACGAAACTTACGATGAAGCTACAGGAACTGTACAAGTTGAAGGTGATAACGTAACGTATAGAGCTACATATTTAATTGATGAAGAAGGAACTGTATTCCATGAAGGAATCAACCACATGCCAGTTGGTCGTAACGTAAACGAATATTTACGTTTAGTTGATGCTTACACTCACGTACAAGAAAAAGGTGAGGTTTGTCCAGCAAACTGGGAAGAAGGTAAAGAAGCAATGCAAGCAAATGCTAAAGCTACTGCAGAGTACTTAGCAGCAATCTAAAATATAATTTAAGAAAGGAAACAAGTTCGTGTGAGATAAGTGAAGGGGTCGAGCACGAGCTCCTTTCGAAATTGATAATATAAGAAACTATGGTACAAGAATTGAGTCAAGACAATTTATCAGAGGTTGTTGCAGGTAATAAAAAAGTAGTAGTACAGTTTTCAGCTACTTGGTGTGGTAACTGTCGTATTATGAAACCTAAATTTAAAAAATTATCTTCTGAAAATGAAGATATGGTTTTTGTAATAGCTGACGCAGAGAAGTTTCCAGAAAGTAGAAAACTTGCAGATGTAAGTAACTTACCTACTTTTGCTACTTTTATTGATGGTAAATTTGTAAATCAAACTCAAACTAACAAGTTTGATGTGTTGAAGGATTTAGTAAACGAAGTAGCTTAATTATGAAATTACCAGTAATTAAACACTTAACTTCATTTATTGAAGATAATGATCAAGACTACGTACTAGAAACTATTGAAACTCTTGAAGCTTTAACGGAAGTTCCATCGTTAAAAGACGAAGAATTAGACGTAATAGGAGAGTTAATCTCTAATATGTACGGAGCAATTGAAGTTGATAAAATGATAAAAGACGGAACACCTAAAAAAGAAGCGTTAAATAACTTTATGAAACGCGTTTTAGGTTCAATTGACCAATAGTTTTTAGAAAGACATTTTATAGAATCCCAGTTAACTGTTAACTGGGATTTTTTATTTTTAAGAGTGATTAAATTTTGTTGGAAAATTTGAGGCTAAAATACTTTTTAGTTTTTCTGAAGTTAAAGGTTTTGATTGAAACTCATTTATTTGATTAATAGATTTAGCTTTTTCTCTATCATTAGGATCTAAAGATGTAGTAAGCATAATAACAATCTTTTTAGCTTGTCGATTTTTATCAAACTTTTTATACTCTTCTAAGAAATCCCATCCATTCATTTTAGGCATATTAATATCTAAAAAAATAAGCTCAGGATGAGGAGATTTGTCATCAACTTTAGATTTTAAATAAACAAGAGCATCTTCAGCACTTTGTTTACATACAACATGTTCAGTACAGTTTTCTTTTTCTATAATTAACTTATGAAGAAAATTAGTTGCAGGATCGTCATCGATTAATAAAATAGTGTGTAGTTTTTTCATAATTATTGGTTTGGTATTGTAAAGAAAAAGGTACTACCTTTTCCTGGTTTTGACTTAACTCCGATTTCTCCTCCATGCATTCCTACTATCTTGTGACAATGTGCAAGACCAATTCCGGTACCTTCATATTCATTTTCTGAATGTAGGCGTTGAAAGATTGAAAAAATCTTTTTTTGAAATTGCTCAGGTATTCCAATACCATTGTCTTTTACATAGAATTTCCATGCATGATTTTTCTTTTTTGCTTTAATTGAAACTTGAGGAGGAACATCTTTTTTAGAAAATTTTATGGCATTACTAATAAGGTTCTGAAATAATAACCTAAGCTCTGTAGGATAGGCGTCAATAATAGGTAAATCATTATATTCTACAGTTGCTTTATTTTGTTTAATACTACTGTTTAAGTCTTCTATAATATCACTTACTAGAAGATTACAGTTTACTTTTGATATTTCTCTTTGACGACCTAACCTAGAGTAATCTAATAGGTTTTTAATTAAACTACTCATTCTACTAGTAGCTTTCTTTATAAAAAGAAAAAGTTGTTTAGCATTGTCGTCTAATTGATCGTTATATTCTTCATAAAGTATGTCAGAGAAAGCAGCAATAGTTCTTAAAGGTTCCTGTAAATCGTGAGAAGTAATATAACTAAACTGTTCTAGTTCTTGATTTTTTTGTTCTAAGGTTTTTACATATTTAGATGCAAGTAATTCTTCAGCTTCTTTACGCTTTGTAATATCTAATTGAATAGCCATGTATTCTCTAATATAGTCGGTTCTTTTCTTTAGAGGAACAATTGCAGTTTCTGTCCAATATAAAGAGCCGTCTTTAGCTCTATTTTTTACTTCACCAAACCATGGTTTTCCTGAAGATACTGTTAGCCAAGCTTCTGTGAAAAATGAATCAGGATGGTAATCTGAACGAACAATTTCGTTTGTGTGTCCTAGAATTTCTTCTCTAGAATATTTTGAAATTTCACAAAACTTATCGTTTACATATTTAATAAATGTATTTTCATCAGTAATGGCAACAATAGCTATTTTATCTAAAGCTTCTTTAAACTGTAGTAGCTCTGAATTTTTATTAATTAGGTTTTTTTCTAATACTCTTCTCAGAAAATCAGATTTATTTAACCCTATAGAGATAATGTATGTGTATAAAAAACCAGAGAGAATCAGTACTAGGGTATATACAATAATACCAGATTGAGCTCCAATAATATTTTCATTTATTAAGGTTAACATGAAAAAGCTCAAGAAAAAAGGAATTAGGATAATAAAAGGTAATAGTCTTTGAAGAGACCTGCTACCATCACTATTACCTAAAATTGTTTCTTTAAAGCCTATGTTGTATGATTTAAACACCAATAAAAAAGAAATAAAAATAAAAGATACTGCCGTTTGAATAGACATGGTTTTAAAGAAACCAATTTTTGATTCCATTGGAATTCCTAAAATAAAATAAAGGATACTAATTAATGAAATAACTGAAGTTACAAGAGCAACATGTTGGGTAGTGGCTATATAAGCTCTGTTGGTTGATTTTAGACCTGTAAGCCCAATAGAAAAGAAAATAAAACATACGGCTGTAGCTTCTGACATTCTACCAGGATTAACTGCTGAAAAGGTGTCCTTTACAAATAGATTGTCTATATGTAAGTTAACCCTAAAAATATATTCTACAAGAGTTAGTGTGCTGATAAGTAGTATGGTATATGTTAGAATAAAGAAAGGTTTCCTGTATTCTCTTTGTTTTATTCTACAAATAATTAAACTTATTATAGATAATAAAAATAATAAGGCAGTATTGAATTTAGTTGTAGCCCCATCTTTGTTAGTTGTAAATATGAGTTGTTTATGAAAAGCCCATTCAAACATAGTTAAAAGGCTAAAGAGCAAAACTAAATATGTGAACAAGTAACTTATGTATTTAAGTTTTTGTGATTTCATGTAGCGAGGGACTCTGTAAGTAGGTTAATTATTGTTTTTTGAAAAGCAAGAGAGCATTCTCTCGTATTCAATAATGCTTTCGTGATAATTATCTATAACTAAATTTATAAGCAATTTTATTCTTTTAATATCTTTTGATTGGGAACTCAGTTCTTCAATTTCAATAAGTAAATCTTTAGATTTTAGCCCCATAATGGTAAAGGAAGACTTTAAAAAATGAGCTACTTCTTTAATTAAAGTAAAATCTTCTTCATCACTAGCTTTTTTTAGAGTAGCAATTTTCTTTTTACTTTCTGTTAAGAAGACAGAAATCATCTCAACATATAAATCAATATCATCAGAAAGATTCCTGTTTAGAAAATCTAAATCAACAATTTCACTATGAAAACAATTGTTTTTTAACATGGGGGGACAGTTTTTTAAACACGGTTTTAATACAGATAATTAAGTAGTTAAACTAGCATATTTTTGTTATATTTGAGTATTAAGTGTAATTTTTCTATAAAATTAGTAAAAAAAGTATGTAAATAATAATTTAATGGGTAAGGAAAAGAAAATTGTTATAGCTGAGGATAACTCAGTGTTTTTATTATTAATTAAATTGAAATTAGAAAAGGAAGGTTATGAGTTGTTTGTTGCTGAAGATGGAAAAAAGGCAATTGAACTCATAGAAGCTCATCAACCTGATTTGATTTTAACAGATATAATGATGGATTACCTTTCTGGTTTGGAAGTTATAAGTCATGTTAGAAATGTATTAAAAATGGATGTCCCTATTCTTGTTTTTTCGGCTTCAGGTCAAGAAGAAATGGTAACACAAGCGTTTAATTTAGGTGCTAATGATTTTATGGTAAAACCATTAATGCCTAATGAGTTGGTGATAAGGGTAAAACGAATGCTTATGTAAAATAAATTTATCCCTCAACTTTATGGTCCCCCCTCAATTTATCGATTCTTTTTTAAAAGATCTTCCGTCTATTGCCAAAATAATCTGGATACTTGCTACAGTCTTCTTTTTTGTTTTACTAAGTCTTGTCCTTTTTTTAAAAGTGGTGAGGTTTCGTTTAAGAAAAAAAGAAGAATTTATTAAAAACCAGAGTGAGCAATATGAAATTTACATTGTAGACTACCTCTATGCATGCGAAGACTGTATAGAATTAAATACTACTCAAGAGAAACTCATCTCACAAATAAAACTTAGTTTAACAACTAGTATAAACAGAAAAACATTTGTTAATACACTTTTAAAATTAAAAGGAGAGGTTTCTGGTAATATGATTGATGTTATTAATCAATTGTATAAGAAACTAGAATTAGACACACGAGCTCTATCTAAATTAAAAAGTAGTAAATGGCATATAATTGCAATAGGAATTAGAGATTTAAGAAGGTTTAAAGTATTAGAAGCTCAAAGTGAAGTAGAAAAGTATATCAATCATTCTAAAATGGAAGTTCGTAGACAAGCCTACTTATACTTTATAAACTTGTTTGGTTTTAAAGGACTTGACTTTTTAGATAATTTAAAGTCATCAATTTCCGTTTGGGATCGAATAGGAATTCTAGGTGCTTTGCAAGGAGTAAAATCCCAAGAAACCCTTGATACTAGAAAATGGTTAAGTTCTAAAAATGATTATGTTGTGTTGTTAGTCCTTGAATTAGTAAGAGTTTATAATTTAAGAGGAACAAAAGAAGAGTTATTACAACTAATACAGCATAAAAATAGTGAGATTCGTCTTAAAGCAATTAATGTTTTAAACTACCTATATATAACAGAAGCAAAAGAATTGCTAATTAATGCTTATGAAACTTTAACGGTAAAAGAACAAATAGCAGTATTTAAGTTGTTGGAAAATATGGGAGCAAAAGAAGAGGAATCTTTTGTTTTAAAACATGTTGCTAGTAAGGTTTTTGAAATAAAAGTTTTAGCCTTAAAAATTTTAAAACAAATAGACTCTCCTAAATTAATAGGTATTAAAAAAGAAATAAGTAGGCTAGGAAATTTTAAGGTTATTGATTTTTTAGAAAATACCCAGTAATTAAAAAAGAAAACTATGGATACTTCAAGTGTTGCATATTACATATTGTTAATCATTCACTTTTTATTTTTAGGATACTCATTTTTGGTTTTAATATCTTATGGAATACTGGCTGTTTATTCTAGAAAAGAAACAATTTCATATCTGCGAAAAAATAGCTTTGTTAATTATAAAGATATCTTATCATCAAGGTTAGCACCAGGCATTTCAATAATAGCTCCAGCCTATAATGAAAGTTTAAACATCGTAGAAAATGTAAGGTCATTACTTTCTACACACTATGCAGATTATGATGTGATCATAATTAATGATGGAAGTACAGACGATAGTTTAGAAAAGTTAATTAAAGCTTACAATTTAGAGAAAGTAGAATACTTAATTAATGAGCGTATTAAAACAAAACCAATAAGAGCAGGAGTTTTTAAATCAAAAAACCCAGCCTTTGAAAGGCTTATTGTAGTTGATAAAGAAAACGGAGGAAAAGCAGACGCACTTAATGTAGGGTTAAACATCAGTAAGAATGATTATGTGGCTTGTATTGATGTAGATTGTTTGCTGATGGAAGACTCACTACAAAAAATGATTAAACCCTTTTTAGAATATACAGATAGAAAAGTAATTGCTTCTGGAGGAGTCATAAGAATAGCTAACTCATGTATTATAAAAAACGGGAAATTAATAGATATAAACTACCCAAAAGCAACCTTAGTTAGATTACAAATACTAGAATACTTACGATCTTTTTTATTGGGTAGAATGGCATGGAGTAAATTAAATGGATTGTTGGTGATTTCAGGAGCGTTTGGAATGTTTGATAAAAACATAGCCATTAAAGTAGGCGGATATAGTACAGAAACAGTTGGAGAAGATATGGAAATTGTTGTTCGAATGCGTAGGTATATGGAAGAGCAAAACAAAAAATATAAAGTAGCATATATTCCAGACCCTTTATGTTGGACGGAAGCTCCAGAAAGTTATAGAACATTTATATCACAACGAAATAGATGGACAAGAGGAACAATTGAAACATTAAAAACACACAGAGTAATAGGATTCAATCCTAAATATAGAGTTTTAGGAATGTTAAGTTTTCCTTATTGGTTTCTTTTTGAGCGACTAGCGCCTATAATTGAAGTATTAGGAATTATATACTTTACAGTATTACTTTTTATAGGAAGTGTTCATTGGAATTATGTACTTGGATTTTTCTTAGCAGCCTATTTTTCTTCAGTAATTTACACCTTATTAGCAATTTTTTCAGAAGAATTTAGCTTTCATCAATATAAAAAAAAGGGAGTAGGCTTTCAGTTAATAAAGTCAGCATTTATAGAACCATTTTTATTACATCCGGTAGTCTTGTATGCAGCGTTAAAAGGAAATAAAGACTACTATTTTAATAAAAAGCTTAAGTGGGGAAAAATGACTAGAAAAGGATTGAGTAACAAGTAATGAATTATGAAAAAAAGCCTATCAATATATTTAAAAGTACTTGCAGCATTATTAGTAATGTTTTGGTTGTTGGGTGTAGTAGAGGTTTTTGCTAGTTTTAAAGAAACACATACAATTTTTTACGTTACAAAACTTGTTACGTATAAGCTATTACACGCTTTTATAACAGTTGTAATAATAGGAGTGTTATTTTTGCCGATATATTATTTAGTAGGGCTAGGAAATAAAAAAATAGCGGAAATAACAGCCATAGCCCTAGGAGTACTTCTTGTTATAGGAGAGTTTTCTTTGGTAAAATATAGTACAACTACTCTGTTAAATTTAGGAGCAGATCTTTTAGGGTATTCGTATGACGATATTTATAAAACTATTGAATCTTCAGAATCGTTTTCTGTTGTCAACTATCTACTTTTCCTAGTAATTCCGTTATTATTTTTAGTAGTTGTATACCTATTCAAAAAGAAAATACCAGAAAAGCTTTTTCTAAAAACAGCTCTAGGATTGCTAATAGTGGCAGCACTATTAAGGCTCTTTAGTTTAGAATTTAATGAAGCTAAATATCAAAATAAAATAAGTTTTTTAGCAACAGATATTTTAAAATTTAAATTAGACGAAGCACAAACATACAGCTATCAACCAGGAGAAATAAAAGAGTATCCCTTTTTAAAACTATCAGAAGAAACAAAAGATGTGTTAGGAGCTTTTTTTAATAAAAAGTTGCAAAAACCTAATATAGTTATAATTATAATGGAAGGATTAGGGAGTGAGTTTGTAGATGGCAATTCATATAGCGGATTTACTCCATATTTAGACAACCTAATAACACAATCGTTATATTGGGAGAATTTTGTTAGTAACACCGGTCGAACCTTTGGGGTACTACCTTCACTACTTGGATCGTTACCTTTTGGAGATACAGGTTTTTTAGAAATACCCAAAACACCATCACATCTATCGCTATTTAATATATTAAAAGCAAACGGATATACAACATCGTATTATACAGGAACCCAATCTAGCTTTGATAAAATCATTAACTTTTTAGAATATAATAACGTTGATTTTATAGTCGATGAAAATAAATATGGACCATCATATGTAAAAACAGGTGGAGTAGATGGTTTTTCTTGGGGCTACTCAGATGCAGAAATGTTTAAAAAAGTACTAAGCACTATAAAAAATAAAAAGCAACCTAGATTAGATGTAATAGCAACACTTAGTAATCACGAACCTTTTGTGTTTCCAGAGAAAGAGACCTATAAAAAGAAAGTAGACAGTATATTAAATACATCACGAGTTTTTGGGGTGTCTAAAAGAGAAATAGAAAATAAAAAAGATATTTATGCAACACTACTTTACAGTGACAACTCTCTAAAAAACTTTATGGAGAGTTATAAAGAAAGAGCAGATTTTGATAATACAATTTTTGTGATTACGGGTGACCACAGATTAATTCCGGTAGAACAAAAAGATAAACTGTGTAGATTTCATGTACCGTTGCTAATATATAGTTCCATGTTAAAAAAAGCGGAACGCTTTAAATCTGTTTCTTCTCATTTAGATGTAGTTCCGAGTCTCTATTCCTTTTTAACGAATAACTATATGCTAGAACCATTAAAAGAAACTGCATGGGTAGGAATAGGTTTAGATACTACAAAAAGGTTTAGAAATATTCATCAAATAGGCTTAATGCGTTACAAAGGAGGTTTGAAAGATTTTATTGATGGAGAATATTTACTTTCTGATGGAGATTTGTATAAAATAGATGAAGCTTTCGATACCCATAAAATTAATGATGGAAAAATACTTACCGAGGTAAAAAAGTCTTTTGAAGAGTTTAAAGCAATCAATAAATATGTAACTCAGCAAGATAAAATTTATCCAGATGTTATTTATGAAAAGAAGCAAACCAAAATTCAATTTACACAAGAAGAACAAAAAAGTATAAGAGAAATAACCGAAGGAAAAACGTTTGATGAGGTGTTTTTAATAGCAAGATCAAAGGCTTTTGATGGAGATAGGGCGGGAGCGAGACTATTATGCGATTTCATCTTAAATAATATGCCAAATCATGCAGATGCAAGAATTTTAAAGGCTAGAACTTTGTCTTGGGATGGAGAATATAAAGAAGCAGAAAAACTCTTGTTAAATGCCGTTGAAAGGCATCCGTTTTATGATGATACGTATGTTGCTTTGTTAGATTTATACTGGTGGTCTGGTCAAGAAAGTAAAAGTATAGCTGTAGCTAAAGAAGCTTATGTAAATGAAGTCAAAAATCCAGACATAAGTTTTAAGCTAGCAAAAGCACACCAACGATTGAAACAAAAAAATCAGGCATTAAAAATTATGGATAGTCTCTTAACAATATATCCAGACAATAAAGAGTATGTAGAATTAGAAAAAGCATTAAAAGAATGATCCTAAAAAGTATAAAGTATCACCTTTGTATACTGTTAACTTTGTTTGTATGCTCTGTTTTTTCACAACAGAAAGTATTTCAAGGTGATCCTGATGTAGCTTTTGAAAAAGCGAGAAAAATGGCTTTTAATAAACAACGAAAGGAAGCTCAAGATACCTTACGATTTATTTTAACAAAATATCCAAATTATTTAGATGTGCGTTCCTTTTTGGCAAGTACTTATTCTTGGGATGGAAACTATAAAGAGGCTAGAAAAGAGTTTGAATATGTGTTGAAAAAAGATCCAAAAAGGAAAAATGATTGGATAGCAACAATTAAAAACGAGTTGTACGCTTTACTGCCATATAAAGCAAATGACTTGGTGAAAAAAGCATTATCATATTTTCCAGACGATACAGATTTATTATACCTAAAAGCAAAGTCAGAAGAAAAACTGCAAAACCCAGAAGAAGCTTTAATAACTCTAGATAAAATAATTAGTATTGATGCTAACAATTCTAATGCAATTTCTTACAAAGAAAGCTTAATCAATACATTGCGTTTTAATAGCGTTGGATTGAGTTATTCAACAGTTTTATATAATAAAAATGAAAGAGATGCATCTCACTACAGCACACTTAATTATACAAGACAAACAAAATATGGTAGTATTATAGCTAAAATAAACTACTCAAGACGTTTTGATACAGATAATTTACAATATGAAGTAGACTTATACCCAAGAATAACAGATGGTTTATATGCGTACGTGAGTGCAGGTTTTTCAAATTCTAGTTTATTTCCTAAAGTGCGTTATGGAGTAGAATTATATAAGTCGTTACCACTTGGCTTAGAAGTTTCTTTAGGTTTTAGAGGATTAAAATTTTCTGAAACAACAACTATTTATACAGGATCTGTAGGTTGGTATACAGGAAATAGTTACTGGTCATTAAGACCTTATTTTACACCTAATGATAATGGTACAAGTAAATCCGTTACACTAACCTATCGTAGATATTATAGTGACGCTGATAACTATTTTGGCGTTGCAGTAGGGGCAGGATTCTCTCCAGAAATTGACAGATTTCCTGTAAATACAGAGCAAACGGTTGTTTTTGATTTAAAAACACAAAAAATTAGTGGTGAATATGCATTTACATCTAAAAGTAAAAAGCATGCTTGGAAAGTATCAGTAAATATTTTACGAGAAGAAAAAAGTTTTGATCGCGGCGAATATTTTTTACTATACACCTTAGGAATATCTTATGATTTAAGATTTAGATAGAGTTTTGGTTAAAACTCTTATTGGATATAACTTCTGTGTTAAAAATAAAGGCCTCGAATTATAATTCGAGGCCTTTATTTTATGAGAATTTTATTAGTCCATAATAAACTTAAACCCTGCCGTAATTAAACTTGAGTTAAAAGTTGTATTTCTGTCGTATTTATAAAACTTCACATCAATGCTTTTTAGTCCAAACTTCCATATATGTGCTTTTGAAAATATATCAGTATAAGAAACACCAAAACCAAATTGATTAGAAGAATATTTTGAAAGATCATAGTCTGAGGTATAAAAATTGTTTGTAGACAAATGTTTTTCGTAAGCTGCAAAATAATCTGCCGCAGTTTGGTTATAAAATCGGTATGAAGGGTATAATGTAAACTTATCTGTAATCTTTACAGGAATTTCAATACTTGCTGTATGAGAGTTAATTCCCCAATCGTCAAAATAGTAACGATAAAAAGTTCGAATTGTAAGTAACTCGTTCAAGTACCAATTTAGTCTACCACCTAAGGCAATTTTAAGCCTATTGTTTGGTAGTTTTTCGTTAGCATCTGCTAATTGAAAGTTGTCAATAAACGAATCGTCTATATCACTAAAATACACTCTTTGGAAAGGAGTAGAAAGTAAGCCACTTTGCTTAGTAAGATCAAAAGCTAATGAACCCTGTACGTTTTTATGTAAAATTTGAGAAAAACCTAGCCCAAAGGAATAAGAGTTCCTGCCTTTATCAGAAAAATCATTAAAAATAGGATTGTAATTAGGGTTTCCTGTAACTGTATTTTGGATAAATAACGCATCATTTATACCATCACCTCCATCAAAAAAAGGTCTTAATTCATAAGGGTAAATAGTTTTCCAAGTATCTAAGTATATGTTAGCACTAATACTAAGTTCAGTGTTTTTTTCATTAAAAAGTCTCGTGTAACTTCCACCGAAACCTATTGAGGAGTAATCAAACTCTGAAGAAACCGAGGCTTTTGCTGCCCAAATTTGGTTTCTGTCATCAGAACTATGGCTATAATTTCCTGTAAAATTAAACCATAAATCTGAACTTGAGGCTCCTGTAGATGCTTGAAAAGGGTCAGCAGTACCTTTATCAAAAGGATTTACATTACTTGAAGAAGCTGAGGTATAGGCAGAAATACCTGTGTCTAAAGTTAGTACATCATCATCATTTAAAGGAATAGAAACAATAATGTTAGCAGTTATGTCGGTTAATTCCTCCGTACCAACACCTCCACTTACTGCAGCATTATCACCATCTTGGCTATAATAGCTTGTTAAAAAATCTACTTCGGTAGTTTCTAAAACACGTTTTTTGTACACCTTAACTGAGTCTTTAGCTTGTTGAGAGAAGCTAAAGAATGATGTAAACAAAAAAGTTATTGATAAAAAATATTTCAAATTATAATTATTAAAAAATTTAACAAATTAATTGCAGCCGCAACCGCCTCCTGTTTTACCTCCATTAGCTCCAGAAGCTGCTTCTCTATATGAATGCATAGTGGTTACATAGCGATCACATTTTTTTTCCGTAAGTGCCATGTCAGGATCGTTGATATTTATTTTTTCGTATTCTTTTACAGCCACACAGCTTGTGCAGAAGAAAATACTTATACTAGCAACTATTAATTTTTTCATATTTTGTCTATCGTTATATTTTTTGAGGTTGAAATTTCACCTTTATCATCAATAATAATGCATTCAACTTTTGGTAATTGATTAACTCTGTTTATACCAACATTTTTCCCCATTACAAAGATTGATGTAGCTAAGGCGTCTGCTAGTTCTGCTTTAGGAGCAAAAACAGTAACACTAATAATTCCGCTAGAAGGATACCCTGTTCTGGGATCAATAATATGGGTATATCTTTTTCCGTTTAAATTTACGAATTTCTCATAATTTCCAGAAGTAACTACAGCACTATTAATTAAAGGGAAAAGAGCAAATACTTTGTTCTTGTTTAAAGGGTTGGTAATAGCAACTTTCCAAGGTTTACCATCAGGTTTACTTCCCCAAGTATTCATATCGCCTGAAGCATTGATAATACCAGCAGAAACACCTTTAGAAATAAGCAATGTTTTGGCTTTATCTGCAGCGTATCCTTTTCCAATAGCACCAAAGCCAATTTTCATTCCCTTTTCTTTTAAAAAGACAGTATTTTTACTTTTGTCTAGTATAATATTTTGGAACCCAACTTTAGCTACAGAAGCACTTATCTTATTAAGAGGAGGCATTTTTGTCATACTACCATCAAACTTCCATATTCGGTCCATTGAAGCATAACTAATATCAAAAGCACCATCGGTTAATTTTGAGATAGAGATTGCTCTTTTAATAAGTTTAAATAGTTCTGAATCAACGACAACAGGTTTAATACCTGCATTCTTGTTAATTTTTGATGTTTGTGAGTTAATATCCCAAGAAGAAATTAGTTTTTCAATTCTTGTAATTTCAGATACGGCAATATCAATATTTTTGTTTGCTAATGCCGAATCATTTGCAACTACTGTAATGTCAAAACGACTACCCATTAGTTTGAGAGTACGTTGATATGTTTGTTGACCGTAATTATAACTAGTAATTACTAAAAACAGTAGAAGAAAAGAGACTGTTTTATTTAATGAAAGCATTTAATTCGTCAATATATGATACTGGAGTTGTTTTTTTATATCCTGTTTCACCCAATACTTTTCCATCTTTATCTAATACTACAACTAAAGGGAAGAAACCTTTCTTGTTATAAGTTTCAAACAGTTTTGCATTGGTGTTCTGTTGTTCTTTAGATAATTTATTTTTCTTTTTTCTAGGAAAATCTGCTTGTAACATTACATAATGTTCTTTTGCATACTCTTTAAAAGTGTTTGTGTTCCAAACTTCTTTATTCAGCTTCATACATGGAATGCACCAATCTGACCCTTGAAAAACAAGGATGATAGGTTTATTTTCTTGCGAAGCTATTTCTTTTGCTTTTAAAAAATCTGTTTGCCAATCTTGGGCATAAGTAGTGCTTAAGCCTATTAGAAAAAAGATGACAATTGTTATTTTATTCATCGGATTGTTATTTTATTGTATTAATAACGAATTATATTTCCCTTTCTTACAATTTATATTAAAAAAAGTTATTTAAAAATAAACACTCAATATAAATGTGGTTTAACAATTTTAAGTTGGTTGATTCTATATGAATTTCTGGTTATAGTTTTTACCTAGTTTTACCGAATAGTCAATAACGTTTTTAATAATCTTTCTATTGTCATTTTTACGCCAATTAATGTATAGTTCGGTACTTTCTGGTAGTGTGATAAAACGAAGATTGGTATTTAAAGAAAACTGATACGAGTAAGGTAAAATAGAAATACCCAAACCTCTACCAATTAAATTTAAAATCATGCTACCAAAATCAGATTCAATATGAGTTTGGGGTTCAAAACCGTAAGTATTAAAAATATTGCGTAACAACGAAGAAAAATAAGTTGTATGATGTAAACCTGAAAGAATAAACTTTTCATCTTTTACATCTCTTAAATCTATAAAAGAATCTTCCGTTATCCAATGATCTTTTGGAACTACAAGACAAACAGGTTCAGCATATAGTCTTTCAGATAAAATAGAAGCATTTAAAACTTCATTTCTGCTAAAAGCAAAATCTATTTGATAACTAGAAAGTAGTTTTTCAAGAGTAATATCAGTAGGCTCCATAAGTTCTACTTTTAAATCAGGTTTCTCTTCTGAAAATATTTTGAGTAACTCAGGTAAATAGTTATAAGAGATAGAACCGGGGTAGGCAATACTAACAAGCCCAGAAGAACCTTCGTCAATTTTTTTAGCATGCTGATGTGTACGATCAAACTCGTCTAATAAAACGTCCCATTTTTTCTTAAGGAATACACCAGCTTCTGTAAGTTTTACATTTCTTTTATCTCGCTCAAATAAAGTAACACCTAATTCTTCTTCTAAAGACTGAATTTGCCTACTCAATGACGATTGAGAGGTGTAAACTTTCTCTGCTGTTTTCCAAAAATGTAACTCTTCTGCTAACGTTAAAAAATATCGAATCTGTTGAAATGTCATTTTAATGCGTTTTTTGCATTAATCAGTCAAAAATAAGTATTTTTTAATAAAGAGAACCGCAGTTGCTTTGCATAAAAAAACTTTGTAATCATTTTTAAAAAGTAAAGAAATGGGAATTGAGAATTTTATCGCATTTTTAGTAGCAACTGTTCTTTTTGTGTTAACACCAGGAATAGAAACTGTTTTTTTAATTAATAAGTCAATTAGCCAAGGACGAAGGTCTGGTGTATATACTAGTTTTGGTCTAAATACTGGGGCTTTAGTGCATACTTTGTTTGGAGCATTAGGCTTGTCTATTATGGTAGCGAAGTCAGCGATATTTTTTGCATTGATTAAGTATTTAGGAGCTGCTTATTTAATTTATTTAGGAGTAGCAAAAGTGATGTCTAAAAAAGGATTGATAGCTGATACAAATGAAGAACAAAAGAAAGATTCAGCAAAAAGTAGTTTTACATCAGGATTTGTTACAAATATATTAAACCCGAAAGTTGCATTATTCTTTATAGCTTTTTTTCCGCAGTTTATAAGTCCAACAGAAATAGAAAATCCAGTTCCTTTTATTGTTTTGGGAGTAATTTATGCAACGATGACTACTGTTTGGTATTTAGTTTTAACATCATTTGCAGGATCATTTTCAACTAAAATTAAAGAGAACGAAAAAATAGGAGTTAGACTAAACAAAGTATCAGGTGCAATATTTGTATTGATGGGCTTACAGATAGCGTTTATGTAAGTATCAGAAAGGTTATAAATATCTAACAACATAAAACCTGAGTCAAAAACTCAGGTTTTATGTTAAATAATTTTAGAAGCGTACAGTTCTATTAGTTATGTTTTCATCGTATTTTTTTGCAAACTTTTTTAAGTTCTTAGAATTAATGTTGCCTTCATTGTCTAAGACATTATTTTCAAGCAAAAGCTTTACCATGTATTTCCAGCCTCTAGCTCTTACTCTACTTGATTCAACCCATATTTCATCTTTGGCGAAAAACATTTTTTTATAATCATCGTCAAGATAGTTATGAGTACCGTTGTCTTCTTGAAACATATTAGCTACTTCATCATTATTATCAAGAGAGTAAAAAGTTATTTCGGTACCAAAACCTCTTTTTTCATATTTTAAAATTTCTTTTCCGTCTACTAATATTTTTCCTTTTTTTAATTTTATTTTTTGGGAAAAGATTAAAGAAGATGTTAGAATAGTAAAAGCAATTGATAATAAAAATTTCTTATTCATAATAGTAATTTGATTTGTTAAATAAAGGAGATAAAAATAGTTTTTCTTTTAGAAAGTAAGTATTAAAAGTGAGTTAATTTTATTATGGTTTCTTTATGTTGTGGAAACAATTGTATGAGTTCTTCTCTTCTAGGTAATACAAAATCCTTAAAGTCAAACCCAGGAGCAACGGTACAACCTGTAAAAGCGTATGAGTTTTCTTTACTAACTTCAGCAGCAAACCAATAACCAGCAGGGACCACAAACTGTGGTTGTTCATCATTTTCTATATTATTTCCAATCAAAACAAAAGAGTAGCTTCCTTCAGGAGAAATCATATGTAGTTTTAAGGTACTTCCTTTATAAAAATGCCAAATTTCATCTTGATTGATTTTATGAAAAGCAGAGAATTTTTCAGAAGTCAATAAAAAATAAATGCAAGTACTGTAATTTCTATCACCGATAAAATTAGAACTTAATTGCTCATTTTTAATTATTCCGTTGCTTCTGTATGTTTCTTTGTAAAAACCACCTTCGGGATGCTCTGTTAAATTGAATTTTTTAACTATCTGTTGTGCTGTCATTTTCTTTTTGTTCGTTAACTTTTTTAATAATGGCTTTTAAACGTTCTTTAGTACGTTGTTTTTCCAAACGAAGTTTGTTTTCTTTTTGTTTCATTAAGCGAGTATGTTTCGCTTTGTTTACCGTGTTTTTTGCTTTTCCTTTTTTAGGCATTATGCTTGCTTTTAAATCTAGAGATAATAATACTAAGCCAAGTAAATCCTAAAATTAGGAATAGTATAGCTCTCCAGTCTTCAAATCCATTTAATATAGCTCTTAGAAAACCAAGAAGAGACATAATTATAGGGAGAATAGCTGATTTACTTTGTTTATTATTACTTATCAAAAGTAATCCCAAGAAAGTTAAGAACCCGTTTAATATCAATACAAAGAATCCAAAATCAAACCCAAACTTTTCCTTGCTGTAAAAACTAATAACATAAGTTAAAACTGGAGCAATCAAACAAATTATAGGAACTAACTTATCTTTTATATTTAGCTTGGTAAATAATCCGAAGGCGTACAAACCTAATAAAGGCCCGTAAGTATAACCAGCAAACTGAAATATTTTAGCAATTACACTCTCGTTAGCAATAAAATACTTAAAAATTAAGATGGTAGCGACTAAAATAAAAGAGAATAGTACATGGATTTTCTTTCGTGTCTTTTCCCTTTCTTCTTCATTATCTTTTTTGTCAATTTCTAAAATATCAATACTAAAGGACGTAGTTAACGAAGTTAAAGCACTATCTGCACTAGAATAAGCAGCTGCAATTAAACCAAGTAAAAAGAATAGAGAAGTAGCCAGTCCTAAATCACCACTCATTGCTATAGTAGGGAATAAGTTGTCTTTATGAGCGTTTAGTTCATTTGCTGTAGCGTAATCAGTTAACAAGATTCCTAAAGCTAAGAAGAAGAAGTTAACAATGACTAGCACAATGGTAAACCAAAACATGTTTTTTTGAGCATCTTTTAAATTGCGGCAAGTCAAGTTTTTTTGCATCATGTCTTGATCTAAACCTGTCATTACAATTGAAATAAAAGCACCTGAAAAGAATTGTTTCCAGAAATAATTACCAGCTTTTACATCGTCAAAAAAGAAAGTTTTAGATAAGCTATTGTCTGTTACATACGAAAACAAATTGTCAATTTGCATTTCATCTTTTATCATTACAATACAAACTCCAACAGCAATTAACATGAATAACGTTTGTAAAGTGTCTGTCCATACAATAGTTTTTATACCTCCTTTAAAAGTATATAGCCATATAAGTAAAATGGTAATTGTTACCGTTACCCAAAACGGAATTCCATAAGCATCAAACAAAATTAACTGTAATACATTTGCCACTAAAAATAAGCGAAAGGCAGCACCAATAGTTCTTGAAAGTAAGAAAAAAGAAGCCCCAGTTTTATACGAATACCTACCAAAGCGTCCTTCTAAATAGGTGTAAATTGAAGTTAAATTTAATCGATAATAGAGTGGAAGTAGTACCAATCCAATAACGGCATAACCTAATACATACCCTAGAACCATTTGCATGTAACTCATTTTGTCACCTTCAACCCAGCCAGGAACCGAAATAAAGGTAACTCCAGATAGTGATGCTCCAATCATGCCAAAGGCAACTAAATACCAAGGTGATGAGTTGTTTGCTTTAAAAAATGTTTGATTATTTGCCGATTTACCTGTGATGTATGAGATAAGAATTAATACACCAAAATAGGCTAAAATAAGGAGTAGTATATGTAATGGTTGCATATAGTTAAATTATGAATTACGAATGTACTAAAATTATCATTCGTAATTCATAATTAGCATTGTCTAAGAAAGCTCAATAACTACTTCTTCGGTTTTTCTACGAACTTTTTTTAAGTCTTTCATGTAGTCATCTTCTGCTCTAAAACCAACAGGTAATACTAAAACTGATTGTAAGTTGTATTTATCTAACTCTAAAATTTCATCATATTTTTCAGGAACAAAACCTTCCATAGGGCAACTGTCAATTTTTTCATTAGCAGCAACTGTCATTAGATTTCCTAAAGCAATATATGCTTGGTTTTTCATCCAATGGAATAATACTTCAGGAGATTTACTTTCTATATCGTTAGTTAAAAACTCTTTGAACGGATTTAAAATTTCATCGGGTGTGTTTCTAATGTCTTTTACTAATTTAAAATAGCTCTCAACATCTTTAGTAGTAAGTTCTTTAGGGGTACATAATACCAATAAATGAGAAGCCTGTGCAACTTGGTGTTGATTCCAAGAATGTGCTACCAATTGTTGTTGTAAATCTTTGTTTTTAACCACAACCATTTTTACAGGTTGTAATCCATAAGAAGTAGCAGTTAAATTAAAAGCTTCTTTTAAAATATTGATTTGTTCTTCAGAAAGAAATTTATGTTCGTCAAATTTTTTAACAGCGTATCGCCATTGTAAATTTTCTATACTATTCATGTGGTTTTAATTTTTGTTCTCAAATACTTGAGAGTTATAATACTTCAAGATTTGTCTTGAAATTAATATATTCCTTCACTTAATTACTTTGTAGATTTCCCTACAGTAACTTTTTTAGCAAAAATAGAGGAATAAAAAGTTGCCCAAAAATACTTCGAATAATTAATATTGATAGTGTCATAGAAATATTTTGTACATTGAGAATGAAAAAGAAAGCATATGAAAGAAGAATTTTTACACTTTTTGTGGCAATACAAATTATTTAACAGTACAAATTTAATATCAGTAAAAAGAGAAGTCGTTGAGGTTATAGATTCTGGAAGTTATAATACAAATTCAGGACCTGATTTTCTAAATGCAAAATTAAAAATTGATGAGCAGTTATGGGTTGGAAATGTTGAAATTCATATAAAATCATCAGATTGGTATGCACATCATCATGAAAAAGATGTGAATTACGATGCGGTTATTTTACATGTTGTATGGGAGCATGATTCTGATGTGTTTATGAAAAATAATCATCCGATTCCGACAGTAGAATTACAAAGTTTTGTTCAAAAAGAAGTATTGGCAAACTATAAAAAACTGTTTTTAAAAGAGCAGCGATGGATTCCATGTGAAAAGCAAATAGCTGAAACTAGTTCTTTTATATTGAATAACTGGTTAGAACGTTTATACTTTGAACGACTGGAAAACAAATCGGTTGTAATAAAAGAATTATTGCAAAAATCCAATAACAACTTTGAGGCTGTATTGTTTCAGCTATTAGCTAAAAACTTCGGATTAAAAGTAAATAGAGAAGCATTTCTGCAGCTAGCACAATCATTTGATTTTTCTGTGTTGCGTAAAGTTCGATTCAATGAAGAACAATTATCAGCTTTATTGTTTGGGCAAGCTGGATTCTTAGAGCAAGAACTAGAGGAGGCTTATTATCTACAACTACAAAAAGAATATGCTTACATAAGGCATAAATATAGGTTAGAACCAGTAGCTAAGCATAGATTTCAGTTTTTTAGAATGCGGCCGAATAACTTTCCTACGATTAGAATAGCTCAATTAATAGCTTTATATAACAAGTATCAAAACTTATTTTCAAGATTAATAGATGTAAACAAAGTAGAGAGCTTTTATGACTTATTTACAGGTGAAGTAAATGACTTTTGGAAAACACATTATACATTTGAAACAGCATCTAAAAAAACGGATAAAAGACTTTCGAAGTCATTTATTGACTTGTTAATTATTAATACGATTATTCCTTTAAAGTTTGTTTATGAACAGGCTAGAGGAGAGGTTGATCAAGAAGGTTTGTTACAATTAATAAAAGAGTTGAAACCAGAAAATAATTCGATTATAAGTAAGTTTTTGGAGTTAAAAATTAAAGTAAATAATGCATTTGAATCTCAAGCTTTATTAGAGCTTAAAAATAATTATTGCGCAAAGAAATGTTGTTTACAATGCGCTATAGGAAGTAAGTTATTAAAAAAATAAACAATATGATATTTGTAGTTATAACTAGCGTTTTGTCTCTTGTAGTATTTGTTTATACATTACGTAATTACCTTCTTTTTAAGTTTGGAGAAGTAGTTAAGGGAAAGGTTGTTGATGTAAAGTATGAAGTTATAGGAATAAAAACTAGAGTACCAACTGCAAAAATAACATATAATTATACTGTAAGAGGTGAATTGTATGAACGAACGGAGAATAGCGATGCTAAAAAGCACATGTTTAAAATGCATTGCATGGAAGGAGAAACGATAAAGGTTTATGTACATAAAAAGGATATGAGTAAAGCTACTATTGTTGATCTGAAGCATTATTTTTTTCCAGTCGCTTTAACAGCCTTTTTGTTTTTAATTTCAGTTATAGCTGTAGTAGTGTCAATATAAAAAACATATCAAATTAATTAATAAAATGATATATTTGCGACAAAAATTTATAAAAATGAAAAAAGTATTAATTGCTATTACATTAGTATCTACTATCTGTGTAGGTTGTAAAGACAACAAAAATTCAAAAAACAATGGAGGAACTTCAACAATTGAAGAATCTATTAGTGAAAAAGAAGAAAAATCAGCTTCAGCAATTTGTTTATTAGATAAACTATCTATTAGAGAAAGTGCTTCTGCCAAAGGGAAATGGATTACCTCTATTAGTTTAGGTGAAAAAGTAACCTTAACAGGAGAAGAAACTATAGATTCTGTTTCGAAGAAGGAGTATTACAAGGTAAAGTTGATTGACGGAAAAGAAGGATGGACTAGATCTACCTTTTTAGCTGTTAATGGTAAAGTGGGGGCTATGTTAGAAGAAGCAGTAGTTTATAAAAGACCAGATTTACTTACTAAGACCGAAAAAAAATACAGCATTATGGATATCATTGCTGTAATTGAAACTCAAGGAGATTGGATTAAGGTTAAAGGAAAAAGATCTGAAGGAAAGTATATTGAAGAAGGTTGGGTAAAAACTTCTAACATTACAAATGATCAAGTTGATATAGCAACGGCTAAATTTGCAGGAATAGCAAATACTCAACCAACAATGACAGAAAGAATAAAGGCATTGAAAGATGTTATAAATAATTCAGATTTATCTTCTTCTAAATTTATTACAGTTATAGAGAATAAAATAGAAGATTACGAGTCAAAAAATCAACCTTTAGATGCCCAGGAAGCAGCAACAGCAACAGAGGAGGCTGTTGAGAAGGTGGCAGAATAAATTTATAAATAACTAAATAAAAAAACGATTTTAGAATATTCTAAAATCGTTTTTTTATTTTAATCTATTTTGAAAAATAGTTATTAATACAAACTCTTAAATTTAGCAGGGTTTGCTTCGTTCATAATTTCGTATACTTTTTCAAAAACATCTTCTGCAGATGGTTTAGAGAAATAATCTCCATCGGTACCATAAGCAGGTCTATGTGCTTTAGCAGTTAAGGTTTGTGGTTTGCTATCTAAATGTTTGTAACCATTTTGATTCTCAACAATTTCTTGTAATAAATATGCTGAAGCTCCACCAGGAACATCTTCGTCAACAACTAATAAACGATTTGTTTTTGCAACCGATTTTACAGTATCATGATTCAAGTCAAAAGGTAATAAACTTTGCGCATCTACAATTTCTACATCTATACCTACTTGCGCTAAATCTTTAGCAGCATCTTCAACAATTCTTAAGGTAGAACCGTAAGAAACAATTGTAATGTCAGTTCCTTCTTTGATTGTTTCAACAACACCAATTGGAGTTTTAAAGTCTCCTAAGTTTGTTGGTAACTCTTCTTTTAAACGATATCCGTTTAAGCACTCTACTACTAAAGCAGGATCGTCACCTTCTAATAAAGTGTTATAGAAACCAGCAGCTTTCGTCATGTTACGAGGAACTAATACATGAATTCCTCTTACGTTGTTTATTATTCCACCCATTGGTGAACCTGAATGCCAAATTCCTTCTAAACGATGTCCACGGGTACGGATAATTAATGGAGCTTTTTGCTTTCCAAAAGTACGATAACGTAGCGTTGCTAAATCGTCACTCATAATTTGTAAAGCATATAATAAATAATCTAAATATTGAATTTCAGCGATAGGACGTAATCCACGCATTGCCATTCCAATACCTTGACCTAAAATGGTAGCTTCTCGAATTCCTGTGTCAGAAACACGTAACTCACCAAATTTTTCTTGCAAGCCTTCCAATCCTTGGTTTACATCACCAATATATCCAGCATCTTCACCAAAAATTAATACTTCTGGGTGTTTAGCTAAAATAGCATCAAAATTATCACGCATAATAATACGTGCATCTACAATATTTTTTTCTGCAGCATAAGTTGGAGCTTCTGCAGCAATATTTTCAGTTGCTAATTCAGTTTCACTTAATAAATGTGCAGAATATTTTACAGCAGCTTTGTCAATTGAAGCTTTGATGAAGTTTTTAAGTGCTGTTTTTTCAGTAAATTCTTCATCTCTTAAATAACGTAAAGTTTTACGAGCAGCTACTAAAATATCTTTTCTGATTGGTTCAGAAATAGCGGCTAAATCATTTTTATATTTCGTAATGAAAGAACCATTATTGCTTTTTTGAGAAATGGTTTCTAATAAAGAAACAGCTTCAGCTACTTCTGCTTTTATTTCATTTGTATAAGCACTCCAAGCATCACGCTTTGCCTTGCTTACTTCTTTTTTTGCTTCTTTTTCAATATTGATTAAATCTTCTTCAGAATCAATAAACTTTAAAGTTTCTCCATCTTCATTTTCTAATTCAAATTCTAAAATCCACTTACGCATTTGGGCAATACAATCAAACTCTTGCTCCCATTGTAAGCGTTCTTTTGATTTGTAACGTTCATGTGAACCTGAAGTTGAATGCCCTTGAGGTTGTGTTAATTCTTTTACGTGAATTAATACAGGGATATGTTGTTCTCTTGCGATTTGAGAAGCTTTATTGTAAGTGTCAATTAACTGAACATAATCCCAACCATTCACTACGAAAATCTCATATCCGTTACTTTCATTTTCACGTTGGAATCCTTTTAAGATTTCAGAAATACTTTCTTTAGTTGTTTGGTGACGTGCATGTACTGAAATTCCGTACTCATCATCCCAAACATTCATTATCATTGGAACTTGTAGAACACCAGCAGCATTAATTGTTTCAAAGAACAATCCTTCACTAGTACTAGCATTACCAATAGTACCCCAAGCAACTTCGTTACCATTGATTGAAAAATTAGTGTGTTTTTCTAAACCTTCAACATTTCTGTAAATTTTAGATGCTTGTGCTAATCCTAACAAACGAGGCATTTGACCTGCTGTAGGAGAAATATCTGCTGATGAATTTTTTTGAGCTGTTAAGTTTTTCCAGTTTCCGTTTTTATCTATAGAATGCGTTGCAAAATGTCCTCCCATTTGACGACCAGCAGACATAGGCTCAACATTAATATCAGTATGAGCATATAAACCTGCAAAAAATTGTTGTGGAGTTAATTCTCCAATAGCCATCATAAATGTTTGATCACGATAATAACCTGATCTGAAGTCTCCATTTTGAAAAGCTTTAGCCATAGCTAACTGTGGTACTTCTTTACCATCTCCAAAAATTCCAAATTTAGCTTTACCTGTTAAAACTTCTCTTCTCCCTAATAAACTACATTCTCGACTAATACGAGCAATTCTATAGTCCTTTAAAACTTCATTTTTAAAATCTTGAAAAGAAAGCTGTTGAGTATTAGCTATTTCGGTATTTTGCGTCATAATCATCTAATTTAGGTATGGTTACAAAGATAGGTTTTTTAGTTGAAATTTAAAAATTTCTATTTTCATTGAATATTTTTCAAAAAAATGAGAAAAAATCAAATATTATTGAAGTATCTATAATATACCTCTTCTAATAAAGTTATAAATTCTATCAATATCTGTTGTAATGATGAATCTAATTTTTGAAGGATAAGCTCTTTTGTTAATCTCAAAACCTTCGTTGGTGTAAATGGGAAGATAAAATTCAAATATTTCAGGAAGGAAGTTTAATCGAATACCATTTTCATAGAAAAACTTAGGAGAAGTGTTTTTGTTTTTCAGCATAGCAACGTCATTATAAATTTCAGCCCACTTCCATACGCTTACGCTAGTGTTAATAGATGTTATAAGCTGATTAGCAAAGTAAGGTTCTTTAAATTTAGATTTGAAGCCTCCTTGCCCTACTACGAATTGCTGACTGAAGAAGCCTTCATTTTCTGAGCGTCCAAATAAGTTTTGTTCAAATAAATAATCGTTACCACGGTTTAATCCAAAGCTAAAGTAATTTCCTTCTGTTTTATTAAATAAAAAGAGTCCACCAAAAAAACGAACTTCAAAACTTTCATTAGCGGTAAAAAACTTTCTATAACGAAAATCAGTAGATATTTTACTAAAATTAGAGTTTATCTCAAGGTTAGCAGCATATCTAATTCTGTGTATAGCATCAAATTTGTTGTTGATATAGCGTAGGTTAAAAATATTATACTTGTCTTGGTCACTTTGAGTGTTGTTAGGAGCAACTTCTTTATCAACACTAACCATACGGGCTATTAAGAATTTAGAACCAATATCACGGAGCGTATTTCTTCTGAATTGAAAATTAATAAATGGGCTTAAAGTATTGTATCCTAATTCAGGTGCGTAATGAAAGTTACTTCCTGAAATTCCATATCGTATTTTATAAACCTTAGAATCTCTTAAAAAATGATTGTACCCTACAGAAAAAGATCCGGTTAAATTTCTACTTTTAAGACCATAGTTAGGGGTTAAGCTAATTTGAAAATTATGACTAACTAGTGACCTGTTATTTATGTTTACTCCAAGTATTAAACCATCATATAAATTATATTTTATATCTGGGTAATAGAACAATTGATTGTAATAGGGATTTTCAAAATCTTTAAAAAAACGAAATTGAATAGGTTTGCTAATAATGCTATTATTTACATTTCTAAAATTGTTAAGGGAATTAAATTCAGGGTAGTTGTTTTCGTAATTTAAAGCTAGTTTATTAAAGTTGCCTCTTTTAATTTTGATTGTTTTGATAGAATCTACATTGGTAACCCAAGTTTTAAGTTTTATTTTTTTCTTTTGAATACCATAAAGTGCTACGGGAGCTGTAAAATCTCTTTTGTTTTTGATGGTTACAAACAGAGAGTCTTTATTTTTGGAGTATGACACCTTTTTTATTTTGTAGTCAATTTTTTTATCGGTAGTAAGATAATCACCAAAAAACCATTGCAAATCTTTTGAAGTTTTCTTTTGAATAATCTCAGCAAAGGATTTACTGCTTGAGGGCGTTAATTGATTTTTAATGTAAAATTCTTTTACAGTTTCTTTTAAGATGCTATCTCCAACAAAGTCATGTAAATACTTAATTCCTAAACCTGCTTTATACTTACTTACTACTTTTCTGTTAAAGTTAGAAAGAGAGTCACTAGAGGTTGTTAAAGGTTGATCATAAAACTTACGAGAGCTAAATTGATAAACAAGAGGATATTTATCGTTCTGTTTTAATTTGGCAATGTTATAGGTTTTTATGGGCCAATACTTGGAGTATTTACCTAGAAAAGTAACTTCTGGATAGTATTTTTTTACATACTCCATCATTAAATAAGTTTGTAATCCATCCGTTAACCAATAATCTTTTCTCGGTTTTTGAATAATTACATCATCGAAATACTTTTGAGTAAGTGCTTTAAAAAATCCTGTTTCCCATCTAAAGTTTTTAGGAAAAGGTTTTAACCAACTAGGAAGACCATAAATTTCATGTAGAGAGTTTTTGTTTATGGTACGTGAATCTACAAGGATTTCAGGGTGTGGGTGTTTACCAATAAAGTCTTCTATAAATTGTATTTGTCTATTTATAATTTTGGTGGTCTCGTTATTAGATATTTTTCTTAGATAAGCATCTGTTTTTATCTCTTTATCTTTTAATTTAAAAGATTTAAAAGTTCTTACTGTATCAATATGAAGTATAATATCCTTTTTTTTTGCTCCAACTAAATAGTAGTTGGTATGATTATCATTTTCAGTTTTATACTGATATAAGTTACTTTCTATATGATAATTCTTAGGTATATCTATAGAAATTGAGTAATTAGAGAGTTCTTCGTATAAATCATCTAAATTTAAGTTACTCATTAACTGCCACTTTTTATCATATACAGCTGGAGTTATATACCAAAAACGTAAATGATACCCTGTTTTTGTTTTTCCATATCCTGTATATTTTGCATTTGGCACCTTTACAGAATATGAGGTACGGAGTATTAAACTATCTTTTGGTTTTAAAGGCTTATTAAGAGATACTTTAATAATGTCTTGTTTATTCTTTAGCTCTTTGAATGAAACTAGTTTAAAGTTAACTGTTAAGTTTCTTATTTTACTATAGCCTCGATCTTTATCTTTTGAAAAATGAAAAGTTTTTCTATAGTCTTCAATAAAGCGTTTAGCTAGGGGAGTATCATCGTCTTTATAACTATTTGCCCAATTATGCAAAAAAATATAATCTAAATTAGAAGAAGTATGATTGTAGAAGGTTGTTTTTTGTAGAATATGAATTACATCTTTATCTATATCTAATTTAGCTTTTATTTCAACAGAGTTTTCTTGTGCTACTATTTTAAAGCAATACAAGATAATAGCACATAATAAGAGTAGCGTTTTCTGTTTCAATATTATTTTAAGGTTTGTTTTAAGTAGGGTTATAAAAATATTTAAAAAACCTTGTGAAAATAAAAAAGCTCATTGGAATTCCAATGAGCTTTAAAGATAAATATTTTTAGAAGTTTGGCTTTAGCTGATATTTAGCATAGAATTTATTAAAGTGTTCAACAGCTTCATCAGCAGTATCAACAACTCTAAATAAGTTTAAATCTTTTTCACTAATGTTACCTTTCTCAATTAAGGTATTCTTAATCCAGTCTAATAAACCAGCCCAAAACTTTCTACCAATTAGGACAATAGGAAAGCGACCAATTTTGTTAGTTTGAATTAAAGTAATTGCTTCAAAAAGCTCATCCATTGTACCAAAACCACCAGGCATTACAACAAACCCTTGAGAGTATTTTACAAACATTACTTTACGAACAAAGAAATAATCAAAGTTCAAGTTTTTATCTCTATCAATCCATGGATTGTCGTGTTGTTCAAAAGGGAGGTCTATATTTAAACCTACTGAGGTACCTTTTCCTCTGTGAGCTCCTTTATTACCAGCTTCCATAATACCAGGACCACCGCCAGTAATTACTCCAAAACCACTTTGTGTTAATTTAAAAGCTACTTCTTCTGCTAATTTATAGTGAGGATCATCGGTTTTTGTACGTGCTGATCCAAAAATAGATACACAAGGACCTATTTTACTTAGTTTTTCATAACCTTCTACAAACTCAGACATAATTTTAAATATTGCCCAAGAGTCATTTGTTTTTATCTCGTTCCAAGTTTTTTGCTGTAGTTTTTCTCTAATTTTTCTGTCATCATTCGGACTCATAATTCTTCTACTTTTATATTAAATAACAAATTAAACTGCCAAAATTTGTTTTTTAGCAAGCCTGCTAATTTAGTGTTTTTTTTAAAACAAAAAGCCTCCTATAGGAGGCTTTGTAGAAGTTAATTAATATAATAACAAATGTTGTTTCTGCATAGACCAATGGAATCAGGATAAAGATTACAATGCTCATCAGCTAAGCATTCAAAAAGTTTGGGTTTACCTCCATTAACTTTTTTTTGTTCCGTTTTGTCTAAATTTTTTCCTAAGTTTAAAATTGATTTTTTCATTTTCAAATAATATTTTATTAATTGTTTTTTAGTAACAAACAACTAGAGGGTTAAGTCTAGTTGTTTATTTTTTGTATTCAGTTTTAGTTAAAAGCTTATAAGCAACCGCTTTGCCATCTGTAACAATGACGCTCGATTGGATTCCAATCTAGACAACATCTTGGTATACTACCACCGTTTACTTGTTTTTGGTTAGTTTTATTTAAAACTTTCCCTAAGTTTAAAATTGACTTTTTCATTTTAAAAAAATTAAAATTTGATAAACTCCTTGAACCGTTTAAAGACACTCAAGGTTTGTGTCTATTCTTCGCGAAAGGTTTTGTTTTTAATTTGTTTCTCTTTGACATTGCTCTTCAGTTAAACATAGCCATTCATGTGTTCTTTTTATATAACAAAGAACATAATCGCATTGAGTTCCTTCTTTACTGAAGCCTCCATTAATTTGTTTTTGAATAGTTTTGTTTAAAATTGTTCCTAAGTTTAAGATTGAATTTTTCATAATTTAGGGTTTAGATATAATTGTTGAGTTAGTACCACATACAACGAAATCCGTCACATCTTCCAGCATCACATAAAGTGAAACCTCCAGAAGTAGTTTGACAACATTTATACCCGTCTTGATAGCAACTACGTGCTATACCACCATTAATTTGTTTTTGGTCAGTTTTATTTAAAATTTTACCTAACTTCAAGATTGATTTTTTCATTTTATTTTTTTTAGATTAAATATTTATAGAATGGTTCATAGTTTTCTTATTATTAAGAAAAACAATCATAATTAACGAGTGTCATATTTTGGCACTCCTGTGTTAAGTTATGATAATCTTGACAGGTGCCACAAAGGGTAGCAGGTGTGTTGAGTGGTTCGTCAGAGTAATAGCATCCTCTTGGTGGACATGATTGATTACCTCCGTTAATAACTTTCTGTTGACGCTTATTAAGAGGTTTTCCTAGATTTAAGATTGATTTTTTCATTTTAAAAAGTTTAAAATTTGACAAAATCCTTGAACCGTTTAAAGACACTCAAGGTTTGTGTCTATTCTTCGCGAAAGGTTTTTTACTTTAATTTGTTTCTCTTTGACATTGCTCTTCAGTTAAACATAGCCATATTGATGTGTTCTTTTTATGTAACAAAGAACATAATCACATTGAGTACCTACTTTACTGAAGCCTCTATTAATTTGTTTTTTGAATAGTTTTATTTAAAACTGTTCCTAAGTTTAAAATTTGCTTCTTCATATTAAAATATTTTACAGTTAAGAAGGGGTGTTTTCTTCACAATCAGCGTGAACAAGAACACATTTTTTATGCTCTAAAGGAAGTGCTTGATATTGTGAACATGTACCACAAACCCCATTGTTTACACCATAACATGGAGGACCAGAGTAAGTGTCACAACTAGAAGCTCCTCCGTTAATTTGTTTTTGATCAGCTTTATTTAAGGCTTTTCCTAGGCTTAAGATTGATTTTTTCATAATTCTAAATTTTAATATTAATACCAAATGCACCCAAATCTATCACATCTTCCTGGAGCACATAAGTTACCCCATGAAGTAGATTCACAACACATTACGCCATTTTGGGTACAGCCACGAGCGATACCTCCATTAATTTGCTTTTGGTCAGTTTTATTTAAAGCCTTACCAAGGCTTAAGATTGATTTTTTCATAATTTATTTTTTAGATATTAATACCAAATACAACCATATTGTGTACATCTTCCTGCATCACAGAATTGTCCCCATTGAGTTTGTATACAACATCTGCTTCCGCTTCCAGTACAAGAACCAGATCCGATTCCTCCATTAATTTCTTTTTGATCTGCTTTGTTTAAAGCTTTTCCTAAATTTAAAATTGATTTTTTCATGATTAAAAAATTAAAATATTTAATAATCCTTGAATTATTTAAAGACACTCAAGGTTTGTGTCTATTCTTCGCGAGAGAATTTTTATTTAATAATATTTTTAAGTTGATAGAAAAAACGTTCTATCAAGCGTAAGTCCTCAGTTACTATATCTGCAGCTCCTTTCATTTCTTGCCTAAAGGGGATTTTTTTATTGTATGTAGTTTCTAAATCTTGGGGTAATTCTACATTAACTAAATAATTACCTCCTTCATTAGGGGTTAATGAAATTGATTTGACTTTTCCATTTAATTCTCCGAATTCATCAGAAGGATAGTTTAATAGCTTAATCTGAACTTTTTGACCTTTTTTTATCTTTCCAGAGTTAGCAGCAGGTGCTTCTATTTTGCCGATAAATGAATTTCCTTTGTTAGGAATAATAGTGAATATTAAATCACCCGTATTAACAGTTTGATTTTTATTCCAAAATGATAAGAAGGATACTTTACCATTTATTGAAGAAGTTAAAGCATATTGCTTTTCCCAATCTTTAATAGCTTTTTTTAAGTACAAGAAAGATTGTATGGCTTTCTTTTTAAGGCGTGTATCTTGTTGTGTTTTTTTTATGGAGGTTCCTTCTAAGTTTTTTGTAGAGTTATTGATTAATTCTCTTATTTGTGAAATTGAAGACTCTAAAGTTTTGTATGATCGTTTTGCTTGTAAATACTCTATTTCTTTTTGATCTTTTTCTTTGGCGGAAATAACTCCTTGGCCGAACATTTTTCTACTACGCTCTAAGTCTTTTTCTTTAAACTCTAGCTCTTTTAAGTTTAGTTCTTTTTGTGATAATAAAATTTGTAGTCTACCTCTAGCTTCTATAACAGACATTTGGTTTGCGAAGTTCTCAGATTTAAACGGAGTTAGTTTTTCGTTTAAAACATATTCAGAATAGTCGTTTTCAAACTGAGAGTAGCTAGAAGTTATGTCTCCTAAAATTAAAGGTGGAACTTTATCAACAGGGAAAAAGAATTTTTGTTGATTTACTTCGATTGTATCGACAATACTCTTTAATAGTAAAACATCTTTGTAAGAAGCACTGTTTTCAATTACGGCTAAAACATCACCTTCAGAGACATTTTTACCTTCGCTAGTTAAAAAAGTTTCAAATTGACCTGTTGATTTAGCATAAATTTTTTCAGGAGGAATTGAGGTGGTAACCATTACTTCCGCAGATATAACATCAGGGTATTTTACAAACCATGAAATGAATAACAGCATTATTATTAGTCCAAGTAGTAAAGTATTTCCCCAACGAATCATCCAATTAGGAACATGGGTTAAAATTTCTTGAACTTCTTCACTTCTAATTTCTATATCTTGAGTGTTATTTGGCATTTAAATGGATATAAGTTTCGAATTAGTTTTATAAAATTTAATGAGAATAAATGAATAGTTACGAGTAAATTAACATGCGTCGTAACTATTTTAGTTAGTAGAAAGCTATTGACTTATGTTAATAATTGCTCCTAATAGTAGCACGTCCTCCATTTGCTTGACACTCTCTAATCAAATCATTTGCTTCCGATACAGAATTTACATCACCTCCTCCACTAACAGTACATGTAACAGTGTAGTGAGAAACAGGGGCTATGAACCCTCCATAAACTTCTTTTTGTTCTGAATTTTTTAAAGTTTTTCCTAAGTTCAAAATTTGCTTTTTCATGATTTAAAAGTTTTAAAATAATTTAGTACTTGAACAGCTTAAAGACACTCAAGGTTTGTGTCTGTTCTTCGCGAAATATTTTTTATTCTATATTGTTTTAAGCTTTAAAACTAATTTTTAGAAAGGAGAAGATAATTAAAATCCTCCTGCGCAAGGGTTAAAATGGGGTTCACGAGACCAATAACATTGATTAACACAGGAATACCATATACCATCATTATTTTCACAATCTCTTGAGTTATTATATGGAAGAATTTTACCTCCACTTACTTGTTTTTGCTCAGTTTTATTTAAAGGTGTTCCTAAGTTTAAAATTGATTTTTTCATAATTAAAATATTATTTTGAATTTAAAGTGAGTTTATTTTTTTGATAAAAAAACTACGAATTAGTTTGATTGCAAATTTGTGTGTAATCAGGAACACAGGTGTCTCCTTGTAGTTTACAACAACCTGAACATAAAACACCATAAGGTCCTCCATCTACTATATAGCAACCATTATTGGTAGATCCACCATTTATATTCTGTTGTTCTATTTTACTTAAATTTTTACCTAAGTTTAAAATTGATTTTTTCATAATTAATTATTTATAAGGTTAAGCAGGGCAACATTGTCCGTTTTTGATGATGCCTCTATTGGCTCCCCCCGTACCATTTGGTACAGCACAAATATCTCCTTCTTCACAATCTAAAGCACAAAAAAAGTAGTTTGAACAAGGAAAAACAATTAACTTTCCTCCACTAATTTGTTGTTGCTTAGTTTTATTAAGAGCTCTTCCTAAATTTAATATTGATTTTTTCATATTATTTTGTTTTTAGATGGCACATTCGCAGTAACCTTGGTTATTACATATAGCATCCATATCGCAATCACTGTTATTACTATTATAACACCTAACTCTAGATTGTGATTCTTGATCGCATTCCCCATCTGAATCGCCTACAGGTATACCATATCCTCCAAGTATCTTTTGTTGGCTAGTTTTATTTAAAGCTTCACCTAGGTTAGAAATTGATTTTTTCATTTTAAAATAATTTAAAACTTGATAAAATCCTTGAACATTTAAAGACACTCAAGGTTTGTGTCTATTCTTCGCGAGAGAATATTTTTATTTGCCTAAATCTAGTTGGTTTTTAACTAGATGGTAATAACTTCCTTTTAATTTGATTAGTTCTTCGTGACTTCCTTTCTCTATGATTTTTCCTTTTTCAAGCACTACTATTTGATGCGCATTTTTAACAGTACTTAATCGGTGTGCAATTACCACAGCTGTCTTGTCAGCAAAAAATTCATTAAGCTTACCCATAATAACCTTTTCATTATTGGCGTCTAATGCACTAGTAGCTTCATCAAAGAATAAAAATTTAGGGTTTTTATAGACAGATCTAGCAATCAGTAATCGTTGTTTTTGACCTGTACTCAATCCGTTACCTTCACTACCAATTTTTGTGTTGTAGCCTAAAGGCAAGCCTTCAATATAATCTCCAATGTTTGCTACATCGATTGCATGAGCTAATTTTTCTTTATCGACATAATCTTCTCCTACAGCTATGTTTTTAGCTATGGAATCATTAAAGATGTAACCTTCTTGCATTACAACTCCGCAATTCCTTCTCCATTCCTTTTGTGAAACATTTTTTAAGCTAAAGTTGTTGATCATTATATCACCTTGATCAACTTGATAGAAGCCAAGTAGTAATTTCATTAAAGTGGTTTTACCACTACCACTGACACCTACTATTGCCGTTGTTTTATTAGCAGGGATTTCAAGTGATAAATCTTTTAAAACAGGTTCTAAACCACCAGTGTATCTAAATGAAATATTATTTAATTTTATAGATGCATTTTCAGGGATGGCAGTTACTTTTTCATCACTAGGCTTTTCTTCATCTTCCATGTTATGTATTTCACCTAGTCTATCTAAAGAGATTTGTGCATCTTGTATGTCTCTCATAAAATTTATTAACTGTGTAATAGGTCCATTTAATTGACCAACTATATAGCTAATAGCCATCATCATACCTAAAGTAATTTGTCCATCTATAACTAGCTTTGCCGAAAGTATAGTAATGAACATGTTTTTAAGCTCATTAATAAAATTTGACCCCACACTTTGAGTCTGTTCTAAAGCAAGGCTTTTGGTCGCTACTTTAAATAAACGAGCTTGAACGTACTCCCAATTCCAACGCATGCGTCTCTCAGCATTGTGGAGTTTAATTTCTTGCATTCCATTAATAAGCTCAATAACCTTACTTTGTTCTTGACTTACTTGAGAAAAACGCTTGTAATCAAGCTCTTTTCGTTTTTTAAAGAAGAACAATACCCATCCAAAATATAGTACGCTTCCTAATACAAAAACTCCAAATATCTGTAAACTATAATAACCTAAAACTAAGCTGAAAATTATAAGATTAAAAAAAGAAAATAACACAGTTAAAGAGGAGGTGGTCAAAATTCTTTCGATACGCTTATGGTCATTTATTCTTTGTAATAAATCTCCAGTCATTCTTACATCAAAGTAAGAGATAGGTAGTTTCATTAGCTTGATAAAAAAGTCAGAAATTAAAGAAATATTAATACGTGTACTAAGGTGTAGTAAAATCCAACTTCGAATAATTTCTAGAGAAGCTTTTCCTATAAAAAGGAATAGCTGAGCAAATAAGATAAGGTATACAAAATTTAAATCTTGATTTTTGATACCTACATCAACCACACTTTGAGTTAAGAAAGGTAGTATTAACTGTAGCAAACTCCCTGCTAGAAGCCCTATTATTAATTGGGCTATAAACTTCTTGTATTTGTATAGGTATTTGAAAATAAATGAGAATCCAAACTTCTCATCTTCTTCAAACTCTTCTTGATAAAATTTAGGAGTAGGTTCAACTAATAAGGCAATTCCTTCCTCTGTATTTTCGTCAGCATTGTTACCAATCCAGTGTTGGATAAACTCTTCTTTAGTAAAAGTAATGAGTCCATGAGCAGGATCAGAGATATAAACAACATCTTTTTTTATTTTGTAGAGAACCACGTAATGGTTTTTGTTCCAGTGAACAATACAAGGAAAAGGGGCTTCTTTTAGTTTGTTGAAAGCTAATTTTATACCTAAAGACTTAAAGCCTATAGATTCAACAGCTTCACTTAAACCCAGTAAACTACTACCTTCTCGAGTAGTTTCACTAAGCTTTCTTAATTGTTGTGTGTTAATAGTTTTACCATAGTGTTTAGCTATGATTTTTATACAAGTAGGCCCACAATCTTTAGCCTCAGTTTGTTTGTAATTTGGGAATTTTTTCAAGTTTAATTTTGGTATAAGATATAACTAGGCTAAAAATATACAGTTTCTAACCTAGTTATTAAAAAATTTCTAAGAATAATATAGATAAAAAACACTTGTGTTATATATGTTTCACTGAAATAATAATTACCTTTTTTTTATCCTCAAGAA
This sequence comes from Tenacibaculum ascidiaceicola, assembly GCF_047470925.1. NCBI lineage: Bacteria > Pseudomonadati > Bacteroidota > Flavobacteriia > Flavobacteriales > Flavobacteriaceae > Tenacibaculum > Tenacibaculum ascidiaceicola. Next base: position 153,902 of record NZ_JAZKJP010000008.1, read on the forward strand.
GGGTAGTATGATAAAATATAGCTCAGTAATTTAATATTATTCTTTTTTATCCTTGCCTTAATTTAAAGTTTTGAGTTTATTAATTATTAAGTTATAGGTAAGGAGCAGGGCATTCAGGAGTGCCATAGCAACAATTATATTGGTCTGTCCAACAGCATCTTTCAATAGGATTCCAGTAATAGTCTTTGTCTGTTCTACATCCTCCTGGTATTTCTTTACCTCCGTTTATCTGTTTTTGGTTGTTTTTGTTTAGAGCTTTTCCCAAGCTCAGAATTTGTTTTTTCATAATTGTTTGTTTTATGAGAAATTAATTTTTATTGGTAATTCTGTTTTATAGAGTTTAAAGTCTATTGACTACGACACCAGCCGTTATTGAAATAGTCATCTGTTCTACATAACATTTGAGAGTAGCAACAACCAAATCCACCAGGGCAACCTTGATGGTTTTCACAAAGTATTGCACCACCATTAATTAATTTTTGCTCTATTTTATTTAGAGATTTCCCTAAACTTAATATCGTTTTTTTCATAATTAGTTTAGTTAAATTATACTTCCATCACATAAATACCCTGTGTTTCCTTGATCACCAAATAACTGGCACCAACCAGCAGTATTACAGCAATATCCACTTCCACATTGGTAATGACTGTCGCATTGCTCTTTACCTCCGTTAATTTGAGCTTGTTCCGCTTTTTTTAAAGCTATACCTAAATTTAGAATTTGTTTTTTCATTTTGATGTTTTTTATCTATAAAGATCCGAAGGCACAATATAATTCAGCACAGTGATCACCATAATCCTCACATACTCGGTCTTTGTTTGTATCACACATCTTCCTACCTCCATTAATTTGGATTTGTTGTGCTTTATTTAAAGTTTTTCCTAAGTTTAAAATTGATTTTTTCATAATTTAATACTTTTTGTTAATAAAGAAGTTAGTTGATTATTCTGGGAAATTTGGACACTCCATTGCAGGACAATTACCTGTAGGGTAATTAGGGGCTGATACAAGGAAACACATATTGCTACAGCAATGAGAGTTAAACCCACAATCTGAATCACATTGACAAAATCTTGGAGCTCCTCCTTTAACTTGCTTTTGTTCAGTCTTGTTTAAAAGCTTACCTATGTTTAAAATTTGCTTTTTCATAACTATTCAAGTATTAGTCTGCAGTAAGTTTCAGCACATTGCCAACCATAGTATTCACATACACGATCTCTGTTAGAGTCACATTGCATTCTACCTCCGTTAATTTGAGCTTGTTCCGCTTTTTTTAAAGCTTTACCTAAATTTAGAATTTGTTTTTTCATAATTAAAATATTAAGGTTACTTTTGCGGCGAACATTTAAAGACACTCACCAATGTGTCTATTCTTCGCGAGAGAATTTTGTTCAAAACGCAAAGCCCTTTTTAGGGCTTTGTTTTTTTAAGCTGTTTTTAATGAAACATTAGAAGTTTGAGAGTTTTCTTCTAAATCTTCAATAAATAATATTAAATCAGTTCTGTTATATTCTTTAGGGAATGATCTCCCGTTTACTAAAATTTCTGGAGTAAAATTGATAGCATTTTTTGTACACCAATCTTTTTCTTTTTCGAGTTCTGAAATATAAGCTTCTTTGTTAGTACACTCACCCCATTTTTTTAACCAAGCAGCAGGCTTTTGTCCCTCATAAATGGCATCCATAGCTAAGAGGCATTCCTTATCTCCTTTAGTATTATAAATCTCTATGAGTCTACTAGTAATTTTAACAACATCACTATCCTTATTTTCTACACTTATATTAAACCTTACTTTAATTTTTACATTGTTATGATACCTTTTTATAATTTCATCAACATGAGCATGAACAGGTTTACAGTGTCCACAAAAAGGATTAGTAACTATTGTTATTTCAAGATTAGAGTTTGGGTTACCAAAAACGATTTCTTTGCTACCGGTTAACTGAGTATCAAGTTGAGGCGACTTTTGTAAAAGGCTATCAAATAGCGCGTAGTTTCTTTTAAATTTAACACTTGCTATTTTTTCTTTTTTAAGCTCTTGTACTTCAGTAAACAAAGGTTTTATATAGCTCCAAGTTAACCAAGTAAAAGAAGCAACAAGGCCTAAAGTAACAAAATCACTAAGTATAAAAGTATTAATGTAATTACTTGTTAATATAGGAGCTAATGCTTGTAGCCAAAGTACTCCAACTATGCTTAAACATAAAAGGCACCATTTTTTTACTACTACATATTGATAATATAATGAGTAGAGAGTAACAGGTATAGCTAGTAAACTAATAGTATATGAAATTGTAGGGTTAGAGATTTGAGTAAAAGTTAAAAGAGATAATCCAATAAAATAAAGCATACTAAAGTCGCTTAATTTATACCCTTTTAAAATTTCCGCTCCTTTTGAAGTTAATACAGCGTCACAATCTTTTTTATCATCGGCTCCAGAACAAAAGGCATCACCAATTGATGTTTTCAATCCAAGCTCTTGTTTTATAATTGCAACACTAATAACAGCTCCAGTAATTGATAGTAGGAAATAAAAAGTGTTATACCACGAAGTTGAATTGTTAAAAACAAAAAATAAAGCAAAAACAGCAAGTAGAGAGAAACCAATAGTTTTTACTAGTTTGGAGTTGTTTTTAGAAGCTTGATAATCCTCAGTTTCTTCAACAGCAACAATAATTCCTGTAAATTTATTTAGAAATTCACCTTCTGTTAGTTTTGATTTTTTGTTTTCAGAATCATAAATTATGTAATCTAAATTTTTCCTTTCTACCACAATTAAATCTTGACCATGGTCTCCATTTATTTGAGCTATAAAGCAGTCGGGTAGTTGAGAAAGAGTTTCTGAGTTAACAGGAACATCAGCAGCAACATTTTCAATATTAAAATGATCTAACACTCCTGTAATTGCATGTAAACTAGGGTAAGAAGGATGGCTTTGAATTTGAAAAGCTAATTCTTCTTTGTCAAAAGAAATACTATTTTTCTTAAGTAATTTTTGTACTAAATTGATTAATGTGTCTTTCAAAAGTAAATAAGTTTTTTAAGGATAGCTATTTTTAATCTTCCCAAAGCTATATGTTGATAATTGTTTTTTTGTAAAAAAAACCATAAAAAAAGTATGGAAAAACCGTAGTTTTTTATTTTTTTAAATGAATCCTTTTTCTTTGGCTACTAATATTAACTCTCTGTCTCCTTTAGCTTTAACATTGAATATTTTCTTTAAATGTCGTTTTCGTTTTTCAATACTAGCTGCAGAAAGTGGTATGTAATTAGGCATGTCTTTCATTTTAGAACCTAATGAAAGTTCATATAGAATTTGTCGGTCTATTGAATCAATAGAGAAGTTATTAGAAACTTCTTTTCTCAAAAGGCTTAAAACAGTTTTACTATAATAAGGAATATTGTTTGTCACATTCTTTATAGCGTTTTTTAACTCTTTTGAAGTTAAATCACTTTTAACAAGAAAACCTTCAGGATTTAAGCTTTTAAATATATTGTGAATTCTATAGTTGTCATTACAATCAGTTGAAACAATAAGCTTTGTACTTGGTAGTAATTTCCTGATTAAAAGGCCTAAATCTTCACCGGATAAAATTTTTCTGTTCTTAGCAGGTGAAAGTTTTAAATCTAAAACAACAAAGTTTAGAGAGGTTTCTTTTTCAATTGTCTTTTTTATAATATCGTAAGCTCCATTACAATTGTATGTAATGTCCGTGTTAAAATTAAAATTTGGGTTTAATCTAGCTATTTTAGATATTATATTCTTATACGTTTCGCAAATAAGCGGGCAATTATCTGCTAATAAGGCAGATTGTTTTTCTTTTCTCATGTTTAAATAATTTCGGGGGGAATACTATTTAATTGATTCTTTTATTCAAAAAATCAGCTCATAAATTTATATAAACTAATTTAAAATCAAAAAAAATATGTATAAAATAAATTATCTATTAATGAGAAATGTTGTAATTTTATTTTTTTAACTCTTTTTTTAGGAATTTCGCAGTGTAGCTTTTTTTGTGTTCAGAAACCTCTTCAGGAGTCCCAAAAGTCAGTACTTTACCGCCTTTTTTACCACCTTCCATACCTATATCTATAATATAATCGGCTAGTTTGATAACATCTAAATTATGCTCAATTATTAAGACAGTATTTCCTTTATCTGCTAGTTTATTTAAAACATCCATTAATACACGAATGTCTTCAAAATGAAGACCAGTAGTTGGTTCATCTAAAATATAAAAAGTATTTCCAGTATCTCTTTTTGAAAGCTCTGAAGCTAATTTAATACGTTGTGCTTCACCACCAGAGAGAGTAGTAGATTGTTGTCCGAGTGTAATATAACCTAAGCCAACATCTTTAATTGTTTTTAGTTTTCTGTATATCTTAGGGATATGCTCAAAAAATGCTGTAGCTTCATTAATTGTCATTTCTAAAATATCAGAAATAGATTTTCCTTTATAGCGAATTTCTAATGTTTCTCGATTAAAACGTTTTCCTTGACAGGTTTCGCATTCTACATGAACATCTGGTAAGAAATTCATTTCAATAACACGAACACCACCTCCTTGACAAGTTTCACAGCGTCCTCCTTTTACATTAAAACTAAAACGGCCTGGTTTATAACCTCGAATTGAAGCTTCTGGAGTTTTTGCAAATAAACTTCGTATTTCGCTAAACACTCCAGTATAAGTAGCGGGGTTTGAACGAGGAGTTCTACCAATAGGAGATTGATCAATATCAATTACTTTATCAATATGCTCTAAACCTTCAATTTTTTTATAAGGCATTGGTTTTTTTACTGCTCGATAAATATGAGTATTTAAAATAGGGTAGAGGGTTTCATTAATTAAAGTAGATTTACCACTACCTGAAACACCAGTAACACAAATCATTTTACCTAAAGGAAACTCAATAGAAACATTTTTTAAGTTGTTTCCAGAAGCACCTTTTAAAGAAATTGTTTTTCCGTTTCCTTCACGACGTTTTTTAGGAACTTCAATTACTTTTCTTCCAGATAAATAATCAGCAGTAAGGGTATCATGACTTTTTAAATCGTCAAAATTACCTTCACTAACAATTTCTCCACCATGTCGGCCAGCGCCCGGGCCAATATCTAGGACAAAGTCAGCGTTTTTAATCATGTCTTCATCGTGTTCAACCACTAAAACAGAATTACCAACATCACGAAGTTTGATTAGAGAATCAATTAATTTTTGGTTATCGCGTTGATGTAAGCCAATACTAGGTTCATCTAAAATATATAAAACACCAACTAGCTGTGAACCTATTTGTGTTGCAAGTCGGATACGTTGTGCTTCTCCACCAGATAGTGATTTTGATGTACGGTCTAATGTTAAATAATCTAGTCCTACATCTAACAAAAACTGAATTCGAGTGCGTATTTCTTTTAAAATTTCAGCGGCAATAGTTAATTGTTTTTCTGATAGTTTTTTATCTACATTCTTGAACCAATTAGCTAATTCTAGCACATCCATTTGCGCTAAGTCACTAATATTTTTATCGGTAATTTTAAAATGAAGTGCTTCTTTTTTTAAGCGCTTTCCATCACAGGAAGAACAAGAAACTTCATCCATAAAACCTTTAGCCCAACGTTTTATGGAAGTGCTTTCTGAGTTTTTGTATTGATTTTCAATAAAGGCAATGATTCCTTCAAAATCAATTTCATAATTTCTGGTAACACCAGCAGTTTTTGATTGTATTTCAAACTTTTCTTTTCCACCATGAAGAATAATTTCTATAGCTTCTTTTGGAATACTTTTAATAGGGTCGGTTAACTTAAAACTATAGCGTTCAGCAATAGTTTGAAGTTGTTTGAAAATCCAACTATTTTTTTGTTCGCCTAGTGGAGCAATTCCTCCATTTTTAATAGAAATACTACTGTCTGGAATTACTTTTTGATGATTTATTTCATTTGTAATTCCTAGTCCATTACACTGAGAGCAAGCCCCTTTTGGTGAATTGAAAGAGAAAGTATTTGGTTCTGGATTAGGGTAGGCAATCCCTGTTGTAGGACACATTAATTCACGGCTAAAATAACGTGGTTTTTCATCATCAACATCAATCACCATTAAGATATTGTCGCCAGTGTATAAAGCAGTTTTTATAGTTTCTTCTAAACGTTTTTCTGCGGTGTTATTTACAACTAAACGATCAATAACCATTTCTATATCGTGTGTTTTATAACGATCGAGTTTCATGCCTTTTTCAATCTCACGAATTTCACCATCCACACGAACACGAACAAAACCTTGTTTAGAAATCTGTTCGAATAATTCACGATAATGTCCTTTTCTCGATTTAATTAAAGGTGCAAGAATAGCAATGCGCTTTCCGTCAAAATCCTTTAAGATTAAATTTCTGATTTGTTCGTCAGAATAGCTAACCATTTTCTCGCCTGTGTTGTATGAGTAAGCATCTGCTGCTCGAGAAAATAATAAACGGAGAAAATCATAAATTTCAGTAATAGTACCTACTGTAGAACGTGGACTTTTATTGGTGGTTTTTTGTTCAATAGAAATTACAGGAGAAAGTCCGTCGATTTTATCAACATCAGGACGCTCCAATCCACCTAAAAATTGACGAGCATAAGCAGAAAACGTTTCAATATAACGACGTTGTCCCTCAGCATAAATGGTGTCAAAAGCCAAAGAAGATTTTCCACTTCCACTTAAACCAGTAATAACAACTAGTTTTTCACGAGGAATTTTAACATCAATGTTTTTTAAATTATGAGCGCGTGCTCCGTAAACTTCTATGTATTCTTGTTCTTTCAAAGTGAGGATTTTACCAAAAACAGCAAAGTTACCAAAACCAAATTTATTTTGAAGTAACCATTGTTAACAAATAAGTTGAAAATAGTATCTTGCGTATTAATGAGTGGTTTAGGAATAGAAATACATGAAACAGCGTTTGTTACATCAACATTTAGGTCTTTAAATGCTGAGCTAAGTAGAGATGTATATGCGAGACTTTGGAGTAACTCTCGGACAGACGAGTTAGTGAAAAAATATCTTAATAACGTTTGTGAAGAAGAAGTTTCAGCTCATTGTTTAAGAAATAGGTTTTTTCTAGAGGAGATAGAAAGGTTAAAACCAGCCGTAGTTATTAATTTTGGATCTGGTTTTAGCATGTATCCGTTTTTGTTGGATAAAAGTATAATTAATATTGAAATTGATAAGGAAGAAATTATTAGTTATAAGGAAGAGAGAGTAAATGAATTTCAAAAGAATGGAGAATTACCTAATAGAACAATTCATTTTATAGGGGTTGATTTTAGCAAGGATTATGTAGGGACTTTGCTAGAAAAAATAAAACGAATCAAGAAAAATAAAACCTCATTTGTTTTAATAGAAGGAGTATTGTTCTTTTTATCAAGAAAAGATACCGATAAGCTTTTTGATTTCTTCTCGATGTTACAAAGAAAAGGAGATTATATAGGAAGTGCTTCATTTCAAAAAGATTTAAAAAAATCTAAAGGGTTTAAAAAATTACTCGATTTTTGTAATAAAGAAATGGTGAAAACTGAAGCATCAGATTGGCAGACAATAGAAGATGATTTTTATAGAACGAATAAGAACTATGAATTATTAAATCATCAAGATTATTTTAGTCTTTCAGAAAAATATAATAATGAAGTGAAGTTAGAAAAAGATTTAATTTTAAATGAGAATTTTTATATCTTGAAAAAAATAGTGTAATGAAATTTATACATTCTGTACGACATTTTTTTGAACGACATGGTTTTAACGTGTCTTCTAGGTTTGCAGACCGTTTAGGTATGCGAGCTACCAATGTGCGTTTGTTTTTTATATACATATCGTTTGTAACAGTAGGTTTATCTTTTGGTTTGTATTTAACTATGGCATTTTTACTGAGATTAAAAGATATGATTTACACTAAAAGAACTTCTGTTTTCGATTTATGATAAACACCGTATTTAAGTCAAGGTTATATAAAGCCATAATTTATTCTGTATTGATTGTTTCGATAGGAATGTTAGGTTATATAGTGTTTTTTGGGTATTCTTTAATAGATGCCTTATATATGACAATTATAACCATTAGTACTATTGGTTTCGGAGAGGTACATCCTTTTGGTACAGGAGAGAAAATATTTACTATAGGACTGATAATATCTAGTTTGTTTATTTTTGGTTATGCGGTTTCTTCATTTTCAGAATATTTAATTAGCGGACAATTTTTCCATCAACTAAAAGTAAAAAAAGTGCAAAAAAAAATAGAACAGTTACAAGGACATACCATTGTGTGTGGTTATGGAAGAAATGGTAAACAAGCTATTTCAAAATTAAAAAACTACAAGAAGCAAGTAGTAATAGTTGAAAAGTTTGATGGAATAGTGAGGCAATTAGATGAAAAAGGAGCTTTAACTATTCAAGGAGATGCAACGCTTGACGAAACATTATTGAGAGCAGGTATTATGAATGCTAAGAATTTAATAACTGCTTTACCTTCTGATGCAGATAACTTGTTTGTAGTGTTAACAGCAAAACAATTAAATAAAGATTGTAAAGTAATTAGTAGAGCATCAAAAGAAACTTCATATAGTAAACTAAAAATTGCAGGAGCAGATAATGTGATAATGCCTGATAAGCTAGGAGGTTCACATATGGCGTCTTTAGTAGTAACTCCAGATGTTATTGAGTTTGTTGATAGGTTAACTATAGAAGGAGAAACTACTGCAAATTTAGAAGAAGTAGCTATTAATGGCCTACCTGAAAAATATATTGACAAGACAATTTTAGACTTAGATTTAAGAAAAAAGACAGGATGTACAGTAATTGGATATCGTACTCCAAATAAAGACTATATCATCAATCCAGAAGCATCTGTAAAATTAGAAGCAGGTGGAAATTTAATCGTTTTAGGACGACCAGAGCAAATAGAAACGCTTAGAAGAATTTTTTAATGAAGAAAGTTGTTGTAACTGGAAGTAATGGTTTGCTTGGGCAAACTTTAGTAAACCTTTTATTAGAAGAGAAAGAAAAATACCAAGTAATAGGTTTTTCTAGAGGAGAAAATAGAAGTGGAAGAAGTGATTTTGAATATATATCAATTGATATTACAAATGAAGATTTGATTTATAAAAAACTTTCTGAGTATAAGCCAGATGTAATAGTTAATACAGCTGCAATGACAAATGTTGATGCTTGTGAAACAAATCAAGAGGCTTGTGATGAATTGAATATAGGTGTCGTTCAGTACCTAAAAAATTATGCAGAAGAAAATAATAGTCATTTAATTCATATTTCTACAGATTTTATTTTTGATGGTAAAAACGGTCCATATAAAGAGACTGATGTCCCAAACCCGTTAAGTCATTACGGGATATCAAAACTAAAATCAGAAGAGGTTTTAACAAAATCTACAATAGATTACACTATTTTACGCACCATATTAGTATATGGAAAAGTATACGATATGTCTCGTAGTAATATAGTATTGTGGGTAAAAAAAATGTTGGAAGAGGGAAAAGAAATAACGATTGTAAATGATCAATTTCGTATGCCAACTTATGTCGAAGATTTGGCGTTAGCATGCAAGCTTTCAATTGATAAAAGAGCATTAGGAGTCTTTAATGTGTCGTCGAATACTTTGTTGAGTATTTATGAAATAGCACAACAAATAGCAGAAGTTTTTAAGTTAAATAAAAGCCTAATAAAGCCAATTACTACAGCTACTCTAAGTCAAAGAGCTAAACGCCCAGTAATAACTGGCTTTGATTTAACAAGAACAAAGAAGTATCTAGACTTAAATCCAAAATCATTTCAAGAAGATTTACAAAGATTTAAAGAAAAACTAACGTAAAAACTATATTTAACAACGAAAACTTGTTGTAAGTACATTTTTTTATGATATTGCGGGCTACTAATTCAAAAATCTAATCATACAAATCATGAATAAAAGAATACTGACGTTGCTTTTTACTTTAGCACCAATGTTCACTTTCGCATCCGAAAGTACAACAGAAAAAATAGATTCAATCTTTAAAGATTATACAGGATGGTTTGTTGATGCGATATTTTATGAGATTCCTTTTTCAGAAAACTTTAAAATACCTTGGGTGTTAATCGTTTTAGTAGGTGGTGCGGTGTATTTTACGTTGTATTTTAAGTTTATCAATTTTGTAGGTTTTAAGACTGCAATTCAAGTTGTAAGAGGGAAATATGAAGATATTGAAAAGCATGGGGTAGATACTCTATATGGAGATCAAACTCCTGGAGGAGATATTTTTGAAACCATTCGAGATGATTCAGCAGAAGGTGAGGTATCTCACTTTCAGGCCTTAACAGCAGCACTATCTGCCACAGTAGGTTTAGGAAATATTGCAGGAGTGGCAGTAGCCTTATCAATAGGAGGTCCGGGGGCTACATTTTGGATGATATTAGCAGGGTTGTTAGGGATGGCCTCTAAGTTTGCCGAATGTACTTTAGGGGTTAAGTATAGAGATGTAGATGAAGATGGAGTAGTATATGGAGGTCCAATGTATTATTTAACAAAAGGTCTTAAAGAAAAGGGAGCTGGCAAGTTAGGTAAGGTTTTAGCAGTCTTATTTGCTGTTTTTGTTATAGGAGGCTCTTTCGGGGGAGGAAATATGTTTCAAGCTAATCAAGCTGCAGCTCAATTTACTAAGCTTTTTGATTTGACAGGTTCTAATGCAGGGTTATATTTTGGATTAGTAATGGCTGTTTTAGTAGCAGTAGTAATTATTGGAGGTATTAAAAGAATTGCTTCGGTAACTGAAAAAGTAGTCCCTTTTATGGCTGGTATTTATGTTTTAGCAGCTATGATCATTTTATTTGCAAACTTTACATTGATAGATGATGCTTTTGGGTTAATTTTTGAAGGAGCGTTTTCTGGATTAGGAATCGCGGGAGGTTTAATTGGGGTTATGATTCAAGGTATTCGAAGAGGAGCGTTCTCTAATGAAGCAGGTGTAGGTTCAGCAGCAATTGCACACTCAGCAGTTCGTACCAAGTATCCTGCGAGTGAAGGTATTGTTGCTTTGTTAGAGCCTTTTGTAGATACTGTTGTTATTTGTACCATGACAGCATTGGTAATTATTATTACCAATTTCGATGGTCAGTTTATGCAATACGGAGTTGAAATTAAGGAAGGGGTAGAGATAACCGCAGTAGCTTTCGATTCGGTAATTCCTCATTTTTCAGTTATTTTAACAATTGCAGTAATCCTTTTTGCTTTTTCAACTATGATATCATGGTCTTATTATGGTATGCAAGGTTGGAAGTTTTTATTTGGTAAAGGAAAAATTACAGATTTAGTATATAAAATTTTATTTTTATTCTTTGTAGTTGTTGGAGCGTCTATTAGTTTAGGAGCTGTAATTAATTTTTCAGATGCAATGATTTTTGCAATGGTAGTTCCAAATATTATTGGTGTGGTAATGTTGTCACCAGTAATTAAAAAAGAACTGTCTAAATACATGAATGCAATCAATAAGAAAGAAGAAGCAATAGAAGATGGTGCAGTTGATGTTACAGAACATATGTAAAACACTGAGTCAATGAAAATATTTAAACCCCATTTCTGGTATAACAAACGCCAACGAAATGGGGTTTTCTTTTTACTGTTAACAATAGTTGTTTTACAGGTTGTATATGTTTGTGTAGATTTTTCTTCAGAACGAATATATGATCTAAATAAAAAAGAGTTGATAGCTTTTCAGAACAGTATTGATAGTTTGAAAAGAATTGAACAGGATAATAGGAAACCAAAACTATATCCATTCAATCCAAATTATATAACAGACTTTAAAGGTTATCAATTAGGGATGTCGGTAGAAGAGATTGATAGATTACATAATTATAGAAAACAGGGCAAGTGGATAAACTCAGCTAAAGATTTTAAACAAGTAACAAAAGTATCGGATAGTTTATTAGGTAAAATAGCTCCGTATTTTAAGTTTCCAGATTGGGTTGTAAAAAAAGAAAATCAAAAGAAGAAAAGTGTAATCAAATCAAGTTCAGTTGAAATACATTCGTATAATAAAGAGTATAAAACTTCTACAAACGATATTAATAAAGCTACTCAACAAGATTTAGAGACTATTAGTGGAGTAGGAGAAGTGTTATCCTCTCGAATAGTAAAATATAGAAATAAATTACAAGGATACTCATACTCTAAACAATTATATGAAGTTTGGGGTTTAGATAAAGTTATAGCAGATAGAGTTATGCAAACCTTTGCTGTAATAGAAAAACCAACTATTAAAAAAGTTAATGTAAATACAGCTAAATTTAAAGAGGTGTTGAAAAATCCATATATTAATTATGAGTTATGTAAAAAGATTTTTGAATACCGAGATGAAGTAGCAGAATTACAAGACATATCAGAATTAAGAAATATTAAAGATTTTCCGTTAAATAAATACGATAGAATAATCTTATATTTGGAAGCAAAATAAACAAGCAACAAAATTTAATAAACAAACCACTATGAATAGTATGTACTTTACCGAAGAGCATGAAGCCTTTCGTCAGAGTTTTAGAGATTTTTTACAAAAAGAGGTAGTTCCTCATATAGATAAATGGGAGAAAGAAGGTACGGTAGAGCGTTTTATCTGGAAGAAGTTCGGTGAAATGGGGTACTTTGGTTTAAATCAGCCAGAAGAATATGGAGGATTAGGTTTAGACCTTTTTTATACTGTTATCTTTTTAGAAGAGTTGCAGAAAATAAATTCAGGAGGTTTTGCAGCGAACATGTGGGCACACGCATATTTAGCAATGACTCATGTTAATAAAGAAGGAGACGATCGAATTAAAAGAGAATACCTAACACCAAGTATTGAAGGAGATAAGATAGGGTGTTTATGTATCACAGAACCTTTTGGAGGAAGTGATGTAGCAGGAATGCGTACTACAGCAATAAAAAAAGGAGACACTTATGTAGTTAACGGATCAAAAACCTTTATTACAAACGGAGTGTATTCTGATTATCTAGTAGTGGCAGCCAAAACAAATCCAGAAGATAAACATAAAGGAATGAGTATTTTTATTGTTGATAGAGATACTCCAGGGATATCATCGACCAAGTTAGATAAATTAGGTTGGAGAGCTTCAGATACTGCTGAAATAGCATTTGATAATGTAGTGATACCTGCTGAAAACTTAATGGGAGAAGAAGGGAAAGGATTTCCCTATATTATGCAACACTTTGCATTAGAGCGTTTGGTTATGGGAATTAATGCTCATGCACGTGCTGAATATGCTGTAGATTATGTAGTACAATATATGAGTGAACGTGAAGCTTTTGGGAAAACATTAGATAAATTTCAAGCCTTACGCCATAAAGTAGCGGAAATGGCAAGTAGAGTAGATATGTGTAGAGAATACAACTATTCTATAGCAAAACGTTTAAACGATGGTATTTATGTAGTAAAAGAAGCTAGTATGAGTAAATTACTATCAACTAAAATGGCAGATGAGGTTATATATGATGCTTTACAACTGTTAGGAGGGTATGGGTATATGGAAGAATATCCAATGGCACGTTTATTAAGAGATAGCCGATTAGGTCCAATTGGAGGAGGAACCTCTGAAATATTAAAAGAGATTATTGCAAAAATGGTGATTGATAAGAAGGAGTATAGACCAGCTACATAATATTTCCATATTTGCAAAAATGATTATTGATAAAAAAAGAGTAAATACAGCAACATAGTCTGTTGATGAAAGAAAAATCCTGCAAATGCAGGATTTTTTATTTCAACTGTTTTTTAACTAAAAAGAGGAAAAATAATTTTATTTTAAAGAATACTTTGTATCTTTGCCGTCCAAAATCAAATAAAATAATATAAATAGCTGATATACTGTTTGTTGTCAGTTTTTAAAAAGATATAGATTCTACGATGAAAGGAGGTGCAAAAATATGTTAATCATTCCAGTTAAAGAAGGAGAGAATATCGATAGAGCGTTAAAACGTTATAAGCGTAAATTTGATCGTACAAAAACGATGAAGCAATTACGTAACAGAAAGCAATTTACTAAGCCATCTGTAGCAAAACGTGCTCAAATGATTAAAGCATCTTACGTTCAGAGATTAAGAACTCAAGAAGAAGTAGGATAGTAATAATCCTAAAAAAAGTATAAAAACCTGTATTGATATCAATACAGGTTTTTTTTGTATCTTCAATTAATAAATAAAGTTAATAATGCTGATAGAAGCTTTCTTGGAATATTTAGAATTTGAGAAAAAATATTCAAAAAATACAATTCAAGCATATAAAACAGACTTAATCGCATTTAAAGATTTTTGTGAGGTTGAGTTTGATCAAGTGGATTTAGAGAATGTTCATTACAATCAAATTAGAACATGGATAGTTAGTTTGGTTAATAATAATATATCAAATAGAAGTGTTAACAGGAAGATAAGTTCTTTAAAAACCTTCTATAAGTTTTTACAAAAAATAGGTGAAATAGAAACGAATCCACTATCAAGTCATAAAGCGTTAAAAGTTCAAAAGAAAATCCAAACACCTTTTGATCAAAACGAAGTAAAAGAAGTTTTAGAATTAATAAGAGAAGGTTCCGATTTTGAATCAGTAAGAGATCGATTGATTGTCGAAATGTTGTATTCAACAGGGATGAGAAGGGTTGAGTTAATAAATGTTAAAGAAAAAGATATAGATCACACTAGTAAAACAATAAAAGTATTAGGTAAAAGAAATAAAGAAAGGTATGTAACAATCTTGCCATCGGTATATAAAACTTTACAGGAATATTTAAGGCAAAAAAGAGAGGTTAAAGAGGCGGATATGGAGGTGCTTTTTATAACTAAAAAAGGAGTTAAAATTTATGAAACCCTTGTTTACCGAATAATAAATTTGTACTTTAGTAGGGTGTCAACAAAAGCAAAAAAAAGCCCTCATATATTAAGGCATGCTTTTGCGACACATTTACTTAATAACGGTGCGTCGTTAAATTCGGTTAAAGAATTGCTAGGACATTCAAGTTTAGCCTCTACCCAAGTGTATACGCACAATAGCTTGGAGCAAATAAAAAAAGTGTATAACAAGGCTCATCCTAGAGAGTCAACTTAAAAGATCGAAGAATTATGAAGGTATTCACGCAATCAGTAAATTTCTCAGCAGACAAAAAATTAATAGACTTCATTGAGAAAAAAGTAGGGGGATTAGAAAAGTTTCATGATAAGATCGTTGATGCAGAAGTTTTTTTGAAAGTGCAAAAAACGAGTGAAAAAGAAAATAAAATAACTGAAGTAAAAATTAACATACCTGGAAATGAATTAATCGTAAAAAAGCAAACTAAAACCTTTGAAGAAGGGATTAGTGTATCTGTTGAATCTTTAAAACGACAGTTACAAAAATCAAAAGAAAAATCAAAGGATGCCTTAGTGTCATAAAAACAATAAAAAATAATTAAAAAAGTTTTAAAAATTAAAAATTACTTTTTACATTTGCAGTCCGTTAGAAATAGCGGATTGTTTTTTTATAGCAAAAGCCGATGTAGCTCAGCTGGCTAGAGCAGCTGATTTGTAATCAGCAGGTCGTGGGTTCGAGTCCCTCCATCGGCTCTAAAAAAAATAAAAGTTCATTAAAATACTATTTAAGGTTTAGGGGAGATTCCAGAGCGGCCAAATGGGACGGACTGTAACTCCGTTGTCTTACGACTTCGCAGGTTCGAATCCTGCTCTCCCCACTATCTTAATAAAATTTTATTGCGGGAGTAGCTCAGTTGGTAGAGCGTCAGCCTTCCAAGCTGAATGTCGCCAGTTCGAACCTGGTCTCCCGCTCTAAATTCGTTGCCGACATAGCTCAGTTGGTAGAGCGCATCCTTGGTAGGGATGAGGTCACGGGTTCAAATCCCGTTGTTGGCTCTATTTTAGAGTTTATTTGACAAGAGTTTAAAAATAACACTAAATATATTTAACTAAGAATTAAAATTAATAATCATGGCAAAAGGAACTTATGATCGTTCGAAACCGCACTTAAACGTAGGTACTATTGGTCACGTAGATCACGGTAAAACTACTTTAACTGCTGCAATTACTAAAGTATTAGCAGATGCTGGATTTTCTGAGCAGAGAGCTTTTGATCAAATCGATAACGCTCCAGAAGAAAAAGAAAGAGGTATCACAATTAACTCTTCTCACGTAGAGTATGCAACAGCAAACCGTCACTACGCACACGTTGACTGTCCAGGTCACGCCGATTACGTAAAGAACATGGTAACTGGTGCTGCACAAATGGATGGAGCTATCTTAGTAGTAGCTGCTACAGATGGTCCTATGCCTCAAACTCGTGAGCACATCTTATTAGGTCGTCAGGTAGGTATTCCACGTATCGTTGTTTTCTTAAACAAAGTTGATATGGTTGATGACGAGGAGTTATTGGAATTAGTAGAAATGGAAGTAAGAGATTTATTATCTTTCTATGAGTATGATGGAGATAATGGTCCTGTAATTGCTGGTTCTGCTTTAGGTGCATTAAACGGAGAGCAAAAGTGGGTTGATACAGTTTTAGAATTAATGGAAGCTGTTGATAACTGGATCGAAGAGCCACCAAGAGATACTGAAAAAGATTTCTTAATGCCTATCGAAGATGTATTCTCTATTACTGGTCGTGGTACAGTTGCAACTGGACGTATCGAAACTGGTATCGTAAATACTGGAGATCCTGTAGAGATTATCGGTATGGGAGATGAAAAGTTAACATCTACTGTAACTGGTATCGAAATGTTCCGTCAAATCTTAGATAGAGGTGAGGCTGGAGATAACGCAGGTATCTTATTAAGAGGTATTGAAAAGACTCAAATTAAGAGAGGAATGGTAATCTGTAAGCCAGGTTCTATTACTCCACACGCTAAGTTTAAAGCTGAGGTGTATATCTTAAAGAAAGAAGAAGGTGGACGTCACACTCCATTCCATAACAACTACCGTCCACAGTTCTACGTACGTACAACTGATGTAACAGGTAACATTAACTTACCAGAAGGTGTTGAAATGGTAATGCCAGGTGATAACTTAACTATTACAGTTGATTTAATCCAACCTATCGCATTAAACACAGGTTTACAGTTCGCTATCCGTGAAGGAGGTAGAACAGTAGGAGCTGGTCAGGTAACTGAAATCTTAGACTAATTATAGTTTAATAATAAAGTATAAGGAGTCTCTTTTTAAGAGGGAGACTCCTTTAAAATACGGGTTTAGCTCAGTTGGTAGAGCACTGGTCTCCAAAACCAGGTGTCGGGAGTTCGAGTCTCTCAACCCGTGCAAAAAACTAAAACGAGTTGTGGTGAAAACTGCAACTCGTTAAAAGGATAAAATATGAGTAACTTTGTACAATACATTAAAGATTCTTTTGAAGAATTAAATACCAATATGACTTGGATTTCTCGTGAAGAAGCTCAAAAGTCTACTGTCGTAGTAGCAGCATTTACAATTGTATTTGCTCTAGTTG
The DNA here is from genome assembly GCF_047470925.1 of Tenacibaculum ascidiaceicola. Lineage (NCBI taxonomy): Bacteria > Pseudomonadati > Bacteroidota > Flavobacteriia > Flavobacteriales > Flavobacteriaceae > Tenacibaculum > Tenacibaculum ascidiaceicola. The sequence continues at coordinate 171,378 of NZ_JAZKJP010000008.1, forward strand.
TGGCTGGAATAGATTGGGTTTTTCAAACAGGGTTAGATAACTTCTTTAAAATGTTTTAATGATGGCTGATTCGGTGATGAAGTGGTATGTGGTTAGAGCTATTGGAGGTCAAGAAAATAAGGTAAAAACTTATATCGAGACTGAGATTGCTCGTCATGGGTTGTCTGATTTTGTGAACCAAGTAATTGTTCCTACAGAAAAAGTTATTCAAGTAAGAAACGGAAAGAAAATTAACAGAGAAAGAGTTTACTTTCCGGGTTATGTAATGGTAGAAGCTAATTTAGCAGGAGAGGTTCCTCACGTAATTAAATCAGTAACAGGAGTTATTGGTTTCTTAGGTGAAACAAAAGGAGGAGATCCAGTACCAATGCGTAAGTCAGAAGTAAACAGAATGTTAGGTAAAGTAGATGAACTTTCTGTTAAAGATGAAAATATCGCAATTCCTTATACAGTAGGAGAAACTGTAAAAGTAATTGATGGTCCTTTCAATGGGTTCGATGGAACTGTTGAAAAGGTAAATGAAGAAAAGCGTAAGTTAGAAGTAATGGTTAAGATTTTTGGAAGAAAAACACCATTAGAGTTAAACTATATGCAAGTAGAGAAAATATAATAGTTACACCTATATTTAGATGGTGTTTAAGCTTCCAATTTAAACACATCGTTAAATCTTAAACAATGGCAAAAGAAGTAAGTAAATTAGTTAAACTACAAGTTAGGGGAGGTGCAGCGAATCCGTCGCCACCAGTTGGACCCGCTTTAGGTGCTGCCGGTGTTAACATCATGGAGTTCTGTAAGCAGTTTAATGCTCGTACACAGGACAAACAAGGTAAAGTATTACCTGTTGTTATTACAGTTTATACAGACAAATCATTTGAATTTGTTGTAAAAACTCCACCAGCCGCAGTACAATTATTAGAAGCGGCCAAAATTAAGAAAGGTTCAGGAGAACCTAATAGGAAAAAAGTAGCAAGCGTTTCTTGGGATCAAATTCGTGGAATTGCAGAAGACAAAATGGTAGATATGAATGCCTTTGAAGTTGAGTCTGCAATGAGAATGATTGCTGGAACTGCTCGTTCTATGGGATTAACAGTAACAGGTGATGCACCTGCTTAAACTTTAAAAGATATTTAGAAATGGCAATTACTAGAAAGCAAAAAGAAGCTCGTGCTAAGGTAGATAGCTCTAAAGTTTATAGCTTACAAGATGCATCAGCATTAGTTAAAGAGATTACAAACGTAAAATTTGATGCGTCTGTTGATTTAGCAGTACGTTTAGGAGTAGATCCTCGTAAAGCTAATCAAATGGTTCGTGGTGTTGTAACATTACCTCACGGAACAGGTAAAGATGTAAAAGTTTTAGCATTAGTTACTCCAGATAAAGAAGCAGAAGCTAAAGAAGCTGGTGCTGATTATGTTGGATTAGATGAATATCTTCAAAAAATTAAAGGAGGATGGACTGATGTAGACGTTATTATTACTATGCCAAGTGTAATGGGTAAATTAGGTCCTTTAGGACGTGTATTAGGTCCTCGTGGTTTAATGCCTAACCCAAAAACTGGTACAGTAACTATGGATGTTGCAAAAGCAGTACAAGAAGTAAAGGCTGGTAAAATCGACTTTAAAGTAGATAAAACTGGTATTGTACACGCTGCAATCGGAAAAGCGTCTTTCGATGCTACGAAGATTGAAGAAAATGCAAATGAGTTATTACAAACATTAATTAAATTAAAGCCAACAGCGGCAAAAGGAACATATATTAAAAGCATCTTTATGTCTTCTACAATGAGTCCTAGTGTTGCTATAGATGTAAAATCTGTATCGTAAGGCAGTTAAAACTTTTTAATTATGACTAGAGAGGAAAAATCACAAGTAATACAAGATTTAACAGCACAATTAGCAGATACAAGTACCATCTATTTAGCAGATATTTCTGGTTTAGATGCAGCAACTACATCTAACTTACGTAGAGCTTGTTTTAAAGCAAACGTACAATTGGCTGTTGTAAAAAACACATTGCTTTCAAAAGCAATGGAAGCTTCTGATAAAGATTTTGGAGAGTTACCAGATGTATTAAAAGGAAATACTTCAATGTTAATTGCTGAGGCAGCTAATGCACCAGCAAAAGTTATCAAAGAGTTCAGAAAAAAATCAAAAGATCGTCCTTTATTAAAAGGAGCGTATGTTGAAGAAGCAGTTTATATTGGAGATGACCAATTAGACGCTCTTGTTAACATCAAATCTAGAGAAGAACTTATTGGAGATATTATTACCTTATTACAATCTCCTGCTAAGAATGTTGTTTCAGCATTACAATCAGGTGGTGGTAAGTTATCAGGTATCTTAAAGACATTATCAGAAAAATAATTTCGCGCACTAATAAACTAAATAAATAAAATTTTTAAAAAACAATTAAAATGGCAGATTTAAAAGATTTCGCAGAACAATTAGTTAACTTAACAGTAAAAGAAGTTAATGAATTAGCTGATATTTTAAAAGAAGAGTATGGTATTGAGCCAGCAGCAGCAGCAGTAGCAGTAGCAGGACCAGCAGCAGGTGGTGGAGATGCAGCTGAAGAAAAAACTGAGTTTGATGTAATCTTAAAAGCAGCAGGAGGTTCTAAATTAGCAGTTGTAAAATTAGTTAAAGAATTAACTGGATTAGGATTAAAAGAAGCTAAAGGTATTGTAGATAGCGCACCAGCACCAATTAAAGAAGCTGTATCTAAAGATGAGGCAGAAGGTCTTAAGAAGTCTTTAGAAGAAGCAGGAGCTGAGGTAGAGCTTAAGTAAGCTATACTCCCGAATTATAAAAAAACGGGAAAAACAATAAAGGTTTAGGTACTAAAAACTTATGTTTTTAGGCCTAAACCATTTTGTGTATATATTCGTTCTTTATTTTTCACAATTTGCAGAATTGTGAATTTACGATTATAAAGTGCTGATTTTTAATCAGTAACAGCAATTAAAATTGCAGTATTGAAACTGTTAAGTTTCAAAAATAATATTTTTAATTAAAAATAGCATCTCTTTTGGCAACGATAAATACTACTGAAAGAATTAACTTCGCGTCATCGCAGTTAGGAGCTGATTATCCAGATTTTTTAGATATTCAGGTAAAATCTTTCCAAGATTTCTTCCAATTGCAAACTAAAGCTGAAGAGCGAGGAGAAGAAGGTTTGTATAAAACTTTCATGGATAACTTCCCGATTACAGATACACGTAATCAATTTGTATTAGAATTTTTAGACTACTTTGTAGATCCACCAAGATACAGCATTCAAGAATGTATTGAACGTGGATTAACTCACAGTGTACCTCTAAAAGCACGTTTAAAATTATATTGTACCGATCCAGAACACGAAGATTTCGAAACAATCGTTCAAGATGTTTATTTAGGTACAATTCCTTATATGACAAACTCTGGTACCTTTATTATAAATGGTGCAGAAAGAGTTGTTGTGTCACAATTACACCGTTCACCAGGTGTATTCTTTGGGCAATCTTTCCACGCTAACGGAACCAAATTATACTCAGCAAGAGTAATTCCATTTAAAGGTTCTTGGATTGAATTTGCTACAGATATCAATCAAGTAATGTATGCTTATATTGATAGAAAGAAAAAATTACCAGTAACAACGTTATTCAGAGCCATAGGTTTTGAAAGAGATAAAGATATTTTAGAAATCTTTGATTTAGCAGAAGAAGTAAAAGTTTCTAAAGCTGGATTAAAGAAAGTATTAGGGCGTAAATTAGCAGCAAGAGTATTAAAAACTTGGCACGAAGATTTCGTAGATGAAGATACAGGAGAAGTTGTATCTATTGAACGTAACGAAATTATTTTCGACCGTGATACTATTATAGAAAAAGAACATATTGATGAAATAATTGAATCTGGAGCTAAAACTGTATTATTACATAAAGAAGACAACCAGCAAGCAGATTATGCCATCATTCATAATACATTACAAAAAGACCCTACAAACTCTGAAAAAGAAGCTGTAGAGCACGTATATAGACAATTACGTAATGCTGAACCGCCAGACGAGGAAACTGCAAGAGGAATTATTGAAAAATTATTCTTCTCAGAGCAACGTTATAGCTTAGGTGAGGTAGGACGTTTTAGAATGAATACTAAACTTCAGTTAAATGAAGATTTAGATCAAAAGGTATTAACTAAGAACGATATCATTACAATTATTAAGTATTTAATTGAGTTAATCAATTCAAAAGCTGAAGTAGATGATATCGATCACTTATCTAACCGTCGTGTTAGAACTGTTGGAGAGCAATTAGCAGGTCAATTTGGTGTAGGTTTAGCTCGTATGGCACGTACAATTCGTGAAAGAATGAATGTTCGTGATAATGAAGTATTTACTCCAATCGACTTAATTAACGCTAAGACTTTATCTTCAGTAATTAACTCTTTCTTTGGTACCAACCAGTTATCTCAGTTCATGGATCAAACCAACCCATTAGCAGAGATTACTCACAAGCGTCGTTTATCGGCATTAGGACCTGGAGGTTTATCACGTGAAAGAGCAGGTTTCGAGGTTCGTGACGTTCACTATACACACTATGGTCGTTTATGCCCTATTGAAACACCTGAAGGACCAAACATTGGACTTATTTCTTCTTTAGCTGTTTATGCTAAAGTAAATAATATGGGATTCATTGAAACACCATATAAGAAAGTAGAAGAAGGAAGTGTTTTAGGAGAAGAGCCTATTTATTTAAGTGCAGAAGAGGAAGAAGGAATGAAGATTGCTCAATCTAATTTACCAATAGCAGAAGATGGTAAGATAGAAAGAGATAGAGTAATTGCACGTGAAGAAGGTGATTTCCCAGTTGAAAGTCCTGAAGCAATTAACTATATGGACGTTGCTCCAAACCAAATTGCTTCGATTTCAGCATCGTTAATTCCTTTCTTAGAACATGATGATGCGAACCGTGCATTGATGGGATCAAACATGATGCGTCAAGCAGTTCCATTATTACGTCCAGAATCTCCAATCGTAGGTACAGGTTTAGAGCGTAGAGTAGCAAAAGACTCTCGTATCTTAATCAACGCTGAAGGAGCAGGTACTGTAGAGTATGTAGATGCAAATAAAATAACAATTAAGTATGATAGAACAGAAGAAGAGCGTATGGTAAGCTTTGATTCTGACGAAATATCATATAACTTAATTAAGTTTAGAAAAACTAACCAAGGTACTAACATAAACCTAAAACCAATTGTAAAAGTTGGTGATAGAGTTGAAGAAGGTCAAGTGCTTTGTGAAGGATATGCAACACAAAAAGGAGAATTAGCTTTAGGTAGAAACATGAAAGTAGCCTTTATGCCTTGGAAAGGGTATAACTTTGAGGATGCGATTGTGATTTCTGAAAAAGTAGTTCGTGAAGATATTTTTACTTCTATTCATATTGATGAATATTCATTAGATGTTCGTGATACGAAATTAGGAGCTGAAGAATTAACAAACGATATTCCTAACGTTTCTGAAGAGGCTACAAAAGACTTAGATGAAAATGGAATGATTCGTATTGGAGCAGAAGTAAATCCAGGTGATATCTTAATTGGTAAGATTACACCAAAAGGAGAATCTGATCCAACTCCAGAAGAAAAATTATTACGTGCTATCTTTGGTGATAAAGCAGGTGATGTAAAAGATGCATCATTAAAAGCTTCTCCATCATTAAGAGGTGTTGTAATTAATAAAAAATTATTCAAACGCGCAGTAAAAGATAAGAATAAGCGTGCTCGTGATAAAGAAGCAATTGCAGCTTTAGAAGCATCTTATGTATCTAAATTTGAAGAGTTAAAAGATGTTTTAGTTGAGAAATTATTCAACTTAGTATCAGGTAAAACTTCTCAAGGAGTGTTTAATGATTTAGGAGAAGAAGTATTACCAAAAGGTAAAAAGTTCACACAAAAAATGTTAAACTCTGTTGAAGACTTTACACATTTAAGTGGAACTTGGACTACCGATAAAGACTTAAATCAATTAGTTGTAGAGTTAGTTCATAACTATAAGATTAAAGTAAACGACTTACAAGGAGTTTTACGTCGTGAGAAGTTTACAATTTCTGTAGGAGACGAATTACCAGCAGGAATCTTAAAACTTGCTAAAATATACGTAGCTAAGAAACGTAAGTTAAAAGTTGGTGATAAGATGGCGGGACGTCACGGAAACAAAGGTATTGTTGCACGTATTGTACGTCAAGAAGATATGCCTTTCTTAGAAGACGGAACACCAGTAGATATCGTATTAAATCCATTAGGGGTACCATCTCGTATGAATATTGGTCAGATTTATGAAACTGTTCTTGGATGGGCAGGTCAAAAATTAGGTCAAAAATATGCGACACCTATTTTTGATGGTGCTAAAATAGATCAAATTAATGCTTTAACAGATGAAGCAGGAATTCCACGTTACGGACATACATATTTATATGATGGAGGTACAGGTAAACGTTTTGATCAGCCAGCAACGGTAGGGGTAATTTATATGATTAAGTTAGGTCACATGATTGAAGATAAGATGCACGCGCGTTCTATTGGACCTTACTCATTAATTACTCAGCAACCATTAGGAGGTAAAGCTCAGTTTGGAGGTCAGCGTTTTGGTGAGATGGAAGTTTGGGCACTTGAAGCATATGGTGCATCAAGTATCTTACGTGAAATCTTAACTGTTAAGTCTGATGATGTATTAGGTAGAGCAAAAACTTACGAGTCTATCGTTAAAGGAGAAGCAATGCCAGAACCAGGTTTACCAGAATCATTTAACGTATTAATGCACGAACTTAAAGGTTTAGGATTAGACGTTAAGTTAGAAGAATAATCACAGTGAAATGTCTCAGAGCAACAGCTCTGAGGCAAATCATTTTTTCAATATCAGTCTTATTATAAGACATTTATTTTTAATTCGAATCCATTATCATGGCAAGAAAAAACGAAAAATACACTGTTAAGAAGTTTAACAAAATTTCAATAGGTTTAGCATCACCTGAGTCTATTTTAGAGGCTTCTAAAGGAGAGGTGTTAAAACCAGAAACTATAAACTACCGTACACACAAACCAGAAAGAGATGGGTTATTTTGTGAGCGTATCTTTGGTCCTGTAAAAGACTATGAGTGTGCGTGTGGTAAATATAAAAGAATTCGATATAAAGGTATCGTTTGTGACCGTTGTGGTGTTGAAGTTACTGAGAAAAAAGTACGTAGAGATAGAGTAGGTCATATTAACTTAGTAGTACCAGTAGCACATATCTGGTACTTTAGATCATTACCTAACAAAATGGGATACCTTTTAGGGTTACCATCTAAGAAGTTAGATATGATTATTTACTACGAACGTTACGTAGTAATTCAGCCAGGTATTGCTAAAAATGCTGAAGGAGAGCCATTACAAAAAATGGACTTCTTAACTGAGGAAGAGTATTTAGATATCGTAGATGAACTTCCACAGGAAAATATGTACTTAGAAGATTCTGATCCTAATAAGTTTATCGCTAAAATGGGAGCAGAGTGTTTAATTGATTTATTAGAAAGAATCGATTTAGACGAGTTATCATATCAGTTACGTCATAAAGCAAATACTGAAACTTCTAAGCAACGTAAAAACGAAGCATTAAAACGTTTAAATGTTGTTGAAGCATTTAGAGACTCTCAAAAAAATAGAGAGAATAATCCAGAATGGATGATAATGAAAGTAGTTCCGGTTATTCCACCAGAATTACGTCCATTAGTACCATTAGATGGAGGTCGTTTCGCAACATCTGATTTAAATGATTTATATCGTCGTGTAATTATCCGTAACAATCGTTTGAAGCGATTAATGGAAATTAAAGCACCAGAAGTAATTTTACGTAATGAGAAACGTATGTTACAAGAATCAGTAGATTCATTATTTGATAACACACGTAAATCATCTGCAGTAAAAACAGAGTCTAACAGACCATTAAAATCATTATCTGATAGTTTAAAAGGTAAACAAGGTCGTTTCCGTCAAAACTTATTAGGTAAGCGTGTTGATTACTCTGCACGTTCGGTAATTGTTGTTGGACCAGAATTAAAATTATACGAATGTGGATTGCCAAAAGATATGGCAGCTGAATTATACAAACCTTTTGTTATTCGTAAGTTAATCGAAAGAGGAATTGTTAAGACAGTAAAGTCTGCAAAGAAAATAATAGATAGAAAAGAACCAGTTGTTTGGGATATCTTAGAAAATGTAATTAAAGGACATCCAGTTTTATTAAACCGTGCCCCTACCTTACACCGTTTAGGTATTCAAGCTTTCCAACCAAAATTAATCGAAGGAAAGGCAATTCGTTTACACCCATTAGTATGTACGGCATTTAACGCCGATTTCGATGGGGATCAAATGGCGGTTCACTTACCATTAGGACCAGAAGCTATTTTAGAAGCGCAGTTATTAATGTTAGCTTCTCATAATATCTTAAACCCTGCAAACGGAGCACCAATTACGGTACCGTCTCAGGATATGGTTTTAGGGTTATACTATATGACAAAAGAAAGAAAGTCAACTCCAGAAGTGCCTATTAAGGGTGAAGGATTAACTTTCTATTCTCCAGAAGAAGTTACTATTGCTTATAATGAAGACAGAGTAGACTTAAATGCTGGAATAAAAGTAAGAACCAAAGATTTCAACGAAAACGGAGAGTTAGTAACTCAAATAATTGAAACTACTGTAGGTAGAGTATTATTTAATGAAGTAGTACCAGAGCAGGCAGGATATATTAATGAGGTATTAACAAAGAAATCGTTACGTGGAATTATTGGAAATATCTTAAAAGTAACAGATATTCCATCTATAGGTAAATTCTTAGATGATATTAAAGGTATGGGGTATACGTTTGCCTTCCAAGGAGGTTTATCGTTCTCATTAGGAGATATCATTATTCCTGAAGAAAAACATACAATGATTGCTGAAGCTAACAAAGAAGTGGATGGAATCGTTATGAACTATAACATGGGTATGTTAACGCAAAAAGAGCGTTACAACCAGGTAATTGATGTTTGGGGATCTACTAATAATAGATTAACTGAATTATCAATGAAGCGCTTACGTGAAGATCAACAAGGATTTAACTCTGTATTTATGATGTTAGATTCTGGAGCACGTGGATCGAAAGAGCAGATTCGTCAGTTAACAGGTATGCGTGGATTAATGGCAAAACCTAAAAAATCGACTGCAGGAGGTGGAGAAATTATTGAAAACCCAATTTTATCGAACTTTAAAGAAGGTTTATCAATTTTAGAATACTTTATCTCAACGCACGGTGCACGTAAAGGTCTTGCCGATACCGCATTAAAAACAGCCGATGCAGGATATTTAACACGTCGTTTAGTAGATGTATCTCAAGATGTAATCGTTAACGAAGAAGATTGTGGTACATTAAGAGGATTAGAAGTTTCTCCATTAAAGAAAAACGATGAAATCGTTGAACCTTTAAGTGAAAGAATTACAGGTCGTACTGCATTATATGATGTTTACGCACCAGCATCTGATGAATTATTAGTTGAAGCAGGTGAGTTAATTACTCCAGTTTTAGCAGATAAAATTGAAGCTTCAGGAGTAGATAAAGTAGAAGTACGTTCAGCATTAACATGTGAATCTGAAAGAGGAATATGTGAAAAATGTTACGGACAAAGTTTATCTACTGGTAAAAAAGTTCAAAGAGGTGAAGCAGTTGGTGTAATTGCAGCACAGTCTATTGGAGAACCAGGTACACAGTTAACATTACGTACATTCCACGTTGGAGGGGTAGCAGGAAACATCTCAGAAGATAACAAGCTAATTTCTAAATTCGATGGAGCTGTAACAATTGATGACTTACGTACTGTAAAAGGTAAAGATACAGCAGGAGAAGAAGTAGATATCGTTATTTCTCGTACTGCAGAAATCAAAATTACCGATAAGAAAACAGGAATTGTATTAAGTACTAACATTATTCCTTACGGTTCTATCATCTTTGATAAAGATAGAAAGACAATAAAGAAAGGAGATGCAGTATGTCAATGGGATCCATTTAACGGAGTTATTGTTTCTGAGTTTGGAGGAAAAGTTAAGTTTGACAATTTAGAACAAGGAATTAACTTCTCTGTAGAAATTGATGAACAAACAGGTTTCCAAGAAAAAGTAATTACTGATTCTAAAAACAAGAAAATTATTCCTTCATTAATTATTGAGGATGCTGATGGTAATGCTTTACGTTCGTACAGTTTACCAGTAGGAGCACACTTAATGGTAAGTGATGGAGATAAAGTAGAGTCAGGTAAAACATTAGTTAAGATTCCTCGTAAGTCTGGTAAAGCAGGAGATATTACAGGAGGTTTACCACGTGTAACAGAGTTATTCGAAGCACGTAACCCTTCTAATCCAGCTGTAGTAGCACAAATTGATGGAGTTGTGTCATTTGGTAAAATTAAGCGAGGTAACCGTGAAATTATTATCGAATCTAAAACAGGAGAGATTAAGAAATACTTAATTAAGTTATCTAATCAAATCTTAGTTCAAGAAAACGACTTTATTAAAGCAGGAATGCCATTATCTGATGGAGCAATTACTCCTATTGATATTTTAAATATTAAAGGACCTTCAGCAGTTCAAGAATACTTAGTAAACGAAATTCAAGAAGTATATCGTTTACAAGGGGTAAAAATTAATGACAAGCATTTCGAAGTAGTAGTACGTCAAATGATGCGTAAAGTTAGAATTATTGATTCAGGAGATACTTTATTCTTAGAAAATCAATTAGTTCATAAAACTGATTTCATCAAAGAAAATGACGCTATTTACGGAATGAAAGTTGTTGAAGACGCTGGAGACTCTGCAAACTTAAAACCAGGACAAATAGTTACAGCTCGTCAATTAAGAGATGAAAACTCTTTATTACGTAGAGAAGATAAAAACTTAGTAGTAGCACGTGATGCACAACCAGCAACAGCTGAGCAAGTATTACAAGGTATTACAAGAGCATCGTTACAAACGAAGTCATTTATCTCAGCTGCATCATTCCAGGAAACAACTAAAGTATTAAATGAAGCTGCTGTAAACGGTAAAATTGATACCTTAGAAGGATTAAAAGAAAATGTAATTGTTGGTAAACGTATACCAGCAGGTACAGGAATGAGAGCTTACGAAGATATAGTAGTTGGACCTAAGGATGAGATTGAACAAAGTTTATAAAAACTTAAGTTTATAAATAATATCAAGGGTTTAGAGTTCTTAGAACTCTAAACCCTTATTTTTTAACTAAATAATATTAAGAGACTTAATTATGGAAGATAATAAGAAAGAACCACAATTAAATATAGAGTTAGATCAAGAAATAGCAGAAGGAACTTATAGTAATTTAGCTATCATAAACCATTCTGTATCAGAGTTTATTGTTGATTTTATAAATATTATGCCAGGAGTTCCTAAAGCAAAAGTAAAATCAAGAATTATTTTAACTCCACAACATGCAAAACGTTTATCAAAAGCTTTAGCAGACAATATTCGTAAGTTTGAACAAGCTCATGGAGAAATAAAAGATTATGAGCAACCACCAATTCCAATGAATTTTGGAGGAACCACAGGTGAAGCTTAAAACAAAAAAATCGTCTATTTAGACGATTTTTTTGTTTGTAATAATATTAATAAGGTTTAAAAACCTTCAGAAAGTTCTTTTAGAGCTTTCACATCAGTTATAAAAATTTCTTTACCTTTTAAATCGATTAGTTTTTTCTTTTTAAATTCAGAAAGTAAACGAATAGCACTTTCAGTTGCTGTACCTATAATATTAGCTATATCTTCTCTTGATAAATTAATATTTATAGAGCCATTTTCGTTTTTATCAAACTTTGAGTCTAGTAATAATAGAGTGGCAGCCAAACGTTGTTTAACAGTCTTTTGAGCCATATCTACAATAACATCATCAGCTTTCTTTAAAGAATTGGCCATTTTCTTTAAAACATCCATAGAAAAGTTAGAATTGTTTTCTAAATCTCTAAGAATTTCTTCTTTAGGAATAAAGCAAACCTCCATATCATTCACGGCAATAGCTTTTAAGTTTGAAGCCTCATTGTTTATTAAACTACGCTCACCTAAAATATCACCTTTTCTTATTAAGTGAATAATTTGGTCTCTACCATTATCACTCATTTTAGACACTTTACAAACACCATCTTTAACACAAAAAACACCATTAATGTATTCGCCTTCATCAAAAAGAACTTCACCTTTTTTTATTTTTTTAGACGTTTTACACCCAGTAATTCTTATCAATTCATCTTTGGTTAAAGCCTTCAAAGAATTAAATTCTCGAATGATACATTGCTCACACTTGCTCATAGATATGCCCTTTTTTTACTACTCAAATATACGGAAAACCTGACAATTATCATGTTTTTATTTAATATCTTATCGGACATTTGTACTAGGCAAAAGAGTAAATATGGAAAGCACAACATGTTTTCATTGTGGTAACGAGTGCGACACAAAAACAATTACAATAGAGGATAAATTTTTCTGCTGTAATGGGTGTAAAACAGTTTATGAAATTTTTTCAGAGAACGATTTAACTTGTTATTACGATTTTCAAAACAACCCAGGAGCAATACCTGAAGAGATACAAGGAAAATATGATTTCTTGGATAATGAATCCATTGTAGATAAACTATTAGAGTTTAACGATGGTAATGTACAAGTAGTAAATTTATATATTCCACATATACATTGTAGCTCATGTATCTGGGTATTAGAAAATTTACACAAACTACAAGAGTATGTGTCTTCATCACAAGTTAATTTTCCTAAGAAAACAGTACGAATCACCTTTAATTCAGAAAAAGCATCACTTAAAGAAATAGTATTGTTACTAAGTTCTATAGGATATGAACCTTATATAAGTCTTGAGGATTACGAGGTAGGTAAAAAGAAAGTAGACCGTAGTTTAATTTATAAATTAGGAATAGCAGGTTTTGCCTTTGGAAATGTGATGTTCTTGTCGTTTCCAGAATACTTTGAAGTATCAGAATATTGGTTAGAACAATACAAAGGAATCTTCCGTTGGTTAATGTTTATATTTTCCCTCCCAGTAGTTTTTTATGCAGGACAGGATTATTTTATCTCAGCTTATAAAGGACTTCGTTCAAAAATTTTGAATATTGACGTTCCTATTGCTTTAGGAATCTTAGTATTATTCGTGCGAAGTACAGCAGAAATAATTCTTGATTTAGGAACAGGTTTTTTTGATAGCTTAACAGGATTGGTGTTCTTTTTATTGCTAGGGAAATTTTTTCAGCAAAAGACCTATAACTTTCTTTCATTTGAACGCGATTATAAGTCATACTTCCCAATTGCAGTAACTAAAATAACAACGGATAAAAAAGAAGAGAACACACAAATCTATGATGTAAAAAAAGGAGATAGACTTTTAATTAGAAATCAAGAACTAATACCCGTTGATGGAATTTTAATTAACGGAGAAGCAAAAATTGATTACAGTTTTGTTACAGGTGAAGCCATTCCTGTAAATAAAAAGTCAGGAGATAAGTTATTTGCAGGAGGAAAGCAACTGTCAGGAAGTATAGAAATGGAAGTGCTAGCTTCAGTTTCACAGAGTTATTTAACACAATTATGGAGTAACGATATATTTCAAAAAGATAAAAACTCATCATTTAAAACCTTAACAGATAAAATCAGTAAAAACTTTACCATAACTGTACTGTCTATAGCGTTTTTGTCTACAGCTTTTTGGTTGTATTATGATTCAAGTGTAGCATTAAACGTATTCACATCAGTACTTATTATAGCTTGTCCATGTGCAATAGCATTAGCAGCACCGTTTACTTTAGGGAATATTTTACGAATTTTTGGAAGAAAGAAGTTCTATTTAAAAAATGCTACAGTCGTAGAACAGTTAGCAGCTGTAAACTCAGTTATTTTTGATAAAACAGGCACGCTTACCACTAATAAAGAGAATACGATAACGTATGAAGGAGAAGACTTAGATAAAACTCAAAGAGCGATATTAAAAAGTTCATTAAGATCTTCAAATCATCCACTGAGTAGAATGTTATACACTTCTTTAGAAGAAGAAATGTTACCAGTTGAAAGCTATCAAGAATACGTTGGAAAAGGAATTGAAGCAAGTTATAAGCATACAACTTTAAAAATAGGCTCATCATCATTTGTGAAAAACGCAAAAGAACAAGCAAATCTTGACACTTCTGTTCATATTAGTATAAATAATGAATACAAAGGAAAGTATGTATTTAAGAATGCTTATAGAAAAGGAGTTAAAGAGTTGTTTTCTAACTTAACTAAAAAATATAGTCTATCAGTAGTTTCAGGAGATAATGAAGGAGAAAAGAAATTTTTAGAAGAGTTATTACCAAAGGAAACTACATTTTTATTCAATCAAAAACCACAAGATAAATTACACTACGTAGAAGAATTACAAGAGAAAAAGAAAAGTGTATTAATGATAGGTGATGGATTAAACGATGCAGGAGCGCTAGCGCAAAGTAATGTAGGGGTAGCGTTATCAGAAAATATAAATGTATTTTCTCCTGCTTGTGATGCTATTTTAGATGCTACAAAATTTAGTGAGATAGGCAATTATATTAAAGCATCACAAAAAGCAATAAAAATTATTAAGTATTGCTTTTTATTATCTTTAATGTACAATATTGTAGGGCTTTATTTTGCAGTAACTGGTCAATTAATGCCAGTAATAGCCGCAATTTTAATGCCGTTGAGTTCAATTAGTGTGGTAGTGTTTACAACTATAGCTACCAATATTTTAGGAAGAAAAATAAAATAAAAAGATGCAGATTAATAAATATATAGATCATACGCTACTAAAAGCCACAGCTACAAAAACTGATATTATAAAACTATGTAATGAAGCTAAAGAGTATGACTTTTATGCAGTTTGTGTAAATGGATGTAATGTAGAGTTAGCAACTAAAGAATTAAAAGGTTCTGATGTAAAAGTAGCAGCAGTAATAGGTTTTCCATTAGGAGCAATGACTACAGAAACTAAAGTTTTTGAAGCAAAAAACTGTATAAAAAATGGAGCTTCAGAAATAGATATGGTTATTAATATAGGCAAGTTGTTAGAAGGAGATGAAGATTATGTAGAAAACGAAATTCGATTAATAAAAGAAGCTATTGGAGATGCTATATTAAAAGTGATTTTTGAAAACTGTTATTTATCAAAAGAGCAAATTAAAGTAGCAAGTAAATTGGCTGTTGAAGCTGGTGCTGATTTTGTAAAAACTTCTACAGGTTTTGGTACTGGAGGAGCAACCTTTGAAGACGTTGCAATAATGGATAGTGTTGTAGATGGAAAAGCTCAAATTAAATCAGCTGGAGGTATTAGAGATATAGAAACAGCTAGGAAGTATATAGAAAATGGAGTAACTCGTTTAGGAACCTCTTCAGGAGTAGCTTTAGTAACTAGCGGTGTTTCTGATAAAAACGAATATTAAAAAACTGAATCTTAATAGTTCAAAACCTAAAAATAGTAAAGAATGAGCATACACATAGAAGCAAAAAAAGGAGAAATAGCAGAAACTGTTTTATTACCAGGTGATCCTATGCGTGCAAAATGGATTGCAGAAACATTTTTGGAAAATCCAGTTTGTTATAACGATGTTCGAGGTATGTTAGGATTCACTGGAACCTATAAAGGAAAACGGATTTCCGTACAAGGAACAGGAATGGGAATTCCTTCTGCTTTAATTTATGCTCATGAATTAATTAATGAATATGGGGTTAAAAACTTAATAAGAGTAGGTTCTGCAGGGTCGTATCAAAAAGAAGTAAAAATCCGAGACATTGTTATTGCTATGGCAGCTTCTACCAATTCAGGATTAAATACCATTCGTTTTAACGGAGCCGATTTTGCGCCAACAGCAAGTTTTGAGTTGTTTCAAAAAGCCGTAGATGCAGCAAAAGAAAAAGGAATTCCACTAAAAGCAGGAAACATCTTAAGCTCAGATGAATTTTATGCAGATGAATTTGAAAGCTATAAAAAATGGGCAGATTATGGTGTGTTGTGCGTTGAAATGGAAACCAACGGATTGTATACAGTTGCAGCAAAGCATAAAGTAAATGCATTATCAATTTTAACCATTTCAGATAGTTTGGTCACAGGAGAAAGAACCACAGCCGATGAAAGAGAACAAACCTTTAAAGAAATGATTGAAATTGCTCTAGAATTGGCGTAATGTCAGTTAGAGTGATTTTATTGAAGAATGAAACAAAACATTATCAAGAACATGAACTCACTTATTCAAAAATATAACATTCCAGGACCTAGATACACAAGCTATCCAACAGTTCCATATTGGGATAACGAAACATTTTCAAAAGAAAAATGGATAGAAACTTTTAAGCGTTCGTTTATAGAAAGCAATTCCTCAGAAGGAATTAGCTTATATATTCATTTACCATTTTGTGAGAGTTTATGTACGTTTTGTGCTTGTCACAAGCATATTACAAAACGACATGAAATGGAAGATCCGTATATAGAAACCGTTTTAAAAGAGTGGCAGTTATATGTTGATTTAGTTGACGAAACACCTATAATAAAAGAAATACATTTAGGAGGGGGAACGCCAACATTCTTTTCAGAGAAACAATTAAAAAGGTTAATTGATGGAATTTTTATCAATGCTGAAAAACACCCAGACCACGAATTTAGTTTTGAAGGGCACCCAAACAATACTACAAAAGAACACTTGCAAACATTGTACAATTTAGGTTTTACAAGAGTAAGTTTTGGGGTACAAGATTATAATCCAAAAGTACAAGAAGCTATTCATAGAGTACAACCTTTTGAAAACGTAGAAAAAGTACACAATTGGGCAAAAGAAATAGGCTACACGTCTATCAGTCACGACTTAGTATTTGGACTTCCATTCCAAACAAAAGAAAACGTAATTTATACCATTAATAAAACAAAAGAATTAGAACCCGATAGAATTTCATTTTATAGTTACGCGCATGTTCCATGGGTAAAAGGAGTAGGGCAACGTGGATTTAATGAAGATGACTTGCCTAAAAATGAAGAAAAACGCGAGTTGTATGAAATAGGTAAAGAATTATTTGCCGAAATGGGCTATGTAGAAATAGGAATGGATCATTTCGCATTACCTACTGATAGCTTATATAAAGCTACCAAAGAAAAAACACTACATCGTAACTTTATGGGATACACCGCTAATAAAACACAGTTAATGGTAGGTTTAGGAATGTCGTCAATCTCTGATTCTTGGTATGGATTTGCACAAAATGTAAAAACTGTAAAAGAATACGAAAGAATTGTGAACGAAGGAGAAATCCCTGTGTTTAGAGGGCATATATTATCAGAAGAAGACTTAATAATAAGAAAGCATATTTTAAATATTATGTGTCATTTCTCCACTTCGTGGGAAGAAGAGCAATTACAGATAAAAAATGTAGAAGCACATATAGGAAAGTTAGAAGAAATGATAGATGATGGATTGGTTTCTATTGAAGGAAAAAAGTTAACAGTTCCTGAAAAGGCAAGACCTTATGTGCGAAATATTTGTATGGCTTTCGATAAAAAATTACATGAAAAACAGCCTGAAACAAAATTATTTTCAATGACTATTTAATTTGTTGGTAATTAGTGTTTTATAATGAGTATTATTGTGTTTTTACTAAAAAAATGATTAAATTTGAGTGAACCTAAAAACCAGGAGTTATGGAATCATTTGAAGTAAATTGGTCAAAGGAAGAGCTACACACCTATCTTTTTATCTATTGTATTAATGCAGATTTTAAAGAAACAAAAGAAGAACTCGAAGCCATTTCTTTAAGAACAAACCAAGAAACGTATAAGAAGATGCATAAAGAATTTGAAAAAGATAATGACTATGCTAGCATTCAAAAAATTAATAAATCACTCAAAAAATTAAACTACGGTAAAGAAGAAGTAAATAAACTATTTGAAGAAATAAAAGAATTATTTCTATCAGATGGTAGTTATGCTATTTTAGAGAAAAATCTTCTAAGAGGTTTACAAAGATTACTTAAATAAAGAGAACTTTTCGTTCTCTTTATTTTTTTTGAAAAAAAACTCAAACATGACAAAAGTCATATTTTAAGAAAACCTTCACAGTTACCTTTGAACTATAATTATCAGGCAAGATATGAGCGTTATTTACTTACTACTATCACTAAGTATTTTAGTGGCTATTATTTTCTTTATAGCATTTATTGTTTCAGTAAAAAAAGGGCAGTACGATGACTCGTACACGCCATCAGTTCGCATGTTGTTTGATGATGAACTGGTAAAAGAAGAAACAAAGAACTAACAATTAACAATAGATATTAAATTCAAATAGATTATGGAAATGCAACAATTTTATTACGATAATAAGATCGTAAAAAAATTCATCTACGCAACCTTACTATGGGGAATAGTAGGTTTTTCAGTAGGATTGTTATTGGCTTTTATGTTTTTATTCCCAAATTTAACTGACGGAATTTCGTGGTTAAGTTTTGGGCGTTTAAGACCATTACACACAAATGCAGTAATTTTTGCATTCGTAGGAAATGCCATTTTTGCAGGAGTTTACTACTCACTACAACGATTACTGAAAGCGCGTATGGCGAGTAATTTTTTAAGTAACTTTAACTTTTGGGGATGGCAGTTAATAATTGTTGCAGCAGCCATAACGCTTCCGTTAGGGTATACAACTTCAAAAGAATATGCCGAATTAGAATGGCCAATTGATATAGCCATTGCATTAGTTTGGGTAGCTTTTGGAGCTAACATGATTTGGACAATCTTACAAAGAAGACAACGCCATTTATATGTAGCAATTTGGTTCTACTTAGGAACTTTTGTAACCGTAGCGGTATTACACATTTTTAATAGTTTAGAATTACCTGTAAGTTTTATGAAAAGTTATTCAGTATACGCAGGTGTTCAAGATGCATTAGTACAATGGTGGTACGGACATAATGCGGTAGCATTCTTTTTAACGACTCCATTCTTAGGGTTAATGTACTACTTTGTTCCTAAAGCCGCTAACCGTCCGGTATATTCATATAGATTATCTATTGTACACTTCTGGTCGTTAATTTTCATCTACATCTGGGCAGGGCCTCACCACTTATTATATACATCATTACCAGATTGGGCTCAAAATTTAGGAGTAGCATTCTCTGTAATGTTGATTGCACCATCTTGGGGAGGTATGATCAACGGACTACTAACACTTCGTGGAGCTTGGGATAAAGTAAGAGTAGACCCAGTATTAAAATTCATGGTAGTTGCAATTACAGGTTATGGTATGGCAACGTTTGAAGGACCAATGTTATCATTAAAGAATGTAAATGCAATTGCACACTTTAGTGATTGGATTATTGCTCACGTACACGTAGGAGCCTTAGCATGGAACGGATTCTTAACTTTCGGTATGTTATACTGGTTAGTACCAAGAATGTTTAAAACAAAATTATACTCTACAGCATTAGCAAACTTCCACTTCTGGATAGGTACCTTAGGTATTATCATGTATGCATTACCAATGTATGTAGCAGGATTTGTACAAGCATCAATGTGGAAACAATTCAATCCTGATGGAACCTTAACATACGGTAACTTCTTAGAAACAGTAAATGAAATTATTCCAATGTACTGGATGCGTGCTATCGGAGGAAGTTTATTTATACTAGGAGCATTCGTAATGTTATACAATATTGTTAAAACTGTAAGATCAGGTAGTGAAGTAACAGATGAATTAGCAGAAGCAGCAGCATTAACAAAAGTGTCTAAATATAGAACTTCTAAAGAAGGGTGGCACACTTGGTTAGAAAGAAGACCAGTAAAATTAACAATCTATGCTACAGTAGCAATTTTAATTGGAGGTGTTGTTCAAATTATACCAACTTTATTAGTGAAGTCAAATATTCCAACTATAACAAGCGTACAACCATATACACCTTTAGAATTAGAGGGTAGAGATATTTATATCCGTGAAGGGTGTGTAGGATGTCACTCACAAATGGTTCGTCCATTCAGGTCAGAAGTAGAGCGTTATGGAGAATTTGCAAAAGCAGGAGAGTTTGTATACGATCATCCATTCTTATGGGGTTCTAAACGTACAGGACCAGATTTATTAAGAGTTGGAGGAAAATATAACGACAGCTGGCACTTAAATCACATGTACGATCCGCAAAGTACTTCACCTGGTTCTATCATGCCTTCATATCAATGGTTAGTAAGAGATAAACTAGATAAGAGTGATACAGAAGGCAAAATGAAAGCAATGGTTAGCCTAGGTGTTCCTTATACTGAAGAAGATATAGCTAATGCGCAAGCAAGTATGGAAGAACAAGGGGCTAAAATTCAAGAGAACTTATATGCTGATCCAGATTTTGCAACAAATTATGAAGCAGATAAAAAGTACGCTCAAGAAAACGGACAAACTTTCATTGAAATGAAAGATAGAGAAATCGTAGCCCTAATCGCTTATTTACAACGACTAGGTACCGATATTAAGATTAAAGATGTTGAAGATCAATTAAGCGCTAAAAACTAGAAAGCATGTTAAAGTTTGTAAAAAACCATATGGAAACAATTGCAGGTATTGAAATATACCCAATTATTTCACTAACTATATTCTTTACATTTTTTGTAGTGTTGTTTTGGTGGGTATTTACAGCCAAAAGAGAGTATATAAGTAGAGTAAGTAAATTACCTTTAGATAATTAGTAAAATTAAACAAGATGAAAAAATATTTTCAATCTATAGTATATATCATTTTTGTTGCAGTTACCTTTTTTGCTATAGTTACTGCGATTAAATCATACGAAAATCCATTTAGTCTATATGAACATCCGTTAGTATGGATAGCAATAGTAGGGCTTGTAACAGTAGTTGTGTTAAAAGAAGCTTTAAATATTGTATCACAACAAAAAGCGGAGCAACTTCAAATGGAAAAAGATGGTATTCAGCCAGAAGAAGTTGATAACTGGGCTTGGGCTAAGAAAATTATAAATAAATGGACAGAAGCTAAAGCCATAGAGGAAGAGGACGAAATTATACTAGATCATAACTATGATGGAATTAAAGAGTTAGATAATAATTTACCGCCATGGTGGCTATATATGTTCTACGCAACAATAATTTTTGCAGCCGTATATTTAGTAAGATACCATGTACTGGGAGCAGATAATCAAGAGATGGAATATGCTCAGGCAGTGGCAGAAGCTAAAAGAGAGTTAGCGGCATTTAAATCAAATTCTAAAGAAGCAGTTATCGATGCCGAAACAGTAACAGTTTTAACAGATGCTGGTGATTTAAGTAGAGGTAAAGCTGTATACAACTTAAACTGTGCTGCATGTCATATTGCAGATGGAGGTGGAGGTATTGGACCAAACTTAACCGATGAATATTGGATTTTAGGAGGAGGTATAAAAAATATCTTTAATACAATTTCTAATGGTGGTAGAGACGGTAAAGGTATGGTAGCTTGGAATAAAACGTTGAAGCCAAAAGATATTCAAAAAGTAGCAAGTTATATTCTCTCTTTACAAGGAACTACTCCTGCAAAACCAAAAGAACCACAAGGAGAGTTATATAAAGAAGAAGGGGCAGCTCCTGCTGTAGCTGAACCTGATGAACAACCAAAAGACAGTATTCAATAAATAGTTACAAATTAGTTTTTAATAGTTGATTATGGAAACACCCAAGAACGAACAATTTAGAGATAGTATTGGTACTATAAATGATGAAGGAAAAAGGGCTTGGGTGTTTCCAAAAAAACCAAGTGGTAAGTTTTATAAATACCGAAGCTATGTAAGCTATTTTTTATTAGCATTTTTATTACTAGCACCTTTTATTAAAATCAACGGAAATCAGTTTTTACTATTTAATGTTTTAGAACGTAAGTTTAATATTTTCGGATTTCCTTTTTGGCCTCAAGATTTTCACTTAATGGTGATTTCAATGATAATAGGAGTGGTGTTTATCATCCTATTTACTGTTGTATTTGGTCGAATTTTCTGTGGATGGATTTGCCCACAAACCATTTTTTTAGAAATGGTTTTCAGAAAAATTGAATATTTAATAGAAGGAGATAGAGGTAAACAAATTCGTTTAGCTAAACAAGCATGGGATGCTGAAAAAATAAGAAAAAGAATTTTAAAATGGGTAGTCTTTTTTATCATCTCTTTTATTATAGCAAACGTTTTCTTAGCGTATCTAATAGGAAGTGATAAATTAATAAGTTACATAACTGGTAACCCATTAGACCATATTAGTACTTTAATATCATTGCTAATTTTTACAGGGGTTTTCTATTTTATTTTTGCATGGTTTAGAGAACAGGTGTGTATTATAGCTTGTCCTTATGGTAGACTGCAAGGAGTACTGTTAGATAATAAAACTATTAATGTTGCTTATGACCACGTAAGAGGAGAAGGAAAAACAGGAAGAGGAAAATTTAATAAAAAAGAAGATAGAGCAACAACAGGAAAAGGAGATTGTATAGATTGTTTTCAATGTGTACATGTATGCCCTACAGGAATTGATATTCGTAATGGTACACAATTAGAATGTGTAAACTGTACCGCTTGTATTGATGAGTGTGATCACATGATGGAAAAGGTAGGCTTACCAAAAGGATTAATCCGTTATGCAAGTGAAGAAAACATTGTTAAGAAAGCACCTTTTAAGTTCACTGCAAGAATGAAAGGATACACAGCAGTATTATTCATTTTAATAGGAATTTTAGTAGGAATGTTGTTTTTAAGAAATGATGTAGAAGCAACAATTTTACGATTACCAGGTCAGTTATACCAACATAAAGAAAACGGGGTTATTAGTAATATTTACACTTTTAAAGTAGTAAATAAAACGACAAAACAGATTGATAATGTGAGTTATAAGTTATTGTCTCATAAAGGAAAAATAGAGACTGTAACGCATCAAGATTTTGAAGTACCAAAACAAGGGTTAGCGGAAGGAACTTTGTTTATAGAGTTACATCAATCTGAAATGAAAAATGACAAGGAAAAACTAAAAATAGGAGTGTATAGTGGCGATAAACTTATTGAAACAACTACAACCAACTTTTTAGGACCAAGAAGTTATAGATAAACCAGTCAAAAGGTTGGCAGGTTTTAGTAATACTAAAGACAAAAAACCAAAGACAAAAAAATAAATAAAATGAAACTAAACTGGGGCACGGGTATAGTAATAGCAATTATAGGCTTTATAGGCTTTATCATGTATTTTGTAATCACTATGAGTACAGGTAAAAATTATAACCACGATTTGGTAACTGAAAAATATTATCAACAAGAATTAGAATTTCAGAACAAATTAGATGCTACTAAAAATGCGAAAGCATTAAAAGAAAATATTAAAATAGAAAAAGTAACTGAAGGAATTAAAGTCCATTTTCCAACGGACTTTAATCCTAAAGATATAAAAGGAAAAGTGTTCCTATACAGACCATCTGATAAACAATTGGATTTCGAAATGCCTATTTCGATTTCCGAAACATATTTGCTCGTGCCTGAGAAACGTTTGTTGGGTGGTCGTTGGAACATAACAGTTTCCTGGAACTACAAAAATAAAGATTATTTATTTCAGAAAGAGTTGGTGTATTAATGTTTCTCTCAGCAATTATATTTGGTTTATTGGGAAGCTTCCACTGTATTGGTATGTGTGGCCCTATAGCCTTTATGTTACCTGTAGATAGAACGAATAAAGTAAAGCAGTTTTTTCAAATTACCAGTTATCATTTTGGACGCTTATTTACTTATAGTTTAATAGGTTTTTTGTTTGGTTTATTAGGAAAAGGGTTTTATTTCTTCGGATTTCAGCAACAACTTTCTATTATTGTTGGAGTATTAATGATTTTGGCAATCCTTGTTCCCAAAACCTTTCAAAAATACAACTTCTCAAATCCAATAAATAAATTGGTAATGAAGGTAAAATCTTCTCTGGGAAAAGAGTTAAAGAAAAAAGGAAACGATACCTTTTTTACAATTGGCTTTTTAAACGGTTTTTTACCTTGTGGCTTAGTATATATGGCAGTTTTTGGAGCACTAACTACAACAAATATGTTGTCAGGAAGCCTATATATGTTTCTATTCGGGTTAGGGACTATACCGTTAATGACAGCAGTAGTTTATGTAGGTAATTTTGCAAATGGCTTGGTGCGAAAAAGAATTCAACAAGCAATACCTTATGTTGTAGTTTTTATTGGAGTATTGTTTATTCTTAGAGGGTTAGGGTTAGGAATACCTTATGTTTCTCCACTCCCTGTAACAGATATTCATAATTCAGTTGAAGGTTGTCATTAATCATAATTAAAAACAGTCTAAATACTTATTTACTAGTTAGTTTTTTTGTTTATTAGTTATGCTAATACCTTGTGTTATATGGTTTCCTTGATTATCTATTATTACATTTCCTTTTAATGTAAAAGCATCATAAAAACTAAGAATTGTTTTGTTTGGTAAAAAAGTTGCATCCACAGTAACTTTACCATAAGCATCATTTAAAAAAGAATTGTTTTCTTCATTAAAATCCCATAGTTTATTTCCTGTTATAGTATCATATGCCGAAATGGTATAAGGAGTTTCTTTTTTTATGTTGACTTTGTGTCTAATAATAATAACACTATTTGTGTAAGAAATAATTTCAGCATTTAAAAACACAGCTTCTTGTAAAGTAGTAGCTAGTTGTTTCTTTTTTGCTAATAATTTATATCTATGTTCGTTTATGCGTCTTAAATAGTATGTGCTGTTAGTGTATTTGTATTGATCTGTGATTAAATTATCATCTGTATGCAAGTATAATACCTCACCGTAATTAGTTTTTATATAAATACTACTTTTTTGAGCAGGAGAGTAACTTAATTCGGCAATACCTCTTTTTTGATATTTTTCTGGCATCATACGATTTAAATCCTCTTTGTTTTTTATAATCATGGAGCTGTTAACCATGTCAAAAGCTTTTAAATAATCATTAGAAGCTTCTAATAACCACAGGGTATTTTTTGCATTAAAAGTGTGAATACTACTACCAGGAATAACTAATTTTTCAAATAAAACAGTATCTACTTTGGTGGTGTTAAATTTTCTTACAACTAAAAATGAAGAGTCATTGCTTACGGTTTTGTGTTCTTTAATATAGCTACCTTTTATTTTTTGTATACCTATTTCCCAAATTTCATTATTAGGATTATATATACGCTCTTTAAGTACATAAGCACCTCTTTCATTAATGTTTAAAAAAGAATCAATATTTATGAATTTGGGCATAAAGTAGAAGCTAACAACAAGTAGTGTTAAAATAAAATCTCTTTTGGCTAATTGCATTTTTTGTGCTTTAAAATTTAAAAAAGCAGCAACAGCAGAAAATACTCCAAAGTAAAAAATTAGAGCAATAAAAATCACTAAAAGTAAAGGAAGGGCTATATATAAACCATCATTATTTAATACAAAAAAATCAAAAGTCCACCCATTTTGTCCTGGTTTATATGAATAATGTGTACTGGTATATGCTATAGGTCTATTAAAAAAAAGACGATTGGGTATGGTAATAAAGAACTTTAATAAAATACCTAAAATAGAAACGACCATTAAAGAAATAAAGGCACGTACAATAACGCCCACAAATTTAGAAGAGTTTTTATTCATAACAAATGTAAAATTTAAGAAAGCAAATGTATAGAATATATAGTGGTTTATAAAGTGACAAAAATCATAGTTTTACTAATAAAATTTAGGTAACTTTATAGGAGACATTAAACCTAAAAGTAATAAATCATGAAAAAAATTATAGTCCCAGTTGATTTTTCTGAATATTCTGAAAATGCTTTACAAACAGCAGCTTTTTTAGCAAAAAGATCAGATGCTGAGGTATTGGTAGTACATATGCTTGAGTTGTCTAACGCTGTCTTAAGTCAATCAGAAAGTTATTTACAGCAAGAAATGCTGTTTTACTTAAAAATGACTGAGAAGAAATTAGCAGAATTTTTACAGAAAGATTATTTATCAGATATAAAAGTAACCCCAATTATAAAGCACTTTAAAATTTTTAGTGAAATAGATCAGTTGGCAAGAAATGAAGGGGCAGACTTGATAGTTATGGGATCTAAAGGAACTAGTGGTTTAAAAGAAATGTTTATAGGTTCTAATACAGAAAAGGTTATCCGTTACGCACATGTACCTGTATTAGTAATTAAAGAAGAGCCAATAGTAAAACAAATAGAAAAGGTATTGTTTGCTTGCGATTTTTCTGATGACGATGTGAAACCATATAAAGAAGCAAAAGAATTTCTTAAGAAATTTAATGCAGAAATAGAACTAGTGTATGTGAGTACTCCAACCTCTAAATTTAAAAGTACAAAAGAGTTAGAAGAAAGAATGAAGCGTTTTTTCAATCAAACTAATGAAAGTTATGAAGAATGCGCACAGAAAGTAAAAATTATTTCTGATTACACTGTAGAAAAAGGAGTGTTTTACTACGCCAATAAAATAAACTCAGATGCCTTAATGGTAGCTACACATGGTAGAAAAGGAGTAGCACACTTTTTTGAAGGAAGCATTTCAGAAGATATTGCTAATCATAGTAAATTACCAGTGCTGTCTTTTAAAATTTAATGCACAGAAAATAAAAAAGCTCATTCAATTTGAATGAGCTTTTTTTTATAAGAGGAAAATTTTACTTTTCTTCTTTAGCTTTTATATCATCTACAAATTTTTGTAAACGTTTACCATATTCAGAGCTTTTAACTTTATCTGTTAAACTGTTATTAATAGTATCTAAAAGTTGAATGTTAGCATCATATAATTCAGATAATGCAATATATGGTGCAGCTTCACTATCAGCGTTTGCAATGGCAAAGTTTGTAGAGAATAGGTAACGACGACGGATCATTTTTTTGTAATCAGCTTCTACCTGCTCTAATTGTACTTCATCCTGGGCTTGACGAGCTTCAACTTCTTTTTTAACAAAGTCTAAACGTTGATCTATAAATCGTTGGTTTATTTTACGGTATTCATCCATAACTTCTTGGTTTTTAGAACCTTTAATTTCAGGCTTAAAACCAAATTCTTCAATTTTATCGTTTATAGTAATTTCACCTTCTTCACCAAAAAACATTATGTGTTTGTCTGTGGTATTACCATCAAAAGTTAAGTAATATATTACAGGAGATTCAACATTATCTGTTAGTATAAATTTATCATCACCTAACAACGCCATAGAATCAACAGATACTAATAATGTATCCTTCATTTTTTGAAGGTATAAAGTACCTTTTTTTAATCCTTTAATTTGACCTTTAACAACCATGTTCCCTTCTTTTTTAGAGGAACAAGCAAAAGCAACAAGTGCAATTGCGAAAAGAGCAATAATTTTCTTCATTGAATTCAAAATTTGTCTGTTGCAAATATGCAGATTTCTCCTAAACTTTTGAGGCTATTTCCATTAAAATTGTACATAGGATTGCACCTACAGTACCGATAGCGTATCCAAAAACGGCTAATAAAACACCTACAGTAGCTAAAGAAGGGTGAAAAGCTTGTGCTACAATTGGAGCAGAAGCAGCTCCTCCTACATTTGCTTGACTTCCTACAGCTAGGAAGAAATATGGAGCACGAATTAATTTAGCTACTAATATTAATAACCCAGCATGAATAGCCATCCATACTAAACCAATAAAAATTAAATTGAAATTATCAAAAATTAGCGTTAAGTCCATTTTCATACCAATAGTTGCTACTAAAACATAAATAAAAATACTTCCTATTTTACTAGCACCAGCACCTTCGTAATTTTTAGCTTTAGTAAAAGATAAAACAACAGCAGCAATTGTTGATATACTAATTAACCAGAAGAAATTTGAACCTAAGAAAGAGAAAATGTTTCTCATAGTTTGAGACTCCATACTCGCTGTTAAAGAAGCAAAAACATCACTTAAATATGCTCCGGCAAAATGGCCAAAACCAACAGTTCCAAAGGCAATAGCAAGCATAATTATAAAATCGGTTAAAGTTGGATTTCTTTTAACACTCTGAGTAAAGTTAGAAACTCTTTGTTTTAAATCTTCAATAGCAGAGGTATCAGCTTTTAACCATTTGTCTATTTTGTCTTTTTTACCAATTCCAATTAAAATGATTGCCATCCAAATATTAGCTACTACAATATCAACAAATACCATTCCTCCATATTTAGCAGGATTGTATTGGTAAATTTCCAACATAGCAGTTTGGTTAGCTCCACCACCAATCCAGCTACCAGCTAAGGTAGAAAGTCCTCTCCAAACAGCATCAAAACCTGCACCGCCAACTGTTTCTGGTGAAACAGAAGATATTAATAAAATAGCTATTGGCCCTCCAATTACAATTCCTATAGTACCTGTAAAAAACATGATTAATGCTTTAGAACCTAAGTTAAAAATAGCTTTTAAATCGATACTTAAAGTCATTAAAACTAAGGCAGCAGGCAATAAAAATCTACTAGAAACATAGTATAGTTGTGATTTGTTTTTTACGACTTCGCCAGCAGCACTAGTAGTTTCCCATTCAGGAGAAATAATACCAAGTGTTGTAAAAATAGCAGGGATAAAATAAGCCATAAATAACCCTGGGACTATTTTGTAAAACTTAGGCCAAAACCCTGAAGTTTTTGATTCTGTATAAAATACAAAACCTAACGAAATCATTAAAATACCAAATACGATTGCATCGTTTGTAAAAAGAGGTGCTTCCATTTAAAAATAATTTGTCGCTAAAGTATGAAATAATAGTTAGTTCTATTTTCTATGATCTGTGCTGATTGCAACTCCTAATTGAATTCTATTAAAGTTGCCAACCTCATTTAGATTTATCAGTTGATATCCTGCTTGAAGCTTAACTATGTCAGATACTTTGTATTTAAAACCAGCTCCAAACCAGTTTTGATTATAGGATTCACCCTTAAAATCTAAAAAAGTTTCATTATACAAATATGTAGACCATTTTTTATCGATAGGATGACTTAAAGCTAATTGATATCGGAAAAAATTACCAGTTGTTGATTCAAAAAAACGTTGTTCTCCTCTAAAACGATGTGCTAAATTTAAGCTAGCTATTTTATGCTTTACATTTAGGTCTTCATAAATTCGATGTTCGTTAAAATCGCCCGCGTCAATACCAAAAGTTCTATCTGTATTTAAGAAAGCATATCCTACGGTAGCGCTTAAAGTTTTGTTGAATTTATAATTACCACCTAAACGTCCAATGAATTGCTGTATATCGTCTCCAATTTCAAAAAAACGGAAATGCGCCATGCTTTTTAAACTAAACTTCTCAGAAATTTGATGAGATCCGTTGTACATATACCATACACCTAATTCTTTTGTTGGGTCTGGGGCTACTGATTGTTGAGCGAAATTGTTTAATGAAAATAAAGTGATAATTAATAAAGTTAACTTTTTCATAATTGTTAAAGTGGTTGTTTGTTATATTAAAAATCCCCTACATATGCGGTATATGTAGGAGATTCAATTGTTATATGAGCAAAAATAAAAACCAGAGTTTTCTTAAGAAAAATTAGAATGTTAAAATTGCGCCAACTTGTTTATAATTCATCATTTTTAATAGGTTCCTCTTTTTTTAGATAAGTATCTAAAAATTGTAAAATTCTACTATTAGCTTCTATTTGATTTTCCTTTTTAACAAAACCATGTCCTTCATCATCAAAAAGAACATATTCTACAGGAACACCATTTTTCTTAACTCCAGCTACAATTTCGTCTGACTCTACTTGTAAAACTCTTGGATCTTTAGCTCCTTGTAATACCATTAATGGTTTGGTTACTTTATCTGTATGAAATAAAGGAGAAATTCTTTTCAATCTTACTGAGTCTGCAGAGTGTGGATCACCTAACTCTTTGTATAAAGCTTCTCTAAAAGACTCCCACCAAGAAGGAATGCTTTTTAAGGTGCGCATCCAGTTCGTAACTCCGTAAATGTTTACTCCAACAGCAAATTCTTCAGGAGTATATGTTAAAGCTGCCATTGTCATATAACCTCCGTAAGACCCTCCTATGATTCCTATTTTTTCAGCGTCTATTTCTGGTTGTTTTGCTAACCAATTTTTACCCTCTACACAATCTTGCAAATCTTTTTCTCCGTGGTTTAAATCATCCATAGTAAAAAAGGTTTTACCATATCCGCTACTACCACGATTATTAACAGCCAAAACAGCATATCCGTGGTTTACTAAATATTGAATTCTTGAACTAAAGTTTTGACGTGATTGCCCTCCAGGACCTCCGTGAACCCAAACCAAAGCAGGCACTTTAGTATCTTCTGAAGCTTGATGTGGCAAGTAGTAGATTGCAGGAATAGTTACTCCATCAAAAGAAGGGTAACGAATTACTTTCGCTTTTACTAAATCTTCGGGGTTAATTTCTTTATTTAATACATCAGTTAGTTGTGTTTGCTTTTTTGTTTTTAAGTCATACACATATAAGTTAGAAGGAGTGTTAGAGCCACCAGCATAAAAACGCATCATGCTTTCATCTCTAGAAAAACCAACACTAGTAATGCTTTTTCCGTTAACATTAGGTAGTTCTATGTTTTTACCAGCTTTAACATCATAAACTTCAATTACATTCTTAGCATCTTCATTAATATATGTTACTCTGTAGCTACCATTATTGGTAAAGTAACTTCCAGAAATATCCCAGTCTTTAGCTAATACTTTTTCTGTTTCGTTGGTACTAATAGTATATTTCATTAAGGTAGCAAATTCACCTTCCGCATCTGTTGTATAGTAAAACTCAGTATCATCAATAGAAAAATCAGCTGCTGAATTACCACTTAATCTTAGGTTAATTTTAGTGATTACTTTGGTGGTTCTGTCAAACAAAAACAAATCACTATCGTTGGTGTTAACTGTTTTGCTTAGTGCTAACATGTTTTTGTTGTTTGATATAGCCGAAACGTTATAACCTTCTTTGTTTTCATAAATCATTTTAGGAGTAAAAGTTTCAAGATCCATTTCGTAGAGATCCATAAAGCGATTGTCTCTTTTGTTTGAAGTAAAAAAGAAGCTTTTTTCATCTTTAGCCCACCCAAAAAAGCTAGCTCTAGCTCCTTTAGTTGGTGTTAAATCTTTAATGTAACCATTAAGTTCTCTTAAAAAGATGTGGTAAATTTCATCACCATTATTATCCATTCTAAACAGCATTCTTTCATCTTTTGGAAAATAAGAGGTTGCAAAAACTGAAGAGCTATCTGATTTTGTAATAGGCTCTAACTCACCACCAGAAGTTGAAACAGTGTACATGTTATAAATTCCTGAACGATTACTAGTTACTAGTAATTTAGAGTTATCAGGAGAAAAACTTCCTCCAAAAACATTTTCGTTATCCATCATTTGCTCAATAGAGTATTTTTTGAGTGTTATGATGGCTTTGTCAGAATCTTTTTTATCCATTTTACAGGCAACTACCGAAAAGGCAATGGCAAGTAGTAAGAAATGTTTTTTCATAAGTGTATGTTTGGGTTATTAATTTTTGTTTTTAGTAAGCTTTTTTATTCTAAACTAAATTGCTTGGTTTCTTTAAAAGGAGACAAGTCTATTTTCTCAACTTCAATCTTATATTCTTTCCAATCTTTATCAAAGAAAGTATTGGTTTTTTCTAGTGCTGGTTTTAGTGCTTCTTTAAATTGAATAATTAATTGTTTTTCTGTAGAAGTTTGTTCTCCAAATCTACTATTAACGTATCTGTTAGCTATTCCTAAACGTTGCGTAACATTCATTTCTGGGTTTCGTGTAATACCCTGTCTTTTGTCTATCTTACCTAAATAAACAGCTAAAAGTGTATCTATTTTCTTAACTATATCTTTAGAATATTTAATTGATTCTTTGTAAAGTTTTTTGTCTTTTTTAGATAGTTTTTGATTGAAATTATTTGCAATATTTTTACTCTCAACTAACTGTTTTACGACATCAGCTATAATTTTTTGTTGAGACTCTAAGTCTTTGGCTGTTGCATATTTTTGATCGATTGCGTTTTGAGAAATACGAAGTCTAGGATCAAACTTTACAGTAATATTTTTTTCTGATGTTTGGTTACCAAACGTAGCTTTTATTCTGTAAGTACCAGGTTTTACTTGTACACCCCTAGGTTCTCTTTTTTGTTTTCTGATTGTTCTTGAAGGTCGAGGAACACCTTTTTCACTCATAAACCAAACACCTTTGTGAATTCCATTTTCTTTAGGAGTTTTTCTTTTAAAAGTTCGAATAAGCCTGTTACCATCAAAAACTTCAAATTTGATAGAATCCCATTTTACAGTATTTTCATCCTCCTTTTTTAGTGGTTTCTTATCTTTTTCATCAGGTTTTTTTGTTGATTTTGGTTTATTCACATAAAACTGAACCAAAGCACCACGACCTCTGTTAGTTCCATTAAACATAGCATCAGCACCAAATCGGCTACCAGTGGGTTGTTGGTATGCTGCTTGATATGCTGTTGGTGGTGTGAATAACTCAATATTTTTGGTAAGAATATTTTTGTCTTTAGCTAAAGCTCTTAATGGACGAATATCATCTAATACCCATGCTGCTCTACCAAAAGTACCAATAACTAAATCGTGTTCTCTTGGGTGAATTACTAAATCTTTTACAGGAACTGTAGGGAAACCTTCCGTCCATTTAGTCCATTTTTTTCCTGCATCAATAGAAATATACAAGCCATCATCAGTTCCCAAGAAAAGTAAATTTGGCTCAATTGGGTCTTCAATAATACATTGTGTAAAGCTTTTTACGTCATTTTCATCAACAATACGTTCCCAAGTTGT
The DNA here is from genome assembly GCF_047470925.1 of Tenacibaculum ascidiaceicola. NCBI lineage: Bacteria > Pseudomonadati > Bacteroidota > Flavobacteriia > Flavobacteriales > Flavobacteriaceae > Tenacibaculum > Tenacibaculum ascidiaceicola. The sequence continues at coordinate 204,248 of NZ_JAZKJP010000008.1, forward strand.
TCCATAATCTTTAGTTCTGTAAGCATAAGGTTTATAGTTAAAACGACGATAATCGTTAGCAACTAGTAAAGCTTCTCCTTTATTTTTGTTAGATGCTTTTATTTGCGTAATCCAACTGTTTTCTGGTAATCCTTTTAGGTTTTTGGCAACATTTGTCCAAGTTGTACCTCCATTTTTAGTAATATGTACTTGTCCATCATCAGTAGCAGCCCACAACATATCTTTTTCAATAGGAGATGGCTCAATTACTAAAACAGTACAGTGGTTTTCTGCACCAGTAGCATCCATGGTTAACCCACCACTTTCAGATTGTTTGAGTTTACTTTTATCATTTGTAGTTAAGTCTGGAGAAATTACCTTCCATGTTAACCCTTTATCAGTTGATTTATGTACAAACTGACTTCCAAAATATAGTGTAGAATTATCAAAAGGATCAATATTAATAGCAGCATTCCAATTGAAGCGTAGTTTTACATCAGCATCAGGATGTGTTGGACGAACGGTATAGTTATTACCTGTTTTATAATCGTAACGAGATACATATCCTTGTTGACTCATAGACCAGCCATAACGCGAGTCGTCTTTATCAGGAATAACATCAAAACCATCTCCAAAGCTAATCTCTTGCCAATAAGAATTTCGTATTCCTTGTGCTTTCCATACATAAGCTGGTCCTCTCCAAGAACCATTATCTTGCATACCGCCATACACATTATATGGAAACTCATTATCTACATTAATATGATAAAATTGAGCTACTGGTAAATTACCAATAAAACGCCAAGTTTTACCACCGTCTTTGGTAACATTCATTCCTCCATCATTTCCATCAATCATAAACTTTCCATTTTTTGAGTGAATCCACCAAGCATGATGGTCTGGGTGAATACCGTTATCAACTCCATATGCAGGCATGAGTTGTTTAAAGTTCTTTCCTCCATCAATAGAAACATTTATGTACGTAAAAACAGTATATAACTTATGTTCGTTTTGAGGATCTACATAAATTTCTGAATAGTAAAAAGGTCTATTTCCAATGCCTTTTTTATCATTAATCTTTTTCCAAGAAAAACCACCATCTTCACTTTTATATAAAGCATTTTTTTTTGCTTCAACAAGAGCATACACAGTATTTGGGTTCGAAGGAGCGATTGCTACACCAATTCTACCTAGTTCACCTTTAGGGAAGCCTTCTTTTTCGGTAATTTTCTTCCAGTTATCGCCACCGTCATGGGTAATGTATAAACCGCTTCCTTCACCTCCAGATTTAAAAAACCAAGGATCTCGTTTGTGTTCCCACATAGCTACTATTAGTTTATTAGGATTGGATGGATCCATAATTAAATCAGCAGCACCAGTTTTGTTATTGTTGAATAAAATTTGTTTCCAAGTTTTACCACCGTCGGTAGTTTTATATACACCACGTTCTTTATGTTCTCCCCAAGGAGATCCGATAGCGCCTACGTATACAACATCCGGATTGTTTGGGTGTATAACTACACGGTGTATGTGACGTGTTTTTTCTAATCCCATTGATTTCCATGATCTACCACCATCCAGAGATTTAAAAATTCCATAACCACCATTTAAACTATTACGAGGATTTCCTTCACCAGTCCCTGCCCAAATTACACTAGGATTGGATTGTTGTATGGCTAAAGCACCAATAGAAGCAGTTATTTCTTTATCAAAAATGGGTTCCCATTTAATACCTCCTGAAGTAGATTTCCAAATACCTCCTGAAGCTGTACCAACAAACATAATATCAGGGTTAGATTCTACAACATCAATGGCTGTTACACGTCCGCTCATTCCACCAGGACCAATATTTCTTGGTTTCATGTTTTTGACTAAATCCATTGAGAATTCTTGAGAAAAAGCAGCACAAGAGAAGGTTATAAATAGGAGATAAAAAAGTTTTTTCATAATAGTTAGTTGCTTGTAATTTAAGTTTGTACAATGTACAAAATAGAAAACGCCCAATAAAATTGGACGTTTTTTTTAACAAGTTCTTAAGATTTGTTATTCTTCTTCTTTCTTTTTAGGTTCTCTTTTGGCTTCTTTAAGTGCTTGCATAAGCATCCATTCAATCTGCCCATTGGTAGATCGAAATTCATCTGAAGCCCATTTTTCAATGGCTTTTAACATATCTTCATTAATGCGGAGTGCAAAAGCTTTCTTTTTTGCCATGTTGTGTTTTATAATAGTGTTTTTTTGAAACGCTAAAATGGTTGCAAAAATACAATTTCAAATTTCTTTTAATTTACAGTAAAGACATTATAAAGGTTAAAATATATACTATTGTAATAGTTATTACTTGTATCATTATTAGTTGATTTTGTATTGATAGTTTTCTAATACATGTTTAGCTTCTCTTTCTTTTTTTGTTCCTATCAATAACTTTTTTCCGTTTTTAAGTTCTAGTTGAATACCAATGGTTCCTGAAATGTTAATAGCAGTTCCTTTTTTTCTATTCCAAAGTAAACCGCTTTTGAATCCCCAGCCGCTATATTCGCCAATAGGATCATAGGTTCTGATATATGCTTTATTAATTTCAGACCAAGCTATTTTTTTTAAAGAAAAGTGAAAAGGAAAAAATTGATAATGAATTCCATATTCATCAATTCTTGTCGTTAGTTTAAAAATAAAGATAAAAGCAAAAGAAGCAACAATTCCAAGAAGAACAAATATAAACTCAGTAGAACTCATTGTTGAATTTTGTTGTGTATATTCTTTAATGATAAGTGTAACAGATACAATTAGGCATAGTGCTAATAACACTAACAGCCATAGTTGAGTAAATTGTTGTTCTTCTTTAAAAACTTTCATTTTATCGGTTTTTATCTCTTTCTAAAATGACTTCAATATTACCGTCACTTACTTGGTATGTACTAGCAACTCGCCAACCTTGTTTCGCATAATTGTTAATTTCATCTTCAAACTTTTGTCTTCCGTTAGACCAACTAAATTTTCTATGTATAATTTTATATTCTTTCATTAGTAAGTAATAGTTTTTTTAATGATTTAAAGTTCCTGCATTTACTACTGGAGAAGCTTCTTTATCTCCACATAAAATAACCAATAAATTGCTAACCATCGCAGCTTTACGTTCTTCATCTAAATCAACAATCTCTTTTTTGTTTAATTCTTCTAAAGCCATATCAACCATATCAACAGCACCTTGTACAATTTTATGACGAGCTGCAACGATGGCTGTAGCTTGTTGACGTTTTAACATAGCACTTGCAATTTCTTGTGCATAGGCTAAATAACCAATTCGTGCTTCTAAAACCTCAATACCTGCAATAGCTAACCGTTCTTCTAACTCTTTTTCTAAAGCTTCACTTACTTCGTTTACACTAGAGCGTAGTGTAATATCTTCTTCGTGTCCCTCATCAGCAAAATTGTCATATGGATACATACTAGCTAGTTTTCGTACAGCAGCATCTGTTTGTACACGAACAAAATTCTCATAATTATCAACATCAAAAGCAGCTTTATAGGTTTCTGTAACTCTCCAAACTAAAATGGTACTTATCATTACTGGGTTTCCTAGTTTATCATTAACCTTTAAACGCTCACTATCAAAATTACTAGCCCTTAACGAAACAGTTTTCTTTTTGTATAGTGGATTAGCCCAGTATAAACCATTTTGTTTTACAGTACCTACATATTTACCGAAGAATAATAGAACTTTTGAAGAATTAGGATTCACTAAAATGAAACCTAACGCTAAGATAAATGCTAATACAGAGATTAATATAAATATTGGGTTTTCGCTTTTTACTGCTAATGCGATTCCGCCAATAAAAAGAATAAGTACAATAAAAAACATTACGTACCCATTTGCTGGTTTGATGATTTTTTCTGCTTTCATGTTTGTTTTATTTAAAGTGATATTAGAATGATATCATAAAGATATAAATTAAATTTTGTTAAATCCAAATTTTTGATGATTATATTTTATAATTTAGCTTCCGATTATAATTTAAAACGTTCATGAAGACAAAATTTTTAATAGTACTAGCTGCATTGTTAGTTAGTATTTCGTCAATAGCTAACAACGAAGATATTTGGGGACCAACAGGTCATAGAGCTACTGGAAAAATTGCAGAAAAACATTTGACTAAAAAAGCTAGAAAGAAAATTGAAAAATTACTACAAGGTGAGAGCTTAGCGTTTGTATCTACTTATGCAGATGAAATAAAGTCTGATAGAAAGAAATATGGTAAGTTTTATACTTGGCACTATGTAAATATGCCATTAGATGCTCGTTACGAAGAAACAGAGAAAAATCCGAAAGGAGATATGATTACTGGTATAGAGCAATGTGTAAAAGTGCTAAAGGATGAAAATAGTTCAATTGAAGACAAACGTTTTTACTTAAAAATGTTAGTGCACTTAGTAGGTGATTTACATCAACCTATGCATGTTGGACAAAAAGAAGATTTAGGAGGTAATAAAATTCAGGTTCAATGGCATGGAAAAGGATCTAATTTACACAGAGTTTGGGATGAAAACTTGATTAATAAGTGGGATATGAGTTATGTTGAATTAGCTGATAATGCAAGAGATTTATCTAAAGAGCAAATCAAAGTAATTCAAAAAGGAACTGTTGTAGATTGGTTACATGATACACACAAAATTACTAAAGAGGTGTACAAGTCTGCTGAAGTAGGAGAAAACTTACGTTACCGTTATTCGTATGTTTATTTTCCTGTAGTTAGAGAACAGTTACAAAAAGGAGGTTTACGTTTAGCTAAATTACTGAATGAAATTTTTTGTTAGTAGAACAAATAAACGATAATAATAAGAGCTCGGAAATTGTATTTCCGAGCTTTTTTCTTGTTAATATTTAGTTAATTCTATCTTTTTAATGTGATAAACAGTTAATTTTGAGAGAAATCGTTTTAAAAATGTTTAGAAGTAAATTCTTACTAATAATTATAGTAATTGCTCTTTTTAGTGGAAAAATAACTAAAGCTCAAGTTAAAACCACACCTAAAACAATTAAGATAACCACTTTAAATTACGAAGAGTTAAAACCGTTTTTACATAAAAATAATGATAAAACTTATGTAGTTAATTTTTGGGCTACATGGTGTATGCCTTGTGTAAAAGAGTTACCTGCTTTTGAAAAACTTTATAAGAAATATAAAAACAAAGATGTTGAGGTTGTTTTGGTGAGTCTAGATTTTTCTAAACAAATAGAAACGAACTTGATACCATTTATACAAAAGAAAAAGCTACAATCTAAAATACTTCATTTTGAAGATTCAAATGAACAGTTTTGGATACCAGATATTGCTGAAAATTGGTCTGGAGCTATACCAGCTACGTTAATTTACAATTCTAACAAAAGAAAATTTTACGAACGAACTTTTAGCTATAAAGAGTTACAAAACGAATTACAAACCTTTTTAAACTAAATAATTATGAAGACATTTAAAATAATACTAATGTTATTGGTAGTTGCTACAATTTCAGCATTTACTAATGATACTTCTAGAGGTTATAAAATAGGAGATGAAGCTTCAGACTTTGCATTAAAAAATATTGATGGTAAGATGGTTTCTTTGGCAGATTATAAAGAAGCAAAAGGGTTTATAGTTGTGTTTACTTGTAATATGTGTCCATATTCTGTAGCTAATGAAGATAGATTAATTGCTCTAGATAAAAAGTATAAACAAAAAGGATTTCCTGTAATAGCTATCAATCCGAACGACCCAGAAGTATCGAAAGGAGATAGTTTTGAAGCAATGAAAGTGCGTGCTAAAGAAAAAGGGTTTACATTTCCTTATTTGTTTGATGAAGGACAGAAAGTATATCCTAAATATGGAGCAACAAGAACCCCTCATGTATATATTTTAAATAAAAAGAAAGGCAGATTAATTGTTGAATATATAGGAGCTATTGACGATAATACTCGTGATGAAAACAATGTAAAAGAACGTTTTGTTGAAAATGCTGTAGAAGCTTTGTTGAAAGGAGAAAAACCAACAAAAACAGATACCAGAGCAATAGGTTGCTCTATTAAGGATAAAAGAAACAGATAATTAAATAGATAAAGGTTAAAAATTGATAAATCCCGCGGTTTATGCGGGATTTTGTCTATTAGTGCTATTTACTGCCTAATTTTATAATCAATCGTAAAATGAAACCAAGAAAATAATGAAGAAATTATTACTATCACTACTATTTATCAGTGCTACATTAACAGCTCAAACTGTCGATTTGAGTTATTATTTACCAAAAGGTATTTCATATAACCAAAGTATTCCGACTCCAAAATCTGTTTTAGGACATGAAGTAGGAGAGTGGCATGTAACACATGATAAGTTGGTAGAGTATATGAAGGCGCTAGCCAAAGCTTCTGATAGAGTGATGCTTGAAAATAGAGGAACAACTTATGAAGGAAGACCTTTAGTATTGCTAACAATTACTTCCTCTAAAAATCATCAAAATTTAGAAGAAATACGAGAAAATCATATAAAAGCAACGAACAATGCTTCTGTTGATGTTTCTAATAGCCCAATTGTGGTATATCAAGGTTTTTCTATTCATGGAAACGAAGCAAGTGGTTCAAATGCAGCGTTGGCAGCAGCCTATTATTTAGCAGCAGCAGAAGGACAGAAAATAGAGGAGCTACTAAATAATTCAGTTATTCTTTTTGATCCAGCAATGAATCCTGACGGGTTACAACGTTTTGCATATTGGACAAATACAAACAAGGCAAATAATATCAATCCTGATCCGAATGATAGAGAATATCACGAAGTTTGGCCAGGGGGAAGAACTAATCACTATTGGTTTGATATGAATCGTGATTGGTTACCTGTACAGTTACCAGAGAGTAGAGCACGAATTAAAACTTTCCATAAATGGTTACCAAATATTTTGACCGATCATCATGAAATGGGTACGAATTCAACCTTCTTTTTTCAACCGGGAATTCCGAGCAGAACAAATCCGTTAACTCCAAAAATGAATCAAGAGTTAACTAAAGAAATAGCAACCTATCATGCAAAAGCATTCGATAAAATAGGGTCAACATATTATTCAGAAGAAAGTTTTGATGATTTTTACTACGGAAAAGGATCAACTTTCCCAGATATTAATGGAGGTATCGGAATTTTGTTTGAACAAGGAAGCTCCCGTGGACATGCGCAAGAAAGTGAGAACGGAGTATTAACGTTTCAGTTTACCGTTCGAAATCAGTTTACAGCAGCATTGTCAACTTTGGAAGCAGCTAAAAATATGCGAACTAAAATCTTACAGTATCAACAAGATTTTTATAAAAATTCAAGAAGCTCAGAAACAAACAAAGCGATAGTATTTGGTGATGAAAAAGACGCAACAAAAACAAATCACTTAGCTGAGGTTTTACAACGTCATCAAATAAAACTCCACGAGTTAAAAGAAGATTTTACATCGAATGGAAAACGCTTCAAAAAAGGGTATAGCTATGTCGTGCCTATGAATCAGAAAAATCATCGATTGGTAAAAGCAATGTTTGATGTGCGAACTAGATTTAAAGACAGTTTGTTTTATGACGTATCTGCTTGGACCTTTAATTATGCATTTGGAGTTGATTTTGCGGATAATGTTTCATTATCGAAAGCAGGAGTTGAGGTGACTAAATTGCAACCAAAACAAGGAACTATTCAACAAAAAAGTAGTGTAGGATATATATTTCTTTGGAATGAATATAACACTCCTAAAGCTTTAAATTCTATTTTAGAAAAAGGATTACGAGCGAAAGTAGCGATGAAAAAATTTACAAACGATGGTAATTCATATGACTATGGAACCATTTTTATTCCAGCTCAAAATCAAGAGTTAAACGGAAATGAGTTGTTCGATTTCTTAGGAAAAGTAGCAAATGAAAACCATATTGAAATAAAAGGAGTACCTACAGGGTTGAATGAAGGAATTGATTTAGGAAGTAGAAATTTTGAAGCTGTAAAAAAACAAAAAGTAGCGATGTTGGTAGGGAATGGAGTAACAAGTTACGATGCAGGAGAAATTTGGCATTTGTTAGACCAACGTTACAATATGAAAATAACAAAGTTAGATACACAGTACGCTACAAGAGTAAACTTGGATAAATATACGACGATTATTGTTCCGAATAGTCGCTCTATTGATAAGAACTTAGTAGAGAAACTAAAAGTATGGGTGCGTAATGGAGGAGTGTTAATCGGATATAGAAATGCAGTAAATTGGTTATCTAGCAGAGGATTTGTTAATGTAAAGTTTAATAAAACTAAAATAGATTCTATAAAGAATGTGTCATTTGAAAACCGTTTGTTACAATCAGGAGCACAAGTAATTGGAGGAGCGATTTTTGAAGCAAAGATTGACCGTTCACATCCAATCAATTTCGGATATAAAAACGATAAGATAGCTTTGTTTAGAAATACAAAGCAATTTATACAAGCAGATACGAAGAGTTATAACAACCCAATTCAGTATACCAAAAATCCGTTATTGAGTGGTTATATTTCAAAAGAGAACTTAAAGGAATTGAAAAACACCGTTCCGTTTAAAGCAGGACGCTTAGGTAGTGGAAGAGTAATCGTTTTTACAGACAATACTAATTTTAGAGGTTTTTGGTTTGGAACCAATAAACTATTGATGAATGCCATTTTTTTTGGAAAGTTGATGTAGAAAGAAGTTTAAGTGTAACAAAATTCTAATTAACTCGTCTTTTAAGTATACTAACTAAAAAAGTACTATGAGTTTATTAAGAGTTTTATTAGCAATTTTTTTTCCACCCTTAGCAGTTATAGGTAAAGGTTGTGGCTCTATTTTAATAGTGTTTTTATTAACACTTTGCGGATGGGTTCCTGGAGTAATTGCTGCACTAATTATATTAAATAACCCAAATTAAACGATGTGTTGATTTGAGAATATGAATTAATTAAAAACGCCATTTTGATAAACTCAAAATGGCGTTTTCTATTTTCATCTTCTAAGTTTTTCTATTCAAGAACTTCTTCAATAATCTTTCCAGAACATCCATTAGGGAATTCTATCTGTAATAAATTAGAAATGGTAGGAGCTATATCTACAATTTCATATTTCTTTTTAGAAACACCTTGTTTAATTCCGTTTCCATAGAAAATCATAGGGATGTGTGTGTCGTAAGAGTAACCAGAACCGTGAGTTGTTCCTTTTCTAGAGCTACTTGCAATAGTTGATGGATTAGGTACTAAAATAACATCACCAGAAAGCTTTTGATTATAACCATTTTGTAATACATGTAAAACTCCGTTTGTAAACGTAGTAGTCTGCATGGTTCTCGCAGTTACCGATTTATAAATCTTTTTATGATTAATGGCTTCATCCGCTATGGTTTGTGCCACATTTTCATAGTTAAGGTTTAACTCTCTAATCTTATCTTTATTTAAGAAAACTTGGAAGTTAGAAACGTTTTCAATGATTTCGTCAGATTTAAAATGCTTTAAGGTAATCTCATTTAAAAAGTTTTTAAAAGCAACAGGCTTTACATAACCAGCAGGTATTTTTAAAGATTCTAAGTATGAAGGAACTTGTACAGCAGCATGATCAGCTGTTAAGAATAAAGTATAATTCCCTTTTCCAACTTGTGTGTCTAAAAACTTAAATAATTCTGCTAAATTTTGATCTAAGCGTAAATAAGTGTCTTCAATTTCTTTAGAAGCAACTCCAAATTGATGTCCAACATAATCAGTTGAAGAATAGCTAACCGCTAAAAAGTCGGTATATGCTGATTTTCCTAGGTTTTCACCAATAATTGCTGCTTTAGCAAAATCGGTTGTGATAGAGTTACCAGCAGGAATACCTTTTATAATACTATAGTTGTTATTACTCTTTCTTAACGTTGGAATGTCGTGTGGAAAAACTGGCTTTTCTTCCCCTTTAAAAGTAGCTTCAAAGTTATTATCATCTTCTATACTTTGTTTGTAGGTACTAATATCATATAAAGTTTCCCAAGGCTTACTTAAGTATTCGTCTGCTTTTCCAGAAGCATTAAATTCTTGTACCCAATTAGGTAACTCATTTAAATAAAAAGAAGAAGAAATCCACTGTCCTTTATCGCCACCATCAAACCAATAAGCAGCATTAGCTGTATGTCCTGCAGGTAAAATAGCAGAACGATCTTTTATAGCAACACCAATAGTTTTACCATTCATGTTTTGAGCTAATTTTAATTGATCAGTCATAGTTGTAGTAAACATTCTGTAAGGAGATTTTTTACCTCCTTCACCATCGTTACCAACTGTGTTGTAGTTATTGTCATCAACACAATAAATGGTTTTCTTTAAATACTTATCGTACCAATGATTGCTAATAATACCGTGATTAGTAGGAGTTGTTCCTGTATATATAGAAGTATGTCCTACAGCTGTGTAGGTAGGAATGTAATTGTAGTGTGCGTTTTCTAAAGAGTACCCCTCTCTAAGCAAACGTTTAAAACCGTCATTTCCATATCTATCAGCAAAACGAGTAAGGTAATCGTAACGCATTTGGTCAATAACAACACCAACTACAAGTTTTGGTTTTTGAGTATTTGTTTTTTTGTTAACAGAGCAGCTTGTTAAACATATTATAGCTGCTAAAAAAGCTATTTTTCTCATTTTGTTTTTTGAAAATTAAAACTCAAAGGTACACAAAAAGCAAGCTAAAACTTGTAAATAAGGCGATGAGTTAATGGTTTTTTAATACTTTAGCAAAAAAGAAAATATATTTCATTTAATGAATTACATTGAGCATATAGGTAAATACTTTACAATGCTAAAACAGGTTTTTTCAAGGCCTCAAAGAGCAAGAGTATTTCGTGAAGCTTTGTTTAGAGAAATAGATGAGTTAGGGCATAAATCCATTGGGATTATAGCTTTCATATCATTTTTTATTGGAGGAGTAATCGCTCTACAAACTGCGTTGAACTTAGAAAGTCCGTTTATACCAAAATCGTTGATTGGTTTTGCAGCAAAACGATCTGTAATTTTGGAGTTTGCACCTACATTTTGTTCTATTATTTTAGCAGGTAAAGTAGGTTCGTATATAACTTCAAGTATAGGAACAATGCGCGTAACAGAACAAATTGATGCCTTAGAGGTAATGGGTATTAACTCACTAAATTATTTAGTGTTGCCTAAAATAATAGCAACTGTTTTCTTTTATCCTTTTTTAATAATCTTAGGAATGTTCTTAGGGATTTTTGGGGGATGGGTAGCAGGAGTTTTATCTGGTCTGTTTTCAGGTGCAGATTATATTGAAGGAGTTCAATTAGATTTTGATCCGTTCCTTATAACTTATGCATTGGTAAAAACAGTAGTTTTTGCATTTTTAATTGCTACAGTACCTTCATATCACGGATACTATGTAAAAGGAGGTTCATTAGAAGTTGGAAAGGCAAGTACACAGTCGGTTGTTTGGACAACTGTACTTATTGTAATAGCCAACTATTTCTTAACTCAAATGTTATTAACCTAATGATAGAAGTAAATAATTTACATAAAGGATTTAATGGTGTTGAGATTTTAAAAGGAATTACAACTTCATTTAAACCAGGAGAAACAAGTTTGATTATTGGACAGAGTGGTTCTGGGAAAACAGTGTTTTTAAAATCGTTAATTGGTTTACACACACCAGAGGAAGGAACAATTGTGTATGATGGACTAGCCAATATTGATATGACGATAGAAGACAAACGTCAATTCCGTCAAGAATTAGGAATGGTATTCCAAGGAAGTGCATTGTTCGATTCGCAAACAGTAGAAGAAAATGTTATGTTTCCTTTAAAAATGTTTACAAAGCAGCCTGAAAGTGAAATGTTAGATAGGGTAAATTTTGTTTTAAAACGTGTAAACTTAGAGAACTCTAATAAAAAGTTTCCAGCAGAATTATCAGGAGGAATGCAAAAACGTGTAGCAATTGCTCGTGCGATTGTAATGAATCCTAAATATTTATTTTGTGATGAGCCAAATTCTGGATTAGACCCACAAACATCTATTGTTATAGATAACCTAATTCAAGAAATTACGGATGAATATAAAATTACCACAGTTATAAATACACACGACATGAATTCGGTGATGGAGATAGGAGATAAGATTGTTTTTCTCAAAAATGGAGTAAAAGCATGGGAAGGATCTCACAAAGAAATCTTCAAAACAGATAATGAAGCAGTGGTAGATTTTGTGTATTCATCAAATTTATTTAAAAAAGTTAGAAAAGCATACTTAAATGATCTTTAGGTAACTTTCTGTTAATTAATAGGTAACAAAAAACATTAAAAATTTTTCAAAAAAACTTCTAAAAAATGTTTGTGGGAACAATAAAACCTTCTATATTTGCACCCGCAAACGCAGAAAAGCAAAAGCAAAAAATGACCGGGTAGCTCAGTTGGTAGAGCATCTCCCTTTTAAGGAGAGGGTCCTGGGTTCGAGCCCCAGCCCGGTCACTAGTAAAGCTTCTCGATTTTACTGAGAAGCTTTTTTTAAAAGCTTTGGGGAGATTCCAGAGCGGCCAAATGGGACGGACTGTAACTCCGTTGTCTTACGACTTCGCAGGTTCGAATCCTGCTCTCCCCACGAAAACTCAATCATAACGATTGAGTTTTTTTGTTTCTAACATATTTTTGTTTATCTTTTTTTGTCTTTTGTTAAACAAAAAATGTATTTTTGTTAAATATTAAATATTTTGATATGAGAAAAGTGTTGATACTCTTGGTTTTACTTCAGTCGTTTACTGGAGTGTCACAAAATGAAGGAGGAATTTCAGGAAAGGTTATTGATTCTAAAACAAGAGAAGTACTTCCTTTTGTTAATGTTTTGGTATATGGAACAAAAATAGGAGCAGTTTCAAATGAAAAAGGAGAGTTTGTATTGAATAATGTTCCTTTGGGGTATAATAAAATACAGGCTTCGTTTGTTGGCTATAAGACGTTAATTTCTGATGAGTATTTAGTTACTAAAGATAATTCGCCATATATAACCTTAGAGTTGATTGAAGATGCAACACAGTTAAAAGAAGTTCAAATACAAGCACCACTATTTAAAGAGTCTGTAGATAGCCCATTATCACTTCAAAGTTTGGGTATAGCAGAAATAGAAAAGAACCCAGGAGGGAATAGAGATGTCTTAAAGGTTATTCAATCTTTTCCTGGAGTAGCCTCCAATCCTGGATTTAGAAATGATATTATTATTAGAGGAGGAGCAACTTCTGAAAATAAGTTTTATTTAGATGGAATTGAAGTTCCTGTAATAAATCATTTTCAAACTCAAGGGGCAACTGGTGGACCGGTAGGAATTATGAATGCAGATTTAATTCGTAAGGTAGATTTTTATTCAAGTGCTTTTCCTGCAAATAGAGGTAACTCTTTAAGTTCTGTTATAGAGTTTACTCAAAAAAGAGGAAATCCAAATTCACTAAACACAAGAGCAACTATTGGAACTTCAGACGCAGGAATTACTTTAGATGGTCCATTAGGTAAGAATACAACCTTTATTTTTTCTGCTCGACAATCGTATTTACAGTTTTTATTTAAGTTGATAAAACTTCCTTTTTTACCAACATATAGCGACTTTCAAGTAAATGTTAAATCACAATTATCAAAAAACAGTGAATTATCAATAGTTGCTTTGGGAGCTATTGATGATTTTGAAATAAACAAAGAGGTAAATGATGGTGAAACAGATCTAGAAACAATAAAGAGAAATAAAGTTATTTTAAACTCTGTTCCTGTAAATAGTCAATGGAATTATACAGTAGGAGCCAGTTACAAGTATTTTGCACCAAACTCCACACACTTAGTTGTGCTTAGTCGAAATGAATGGAAAAACAAGGCGGTAAAATATTTTTTAAATGAAGAAATACCAGCGAATTTACTGTTAGATTATTCATCAAAAGAAATAGAGAATAAGTTGCGATATGAAAACAGCTTTGAAAGTGATAATAAGATTGATTTTAATCTAGGTTTTAACTTAGAAACAGCAAGATATACGAATAACAATTATCAGAAAAATGCTAATTCAGATGGAGTAACCATCTACGATTTTAATTCAGCGATTGATTTTGTTAAATATGGAATTTTCGGACAAGTATCAAAAAGATACTTAGATGAAAAATTAGGAGTTTCTTTAGGTTTTAGAATGGATGGGATAGATTATAATTCAACAATGAAAAATCCGTTCAATCAATTTTCACCAAGATTGTCGTTGAGCTATGATTTGTCTGAAAAATGGATGGTGAGTTCTTCAGTAGGTCGTTACTATCAATTACCGTCTTATACAGTATTAGGATATAAAAACGATGTCGGCGAATTTGAGAACAAAAATGGATTGAAGTATATACAATCAGATCATTTTGTAAGTGGATTAAGTTATAAGCCTAATACAAGTTCAAAAGTTACTTTTGAAGGGTTTTATAAAGGATATAAAGACTATCCATTCTCGTTAAGAAATCAGATAAGTTTAGCAAACCTAGGTGCTGACTTTGGCATTATAGGAAATGAAGCAGTGAGTTCAACATCTGAAGGGCGAGCGTATGGATTCGAGTTATTAGCACAGAAAAAATCATATAGCGGACTGTATGGAATAGCGTCGTATACCTTTGTAAGAAGTGAGTTTAAAGATGCACAAGGTGGATATATTCCTTCAACATGGGATAATAAACACTTGTTAACAATTACAGCAGGAAAAAAACTAAACAGAAATTGGGAAATAGGAACTAAGTTTCGATTAGTTGGTGGTAAACCTTATACACCATATGATTTAGGTGCTTCTTCTTTAAAAGATAATTACGATGTGCAAAACGGCGGAATTTTAGATTATACCAAACTTAATACAGAAAGATTAGATACGTATACACAACTAGATATACGTGTAGATAAAACATGGTTCTTAAAAAAAGCAGCCATAAACCTATATTTAGATGTTCAAAATATATATGCCAGTAGCTCTAAACAGCAACCATTTTTATTACCTATTGAAGATGGAAATGGTAGAGTAACCGATCCTAATGATAGTTCAAGGTATTTACTAGAGGAAATAGAAAGTACAACAGGAAGAGCTTTACCACGTATTGGCGTTATAGTAGATTTTTAACACTTTTGAAGTTTAATAATCTTTTAAAAAGAGTAAATTGCTTGCTTAAATTATCATAAGATTTTTAAACATGAAAAAAATTCTATTAGGAGCGGCATTAACTTTTTTAAGTATAACTTCAACTTCAGCACAAAAGTATCAGTTTTCAACAGTAAAAGATATTGAAGATACTGAAGTTAAAAGTCAAGGAAGAACAGGAACATGTTGGAGTTTTTCTACGACCTCTTTTTTAGAATCAGAAATTATCAGATTAACAGGTAAAAACATTGATTTATCTGAAATGTACACGGTTCGTAATACGTATTCAGATAAAGCAAATAATTATTTATACCGTCAAGGAAAAGCACAATTTAGCGAAGGAGGTTTAGCGCACGATGTAATTAATTCAGTAGAAAAATACGGATTAGTACCTGAGCAAGTTTTTACTGGTTTAGATCTTGGGCAAGACAGACATAATCACGCTGAAATGATTGCGGTGTTAAAATCGATGTTAGATGCTTACATTAAAAACCCAGCAGGAGAATTAAGTCCAAAATGGAAGCAATCGGTAGAAAGTGTTTTAGATGTGTATTTAGGAAAAAATAAAGGAGAGTTCACTTACGAAGGAAAAAAATATACTCCTAAATCGTTTGCAGAATATGTAAAAATAGATCCTTCAAACTATGTAACGATTAGTTCTTTTGAGCATGCAAAAAAATACGATCAGTTCATTTTAAACATTCCTGATAATTTTTCAAATGGAGCATTTTATAATGTTTCTTTAGACGAATTAGTAGCTGTAACAAAAGAAGCTATTAAAAAAGGATATACAGTAGAGTTAGACTGTGATGTTTCAGAAAAAACATTTTCATCAAAAAGTGGAGTTGCTGTAATTCCTGCGAGTAGTACAGAAAATAAAAAAGCGTTGACAGAAATTGTAGAAGAAAGAACAATTACACCAAGTTTACGTCAAACAGAATTTGAAAATTTTAACACAACCGATGATCACTTAATGCATATTGTAGGTTTGGTAAAAGACCAAAAAGGAAACACCTATTTTAAAGTAAAGAATTCTTGGGGTAAAAATCAAGGAAATCAGGGGTATGTGTATATGTCAGTTCCTTACTTCAAATTAAAAACAATATCTGTTTTATTACATAAAGATGGAATTTCACCAAAATTGAAAAACAAGCTAGGTATTAAATAAGAAAAACTTTTTAAGAGTATATAAAACGCTTGAAGGTTCAGAATCTTCAAGCGTTTTTTATATCTTTTCTAATTTTGGAATTTCGTATCTTTCCAGAGTTAACAAAAATCAAAATTTATGGAAGAAAATAAACAAGAAGAAGCTGCAGAGCAGTCAAAGCAGGAGATACAGCAGGATGCAAAAGGTTTATGGGAAAAGATAAAGAAGTTTATATTAGAACTTCTTGATTTTAGAGATGATACAGACCAAGAGGCAACAATAGAAGCAATAAAAAGCGATATTTCTTTCAAAGGAGCCACAGCGTGGATTTTAATCTGTTCTATTTTTGTGGCGTCTATTGGATTAAATGCAAATTCAACAGCAGTAGTAATTGGAGCCATGTTAATATCTCCTTTAATGGGACCTATTTTAGGAGTAGGAATGTCAATTGCTATTAACGATATTGATACATTACGCAAATCGTTAACAAACTTAGCTACAATGATTGTGTTAAGTTTATTAACAGCGTTTTTATTCTTTTTTATATTTCCACTTCGTGAAGAAACTTCAGAGCTATTAGGTAGAGTAAGACCTGATATTCGAGATGTGTTAATTGCTTTCTTTGGTGGTTTAGCATTAATTATTGCACGAACTAAAAAAGGAACGATTGCTTCTGTAATTTTTGGTGTAGCAATTGCAACAGCATTAATGCCACCATTGTGTACAGCAGGGTATGGTTTAGCAATAGGTAATTTTGACTACTTTCTTGGTGCTATGTATTTATTTACAATCAACACCATTTTTATTGCTTTAGCAACCTTCCTAGTGTTGAAGTTATTAGGGTTTACAATGATTCGTTATGTAAATTCTGCTAAACGTAAAAGAATAGCACAAATAGCATCTTTTATTGCCTTTTTAGTAATGGTTCCTGCTGTGTTTACTTTCGTAGGAGTATATAATGAAAGTGTAATTGATGCAAGCTATAAAAGGTTTTTAAAAGCGAAAGTATATGATAACCCTAACTTATGGTTACAGCGTGAAAAGCTAGAAGTTAAAGAAAAAACAATAAAATTATTTTTTAACGGTGATGTAAGCGATGCAACGGAATCTTTTTTGAGAAATGAATTAAAAACCTTCCCTAAAATAGACTCTTATTCTCTGGTAATAAATGAAAACAAAGCAAAAAGTGTTGATAGGGTAGTAGATGCGTACGATAGGGCAGTAAAAGAGTTAGATGAAAAAGATAATGTTATAAAAGGTCTTCACATGGAGATTGATGATTTAAAAAGAACAATTTCTAATTTAAATCAAACCATTGAACAAGATGCTTTATACAGGGATAAAAACTCAATTCCTTTTAGTAAAATTAGTACAGAAGCAAAAATTCGATTTAATGATATAAAAGAAATGAGTTTAGCTAAAGTATTATCATCAAGTGATTTTATAAAAGTTGACACAACTACTGTAGTTTCTGTAAAATGGAATACAAAATTAAAAGACTCTGTCATTGTGAAAAATGAAAATGAATTAAGAAGCTGGATACAAAAAGAGTTAAAGACAGATAAAATTCAACTAAGAAGAAAATAAATAGTCTTCTGATTATTAAACAAAGCCGAATGAATTATTTATTCGGCTTTATTTTAAAAATAATTACTACAATTTTTGTAGTTAACTACAGAAATTGTAGTTTTGAAAGCAATATGAATATACCCAAACCAGGAAAATCAGTAAGAGGTTCTAAATCAGGAAAACCTATTATGGCACTTTTTGATTTGTTAGGACGTAATTGGACAATGAGTATCATTTGGTATTTAAATGATGCTCCAAAATCATTTAGTGATTTAGAGAAACTCTGTGATGATATTTCTCCTACAACTTTAAATACAAGGCTAAAAGAACTTCAGAAAACCTTTATCATAGAAAGAGTTGTAGAGGGATATAAACTAACAGATATAGGAGAAGAACTATTTGTTCTGTTTGAGCCTTTAAGAGAATGGTCGTCAAAATGGTCAGAAAAATTTAACTAAAAACAGATATGTTTATAATCAACTTTAATTTTATTAAACCTATAGAAGAGGTTAATAAATACACAGAATCACATAGAGATTATGTAGCTAAACAATATGAAAAAGGTAAGTTTATTATTGGTGGACCCAAAGTACCACGTGAAGGAGGAATAGTATTGTCTAATTCATGTACAAAAGAAGAGGTCATTGAAATATTAAGTAAAGATCCTTTAATAGTTAAAGGATTAGCTGAATATAGTTTAACTGAATTCTCGCCAATGATGAGTACAGAAAATTTAAATTCTTATGTAAAATAAAAAACCGAGCTGTATAGCTCGGTTTTATTTTTTGATTACTTGTTAGAGTATTCATAGTAAATAAGAGAAAACTCTAATTACCTATTATATGACACTATAATATTAAAAGAGTCACAAATAAAGTTAAAGCTTATTGAAATATAAACTTTTTATGATTCCATCTGAAAGTCCAATTTTAGGAACATATATTTTTCTTGCTCCGCTCCATTTCATGGCAGATAAGTATATTTTTGTAGCAGGAATAATTACATCAGCTCTATCAGGATTTAAACTTAACTCTGAAATTCGTTCTTGATAACTCATCTTTTTTAAGAACTGATATTGAGCGTTAAGATAAATATAAGAAATAGGTTTACCAGCATCTCTACCAGACATTTTAAATAGCTTGTTGATGTTTCCACCAGAACCAATTAAAGAAATACGTTTGTATTCGCTTGTATTTTCTTCAATCCATTTTTGAACCTTTTTAAAAAGTGCTTTATTTTCAGGTTTGGTGTTGTTAAGTACACGAACTGTACCTATTTTAAAGGATTTAGAGTTTATAATTTTTCCTTTAGAAAATAAGGTAAACTCTGTACTACCACCACCTACATCTACATATAAGTAGGTAGATTCAGATTTTATTAATTGATTTAAATCAGTTGAAGAGATTATTGCAGCTTCTTTTTTACCATCAATAATATCAATTTTAACTTCAGTATTTTTAAAAATAGTAGCAGCAACTTCTTCACCATTTTCTGCTTCTCGCATAGCCGATGTTGCACAAGCCTTGTACCTTTCAACACCATGAATTTTCATGATTAACTTAAAGGCTTGCATTGCATCAAGCATTCTTTGAGTATTAGCTTCTGAAATTTTTCCAGAAACAAAAGCGTCAGCTCCTAAACGGATAGGTACACGAACTAAGGATGATTTTTTAAACTGTGGTTCTTTGTTTTTTTCTTCAATAACGTTGGCTACTAATAACCTCACTGCATTAGATCCAATATCAATAGCGCCGTACTTTTTTATCTTCAAAATGTATTGATTTATCTATGGTTTTTAGGAAACTCTACTAAAACTGTGTTTCCTTTTTTAATGTCTTTCCAATGTTTAGTATCAAACTCTATTCCAACAACGCCACAAGTACTTACGTGGGCAATAGGCTTATTTCCAAATTTATTAACAAAACTATTAATACCGTGATCGTGACTAAATACAATAGCACTGTTAAAGCTATCGTCAAGAGCCTTTACAGTTTTTACCAAATACCCATCACTAAAGCTATACAGTTGACGTTTTATTTTAAGATTGGATAAAGGATATCCAAAGTTCTCACAAAAAATAACAGCCGTATGAAGTGCTCTATTGGCACTACTAGAAAGAAATACATCGGGTCTTTGTATTTCTCCCGCTAGGTATTTAGATAAAAGATGGGCATCGTTAATACCACGCTCTTTTAATGGTCTGTCAATATCTTTAACGCTCTCATATTTCCAAGATGATTTCGCGTGACGAACGATATAAAGTGTTTTCATTTAATTATAAAATGCTATGTAAATATAAAACTAAGGAGCTAAACGTTCAAGTTTCCAAGAAAAATCTTTTTGTAAAGTATATCTAATACGATCGTGCATACGGTTAGGTCGTCCTTGCCAAAACTCAATAGAAACAGGTTTAACTAGAAAACCACCCCAATGTTTTGGTCTAGGTATTTCTTGATTTTCAAACTTTTTTTCAAAGGAAGTAAGATTATTATCTAGCTCATTGCGAGAAGTCACTACTTCACTTTGATTAGAAGCCCAAGCTCCTAATTTACTTCCGTCTGGTCTCGATTCAAAATAACCATCAGATAAATTCTCAGCAAGTTTTTCAGCTTTCCCTTTAATAATAATTTGTTGTTCTAAACCAGACCAGAAAAATGATAAGCACACATGGTTGTTATTTAAAATAGCCTTTCCTTTTTCTGAATTATAGTTGGTATAAAAAATAAAGCCTTCCCATGTATATTTCTTTAATAAAACAACTCTACTTTTTGGAAAACCATCTAATCCAATAGATGCAATTGTCATAGCATTTGCTTCATCTACCATTTCAGATTCATCTGCAGTAAAAAACCAATCCCTAAATAATTCAATAGGATTTTCAGGACAGTTATTCTCTAGTAACTCTCTTTTTTCGTAAGATTTTCTATAGTCACTTAAATCGTGTGCCATTCTTGTTAATTTATACTATGTAAAAGTACAACATTATCAAAAGTATTGTAAGTGTTAGGTATTAAAATTTAGCAAGATTTGAATAATCAAAAGCAAGAAAGGTAAAATGAAGATAGTTAAGTAGTTTTAGTTTTGATGCGTAAAACAATTCATCCGTAAAATTATACAGTTGAGTATTTCTTTTTGTGTTGAAGTTTAAAAAGAAAGCAGTTTTGTGGTGTCAAAAACAAACAGAATGAAACATTTATTACTTGCTATATGCTTTTTAATGCATACACTATTAATTGCACAAACAACTATTTCAGGAAAAATAACGGATACTAAAGGTAATCCTATTGAAGGAGCAAATGTATATTTAGAGGGAACTTACGACGGAACTTCATCTGACGAAAAAGGAAATTTCTCATTTACAACTTCAGAGAAAGGACAACAAACATTAACGGTGTCTTTTATTTCATTTGAAACGTATATAAAAACGGCGAATGTTTCAATGTTCAAAAACTTAAAAATAGTACTTCGAGAAGATGTTAATACATTAGATGCTGTAAATATAAATGCAGGAACTTTTGAAGCAGGAGATAATGCCAAAGTAACAGCGTTAAAACCTTTAGATGTAGTAACAACAGCAAGCGCTTTGGGAGATTTTGTTGGTGCACTACAAACCTTGCCTGGTACTTCCTCGGTTAGTG
The DNA here is from genome assembly GCF_047470925.1 of Tenacibaculum ascidiaceicola. Classification (NCBI taxonomy): domain Bacteria; kingdom Pseudomonadati; phylum Bacteroidota; class Flavobacteriia; order Flavobacteriales; family Flavobacteriaceae; genus Tenacibaculum; species Tenacibaculum ascidiaceicola. The sequence continues at coordinate 225,715 of NZ_JAZKJP010000008.1, forward strand.
AAGATGGGCGTTTATTTGTTCGTGGAGGAGAGGCAGACGAGACACAAATTTTTATTGATGGAATTCGAGTATTTACACCGTACAGTCCTTCTGCGCGTAACATTCCTACCCGCGGACGATTTTCTCCTTTTTTATTTAAAGGAATTACATTTTCTACAGGAGGTTATTCAGCAGAATACGGTCAAGCGCTATCGAGTGTTTTATTATTAAACACGAATGACGAAGCAATAAAAGAAAAAACTGATATCTCATTAATGACGGTTGGTTTAGGAGTAGGAAACACTCAGGTATTTGGAAAAAATTCACTAAGTGTAAACGCTTCATACATCAATTTAGCACCTTACCAAAAATTATTTCCCGATAGGAATACTTGGAACAAACCAGTACAATCATTAAATGGTGAAGCTGTATATCGTTTTAGATTTAAAAATGAGTCTTTATTGAAGTTGTATGGAGCTTATAGTTATACTGATTTTGATATGATTCAAGAGGATATTAATTATGAAGATGGATTTCGTTTTGGATTGAAAAATAGAAACTTGTATTTCAATGGGTCTTATAAACAACATCTAGCTAATAATTGGACAGTCTCAGGAGGAGCATCGTTTACTAACGATAATTCAAAAATGAATATACTAGATGATAAGGTTGTAGATAATGAAAACTCAGCTCATGTTAAAGCAACATTAAAAAAGAGGTTTTCAAATCGATTTAAATTAAGTTTTGGAGCAGAATATTTTATAACTGATTTTTCTGAAGATTATAACAATGAAATGAATGGAAGTGCTACTTATGGATTTGATAATAACATCTTTGGAAGTTTTGTTGAAGCAGATATCTTCTTTTCTAAGAAACTAGCAACAAAAGTAGGAGTACGTATAGAAAACTCTGAGTTGTTAGATGAATTTACAGTTTCTCCAAGAGCTTCTATAGCATATAAATCGGGAGAAAATGCACAGTTTTCATTTGCTTACGGACGTTTTTATCAAAACCCTAAGAATGAGTACTTAAAATTCAACACACAATTTAAAGCAGAAAACACTTCTCATTTTATAGCAAATTATCAGTATGTAAAAAACAAACAGATTTTAAGAATAGAAGGGTATTATAAAAAGTATCAAGATTTAGTAAAATATGATACTGACATAGCGTTGCCATATTCTAATTACTCAAACTTAGGAGAAGGATTTTCTAAAGGAATAGATGTTTTTTGGAGAGATAATAAAAATATAAAAAACACAGATTATTGGGTTTCTTATTCGTTTTTAGATACAGAAAGAGATTATAAAAATTACTCAACAAAAGCTACACCAAATTTTGCATCAAAACACAACTTATCGGTCGTAGCAAAACATTGGATAGAAGATTGGAAAAGTCAAATTGGGATGAGTTATAATTTTGCTTCAGGTAGAAGTTATACAAATCCTAATAAAGGTGGGTTTTTAAACCAAAAAACAAAGAATTATAATTCTGTAAGCTTGAATTGGGCATACCTAATTAGCCAACAAAAAATACTGTATTTCTCGGTAAATAATGTTTTAGGTACTCAAAACGTATTTGGGTATAATTATAAAAACACACCAAACTCAGCAGGGACTTACAATCGACAAGCTATAATACCATCGGCTGATAGTTTCTTTTTTGTTGGATTCTTTTGGACGATAAGTGATAATAAAAAAGATAACCAGTTAAATAACCTTTAAACAATGACAATTCAGTTATAAAAAGCAACAGTTCAGTATAGTATTTTATATAAATAATAACAATAAAAAGATATTTGAAGCATTAATTAAAATCAATTAACATGAAGAAAATTATTACAATTTTAGTATTAGTACTTACAGTAAGTATATCAGCACAAGATAAATACGAAAAAGGAATGGCAAAAGCCTTTGAGCTTTGGAAAGTGAATAAAACAACGGAGGCAGCTCAATTATTCGAGCGAATTTCTAAAGCTGAAAAAGACAACTGGTTACCGTCTTATTATGCAGGGGTGATCAACATCTTAGAGAGTTTTCAAATAAAAGAAGAAGCACCGTTAATTGCCAAATTAAATAAGGCACAAGAGTTTTTAGATACTGCAAAATCTATTTCACCAGAAAATCCGGAAATATTAATTACACAGGCATTATTACATGTTTCATATATGGCTTTTGATGGACAGAAGTACGGGATGACTATGTCGATGAAAAATGCAGCGTTGTATGAAAAAGCATTGAAAATAGCTCCTAATAATCCGAGAGTTATTTTAAGTAAAGCTGAATCGGATATGGGAGCAGCTCGTTTTTTTGGACAATCTACGGAACCTTTTTGTAATAACGTAAAAAGAGCTATTAAGTTAGGAAAGGAAGAAAAAATAAAAGAAAAATTTTATCCTAAGTTTAATGTACAAAGAGCAGAACAGGTATTGAAAAAATGTATGAAGTCCTAATACTTTTGTACTAACTGAATTAATAAGTTAAAAGAATCTTCATCAGCTACCCATTTTTTATACTTTTTAAAAGGGAGCTGTTGAAGTTTTTTTGTAAGAAAAGATTCGTTTCTTTTTGTTATATAGTTCAAAAGTAATTTATTATCACCTATTTACAATCAATTTAGAGAAAAAGGTATCTCTCTTCATAGGATATAAAAAATAGAAAAATTATAGATGTTTCTTGGTCTAGTACGATGATGTTTTTCGTAATGGTTTCTATCACTTCTTATTTCTTTATTAGATAGCTTATCATAAGCCTTGTTTAAAGTGTAGTTGTTTGATTTATTGGTTTAATTAAGGTTGATGTCTTGTGTAATCAGATGATTAAAAAGTAAAAAAGGTATTTCCAATAAATAAAAGTGATAAAAAATAATTTTAACACAAAATATATATTTTTATATAAAATAAAAAGTATCAATAACTTTAATTAAGAGAGTTGTTATTTTATTTTAAAAATATTAACTTTAAAGTCAGTTAATTATGTCTGGAGTAAAATGTGTTTTATATAAAAATCTAAAAGATGAAAAATATTTATTTAATTTTAATTCTAGCTGTTTTATGTTCTTGCAGCAATAATGATGATAATGAATCAAGTTTGATAGCACCAATAGCAACCGAGGCTACTCTAATTATGGACACAAGTTTCTTTGCTAACTGGAACCTTGTTAATGATGCAACGGAATATCAATTACAGGTAGCAACTGATAATTCATTTGCTAATATCCAGTCAACAACTGGTAATTTATCCGGACCATCGAATGTATCTAATTTAAGTTCTAATACCCAGTATTACTACCGTGTTCAGGCAAGTGATTTAAATAATAATTTCTCATCATATTCAAACATAATTAGTGTTCAGACATTACCTAGTGCACCTGTAGCTGAAGCTGCTTCTTCAGTTAAAACCACATCTTTTGTTGCTAATTGGCAACCCGTAAATGGTATTACAACATATGTATTATATGTTTCAAAAAGTTCACCATTTTCAGAAGGGTCTGTACTTCCATCATTCAATGGTATTGAGGTAACTGGTACTTCTTTTGAAGTAACAGACTTAGAGTTTAATACTACTTATTCTTATGTTATTAAAGCTAAATCTGGTAAAAGAGAATCAAAATTATCCAATTCAATTAGCATTTTAACATTGTAGTATAAATTCTCGAATAGGTTGTCTTTCATCCCTCAACAATAATTATAAAGTATAACCCTTATGAAAAATTTACTTAATAAAAACTGTACTATACTTCTGCTTTTAATAACATTATTTAGTCAGGTTGTTAAAGCCCAAACAACTTATACGGTTACTGCAACTACTGAAGATGGACCTGGGTCAATTATAGAAGCCATACAAAAAGCAAATGCGACCCCAGGGACTGATATCATCGAGTTCACTCCAGGATTACAAGTAAATGCAGCTACGCGAGTTAATCCTAATTTCCCATTTATGCTTGACATTGCAGAATCTGTAGTGATTGACGGGAAAGGAGGTGCTCTTAATGGATTTCAACATTGGATAAGTTCCACGGGGGTAATTAATGGCACAACGTTTTGCCCAGGAAGTGACAACGGTAACACAGAAATATTAGCCGAAATGCCTGGCCTTTTAAATGTTGGAATTAAAGGTCAAGATAATTCAGGTATTGAAGTAACAATTAAAAATTTAGACGTAAAGCAATTTAACGAGCTAGCTAGAATAAGAGAATATGCATCCTTAATTGTTGAAAATGTTAAGGCTAAAGAAATTTTTTCAGCTTACGAGTGCAAAACGACTCCGATGTTTTTTGCTGATGAAGGAGCTTCTTTAACCTTAAGAAATTCAGAATTTACTGAAAGTGAATCTTGGGGTGAAGATGCTATATCTGGAGTTAATGCAGAAGATTTAATCATTGAGAATTGTTTGTTTTATGACTTAAATAAACGACAACATTTTGCTGTTAATTGGAACGGGCAGACGAGTTCTAAAATTCATATTGTAAGTTCACGATTCATGGCAGTAGGTGGTATTAATATCAGTGGAGATATAGATATATTTAATTTTGTAAATTCTACTTGGGTAAATGGTAGTTATGAAGAACCTAGATTTGGAGATCGATTTATAAATAATTCCACGGGTTCAATGAATATAATTTCCTCTTCAATAAGGTGGAATTCAAATACTTGTAATGCTCAGTGTGAATTTAATCCATACCCTGGTCTTATTGAAAGTAAAAAAGGTCAAATCAATTTTATCGAGTCTGCTATTGGATTTAATTTTAATGATTACACTACTTTTGATAATATTAGAACATTACGTATCACAGAAATTGATGCAAAGGGCTTTACAGCAGACGAATATACGTATATAGAACCAACAAATATTTCATCTGAAAATGGATTAAAACAAATCACAGGACAACAAAATTTAATTACAACAGGAACTGCATTTAATCCGAAAGTTATAAATACTCCTCTTGATTTAGATTTAGTGCAACCCGCTATTTCTGGTGTATTAATTGACAAAATTAATTACCCTGTTGGTAACCCTATTACCAATACTGCCATTACTAAAGATGCAATAGGTAATGACAGATTTGATACCAATGGCTTTAGAGACATTGGAGCTATTCAACTTTCATTGGCACCATTTTTAAAACTTGAACAGGTTGTAGGGCAATCAGTCGATTTGAGTTGGAATGAACCGCTGCATCACGATAAATTTCCGATAGCTAGATACGAAATTTCATATTCAGAAAAAGGGTCTTCAACACCTAAAACTGTTGATATAGATAAAAATGAATTAACTAAAACCATTGTTGATTTATCGTATAGTCAAACGTATGAATTTAAAGTAAGGGCTGTATATGATGATAACGGCACAGAAGTAGTTGGACCTTTTAGCAATATTGTTGATGTTCCAATATTAGCTCCGTTTAATATTGAACCAAAACTTACTGCTATCCCCGGCGATGGAGAAGTTAATGTTACCTGGACACTACCAGATTTAGGTGGGCGTACATTTGAACGTTATGTTCTTTTTTATCGAATTGGTGGCACTACAAAAATTATAGGGGGACCTGGATCAATCAATGATTCAAATCAAACGAATTATTTAGCAACAGATCTAACTAACGAAATCCCCTACGAGTTTATATTAAAAGTAAAAGCTTCAGGTGAGTGGAGCGCTGAAGTGCTTGAAACTACAACACCTTCATTTACATATGGTATTGATGATAAGATTTTATACTATCCTAATCCTGTAAATGATTACTTACAAATTAATGTAAAAGAAAGTTTTAAAGTTAAAATGTTTTCAGCGAATGGCAGATTGATATTAAATTTAATTAACAATAAAAAAATTGATATATCTAATTTACAAAGTGGACTATACATTATTCAAATTCAAGTTAATGATAAACTATATTTTGGTAAAATATTAAAAGATTAAGGTTATAATACTATATGATTTTAATTTGTCTTTAAAAAGGGTATAAAAAGATGTGCTTAACTTTTTTTATAAAACTATTTAGTAGTATAGTTTATATATTATAACAAGTAGCTCTGAATGAAGTGTTAATTCAATAATTTTTAGTTTCGATTAAAAAAACTAATAGAGTTACTGTTATGTTTATAAACTCATTTTTTATCAATTTATTTTAATTCTCAAAACTCATCAATGCTCAAGTTAGTATTTCAAGCAATAAAGTTTTATACATGTTCTTAAACATTCTGCTTTAGAAGTTATCTTTTAAATCTAGCCTAGGTAATCAGTAATATAATTAATGTTTTTTGAAATCAACCTTTTTAGGTTGAGGTAGATACATTTGATTAATCTCTAACAATTTGGCTACACCAGATTGAGATTTCTTACGTTTTAATCGTGTTTTATGTATTTGTTGTTCTATAAAGTTATAGGCTTTATAATCAGCTATTTTTTTCAGGAGTTATAATTACTTTTGTCTCGGTTATAAGTATGGTAATAGGAAGTTGTAGTAATTTTATTTTTATTATTCAAGTTAAATAGAGTAAAAATCCCAAGTGATTAGCTTGGGATTTTTGGTAAACGAACTTTTTCTTAGAAAAAGCATTTAGTTGAATGTTTAATTTTTTATAATAAAGCTATATACTGTAGTGCTATTTTACATCAATAACGAATTCATCTCTAGGAATTCTAACTTTTTTCATTGGTTTAATCCAGTCCTTTTCATCGTCGGCATAACCAATGTACATTAGTGATACACTTTTTAAGCCCATTTTATCTAATTCTAAAACTTCATCAACTACTTTATTGTCAAACCCTTCAGCAGGACAAGTGTCTACTTTTAACTCTGCAGCTTGTGCTAAAGCTAACCCTAAAGCAATATAAGTTTGTCTTGATGTGTGTGCAAAATTAACTTCGTCAGGAAGATCTAAATACACTTTTTTAAGCATGTCCGTATAGCTACTAAATCTACCTCTAGGTAATCCTCTTTCGTCTGTAGTATAGTCAAACACTTTGTCTATTCTTTCAGCCGTATAGTTATCCCAAGCAGCAAATACTAACACATGCGAACAGTCTTTCATAGAATCAGGGTTTAAAGCTCCTTGTACTAGCTTTTCTTTAACCTCCTGATTTGATATTGAAATAACTCTAAATTGTTGTAACCCCGATGAGGTTGGTGCTAATCTAGCAGCTTCAATAATTTTTTCAATATTTTCTTCACTTACTTTTTTATTTGGATCAAAAGCTTTTACAGCATGTCTCCAGTTAAGATTTTCTATTAATGACATTATATTAATATTTAATTATTTGTTGTATTTAATTTTACTTCAATATTTCCTCTTGTAGCATTTGAGTAAGGACAAACTTGATGAGCTTTTTCGGTTAAGGCTTTTGCTTCTTCTAAAGAAACATCAGGAATATTTACATCTAATGCTACTGCAAGTCCAAAACCACCATTTTCTATCTGACCAATACTTACTGTTGCTTTGACAGTAGTTGTACCAGTATTAATTTTAGATTTTTTGATGACTAAGTTTAATGCACTATCAAAACAAGCTGAATATCCTGCTGCAAAAAGCATTTCAGGATTTGGATAATCGTCATTAGCTCCTCCCAGCGCTTTAGGATGTCTAACATCAAGTTCTAAAACTCCGTTTTCACTTTTTACATGTCCGTTTCTTCCGCCAGTTGCTTTGGCGCTGATATTATAAATTGGTTTTATTTTTTCCATTAATCTGATTTAATATATGTTCTATTATATTTTTGAGTTCTGTTAATTTGTCAACAGAAATATTTAGAGAAGTCATAATTTGACCAGGAACACATTCTGCTTTTTCTTGGATATTTCCCCCCAGTTCTGTTAAATTAATTTTCACAACGCGTTCGTCCGTTATCTCTCTTTTTCTTTCTATAAGTTTTTTATGCTCTAACCTTTTAAGCAAAGGAGTAAGGGTACCACTGTCCAAATTAAGTTTAGAACCTATTTCTGATACACTTTGATCACCTTCTTCCCATAAAACTAACATTACTAAATATTGAGGGTATGTTAAATCTAGCTTTTTTAGTATGGGACGGTATAAACTAATTACTTCTTTCGCTAGCGTATAAACCGGAAAGCATACTTGATTGGTTAATTTTAATTGTTCTGACATAATTGACTTATAAATAACGGTACAAATATATTACACAATTAAATTGTGTACAATTTAATTATTGTAAAATTATGTGAAAATTATTTTAAGAATGTTAATTGGGGGTATAGATTGATGAATAAAATGACATCACTTTATTTAGTTATTCTATTTACTTGACAGTTATAGCATCCGGGTCTTGCGTTATGTATTTGTATATAAGAAACTTCAGGATTGCTTAAAAATAATTGAATCTTATTTCTTAAATCATTACCCCTACAAGTATCCATTTCTTGTATCATTCCACCATTATCATATCCCCTCAAAGATAGGTATCTATGATTGAGAAATTTTGGAATCTCATTAACTTCTAATTTTGGGTTTTTAGCATTTTTTCTCACAAAAATAGGCCCACTTGATTGATAAGGTGATTTAGTTTTATGATGTTGAAAAGGTAATAATATAACTTCTTCTCCTATTTCTGCATCTTGAAGGCTTACTCTGCAAGGAAAACCAGGGCTTTTATCTACTATCATTTTTACAATACTGTTAGATAAAAGTTTTTCTGTGTTTAAGTCAAATAAATGATTGAAGGTGTTTTCTATGGCTGAAATTCTAAAGTTATGAGTCATAATTTTATTTTTTAAATAGGTTTATAGTTTGCGATATTAGTTTTGAAAAATTACTAAAGGGTTGGATTCTGTTTTAATATTTTGCTTTATGGAGTAGTTTTGGTGAGAAATTCTCTTATAGTTTTACAGATTCGTAACTATTTATTATTATTTTTCTATCTGCACTCCATCTATAATTCCCCATATTTCCATCACTTTTAATAACTCTATGGCAAGGAATTAAATAGGCAATAGGGTTTTTGCCAATAGCACTGCCAACAGCTCTAACAGCCTTGGGGTTACTTATCATTTCGGCAATATCTTTATATGAAAGTAAATTTGAAGAAGGTATTTGAAGTAAGGCTTTCCAAACTTGAATTTGAAATGGGGTACCTTGTAAATCTAAATTAATTGGAGTTGTGGGAATTTTCCAGTTTTTGAAGTATTCTTGAACAAGTTTACCGTTATTTTGTAGTTCTTTAGTAAAAATTGCCTGATGGTATTCAGACTTAATTTTTTCAAGACTTAAATTATCAAAAGATAAGTTACAAATCCCTTTTTTTGTTTCAATAATTATAGCACTTCCAAAAGGTGTTTCAATTTCTCCAAAATAGAACTTCAAATTTTTTCCTCTTTTTTGAAATTCTCCTGGAGTACAAGCTTCTATTTTAATAAATAAATCATGCAATCTACTGTTTCCTGACAACCCAACATTATATGAGGTTTCCAAAGTAGATTGACCTTTTCGCAATAATTCTTTAGCTTTTTCTAATGTTACAAATTGAACATAATCTTTTGGACTAATACCAGCCCATTTTTTAAAGACTCGTTGAAAATGAAACTTACTTAAATTTACATGATTTGCAATTTTCTCTAAATCAGGTTGTTCTTCGTAGTGATCTTTGATGAATTTGATTGCTTTTGCAATAATATCGTAATGGTATATATTTTCCATACTACAAAGGTCAATTCATTTTACTTAATTTTCAATCCGATTGTTGCTGTTCTGATAAAGGAGTGTAGTCTGTTATATGAGAAATAAAACCTATTTATTTTCAACTCGTTTCAAATTTAAATCATGAAAATCAAAACTAAAATCTATGTTAGGAGATATGCCTTTCATTTTTATACCAATAGCTTTACCTTCTTCATCTAAATTAAATGTAGCAAAAGCATCAGCATTCATATCTTTATATTCCCATTTTACAGCAAAAGTAGTCGCTTTGTAGTAGAACATTTGCCCATTCAACTTAGGGGAACGTTTAGAAGTAAACCAAAGCCTTCCATTCTTTAAGGATATTTCTACTTCACCAAACCAATTATCTTTATAAGTTCCTAGGTAGTTGTTTAAATTGATGTTTACGGATTTGTTTCGCTCAACTGTTTTCCAAACTTTGGTAGTTACTGAATCTGATTCTTGTCCAGTAGCTTTTGCTTGCTCAGCTAATATTTTTACCCAATCTTTTGCTTGAATCTTTAAGTACGAATCCAATATTGTTTCAGGAATAGAACTATAAGCTTTTCCGCCAGGTAAGGAGTTTGTTAAAACGACAATTCCTAAATTAAGTTCAGGAACTAAAACAGTTTTTGATAGCATGCCAGGTAAACCACCTGTATGGTTAATCACAATTTTTCCTTGCTTATCTGTAATGAACCAACCTAAACCGTAAGCTGCAAAATGTTGTTTGGTTCTTGGGTTAGGTTTTGTGGTGAACCTTAAGTTAGTATGAGGACTCCACATTTGTCTTTGCTGTTTCTCAGAAAATAATTCATTGGATAACTCTTTGCCATATTTACCATTATTTAGCTGCATAAGCATCCATTTTGTTAAGTCATGTACACTTGCATAAATGCCACCAGCAGCTGCAATCAAATCGTTATCGTAAGTAGCTAATTGTTTTATTTTTTCACTTTCAGAATCATGAGGCAATGCTAGGTTTGCATTTTTAGCTAATTTGGAACTTATAGGAACAGAATTTTTCATTCCTAGCGGATTAAATATTCTGGATTGTACAAAATCAGCCCAAGGCATACCACTAACTCTAGCTACGACTTCTCCTGCTACGATATACAAAAGATTGTCGTAATCGTATTTGGTACGAAAAGCTGAAACTGGTTTTTGATATTGAAAACTACTTACTACATCTTTAATGGTGAAATTAGAACCGTCAGGAAAAAACATTAAATCTCCCGCGCCCAGTCCTAAACCACTTCTGTGGGTTAAAAGGTCGAGAACGGTAAAGTTAGCGGTAACATAATCGTTGTACATTTTAAACTCAGGAATGTACGTAATTACTTTGTCTTCCCATTTCAGTTTTCCTTCATCAACCAATATGGCTAGGGTAGCGGCCGTAAATGCTTTTGAATTTGAAGCAATGGCAAACAAAGTGTTTTCGTCTACTTTTTCTTTGTTTTTAATAGATTTAACTCCGTATCCTTTAGAGTGAATTACTTTTCCATCTTTTACTACAGCGACTGCAATTCCTACAGAAGGTGTTGATGCTAATGCTCTGTTTACAAGAGCGTCAATTTTAGAGGAATTAATTTCTTGGGCAAATATTGAATTTAATGTAACAAATAATGTAATTATTGTCAACTTGATAATTTTCATATATTTCTTTATTATTAATATGTTTTTCATAGATTGATGTTATAAGTATTTTTAATCGAAATCATAATCTGCATCCCAACTTCCTCCAGAGCCAATGTCAAAATAATCATCTATTGAATCAAATATCTCTGATATATCAGAAAATAAGTCAGAAATAGATAAGTCAGAATCATATATAAAGTCGATTCCAAACCAATCGCCGTAATATTCATTATTACTTGAAGATACGTTTGAAGTTAATTTTAGTTTCTCTAAAAGTTCAAAGTTTAAGTTTTTGAGTAGGAAGATATTTCCTTGAAGAAATAGTATTAATTCAAGCGCTTTGTTAGGTTTCTTATCAATTAAATCTCCTATGCTTTCATCTATTTTGTTTAAGTATTCCGTAATATCGGTTTTTAATTCATTTCCTTTTTGACTAGTCTTAAGCCAAGAAAAAGTATTTACAACCAAATTATTTTTAAAAAAATCATCGATTTTTAAATCATGAATAATCTCTTTTTTATACTTGTATTCGGATGGTATTTCTTTAAATATGACTCTTAAATACGACCTCAGTTGAAAATAGCTATCCTCATCAATTTTCTCTGTAAAATGTTTTTCGAAACTGTTTGGTTTATATGTCGAGTAGTTTTTTCCAGTTTCTACCACTGTATATTCTCTCAAATGTGGATCTCTAGGATGAGATTTCTTTAGTATTTTTTTAATTACCAGTACTTGTTTTAAAAGCAAATCAAATAATGTCAACTTTAAGAGTTCAATTAATTCTGTTTTAGGTTCTAAAATCAATTTAGTTCCAGCTGGTTTTAATTCTGATAATAAATATATGTTTGACTCTTTGAATTTCGAACCAGAATTAAACTTTATTATTTTATGAGGATTCTTCAAAATGTTTTTTAACGTATTTGTATAACTGTTGTTACGGTATTAAAGTTACATATTTTGTTTAAGAAATAGTGTTAGTAATTACCGAGTGGATTCGGACGTAGTCGAATCCACCGTAATTGCGGTCATACATTGTTAGGGCATGTTATTTGTTTTTATTTCTAAGCTCAATTTCCATTGCTTTTTTATAAAAATCAGCAAATTCTTTTTCATCATACTTAACTCTCATAGCAGCTAAAACATCTGGTAACCCTAAACTAAACCAATCCCAAAGCATAGTGTCGTAATTGTATTTATACATTTGTTTCCCTATTTCGTTTCTTATTTGTGTTATTTCAACAGTTGAAATACCATGCCTATTTAGTAATTGGGTTGTCTTAATGTCTTCTTCTGGAGTAATAGTAGTATCTAGGTATGGTTCTAATAACCAGTTCCAGTTTTTTGTTTCTTTAAAAGTAGCTATGTTGTTTTGTTCTGTAAACTCTTTAAGTGACTTGGTATGTTCTCGAGAGATAAATATAACTTCATCACCAATTTTAATTAATGGAGGATAGGATTGATGGCAAATAGCAGTTATTTCATCAGCTTTAATTTTTTTATTAGGAAACACAACTGACGGTTTAAATGGGTATGCTAAAACTTCAATTTGATTTTCTAAGATTCTAGCTTCTCCAATTCCACAAATCATATTATCTATTTCATAGCTCGTAGCTCTAAAAAAGGAGCCTTTTTTAGTATATTTACTAAATATCTTCTTTAAAAAATTGAGCATTTTTAATTACTTTAATAGGTAATATTTTTAATGATTAATTGTAGTTTTATTCACTTAATTTATTGACTAACTTTCTAGAAATAACTGTGTCGTAAATTATTTTTAGCTTCGTTATTTTATTTTCAGAGTTAAGTTCAATAATATCAACTACATCAAACTCTACTTTTTCATTGTTTTTTAAAGTCCATTTATAGGTAAAGTAAAGAGCCAAATTGTTAGAATCATTTTGTTCAAAAATTCCTTTTAGAAAAAGTTCAGAATTAGAAGTGTCATTATTTAATTCACGATAAAACACATCTGCTTTTTTAATTCCATAGATAGGAGATTCAACAATTCCGTTATTACTAAACAAACCAATAACCTTTTCTATATTTCCGTTTTCTAGGTATTCTAGATATTTTTTTGCTATTCCACTTTTATTCATAAAATAAAATTTATTTTAAAACTACGTATGTATTTACTCTAAAGGTATGGTTTTAATTCTTGCTCAAAAAATAGTTGAATGTTAGTTTTTAGTATTAATGAATTAATATTCTTTTTAGAATTTATAAATGCAAATCACATTTATAAATTCAATTCGAGTATCTCTCCGGGTAATCCGTCAAAATCTTTAAACTCTTTTGAGTAGAATCCATTATTTGTTAAAACTTTTCTTGAGGGAATATTTTTAGGGTCTATTATTGCAAAAATTCTTTTTAAAGAATTTTGTTTTTTACCTATTTCAATTAATCTTCTTCCAACAGTACTAGCAATTCCCTTTCCCCAGTATTTAGGCAAAAGCATATATCCTAATTCAGCTTTAGTAGTGTTAGCTTCTGTTATTTTTAGTTTAGCTAATCCTAAAAACTCATTTGTATCTTCATTAAGAATTTTGAAGTTACCGAAACTTGGTGTAAGCCTGTTATTTTCTATTAGTTTTTCAAAGTCCTTTTTAGCTTCCTCTAATTCAATAGCTCTTTCGGTAATCATTTCCATGACTTTTTCATTATTTACGAGTTTGAAATAATCGGTAAAGTCAGATTCTGTGAATTTTGTTAGTATTATTTTCATACAATATTTTTTTAGGATTTGTTTTCAGAATAGTAGCAATTCACAGTTGTAAGTAGCTGTTTGATTTGAATTTTAAAAATCTAATTATCGCAATTTTGTATATCTGATTTGTAAACAGGGTTAGCAAGTATAATTACGAATATAAAAACAATTGCTACGAAAACAAACTACTTTTTATAGGTAACTACCTACCATATACATTTGATACTTGTAATTAACAATAAAACATCATATCAAATAAAAATGGAAGAACAAGTTGCTATTTTAAAAAATGAAAATTATTCTTTTAGAGAACTTAATGGAGGCATTGCAATTTTAGATTATACAGGAAAGTCTACTGATATTGTGATACCCGATAATATTAACGATAAACCTGTAAAATATATACTAAAGGAAGCTTTTGATAACAAAGGACTCAAAGCAGTGGTTTTACCAAAGTTTCTAGAGTATATAGATGAAGATGCTTTTTATAAGAATGAAATAAAAGAGTTGGTAATTCCTTCAAAAGTAAAAGAAATAAGGGGAGGAGCCTTTGGGAGAAATAAGATTGAAAAACTTGTTATTGAAGCATCAATTACAACAATTCATATGTTTTGTTTTGTGGGTAATGCGCTTACGAGTATAGATTTACCAGAGTCAGTAACTACATTGTATAACGATTGTTTTGCTGAGAATGATTTTGAAGAACTTACAATTCCAGAACATATAACAACCTTAGGAAGTGATTCTTTTAAAGATAGCAAGAAGTTAAAAAAGGTAATTTTACCTCAAAAATTAGAAGGTAGTATTACTGGAGCTTTTAGAGAATCAGATATTAATAATATTGATTTTGTGTTGTACTAGTTAGTATTAATTAGAGCTAACAAAAAACAGTCGCTTTAAAGTGACTGTTTTTTTATGTTAAAAATTAAAACTATTCTGTTTCAATAACCAATTTTTTAATCTCTCCTATATTTTTATTACCTGTCTTTATATACATGGCTTTAAAGTCTTCGATGGCTTTCATAAAATCTTGTTTTGAAAAATTATTGTCATAAGGAGAAAAGTAAAAATGATATTCCTTATTATTTAAATCAATAATAGGAGATAAAATTCTTTTAAATCCATTATTTATTCTTCTATCTGCAAGCTCTTTACTTGTAAGCACTATTTTTTCAGAGTTAAACACAGTATCTCTACGTCTGTTTAAAATATCCATGTATTTCGTTCTTCGCTGTTTTTTGAGTTCAATTTCTTCTTTACTCATTTTATAATCGACAACGAGACTGTATTTTTTTATAGAAGAGTCAGTATAAATAGAATCGAATAAAGTGGCTTGAATAAGTCTTACACGGTTATTGTTTAATATAACTTTATAACCTAGGCTTTTGTCTTGTAAGAATTTTTTGAGTGCATCTGTTTTTGCTTGTGTATTTGAATAAGAAGAAATATACTGGTTTGTATAGGACTCCAAATTAGGATAAAAAGTTGCTTTTAATTTGGAAGTGTCGTTGGTGTAAATATAAATAGTACTGTTGTTTTTTAGTATACTATCACGGTTTTTTTTATAAAGAGTAAAAACGGTATTATACTCACTATATGCTTTTTTTGTAGCTTTTGCTATAGGGTCTTCAGTATCTAATATCTTAGTAAGAAGAATAAAAAAGACAGGAATAATTATTATAGTTATGAAAATAAAAAACACCGTAAAGCTATTCTTATCAACGTCTTTTTGTATTGTATTTTGTGATGTAGTTTTTTCTTTATTAGAGATTAAAACTTCTTCTTCTTTTTCCAGTTCTGAATCATCAATTTCAGGAAATAAACTTTTTATTTGTCTTTTTGTAGTTTCATTATATGGGTTTCCATAAAACCATACCTCCAAACGCTCGATATTTAAACTCGAAAATGATTTAGGTAAAGAAGTTATTCTATTATAACTAAGGTCTAGGTTTGTTAATTGATTAAGCTTTCCTATATGATGAGGTAATTCTCGAATATCATTTTCGCTAATACTTAAAAATTTTAATCGCTTTAAATTACAAATTGATTCAGGAAGTCGTTTGATATTGTTAAAGGAAAGATTAACCCTTTCTAACTGATGTAGGTTGCCAAAACTTTCAGGTAAATACTCAAAGCAATTTCCTTCTGCCCACAATTCTTTTAAATATCTTAATTTATCAATAGAGTTTGGTAGTGTAACTAAGTTATTGTCATCTAAAGAAAGGGCTTCTAAATAATTTATTTGTAAAACTACCTCAGGCAAATGGTCTAAATTAAGACTGTAGATTCCCAGATCTTTTAAAATATATAATTTGTTAATCCATTTTGGAAATTCAACCAATGGATTAGCACCAATATCAAATTTTTCTAAATTTGTTAGTCTACTAAATGATTCAGAAATAATTTCAATTTGATTTTCTGAAAGTGATAAGCTTTTTAAATTTTTTAATTGTAATATTAGCTCTGGTGCAGTTTTAAAATTATTGTTTCTAAGTTTAAGAACTTCTAAATGTTTTAACTCTGTAATAAAATTAGGTAATTCAGAGAGTTGATTATTACTTAAATTAAGTTCTCTTAGGTTAGGGTTGTTTAGGATACTTTTTGGTACTTTTTTTAAAGATTTATGTGATAAATCTAAAATATCTTTTTCTTTTAATTGATGAGGCATAGCTATTTATGGTGTAAGGTATATACACTTTGTCTACATATTAATATGTATAGGTTTTTTGCAATTTTATTGATTCAAAGATAAAAAATAAACACAAGAAAAAAGTGATCTTTTATATAGAGGTTACACTAATTCAGATAAAAAAACTATTAGTTTTGAAGAGTTTATAAAACTTTTTTTCTGCTTTAAAGTCTAGATAAGTATTGGTTTATAGGTGTTTATATTATTTTTTGCGTATTTTAAGGTGTTTTTTTCGCGGAGAATTGGCATACGCTGTGAGTGCCATTAAATGTTCACAGTTTCAAATAACTGTAAAAAATTTTAGTATGAAAAATTTATTAAACTTAGGAAAAGTTCTAAACAAGTCTGAACAAAAACAAATTAAAGGAAGCAATGGTAATGAATGCTATGAATGTCTACCTGATGCTCCTCCTGGAAGTGTCTTTAGATGTGCGGGAGCTGATAAATGTCAATTTATGGCTGATGGTTGTCATATATGCGTGTAAGAAAGATATAGAGCTTAGCGAGCTTCGGTTCGCTTTTCTTTTTATAGTATTATAAACTATGCTTAGTTATTTAGAAGTTTTTTCAAAAAACAATTTTAGAAATACATTAAAAATATAAACTCTTTTCCAAAAAAATAGCGAACCGAAGCTCGCTATTTAACTTTAGTTATATTTTTTTTGGAACACATCTACAGTTTTCGTCAAATTCATGATCTTCATCACAAGGAAGAGGAAGATAACGACATTCAGTTGTTCCTCCATTAATAGATTGTTGTTCTTGTTTATTTAAAACAGAACCTAAGTTTGAAATGTTCTTTAACATAATTTTTAATTTAAAATTTTATCAAAACTAGGTATAAATAAAAATGAAGGAATCTTTAAAACCGTAATAAAAGTAGGGTAATTCCTTACTTAACTAAATTTAACAATTAGTTATTGTTGAAAAGAACTTACTATGTTTTTATGAATAATAGTTATATAATAAAAAAGTCCTCGGTGGGCGAGGACTAATAATATTAATTAACGCAATCATCAAGGGGAGCACTAGCTATATGTGTACAACCTCCACTCCAATTTAAGCAATATCCTGAAGGACAAGATGTTTCCCCTTTACCATTAATAGATTGTTGTTCGTTTTTGTTTAAAATAGCACCTAAGTTTGAAATGTTCTTTAACATAATTTTGAGTTTTAAAATTTACTAAACTTAGTAATAAAATATAATGGAGAAACAAAATAAGCCGTAATAAAAGTAAGGCAATTCCTTACTTAACTAAATTTAACAAATAACTAGAGTTAAAGAAGTAATCATAGGATTTGGAGAAATAGAAAAGCGAGCAGAAGCTCACTTATTTTTTACTTAATCATTGTAAAACATTGACCGCTTCCTGAACAAGACCCAGCACATGTTCTTAAACAGTTGAAATAGTTTGGATTATTAAATGGTTCACAGTCATGACCACCTGTAGAGTAACAATCATCACCTTTTCCGTTAATAGATTTCTGTTCAGACTTGTTTAGGACAGTACCTAAGTTTGAAATGTTTGTTAACATAATTTAAGTTGTTTTAAAATTTATCAAACTTATAAATAAATCAAAATTAAGAAGTGGAAAAAACCATAAGAAAAGTAAGGTAAAACCTTGTTTGTTAGAGATATAACAAATAACTATTCTTAAAGAAGTATAGAGATGATTGAAACAAAACAGGAAAAGTTATCTCTATAATTATAGTTGTATCCAGTGTTTATTTTGTCAATATCCAGTTTATTAGGTCTTTTTTGTCTACAATAGCCCAACTATGAGGATGTCGTTCACCATTTGCTCTATATCCTTTGTTAGTTGTTGGTATATACTCAACATTATTAAAACCTTTAGTTTTTAAACTCTCATATAATTTTTTGATATAGAAAGCATTCATTTGGTCATAATCAGCCATTCTATTCTTTTTCCACCATAGAGTATCAGGTTCGGTATAAAGTCTAATCTTAGTATTTTTTAGTTTCTCTATGTTAGAAATATTGTCTGTACTAGAGGTAAATACAGCTTTTTCCTCGTATTTTTTAATACTATCTTTAGGGTTGCCAAAGTTATTACCTAATGTTTCTAATAGCCAAGTACTTTCTAGAATTGCAGGCTCTGAAAAGTTTCGTTCTATATTTTTTTCTGAAGATTCATATAGAGCAACTAAGTCTATTGGGGAATCTACTATAAATACCCCTTTTGGATCGATATAGAACTGTTTCTTCCCAACAATATAATTGCTTATTAAAAGACTAACAACTCCACCGCTAGAAAAGCCTCCAATAAAGATATTGTCAGTTGGCAATTGGTTTTCTGTAATTATATTCTGTAAGCTTTTGGCAAGTTGTTGTTTTTCGTTTTCTTCAAGCCATAATTTCTGATTAAGATTGGAAAGTATAACCGCAATATTATTTTTTCTAGCAATATCAAGAATTTTAAACTCTCTTTTAATGTCTTTAGCAACTTCTGGGTAACCTCCAAACAGAATTAAAACCGCTTTAATTTCTTTTGTTGGCTTATAAAGTTCGTAATCTTCTTTTATAAGTTCAGTAAACTCAGACTTTTCAGGAGTTACTTGTTGTTTTTCTTGTTTACTCTGCCTACAGGAAACAAATACAGTAAAAGCTAGAATTAAAATTATTGTAAGTTTTTTCATTTGTTAAATTGTGTAGAGCGGTTTAGATAAACTGTGTTTTAATGCAGTTTAGGTTTTGTTAGCTACTTTTTTTGTGTTTTACAATCCAAATATCTGAGGCGGTTGAATACCAATTTTTGGCAGTGCATCATGCATCACTCCTCCAACAGAATTATCCACTTTATACTTTCGTCCGGTCGGATCGATTCCAACATTTAGAATTATAATTTCCAGATAAATTTCATCCTTTTTATATCTCTCAATCCAATTCGTTTTAAATTCTTTTTCAATTGCTCTTAAGATCTCTTCATCTTGTAATTGAATATTAGCTCCACGATTTATAGTTGCTTGTTCTGATTTTTTTATCTCAATCGTTATGTTAGAATAAATTCCACCTTCTCCTTCTCCAAGAAAGAATTTGTTGGATGATATTGTGGAGTTGTTTTTCATTGAATTATAGCCATTGTTAGAAAAAGTATTTTATTCCTCCAATTATTCCAATAATTATAATTAATTGAATTATGAATAATATTAAAACGGTTATTGATATTAGAATTGCTTCAATTCTATCGTTATTATTTTTAAATATTCTATAAACTAACCATAGAATGACTAGATAAACTACTGGATCTAAAATTAATGGAAATCTGAAAATTAAGTAGCTTAAAATTCCTATTAAGGTAGCTTGTCCAATTATAAATGAACTTATAGCTAGATGTTCTATTAAATTATATTTTCTAAAAAATAGTTTTAATGATATTCCTAGTGGAATTATGCATAATACCCAAAAATACTTCAAGTAAGTTCTAATGAAAAGTCCAACGTAATTACCTGTCTCTTTAAGTTTAGATTTTGTAATACTATTTTCTTCGACTAATTCTTTTGGTACCTTAAAAAAGGTTATTACAATTATATATATGGTAATAGCAAGAATTAGAAACGAAATAGGGTTAAGAATCCCTTTTCTTTTTCCTAAAACATAGTCAATTGTAATTTTTCTTGGATGTAGCAATAGTGCTTTTATATTAAATAAAAGGCCTTTATCCATATTTGTAATAGATGAAAATGAATCTTCAACTATTGAACTCAAAGTTATTTTTTTAGTTCCATTTCTTTCACCACAATTTGGACAATATTTTTCATTGTGTTCAAAATTACAGGAAATACAATTCATTTAATTCTTTAATTAAGTGTTCTGATTTTATTTTTGCCAACGGTCTTGTATATGAAAAGTAGCGAATTTTATGCACTAAATTTTCGATTTATAACTGACCTTTAATTTATTCATTCAATTTTTATTATTCATTTTTTTATAGCCTATACTTTCTATTCTTAATATATTTAATTAAACTGTAGATTAAGAATGTTATAATAAAATAAAAAGCAAATTTAAGAACGATTAGAGCGTACATACCTCTATATTTTCCATTATAATATTCTTTAGGTGCGTCTTTTAAAAAATAATATCCTGTTAATTTACTTTTATATAAAGGTTGATATTTGAGGTTAAAGTCGATATATTCTTTAAAACCAACTGATAATTTTAAATTAGAACCATCACTTAATAATGTACCTTCAATATCAAATCTAATTCCTTCACTTGTATTTACATTTCTATCCCACGTTTCTTTTATTAAAAGATAGTCTATATCCATATATTTTTCTTTATTATTTAAGCTTTTAATGTTCTCAAACTCTTTGAAATAACGGTTGTTAACTAAATCAAGAATTGTGAGCCCAATTGAGCCAATACATAGAAAAATAAATATAAAAAAGAGAATTCCTTTTATTTCGTTAAACATTGTTTTTTTTATAAATTAAAGTATGATAGAGGTTTGTTTTATTAGGAGATTTAATTTAATTAAGCTGATTTTTGAAAATTGTAGCTGAAGGTTTCATATTAACTATAAGTAATGGGAGTAAATCTAATACTTTTTGACATTAGTAGTTTCAGGTTAACTCAGATACAGTCAAAACTGCCGTAGTTGCAGTTATACATTGTCGTAAAACGTTTTTATTTCGATTTACATTGTTCAATAAAATAATTTCCAAACTCAGTAATATGAAAATCATCAGAGTTCGTATAATTCGCAGATAAATCTAAATTTAAGTCAACTGTTGGATTATCTTCATCGTCATCATCAAAGTCAGCAGAAGTTGAGCCATCATCTATATCTATTTGTGGTTCTTCATATCGTAAAAGTCCAAGTGATTCTAAGTTGTCAATATAAATTTTAGTGAATTTTTCATCCAATTTAAATCCATCTTTTACAGACTCGAAGGAAATAATTATGTCATCAATACTTATATCTTCTAGAGTATATTTTTTGTATTTGTTATCTAATAATCTTGCTAATTTTAATTGTCTCTGAACATCCAAATCTTCATAAATAAAATCAAATATTTTTGCTTCTAAAGAAGATAACGATGAAAGAGTATTTATCAATCTTGGTTCTAAACCATTTTCTGGTGTGGTTGAAATGTTTGCAATCAAACTTGCCCATTTATCTTGTAAAAATTCATCATCTTCAACAGATGACTTTTCTACTAATGGTACTAATGTTTTAAGGTTTAATTCTCGTGGTTCAAGTCCATTTTTATCAAGTAACTCTCTTGTTTTATTGAAAATTCTGACTTGATTTTTCAATCTTCTAAATTTAACATTATCGGCAAATAATTCGCCAAATTCAGTAATTGAAGGTCCTAACAATTTGGACATAAACTTTTCAATTTTATTCAGTATTTCCTTGGTTAAATTAAGGCTTTCAATAACTTCTTTCATTCAACGTTATGTTTGTCTTAAATGTTTTACAACTTATTTATCCTCATAATAAAATTACCAATACACATCTTGCAAAGTAGAATAAATGGAAGATATAGCAATTTTATTAACACTCTCAAATATAAAAAAAGTAAGATAAAAAAGTGTAACTTTTTTATCGGGTCGCCACCCCAAGCCTAATCAGGTCGCCACCCCAAGCCTAATCAGGTCGCCACCCCAAGCCTAATCAGGTCGCCACCCCAAGCCTAATCAGGTCGCCACCCCAAGCCTAATCAGGTCGCCACCCCAAGCCTAATCAGGTCGA
>NZ_JAZKJP010000009.1:0-56127 GCF_047470925.1 Tenacibaculum ascidiaceicola
CGCCACCCCAAGCCTAATCGGGTCGCCACCCCAAGCCTAATCGGGTCGACACTCCTTGCCTAAGGGGAGTGACACTCCCTCGGTAAGGGGAACGATGCTCCCCGCCTAAGGGGAGTGTCATTCACTGCCTAAGGGGAGCAACTTCAAACAAGTAAAAAGGTAAAATATTCGTATTGTGTAGAAAAATGTTTGTTAGGTGCTGTGGTGTATAAAGAAACCATTTTAAAAAACAAATACACCCCAAAGAGGAGTGTATTTAAGTGTAAAGTTTTATAAATAGTTAACTTAACAGCCAACAAAAGCACAGGTGTTCTCGCTTGTTTTAATTTGTACCGTAAGTGAGAGTCGCGTAATTGTTTTTATACTAAAGGCTCTGCTTTAAAACCTTTACTTTTTACAATAGCAATTACTTCATCCGCAGTAATTCCTTTAGAACTTACGGTAAGAATTTTGTCATCAAAATTAGTATCTACATTCCAATGGCAAATACCTTCAGCATTATCTAAATCAGCTTGTACTTTTGATACACAACCTCCGCAGTTAAGGTTAGTTTTAAATTTTAGTTCTTTATTGCTTTCCATTATATTAAAAATTTACTTGTTATTGAATACTACAAATTTCAGCACAACACCGTTATTTTTTGTTGTACAATTTAAAGATTGATTTATGAGATTTACAGATTTACTTACTAAGTAAGGTTTGAAATATTCCGACACTTGACTTGTTAGTGCCGAAATACTTGTTATTTTTTCCATTTTAAACGTAAACTATTGCTAACCACACTAACACTACTCATAGCCATAGCTGCACCAGCAATCATAGGATTTAATAAGAAACCATTAATTGGGTATAAAATACCAGCTGCAATAGGAATACCAATAAGGTTATAAATAAATGCCCAAAATAGGTTTTGTTTAATAGTCGCCACCGTTTGTTTTGATAGTTTTATAGCCTGCGGAATTTTACTTAGATCGGATGATATAATGGTCATTTTAGCAACATCCATTGCAATATCACTACCTTTTCCCATGGCAATACTAACATCAGCAGTAGCCAACGCAGTACTATCGTTAATACCATCACCAACCATGGCAACAGTTTTTCCTTGTTGTTGTAATTCTTTTACAAAGTCGGCTTTATGTTGTGGTAATACTTCAGCTTTATAATGTTGAATACCTGTTTCTTTAGCGATAGATTTTGCAGTAGCTTCGTTATCACCCGTAAGCATATATAACTCAATATCCATAGCCTGTAGCTCCTTAATAGCTTGTACTGAGGTCTCTTTTATTTTATCTGAAATAGCAAGTACAGAAAGTGCTTCCTTATTATTAGCAAACCAAATAACTGTTTTGGCTTGTTTGCTCCATTCATTAGCCTGTTTTAAAAGTTCTTCCGCTATGGTAATCTTATTTTCAGCCAATAACTTTTTATTACCCACAAAAAAGGTTTCCTCATTATAATCTGCCTTAGCACCTTTCCCCGTAATACTGTCGAAATTTGTTAGTGGGGTAGTGGAAGTATCTCCTAAAAACTTTACAACAGCTTCTGCTAATGGGTGTTCAGATTTTTTCTCAATACTTAAAAGAATGTTCTTAGCAGTATCATTATTCTGTAACCAAGATATACCAGTAACTTCTGGCTTTCCTTCGGTAATAGTTCCTGTTTTGTCTAAAATAATAGCGTTTACTTTTTTAGCAGATTCAAGGCTTTCAGCATCTTTAATTAAAATACCGTTTTCAGCACCTTTACCCACACCCACCATAATAGCGGTAGGAGTAGCAAGTCCTAAAGCACAAGGGCATGCAATAACCAGTACCGTAATACCAGCTAATAATCCTTGAACAACTCCGTTATCTCCACCTAAAACAAACCATATAATAAATGTAATAACAGCAATACTCATAACTACAGGTACGAAAATACTGGCGATTTTATCAACTAATTTTTGTACAGGAGCCTTACTACCTTGTGCATCTTGCACCATTTTAATAATCTGAGCAAGCATGGTTTCTTTTCCAACTTTAACAGCTTTAAACTGAAAACTTCCTTTCTGATTAATGGTTCCTGCAAATACTTTTTCATTTTCTTCTTTTAGTACCGGAACAGGTTCACCACTTAACATGCTTTCATCTACATACGAGCTTCCTGTAGTAACCATACCATCTACCGCAATTTTTTCTCCTGGTTTTACAAGAATAATATCACCTACGTTCACTTCTTCAATAGCAGTTTGCTTTTCCGTTCCGTCAGGTTGTATCACAACAACGGTTTTAGGTTGTAAACCCATCAATTTTTTAATGGCAGATGAGGTATTTCCTTTGGCTTTTTCTTCCAATAATTTTCCTAAAAGAATAAATGCAATAATAACTGAAGCAGCCTCAAAATATACATGTGCTTCTAATCCTCTAGATTCCCAAAACTTAGGAAATACCATGTTAAATACACTAAATATATAAGCAATACCCGTACTTAAGGCTACTAGGGTATCCATATTTGCAGAACGATGTTTGGCTTGTTTCCATGCATTGATAAAAAAGTCTTTACCAAACCATAGCAACACTGGGGTAGAGAAGGCCCACATAATAGGGTTTGCATAAGGCATATTCATAAAAAACATACCAATAATAACCACAGGTAACGAGAGTATTACCGACCAAATGGTTTTAGTTTTTAATTGGTTGAATTTCTTTTCGTGAATTGCTTCTAAGGTTTCTTGCTGTTTGGTTTCGTCTTCAATTAACAAATCATAACCCGCACCTTGTACAGCTTTTTGCAGTTTTGTAGCATTGGTCATATTAGGAAGGTATTCTACCGTTAAGTTTCCGCTAGCAAAATTTACTGAAGCATTAACTACGCCTGATTCAAAGCTAACAATACTTTCAGCACTTCCTGCACAAGAGGCGCAGGTCATACCCAATACTGGAAAAACTTTTTTAACAGTAGTAACACCGTACCCCAAATCTTTTATAGTAGTAACGGCATTAGCAAGAACTTCTTCGCTACTAACTGTAATGGCAGCTCTTCGGTTGTTTAGTTCTACTTTATGAGTTTCAATTCCATTAACCTTTGCTAACCCTTTTTCAACGATTAAAGCACAGTGTTCACTTTCCACACCTTCTAAGGGGAGGTAAATGATATCTTTATTATTATTTGTTGCCATTTTTTTCTTGTATGAATTTGTATGCTACAAAGTTGGCAATAAGGTAAAGAAAATTTATTGTGGAATTTTGTAATTGATTTATAAGATTTACACCTCGTCTAACGGTGTGCGTTTGTCTTTACGGATTTTTTTGAAGTGGCTCGGGGTTAATCCTGTTACTTTTTTAAACTGATTACTTAAGTACGCTACGCTTGAATAGTGTAAACGGAAAGCAATTTCACTCAACGATAATTCATCGTAAACAAGTAACTCTTTTACCTTTTCTATTTTTTGGGCAATAAAATACTTTTCTATAGTAGTACCTTCTACTTCAGAAAAAAGGTTAGATAGGTAGTTGTAATCGTGATGTAGTTCGTTGCTTAATAATTCAGATAAATTGATTTTTGTTTCACTGTCTTGATGGTGCACTAAATTGATGATTAGGTTTTTAATCTTTTCAATAATGCGACTTTTTTTATCGTCAATAATCTCAAACCCTAAACTAAGTAAGGTTTTGTTTAAATGTTCTCTTTCTTCGGAAGTAAGCTCTTTTTCAAGTGTAACTTCACCTAATTTAATATTCTTTACACCCACACCTAGCTTGTCTAATTCATTTTGAATTACCATAATACAGCGATTGCAAACCATGTTTTTGATTGTGAGTGTCATAGTGTTTTTAATTATAGTTGTTAGGTTTACAAAGATAAAAAGAAGTGATTGCTATAAATCAAAAACAGTTTCAATTTCTGCAATTCTATATCCTTGTGATGTTACAAATTTACTTTCTTCACTAGTAGGATTTATTATAGGGTTTGTATGGTTGAAGTGAATAAAGATAATTTTGTTCTTTTCTTGTTTACTTAAACCTTTAAACTTATCTAAACTTTCAACAATAAAAGGATGTGGTATCTGGCTAATATCTCTACTATTTATTTCTTTTCCACTATAAAAAGTAGCATCTAAAAAAGCATAGTCTACTTTTTTAATTTCATTAATAATGTTTTTGTCCCATTTTTCCCACTTGTCAATATCAGGAATAAACAAAGCACTTTTATTAGGGCCAGTTATGCGATAGCCCACGGTTTCAGAATACTCATCTCTATGAGGAACAATAAGCGGAGTAACCTTGATGTTTTTGGTTAACTCAATTGGTCTTTCATTTTCTATTTGATGAAGCTCTATGTTTTTTCGAGTAATCAATTGATCCCAAGGACCATTTTCTGATAGAAACTCTTTCATTCTAGGCATAGTATACACAGGTGCTTTGTTAGCATCCATAGCTTCTTTACCTAAAAACATTAAACCTGTATAGTGCCCTATATGAGCATGTGTTAAAAATATTCCATCTGCAATTTCTTTATCACTTTTACCTTCTAATTTAGTAAGTGTCTTCATTTGTAACGCAATATCTGGAGTTGCTTCAAACAAGTAGGTTTTTTGATGTTGTTTGTCAATTACTCCTAATGAAGTTACCTGTCTTTTTTTATCAGGATTCTTAAAAAGATTAGCACAACACTCTTTTTTGCATGCAATTTGAGGAGAGCCTGCGTCTTGAATAGTTCCAAGAATTACAATGGAAACATTACTTATACTTTGTTTTGATAGAGTGTTTGTTTTTAATGTTTTTTCTGAAGATGTGTTACCAGCACATGAAAGAATAAAAAGTGTAATGAAAAGAATGCAGTATTTATTCATTTTGCAGTTGTGTTAATGCTAATGTGTTTTAATTATTAGTAGTTGTAAGTTTTAAAAGTACTAATTTTTACTTTCTTCTTGTTGAAGTAAGAAAATAGTAGAACAAAAAATCCCGAGTATTTTGCTCGGGATTTTTATTGATCTTCGTTTATTTTGGTATGACGTTTTTTAGTTTTTAAAATTATTTAACGGCAATAATGGCACTTGTAGGGCCTGTTAAATGCATCATTCTAGTATTGCTAAAACCTGCCTCTTTTGCCCATTTATTAAAATCTGAGAGTGTAAAATCGTAGCCTTCATCTGTTTCAATAATCATGTTTAGCGACATCATTAAACCAAAAGTATTTTTGTTTCTGTCATTATCAATAATATTTTCAATAATGATTAGTGCACCATCTTTAGGTAGTGCATTATAGGCTTTTTTTATGAGCATTAATTTATCTTTTGTACCCCAATCATGAAGAATGTTTCCCATGGTAATAACGTCTGCTTTGGGTAATTCATCAGTAAAGAAGTCACCTGAGCGAGTTTCTATTTTGTCGTTTAAGCCAAAATGGTTTACATTTTCTTTTGCTATTGGTTCAACAGCAGGAAGGTCAAAAGAGATACATTTTATATGTGGGTTATTTTTAGCTATTTGTATTGATAAATATGCTCCAGAACCACCAACATCACATAGCGTGTTGTATTTAGAAAAATCAAGATCACGAGCTAATTTTATGAAATTTCCAGCCTGAACACCTGACATTCCGTGTATAAATTCTCGGAGCTTATTTTCATCTGCATAAATTGCTTCAAATAACGGTTTGCCACCATTTTTTGCCTCGTTTTGTGGTTTTCCAGTAATTAAAGCTTCTTCTAGGTTGTTCCAAAAAGGATACAATCTGTTGTTAGACATTTCCAATATACCTCCCATATAGCTTGGTTTGTTTTTATCTAAAAACAAATTGGAGTCTTCAGAATTACTATATATAGCGCTTTCTTTTAATCCAGAACGTTGTAAGAAGCCTAAAGCAACTAATGTGTCAAGAAAGTCGTAAAGAGATCTATCATGAAGTTTGAGCTTATCTTGAATTTCTTTTCCTGATAATCCCCCTTTGCCTAAATGTGTGAATACCCCCATTTTAACTGCAGTAAGTAAAGTTTTTGAAGCCCAAAAACCCATACCTACCTCCATGATTCTTGAAGGGGTAATTTGGTTTTCATTTATTGAGTTCATAGTTTAGTTGTTATAATTAATCTTTTCAGTCTTATCAAGTTCAATTATTAGGGATAAATGAAACTAGTTTATGAGCAGGGGTAAAATCTGAGGGATAAAAAAATCCCGAGTGTTTTGCTCGGGATTTTTATTTTATTGGTCTTCGTCTATTTCGGTACGAGTCTCTTTTGGTTTTTCGCCTTTTTCTATTTTTATGATGAGTTTTTTGTCTTTCTCATCTAAATCCATAAAGATGGTGTCACCTTCATCAAGTTTTGAGTTTACAATTTCTTCAGCTAATGCATCTTCAATGTATTTCTGAATAGCTCTTTTTAATGGTCGAGCACCATATTGTTTATCAAAACCTTTATCGGCAATATAATCTTTGGCTTTCTCACTTAAGTGTAGCTTGTAACCTAAATCATCAATACGTCTTAGTAATTTGTCTAATTCAATATCAATAATCTTATGAATATCTTCACGCTCTAATGAGTTAAAGATTACAACATCGTCAATACGGTTTAAGAACTCAGGAGCAAACGATTTCTTTAAAGCACCTTCAATAATACTTTTAGCGTGTGCATCTTCTTGTTCTTTTTTAGAAGCAGTTCCAAAACCAACACCACCACCAAAATCTTTAAGTTTACGAACTCCAATATTTGAAGTCATAATAATAATGGTGTTTCTAAAATCTATTTTACGACCTAAACTATCAGTTATGTGTCCGTCATCTAAGACTTGTAACAGCATGTTAAATACATCAGGATGCGCTTTTTCAATCTCATCTAATAAGATTACAGAATAAGGTTTACGGCGTACTTTTTCGGTTAACTGTCCACCTTCTTCATAACCAACATATCCTGGAGGTGCACCAATTAAACGAGAAATGGCAAACTTCTCCATGTATTCACTCATATCAATTCTAATTAAAGAATCGTCAGAGTCAAACAACTCACGCGCTAGTACTTTAGCTAACTGTGTTTTACCAACACCAGTAGAACCTAAGAAGATAAAAGACCCAATTGGTTTGTTAGGATCTTTTAATCCAACACGGTTACGTTGTATAGCTTTAACAACTTTAGTAACAGCTTCATCTTGACCAATTACTTTACCTTTTATTAATTGAGGTAATTCTGCCAAACGGCTACTTTCTGCTTCGGCAACACGATTTACAGGAATTCCTGTCATCATTGATACTACTTCAGCAACATTATCTTCAGTAACAGTTTCTCTATGAAGTTTAGAATCTTCTTCCCATTGGTGTTGTGCAGATTCTAAGGCTGTTTCTATATTCTTTTCGTCATCACGAAGCTTTGCAGCCTCTTCATACTTTTGTCCGCTTACCGCTTTAGTTTTACGTCCTCTAATTTCTTCTAGTTTCGCTTCTAATTCTAAAATTTGCTGCGGAACTACAATGTTTGTAATATGAATTCTTGACCCAGCTTCATCTAAAGCATCAATAGCTTTGTCTGGTAAAAAGCGATCAGTCATATAACGATTGGTTAATTTTACACAGGCATCAATAGCTTCATCAGTAAAAGTAACATGATGATGCGATTCGTATTTACCTTTAATATTATGTAAAATTTGTATGGTTTCTTCAACGGTAGTAGGATCTACGATTACCTTTTGAAAACGACGTTCTAAAGCACCGTCTTTTTCAATGTTAGTTCTATATTCATCAAGAGTAGTTGCACCAATACATTGAATTTCTCCTCTTGCTAAAGCTGGTTTTAACATGTTAGAAGCATCTAATGAACCTGTAGCTCCACCAGCACCAACAATTGTATGAATCTCATCAATAAATAATATGATATCATCATTCTTTTCTAGCTCATTCATCAACGCTTTCATACGTTCTTCAAACTGACCTCTATATTTTGTTCCAGCTACCAAGCTGGCTAAATCAAGAGAAACAATACGTTTATCGAATAAGATTCGAGATACTTTTCTATCTACAATACGTAAAGCCAATCCTTCTGCAATAGCAGATTTACCAACACCTGGTTCACCAATAAGCATTGGATTGTTCTTTTTTCGTCTACTTAAAATCTGAGAAACACGCTCAATTTCTTTTAAACGACCTACAACAGGGTCTAACTTTCCTGCAACTGCTAGGGCTGTTAAATCACGTCCGAAGTTATCTAAAACAGGAGTTTTAGACTTTTTAACTTGTTTTCCTTTTTGTGGTTGTTGACCATAAGGATTTGACTTTTCGTCAGCAAACTCATCATCAGATGGAGTTTCTCCTATAGGTGAAATAAACGTATCATCATCTACATGTAGCTCTTTGTACAAGTTTTTAGCCTGCTCATAATCTACATCATATTTTTGAAGTAGTTTTGTGGTAGGATCATTCTCGTTACGTAAGATGCACAGTAGTAAATGTGCAGTGTCTATTGCGTTACTTTGATATAATTTAGCTTCTAAAAACGTTGTTTTTATAGCTTTCTCTGCTTGTCTGGTAAGATGTAAACTCTTCCTTTGAGGGCTTGTTAAAGATGGGGTCGTAGGATTTAGCTTTTCTAGTTTATTGCGAACTAAATCTAAATCAACATCAAAAGTTGTTAATATTTCAATGGCTTTTCCGTCACCTTTCCTAATCAAACCTAACAAAAGATGTTCCGTTCCAATAAAGTCATGTCCTAGTCGTAAGGCTTCCTCTTTACTGAAAGTGATCACATCTCTAACCTGTGGTGAAAAATTATCGTCCATAAATTTATTTTCTGTCTCTGTAAAGTTAGTAAGTTTTTTTCTTAAAAATTACAAAAAAGGTGCCAATAGTTTTTAACTGACATTCTGACGAGTAAAATAAGGCGTTTTAATGTTTAATAACCTTATAAAATTGTTAATAAATAACCGCAAAACAGTCTATATATTTTTTGTGTAAAACTGAGGGTTATAGTATCTTGCAATGTTTTAGAAAATGCAGAGAACTAGAAAGCATTTTAAAAGTGAGTTTTATCGAGTGTAAAATTCACTTTTTTGACGAAAATAAATACTAATATTTTAAAAGAAAATATATGGCAGATGGCGAAAAGTTGATACCTATCAACATTGAAGAGCAAATGAAGTCAGCATACATCGACTATTCTATGTCGGTGATAGTATCGAGAGCATTACCAGATGTAAGAGATGGTTTAAAACCAGTGCATAGAAGAGTATTATTTGGTATGCATGAATTAGGAATTAAAGCTACAGGAGCATATAAAAAATCTGCAAGAGTTGTAGGAGAAGTGCTTGGTAAGTATCACCCACACGGAGATACTTCGGTGTACGACTCTATGGTGCGTATGGCACAAGATTGGAGTGTGCGTTATATGATGGTTGATGGGCAAGGAAACTTTGGTTCTGTTGATGGTGATAGCCCTGCAGCAATGCGTTATACTGAGGTGCGTATGCAGAAAATATCAGAAGAAATGTTGTCTGATATTGAAAAAGATACTGTAGACCATAAGTTAAACTTTGATGATACTTTACAAGAGCCAACGGTATTACCAACACGTATTCCTAACTTATTAGTTAATGGAGCGTCAGGTATTGCAGTAGGTATGGCAACAAACATGGCACCACATAACTTAACAGAAGTTATTAATGGTACTATTGCCTATATTGATAATAGAGACATTGAGATTGATGAGTTAATGCAACACATCAAAGCACCTGACTTTCCTACTGGAGGAATTATTTATGGATATGATGGTGTAAGGGATGCTTTCCATACAGGTCGCGGACGTATTGTAATGCGTGCTAAAGCTACTATTGAAGAGGTAAAAGGACGTGAGTGTATCGTTGTAACTGAGATTCCTTACCAAGTGAATAAAGCAGAAATGATTAAGAAAACTGCTGACTTGGTTAATGAAAAGAAGTTAGAAGGTATTGCAAGTATTCGTGATGAATCTGACCGTAAAGGAATGCGTATCGTTTATATATTAAAGCGTGATGCAATTCCTAACATTGTCTTAAACAAGTTATTTAAATATACACAATTACAAACATCGTTTAGTGTAAATAATATTGCGTTAGTAAAAGGTCGCCCAGAGCAATTAAATTTAAAGCAGTTAATACATTATTTCGTTGAACACAGACATGAAGTAATTGTTCGTAGAACAGAATTTGAATTAAAGAAAGCAGAAGCTCGTGCTCATATTTTAGAAGGATTAATCATTGCTTCGGATAATATTGATGAGGTAATTGCAATTATTAGAGGTTCTTCAAATGCCGATCAAGCACGTGAAAAATTAATGGAGCGTTTTGAATTAACAGAAATTCAAGCACGTGCCATTGTTGAAATGCGTTTACGTCAGTTAACAGGACTAGAACAAGACAAACTACGTTCTGAGTATGATGAAATCATTAAGACTATTGCAGATTTAAAAGATATTCTTGCTAATGAACCAAGACGTTACCAAATTATTAAAGATGAATTATTACACATCAAAGAGAAATATGGTGACGATCGTCGTTCAGTAATTGAATATGCAGGAGGAGATATGAGAATCGAAGATATGATTCCTAACTCTAAAGTAGTAGTAACTATTTCGCATGCTGGTTATGTGAAGCGTACAAACTTAGATGAATATAAAGTTCAGAATAGAGGAGGACGTGGACAAAAAGGAGCAACTACTCGTAATGAAGATTTCTTAGAACACTTATTTGTAGGTACCAACCACCAATATATGTTGTTCTTTACTCAAAAAGGAAAAGTATTCTGGATGCGTGTGTACGAAGTTCCAGAAGGAGGAAAGAATACAAA
This sequence comes from Tenacibaculum ascidiaceicola, assembly GCF_047470925.1. Lineage (NCBI taxonomy): Bacteria > Pseudomonadati > Bacteroidota > Flavobacteriia > Flavobacteriales > Flavobacteriaceae > Tenacibaculum > Tenacibaculum ascidiaceicola. Next base: position 10,789 of record NZ_JAZKJP010000009.1, read on the forward strand.
AGGTAGAGCTATTCAAAACTTAATAAATATTGAACCAGACGATAAGGTAAAAGCGTTCTTAGTAACAGGTGATTTAAAAGATGAAGATTACATCAACAATCATTACGTTATTATGGCTACCAAACGTGGTCAGGTTAAGAAAACACCTTTAGAGCAATATTCTCGTCCAAGGGCTAATGGTATTAATGCTATTACCATTAAAGAAGGAGATGAGTTATTAGAAGCAAAGTTAACTACTGGAGATAGCCAAGTAATGTTAGCACTTAAATCTGGAAAGGCAATTCGTTTCGAAGAAGCCAAAACACGTCCGATGGGAAGAACAGCTTCAGGAGTTCGTGGTATTACATTGTCACATGAAAATGATGAGGTAATTGGTATGGTAGCTGTAAACGATATGGAAAGTAATATCTTAGTAGTTTCAGAAAAAGGATATGGAAAACGTTCTAATTTAGAAGATTACCGTATAACAAACCGTGGAGGTAAAGGAGTTAAAACGTTGAATATATCAGAAAAAACTGGTAATTTAGTCGCTATCAAGAATGTTGATGACTCTAACGATTTAATGATTATTAATAAATCTGGGTTAACTATCAGAATGGCTGTAGAAGATTTACGCGTTATGGGTAGAGCAACTCAAGGAGTTAAGTTAATCAATATTAAAGATAATGACGATATTGCTGCAGTAGCAAAAGTTATGCACGAAAAAGATGAAGAAGAAAATGGCACGGAAATTGAAAATGAAACGAATGAAAGTCAAGAACAACAATAAATAAATCATAACAAAGATGAAAAAACAAATCTTAGCCCTTTCTTTAGGATTAATGTCGTTAGGGGCAATTGCTCAAAAATCAGAACTTAAAGCTGCTGAGAAGGCTATAAAAAAACAAGATTTTACTGCAGCATTAAGTACCCTTAACGCTATTGAGGGTTCTTTAATGATGAACGGTGAAGATAAATATAAGTCTAAATTCTATTTCTTAAAAGGAAAAGCATTAGCTGCTAAAAAAGATTACAAGAAGGCAGGAGAGGCTTTGAATGCTTTAATAGCAATGAAAGAGAATAAGTATACAGACGAAGCTAAACCTATTTTAAATCAAATGATTCAAGAGGTGTCAAATAAAGCAGTAGACTTATATAATAATAAAAAAGACTATAAAGGTGCTGCTGAAGACTTCTACTTAACATATACATTAAGTCCTACGGATACTTCTTTTGCTTATAATGCTGCGGTTTCAGCTACTCAAGCTAAAGACTATGATAAAGCAATTGAGTATTATAGAGAGTTGCAAAAAATAGGTTATACAGGTGTTGAAAAACAATATGTAGCTACTGATAAGGCAACCGGAAAAGTAGAGAGTTTCGGCAATGACAAAGCTAGAAGAGATCTAATGGTGAAAACTGGAGGTTATGTAAAACCAGAGACTAAATCTTCAGAGTCAAAATCAGCAACAATTGTTAAAAATGTAGCTTTAATATTAAAAGAGCAAGGAAAAACTGATGAGGCTATTGCTGCTTTTAAAGATGCTCGTGCTTCTAATCCTAAGGATTTAAATTTAATTTTAAATGAAGCTCAACTTTATGTTGATATGGGTAAAATGGATAAGTTTGGAGAGTTGATGAATGAAGCTGTGGCTTTAGATCCAGAAAATCCAACTTTATATTATAACTTAGGTGTTGTAAACTTCAATGAAGGAAGAGTAGATGATGCTAAGAAGTATTACACTAAAGCAGTTGAGTTAAAACCAGATTATGCTGATGCTTACATGAATTTAGCAGTAGTGGTTTTAAATAAAGAAAAAGCTATTGTTGAAGAAATGAATAAAAACTTATCAAATTTTAAAAAGTATGATGAGTTAGCAGCAAAACAAAAAGAAGTTTATAAAGAAGCTATACCATTCTTAGAAAAAGCTGACAGTTTAAATAGAAATGTAGAAACTGTAAAAACTTTAATGAATTTATATGAAGTTTTAGAAATGAGTGATAAAGCTTCTGAATACAGAGAGCTGTATAAATCAATGAAATAAGAAATTATTCAGATAATAAAAAAAAACCGAAACTTTTTAAAGTTTCGGTTTTTTTTATGTTATAGAATTAGTTTTTAATCAACTAAACGTTTTATAACTCTAAGTTTGTGAGTGTGTTGTTGTGTGTCAACATTATAAATACCGCTATGGTCTAACTTGTCAATACGAACTTTTCCATGAGCATGTATAATATTGTAATCATTCATAATAATCCCCACATGAGTAATTATACCTTCTTCATTATCAAAAAAAGCTAAATCACCAGGTTCGCTCTCTTCAATAAAACTCAATACTTCTCCTTGAGTTGCTTGTTGTTTAGCATCACGAAGTAAGTTGTACCCACATAACTTATACACAGTTTGTGTAAAACCAGAGCAGTCAATACCAAAAGGCGATTTACCTCCCCACAAATAAGGAACATTTAAGAATAAAAAAGCAGTTTCTACAATTGAAGATTTAGCCAGTTTGCTATTACATACTTTGCCCTCATATAAAAAGGAAGTGTTGTTAATGTTTATTTTACTATTCTTAAATAATGGAAGACGAGCTCCCATAGGAATAGTAGTTAAGTTACTATTATTATCAGTAATAAAATCAATTAATTCACCAGCATAGTGCTTTTTCTCTTTAGATAAAAGAGTATGTGTTTCTTCTGAAATTTCTTCGTATTGTTTATTATCGATGTATCCCTCATAATTATCAAAAGCTAAACGGATTCTACTCCACTTTTTAGATTTTTCTAAGACTTCAAAATGTTCACCAAAAACAACTTGATTCACCATTTCTGAAGCATCAGAAGGTTCTAATCGAAGAGGAACAATACTCAAATTACAAATTCCGAAAGACATCTACTAATAGGGGCTTTTAAAACAATTAAACTCTTTCAATAACCATTGCACTAGCACCACCACCACCGTTACAAATTCCAGCAGCACCAATTTTAGCATTGTTTTGTTTTAAAATAGAAGTTAAGGCAATAATAATTCTAGCTCCAGAAACTCCTAACGGGTGTCCTAACGAAACCGCACCACCATTTACATTTACTTTGTCAGCTGATAAACCTAAAATTTTCATGTTAGCTAATCCAACTACAGAAAAAGCTTCGTTTAATTCAAAATAATCAACATCATCAATAGAAACCCCAGCTTTAGCTAAGGCTTTTGGTAATGCCTTTGCAGGAGCAGTTGTAAACCATTTTGGTTCGTGAGCAGCATCAGCATAACCTTTAATTTTTGCTAGTGGAGTTAATCCTAATTCAGCAGCTTTTTCAGCAGACATTAATACTAATGCAGCACCACCATCATTAATAGTAGAAGCATTTGCAGCAGTTACTGTACCTTCTTTTGTGAAAGCAGGACGTAAAGCAGGAATTTTATCCATTTTTACGTTTTTAAATTCTTCATCTTCAGAAAAAATGATAGGCTCACCACGACGTTGAGGTATTTCTACAGGAACAACTTCATCAGCAAATTTACCTTCACTCCAAGCTTTTGAAGAACGGTTGTATGATTCAATAGCAAAAGCATCTTGATCTTCTCTTGAAAATTCATATTCAACAGCACATTCATCAGCACAAACACCCATAGCTACTTGCTCATAAGGATCAACTAACCCATCTTTTTGCATTCCATCTTCCATCTTAATAGGTCCGAATTTAGAACCTGTTCTAGCATGTTGATAATGTGGAATCATACTCATGTTTTCCATACCTCCAGCTACAACAATTTCTGCATCACCTAAAGCAATAGTTTGTGCAGCTAACATGATAGACTTCATTCCTGATGAACAAACTTTGTTAACAGTAGTACAAGGTACAGTATCAGGAATTCCTGCAAAGATTGCAGCCTGACGAGCTGGTGCTTGTCCTAAACCTGCTGAAACTACATTACCCATAAAAACTTCCTCAACCATTTCTGGTTTTAAGTTAATTTTATTTAAAGCTCCTTTAATGGCTACAGCACCTAATTTTGGTGCAGGTGTAGTTGATAATGTTCCTAAAAAACTACCAATTGGAGTTCTTGCAACCGATACTATTACTACTTCTTTCATGTGCTACTATTTGTTAATTTTTATTTATCCCAATAACCAAAAACGACTAAAATAATAAAGCTGTTAAGTGCTTAATAATTATTTTTCTACTATTGATTTCATGTATTGGGTGAATTGTATTAAGATTTGTTTTGCGAAAATAACCATTTTATAACAAGTACTCAAATAATAGAGAAAGGTTATATTTACATTTTATAAACATCAAAAATGAACGATTTAATCAACAGACTGTACAAGAATAACACGATAATTTACAAAGTATTGTTGTTCTTAATAACAGTAATTGCCATAGTATACTTGTTTCCTAAGGGAGGACAGTTTAAGTATGATTTTCCACAAGGAAAACCTTGGCAATATGATAATTTATATGCTCCTTTTGATTTTGCTATTCAAAAAACTCCAGAAGAAATAGCAGAAGAGAAAAAGGAACTTGAAAGTGGATCCAAAAAATATTTTGTAGTCGATACATCAATAAAAACAGAAGTACTACGTTCATTTACCAATCAAGTTACAAGCCTAGACTCTTTATCAACTAGCGCGATTAGAGATATAATTAAAAAAGGAGGAAAACTTATCGATAAAATATACTTGTATGGTTTTTTAGATGATGCAAGTATTGATAAAGCTAGTAGAGGGGATGTAGTGGTCTTACGAAAAGGGAATTCTATAGATGATGTTCCATTTTCAAGATTAGTACAATCAAAAGATATTTTAAGTTTTTTACGAACCAATACAGAAGGACTTCAGTATTATAAACAACGCCTGCTCATTAATTATTTGTCAAGTAACTTACGACCTAATGTAACGTACGATTATAAGTATAGTGAAAAGGAGTTAAATGAACGCTTACAAAGTATTTCTTATGCAAAAGGAAAAGTATCAAAAGGAGAATTAATTATTTTAAAAGGAGATATTGTAGAAGGAAGAAAATATAATGTTTTAAAATCATACGAAGTAGCATCAAGTTCTAGAATTTGGACAAAATCAAATTATTATTGGATTGTATTTGGGTATACGATTTTAGTAGCCTTGGCATTGCTAATGTTATTATTGTTTCTTGAAAGATATAGGTTTGATACTTTTAACGATAATAATAAAGTAACTTTTATTTTCTTCAACATCTTTTTAATGATTTTTGTACAAACTATGGTGGTAAAATACAATTCAGATTACCTATATGTTGTTCCGTTAAGTATTTTGCCAATTGTACTTAAAGCTTTTTTTGATGCTCGATTAGGTTTGTTTACCCATGTACTAACAGTGTTGCTATTAGGATTTATTGTGCCAAATAGTTTTGAGTTTATTTACTTACACATTATTGCAGGAATTGTAACAATATTAACAGTGTCTGAACTATATAAACGAGCAAGTCTATTTATGTCTATAGGGCAAATTACATTAATTTATATGGTTACCTATTTTGCTTTTTCCATTTTAAAGGAAGGAAATGCAGATAAAATAAATTGGATGTACTTTGGACTATTTGCAGCCAATGGATTATTATCGTTCTTAGCAGTGTTTTTTATCTATTTTTATGAAAAACTATTCGGGTTGGTCTCTGATGTAACCTTGTTAGAGCTTTCTAATACAAATTCAAAACTATTAAGAGATTTGAATGAAAAAGCACCAGGAACGTTTCAACACTCTATGCAGGTAGCTAATTTGGCTGAAGCAGCGGCTAATGAAATAGGAGCAAACTCAATGTTGGTGCGAACAGGAGCATTGTATCATGATATAGGTAAAATGGCGAATCCAATGTATTTTACCGAAAATCAATCTACAGGCGTAAATCCACATAATGATTTATTACCAGTAGACAGTGCACGTATTATTTTAGATCACGTAATTAACGGTATTGAAATAGCAAAAAAGCATAAGCTGCCAGATAGAATAATAGATTTTATTCGTACACATCACGGAACAAGTGTTACTTATTATTTCTACAAGCAAGAAGAAGAAAATAATCCAGATGTTGATATTCAAAAGTTTCAATATCCAGGGCCAATTCCATTTTCAAAAGAAACAGCAATTTTAATGATGTGTGATGCAGCAGAAGCAGCTTCAAAAAGTTTAAAAAATCCAACAGCACAATCTATCGATGTATTAATTGATAGAATTGTAGACAAGCAAAAAAACGATAATCAGTTCATAAATTCAGATATTACTTTTAGAGAAATAGAAAAAATTAAAAAAATTATTAAGAATAAGTTAATGAATATCTACCACTTACGAGTTGAGTATCCAGAATAGGTAATTTTTTTATCAAAAAAGTTTGTAGAAACGTATATATAGTTATACATTTGCACTCGCAATTTTTAGTTCACGCTTCGGCAAGAATTAAGGAGAGGTGGCAGAGTGGTAATGCAGCAGCCTGCTAAGCTGTCATCCTTCGGGATGCCCGGGTTCGAATCCCGGTCTCTCCGCAAAAAAAGTTGTAGATGACACCAATCGGGGTGTAGCGTAGCCCGGTCATCGCGCCTGCTTTGGGAGCAGGAGGTCGCAGGTTCGAATCCTGCCACCCCGACACAATGGTCGCGTAGCTCAGCTGGATAGAGCATCTGCCTTCTAAGCAGACGGTCACAGGTTCGAATCCTGTCGCGATCACAATAAGCCTTGTTAATCTTTTGATTTTCAAGGCTTTTTTGTGTTTTAGGGGGAAGAATAGGGGGTTAGATGTTTAGTTTATTAATTAATTGGTCTAGTTTTTTATTGATATCATCTAATTTCTTTAATGAGATTAACTTTCCTTTTTTACTATTTGTTTGATAAGAAAAGACATCGATTCCTAAATCGTTGCATTTTTCTAAAATATCTTTTCTGGGAGTGTATCTACATATCAAGATTGATTTACTAGATATGCCACCGTATAAACGTTTAACAGTTCTTATTTTGTTTATATCTGCTTGGGTTACATTACCAGACTTACATTCTATAAGAATCATATTTTGACCTGTATTTAATACGATGTCAATTTCGTTTTTTGTGAGGTTTTGATTTTTTTTAGTTTGAATAGAAACACTCATTAATTGCTCTTTACACTTAGACCATTTTTTAGTAACCTCTGCAATTAATATTTCCCACCATAGACCACCAAATACAATTTTAAAAGCAATCTTACTATGTGCAGTTATGGTATGATTTGATAAATTAATTTTTAATTTATCATTCTTCCACACTACACCATATTTATTAAAGTTTTTACATGTATCTACTTTTATATCAGTATTTCTTACATTTTTAAATAATGCTTTTATACCTGAGTTATTGGTGGTTAATTGTAAAACTTTATGTGCTAGTTCTTTTTCTTCTTTGCTATAATCAGCTAGTTTATTTGAAGTAAAGTCTTGATGACCAGATAGATTAATTGATGTTTTAATTTTTAATGTACTATTTAATGGAGTAAATTCCTCTTCATTTAAATTAAAAATTCTGTTTTTTTGATCAATATAAAATACATCAAGCTCTAAAGATTTAAAAACACTTTGGCATGCAAGTGCCATTACTTTGGTGCCACTAGTTAAGTTTAGTTGGAAATTATCTTTTTCATTCTCAAAAACAATATTTTCTACTAGTTCTTTAATTCCTTTAAAATCATACGGATCTATTTGGTGTGGGTTAAATTTGATACCATTAAATTGTTTCTGGATAGGAGATATAGCTTCTCTTGTTTCTTTTGTATATAAGATATGAACAACATTTGGAGATTTCTCTTTTATACCCCAAAAAACAGGTAATGGTTGTCCTCCTAATAGAGTTATTTGACGTATCATACTATTTGATAATAATTTAGTTCTGGTTGGTCTTTATTTGGATCGTACACAATGTTTATAAACTCAGTACCCGGTAATGGTTTTCTTAATTCTTTTATGTAATCTTTAAAGTCTACATAAGTTATTTTTGCCCTATAGTCTTTACCAAATATAGCTGCACTAGCAACGGTAGCTTTTTTACCTCCCGTAATATCTAATGTTATATTAGAATCACTTTGATTAATATATATTTCTTTTAATGTTTTATATACCGTTTGAAACTTAGAATCTTTTAGTATCACAAGCTCAAAATCACTTCCTATATATTCTTCTATTCTATTGATGATATCATCTCGTACTTCTGTCGTTACGATAAAATGATGATCTGGATTTACAGCTTTTGCGGTTAAAATTAAAGGCTCTGGAGAAAACCCTAACATAGAAATTAACACTTTGTTCTCTTCTGGAAACAAGGTGCTGAATTGATCTGAAAATTTATCTATAACCTCGTGGAAAAGCTTGTCGTAATATAGGTTTTCAGCTAATTTAAAATTACCATGACTGGCAAGCTCTTTCCATTCTTCTAAATATTTTAATTGATTATCCATTTACGTTTAATTTCTTTTGGGTGATGCTTATTGAGTTATATTTTAACAAATATGATTCTTTAAAATTAGGTCTGCCCGCCTTTTCCTTTATTTTTAAGGTATTACCTGTCATTTCTGATAAGAAATATTTCCCGTTAATATTTGTAGCCACAACCTCTTTATTTGAGTTATATACTAGATAGATTGGATATTTTTCTAAGTTAGAATTTAAATACTTGTCTGTAAGATGTGACTCTATATTAATGTCAAGGTATGTTGTTGGGGGATTAATTTCTTTTATTCTACAATAATCATCATATGTGTTGTAATATTCCTCTTTAGTAGGGTTGATAATAAATTTATACGGAGCGCTTTTTATTTGCCATTGTATAAAGTTTTTAAACTCGATTGTTTGATTTCTATCTAATTTGTAACCAACTTCAAAACCATTGATTAGTCCGTGATTACCGTCTATATTAGCCGTAAAGATGAAGGCATTATTATTTGTTACAATCCCTTTAGAGTGGTTAAAATAATCACCATATATTTCAACTCCAAAATTGGCAAGGATTAAGCAGTTTTTTAGATGATCGGATCTATAATTCATACCTCTACAAAATAGCTTTATTTTGCCGCCTTTGTCAATAAACTCCTTTATGGTTTCTGTTAATTCAGGAATATGTTCTAAACCAACAACACTGTAGGATGAAATAACAATTTCATCTTTAGCAGTTTTTATTGATTTAATAAGTTCTTTAAATAAGCTATGGTTAGTCTCTTTCCAGGTAAATTTTAAGTTATTTGAATCTAATGGAGTTAACCAGTCGTTTTTCAATTTTGTATTACGAGATACAACAAATTGCTTACTATTAGATGCAGATTTAAAACTTGTGTATTCGGTACCATATTGAAATATGATATCAAATAAATTATCTAAAGATTTTAAAGAATCATTATCATTAATAAAAACACCAGATTCTGGATTTTGATTTAAAGAAGGTGTGGTAATATTTGCACTCATTAATATAGCGGAACTTCTATCTACTATAATAAATTTTGCGTGAGCTGCCTTAGCTGCTCTAATATGAGCACCATTATTATATAATTTGCTAACTATATCTATATGTGCTTGGTAAAAATTTTCTGTTTGTTCTTCTGCTGAGAGAAATGATGTTAATAATTTGGAATTATCTAGTTGAGTCAACACAAAAACAGCAGTTTTGTGTTCTTTTACTTTTTTTAAAAGTATTTCGTAAATTTCTATATCAGTAAGAATAAATGAACACAATTTAATACTGGTTTTTGCCGATTGTATTAAATTGATAATTTCCTTTTTTATAGATTGGATATAAGGCAGCGTGAGAAGCATATTAACTGATTGTTGAAATTCAGTCTTAATTTGTTCGTTGTTATTTATAAAGTAACCACCACTAAAAGAAATTGGAGAACTGGAATTATTATTTGTCATGATTAACTTGGTGCATAGTTAGTTTAATATCTATTTTTTCTAATAACTTAAATTCTTCTAAGAAAATTAACATTTCTCTAAAATATGGATAGGTCAATAATCTAGATACATAGTGATCAATTTTTAAGTCTTTTTCTTTTGCATTGTCTATAAATTTAATAATCTCCAATAGCTCTATAGTGTAATTACATTCTGTTTTAAAGTTAAAAAATGTTACCCAAACACCTGTGTTGAAATAGTTATTCTTTAGTAGGTAGTCTCTTCCTCTTTTTAAATTATTTATCAAAACCCTTTTATTTGAAGTTTTATTCAATAATTCTTTATCAATCATTAAACCTATTTCATTTTTGTCTGTAATGATATTGTTAAGAGGAATATTTTCAATTTCATACTCTGTTTCTAGAGCCTCCTTTAGATCTTGTTTTGATACCCAGAAAATTTTATCTTCATCATTTTTAACATCTATTTCATTCCAATTAGAGTTAAAGTTATATCTAATTTCTTCTGTGTTTTTATCTTTCCAAGAATCTAGTCTAAATTCAAGGTTTTTAATTCTTTTTTCTAAATTGACCTCAAACTGTTTAATATCATCATAACTACCTAAACTATCAAAGCCGTTTATTAATTCCTTGACAGGTTCTCCTCCTTTGTCGAATAAGCCTATTAAAACAGGCAATGACATTTTAGTAAAGATCATTTCATTAATAGCAATAAGGCCTTGGGGTATTGACAATGAATCTCTTTTGTCTTTTTCTACATTTATGATTGCATCATTTACTTTAGTTGGGTTAAAAGGAGTGTGTATAATATCTGGGGAGAATGGCTTTTCTGTTCTAATATTACCCTTATTATCTGTGTAAAAATTACACTCAAATTCTTCAAACATAGCCTGACGATATTTTTTATAATAAAGTTGAGAAGGTAATGGCTGGAAAGTTATACCATCTATAAAAAAATCATAGGATCTATTAATAACTTTTTTCTCAGTTAATTTTATTAATGTATTAAAGCCTAGTTGGCTTAATTGATTTTTATCTGGTGTTAAATATTTATTATCATGAAAATATTTTATACGATCTCTAACCCCCTTTTCTTTAACAGATAGTATATTAGCAATAACTGAATGGTTATTAGTTACTTGATTAAAAAGTTTTGCTATTCCAGTATCAAGTTCATCTAACGGACCTGGAGATTCATCTTTAATTTCTGAATGAACACAATAAACAGGGTATTGTATACATGCAATACCTCTAAGTAATTTTCCTTTTTCTTTTTGAGCTAAAATAAATCGCTCTATATCTAAGTTAAATAAAGCCATATTATTTTTTTATAGGTTCTAAGCTTACCTGTTTTTTATGTTCATTCATATTAACAATTCTCATAGGATATTCTTTGTCTCTAATAAAGTATTTTTGACTTTTTGAGGTGTCTTTATAAAAGCCATCGAAACCTTTATCTAATTTAAAAAAGTGTCCTGCATCAATACTTTTTTTGAATTTAACATTGATAACTTGTCCCTTACTATGTGATTTAAAAAACTTTAATTTGACAACCTCATTATTAAATGAAGACTTTTCTTTTGGAATTCGTTTTTTTCTTTTGAAAGGAGTTCTATGGTTCTTTGCATCTTCTAAATTAACAGAAACTCTTTTATTAGTTTTGTCAATCTTATCTATAATTAAATCATATTGGACTCCTTTTTCAAATTGATTAATTTGCTTTGGATCATACATAAAACAGTCAAATCCAAAATCAATTTGGAAAAAATGACCGTTATATATTGAAGTTTTATAAGTAGCCTGAATCTTATTTCCTTTCTTTTGCTCTCTCAAAAAGATTGCTTTTACAGGCTCTTTAGTCGTTAAGTAAATTGATTCTCTTTCTTGATTTATGAATTTAATAAACAGCTGATAATCTAGACCTTGTTCATATATATATTCTTTATTGTTATCTCTAAACATGGCTTCTAGTCCATTCTCTAAAATAAAAATATGACCTAGGTAATTGTCTTTTTCAAAGGTAGTTTTGTGACTACATATAACACGTTGCCCTTCTTTATAATCTCCTTTATTTACTTGAAATTTAGACTTTAGATTTGTGTAATCTGTTACATTTACAAAATTACCTACACTTTCTTCATTAGATAAGTTTACTAACTTTTTAAATAAATCAGTATAAGGAAACAGTTGATCGTAGTGTGATCTAGGGTCTTTTAAAGTAACTGAATTACCAATTAAGATTAATTTTTTCTTAGCTCTAGAAAAAGCAACATTAAGTCTTCTAGCGTCATCTAGAAAACCAACTTTTGTGTTTTTTTCTGATCTAGTAAAACTAAAAATGATTACATCGAATTCCATACCTTGAAAAGAATCTAAAGTAGAAACTTCAACTTGGTTATAGTTAGGGATGTTTGCTGATTTTAAGTGCTTTTTAATATTAGCTACTTGCGATTTATATGGTGCTACTACTGCAAATTGATCTGTATTAAGATTTGCTTCTAATAATTTAGGAATAACTAGTTGAGTAATACATTGAGCTTCCGTATCATTTTTCACAGAAACTCCTTCTTTAGATTCATAAGGGCTATATGCAGTTGATGTATCTATAAAAACTACTTGTTTGTCAAAAGGAGCAGGTAAGACTAATTTATTAAGAATAGTTTTTTCTCCCATTTTTACATTACCATTATAAAAAGCATCTGATATGAATTGTCCTATATCTGGATGCATTCTATGCTGGTAGTTAAGCAATTCGATATTGGTTTCAGGGAATCCTTCTTTGTCAATTCTATTAACTAAAAACTCAAAAAAAGAAGTTCTTAATGCGTGTTGAATTTCTTCATTTAAATATCTTTTACCAAACTTAGAGTTTGGGAAACTATCTTTTTCTTCGGGATCTAAGAGGCTACCATCGATATATGGAGGTAATTGCATTTGATCTCCAACTAAAATGACTTTTTTAGCCATAGATATAGCAGCGATTGACTCTGATAAATTAGCTTTTCCAGCTTCGTCAATAATTACAGTATCAAATTTAACATTGTAATCAGCTAAATCGCGATCTGTTCTGACTCTAATACATGTAGCAAATACAACATCTATAGAATTAAATAATAGAGATTGAACAAGTGCATTCTCTTCTTTAGATAAATTAAGTGCCCATTCACTTAAAATGTTTGGTAATAAAGAAGCTTGTTCTGAAGTTAAATTAATTAGAGAATCTATAAAATCTAAGTTTTGTTGAACTAACTGGGGCTTTAAATTATCATCGTATTTTTCAATCTCTTCTAAATAATTTATTAGTTGTTCTCTTTCAGGCAATCCATTGTTTTCAACATAATAATTTATTATCCTAATGTTAATTTCAATAAGTTCTTTATAGTGATTAGAATAAATATCTAATTGTCTATCCTTGTGAAAATTCCGTAAAGGAGGATTTACACGCTCTAGGTTTCCTAATCTTAAGAGAGATAATTCTTTAGTTTCGGCTAATTTTTCTAAAACATTGTCAACAGCAATATGTGTCTGACTTGTAACTAAAATCTTTTCATTGTTTTTTACAAGTTGCTGTACAATTTCTGCAATAACTGTTGTTTTACCAGTACCTGGTGGTCCTTGAATAAGAAATATGTTTTTATTACCAATAGCTTTTTTTACTGATGTTACTTGGTTATTAGAAGTATTCTTCTTTTCTGTTTCTTTTAACATTTTATTGAAAAAATCTACCTTAGGAATATCAGGAGGTAAGATTTTTTCTGGTTTTAATAATAACGATTCAATATGTTTTAATTCAATTTTTTTATTTAAAAAATCTTGTAATACTTTACGTTGAGCTCTAAACTGACTTACATTTATATCGGGTTCTAAATAAAATCCATTTTTTAATTCACTGATAGAGATATCTGAATTACTAAAATGAAGACGACTTTTATCATCTTTACTATCAAGTAAAGCTTTACTAAAGAATACTTTTTCTTCGTCACGACCTTTTTTTGTCGATTCTTTAACTATACGTAAGATTACTTTAAGTTTGTTTTCTTCAGTATTTGCTAATAAATCATCGAGATTCTCTTCTAATTCAATTGAAAATTGGCCCAAATCGCTTTTAATTCTAGTAAATTTTGAATCAATTCTTATTGACTTTTTTGAATTATCTTTTTTAATTTTATCTTCTTGGAACTCCAGAAAGCTATCGAAAATTTTTAATGATTCTCCCTCTTCAATTAATAAGGCTCCAGATTCTTCTCTCAGCCTATTTATAATATTAAAAGCTGTTGTTTTATAATCTAGTGTATTAAAAACGCTTTCATTTGTTTCTCCTAAAGGAAGATCTTGAAAAGGGGTTAAGAATTTTATACTTGAATTAAACAAAAAAGAACCATTCTTTAAACTTTTTTTTCTAAGTCTTGATTTGTTTTTATTTGTTCTTTGTATGGTTAGACTTAAAACAATAAAGTTAAAGTTCTCTATGTCTATAAAACCTGAAAGTTGAATTTCTTCATTAAATAATGTCCATGAAATTTTCTCAACATTCTCTTTCGTATATCTATTTATAGCTATCCAATACTTTTGTTCATTGAGGTACTTTATAGCTTTATCTATATCAGTATTGTTTTCAGATAAATGAGGTAAAAGTTTGTTTTTAAAATCACTTTCCCAAGCTGGTAAATTCATTTTAAATAGTATGAATAGCGGCCTAGGTATATTTATAGAATTAGAGAATAAGGCAGAATTATTTTCAAAAGCTTTTTCTATGAACTCAATTTCCTCTTTTTGTGAAAGGTCATAATAAATAGATTCTTTGAAGTTTTTTATTGAACTTAAAGCCTCTTCTTTAATTTTTTTCTCTACCTCATTAGATATCTTTTGATTTCTTTTTTCATTCTCGATTTCCTTTTTTAATGAATCGATTTCTTTCCTTTGTTTGAATAAAGAAATACTTAATGTTTGATTATCATTGTTTTTAGAGTTAACAATAAAATATTTTTTTTCTCCTTTTTTTAGTTTTTTATCATTAGAGTTTAATACACCAAAAAAGCCTATTTCTAGCTCTATTATTATTTTGTTAATTAATATTTCATATACCGTACCTTTTACCTTACTACCTGTTTTTAAGTTATTCCAATCATTAGTTTGATTTGGACGCGAAAGAAGATGTTTTCTACTAACTATAACTGGTTGATGCTTACTGTTTTTAATGACTACAACCTTAATATCATCTCCCTTTTTTAATGAATTTATAGTTTTCTCTGATCGTGTTATATTCCACGATAAATTTTCTAAAGGTAATAAAGCTTTTTTACCACCAAAGAAATTTACCAAGACAAGAGACGGATATATAATATCATATATTTTAGTTTCAATGGTATCACCTCTATTACCATTTTCATGGTCAACTTTTTTTGTTTGAGTAACGAGTGTTATATTTTCAAAATGTTGCTTTAGCACTAAATATTGCTCTTCAGTTATTTTAGTTGTTGGTCTTGCTTCAACCTCATAACCATATGATTTATAGATTTCAATTGTTTTATCTAAAGAAATATTTAATTCTCTTAAAACTTTATTCAAACGAAAAGTTTTCTTTACAGTTTCTGATTTGCTTGTTGTTTTAATATTTATTGCTCTAAATACCGAATGGTTTGTACCAACAACTTCATTCTCTACAATATCAAAATTAACCGAATCACCTATTTTCGGGTTTGGGTAGTCTTTAAGAAAAAAAGAGATTCTTTTATCGATGTCGTATTCTATAAATCCAAGATGCTTGGATATAATGATAACTTTTCCTTTCATTTTTTTAAGTTTAAGAATTAATATTGTATTTAATTCTTATTAGAAATATAAAACTATAATTTAATGTTTAGGCTAGGTCTAGTCCAGCATTAACATTTATTCTATCAATAATAGATACAACTTTTGTGATTTTTGAAGCATCATTATCAAACACTCCAATAATACCATTATCGTGAGTCTGATTAAAAGGAGGTTTTACCAATAAATTTTTATCTATAACACCATTTTGAGTTAAGAAATTAATTAAAGTATTGATGAACGTAATTTGAGCACTGTTTAAACTGTTTTCTTGAATAAAATTTGCAAATTCAGTATTAACGATAAAAGTATCTAATCCGATTATACTTCTAATGAATTTACCTAGTGAAACATTACCAAATTCATTTGTGTACTGGTCTTTAGTGCTATTTGTTTCTTCAAAAAGGAAAGATTCTAATAATTCTAGTTCTGCTTCAGTAATGGGAATATTTTTATGTAGTTTATCAATAACTAAATGCGACTTATTCTTTCTAATAAAAGTGGTAATTCTATCTTTATATGGTTGTAGTTTGGTGTAGTTTTCAAGAATGTTAACTTCTTCAACGTTAGAGTTGTCTAGTACGTCTTCAAAATCAGTATACACAATTTCAGTTTTATCTTTGTCTAAAAACTTTATTAACTCAATTAGTTCTTCTTTTATTGAGTTTAGAGTTGAAACATCAACAGTCTTCCAATATTCAATATCAATAATATTGTTAATCACGTTAATTTTATTAGCTACTGTTGGAATATTTCTCTTAGTGTAGAGTTGGTTACCTATATCAATAATTTTAGTTATATATGTTTCTTGTGTTTTTAATTGTAGTAATAAAGCTAATTGAAAACGGAGCATTAATAATTCAAAACGAATTTCTAATTCGTTTGTGTTTGTAGAGTTTGTTAAACTAGCTAAATCATTTAAAATTTCAGAAATATTTCCGACAGATAAATTGTCCCAATGCTCTCTATTTTGATATTTATCTACAGTTGCTTGTACTTTTCTTACTTCAAATCTTTCTGGGTTTAGGTTCGAAATTAAGGCGTGTAGTTCATTTGTATATTGTTTAGCTAAAGCGTCATCTTCATTAGTAGCATTATGGTAGTTTCTTATTGCTGTTACTAAGTTAAGTTTGGCTTCAAAAACTTGTGAAGAAACTGACTTTTGAACTTTATTTTGGTAACCTTCAGGGTTTGCCTCAAAAAACTCAATGTTTTTACAAATATCAAATATTAAAAAAAACTCTTTGTCTTTTCCTATTCCAAATATGTTAGGTCTTAATCGGGTTCCTCTACCTACCATTTGCCAGTATTTAGCATACGAGCGTACTTCTTTAAAAAAGATAAGATTCAAAACCTTAGGAGCATCTACACCAGTATCCATCATATCTACAGAAACTGCAATTTGAGGATATAAATCTTCTTTATCATCACAGAATTTTTCTAATAAGTCCTGAGCTTTACTTTCGTAATTATCAATAACACGTAAAAAGTTGCTATTGTATTGCGGGTAGTTTTTATAAAAACGTTCTTCAATAAAAACGGCATGCCTATGGTTTTTAGCAAATATTATAGTTTTTCCAATGCTATTACCTCCTTTAACTTTTAAACCATGGGTCATTAGATGGTCTAAAACAAGATCAACAGTTTTAGTATTGAAAAAGAATTTATTAATAGTACTTTTATCGATGGTAACATCAATCTCAGAATCAGATTGAATACCGAATTTTTCTTCAAATTTAGCTTTATCTTTTTCAGAGAGCTCACTATACTTAATTCCTTCTCTTATAAATTTGACAGGTACTTTATATGATTTTGGAGGAACTAAAAACCCTTGATTTACAGCATCGTTTAGTTCATAGGCAAAGGTTGGGTTATCGTCTTCTATCTTAAATAAGCTATACGTATTATAATCGATATCATTTTTAGGAGTTGCAGTTAGTCCTATCAATATAGCATCAAAATATTCAAAAATAGCTTGGTATTTTTGGTAAACAGAGCGGTGTGCTTCATCAATAATAATTAAATCGAAATGTCCAACACCATAAAAACGCCCATCTTCATTTTTTAAAGCATCAATTTTATTCATAATGGTAGGGTAGGTAGAAAATACCAGTCGAGTGCCATTATCTTCTTTTTCTTGTGTTAAATCAATACCACTTAAATTAGGTAAATGTTCTTTAAAAGCATTTTTTGCCTGTGTCACCAATGCATTTCTATCTGCTAAAAATAATACTCTTTTAGCCCACTTGTTTTTAGTTAGCATATCTACGATAGCACAAGCAGTTCTTGTTTTACCACTCCCTGTAGCCATTACTAACAAAGCTTCTCTATTTTTACCTGTTAAGTTTCCTTCGGGAGAAGTAGTTACTAATGCTTCAGCTACACGTTTTACAGCTTCTAGTTGATATGCTCTACCTGCTATATTTGTATTTACTTTGAAATTTCTGAGATCTTCGCGATTGTTACGTTGAAAAATAAGATACTCTAGTTCTTCTTTAGTGTAAAAACCATCTACTTCTCTAACATGATAAAAAGTATCATCCCACAAATAGGTTTGGTAGCCGTTGGTGTAAAAAATAATAGGACGTTGTCCATGCATTTGTTCTAAACAATCAGCATATAATTTGGCTTGATGTTTTCCTTTACTAGCTTCTTGTAAAGTACTCTTTGCTTCAATAACTGCTAGCGGTAAACCATTATCTCCCCAAAGCACGTAATCAGCATATCCAATTCCTGATTTATTAGTACTATGAGGCATCCCTGTTACAGGGTATTCAAGATCTCTACCTTCTTGTAGGTTTTGCCAACCTGCTTCTTCAAGTAAAACATCTATATATAGTTTACGAGTTTCGGCTTCAGGTGTAAGCTTAGGTATTTCTACATGCTCATTTACTGTAGTTTTTCTTTCTTCTTTTCTTTCTTGTAATTCTTTTTCTAAACGCTGAAGTTGCTGTTGTAAAAGCTCATTCTTAGCAGCAAGTTCTTGTTGATTTTCATGATCTGTTTGAAATCTTTTAATAATTTCTTCAGCAGCAGCTATTTTTTGTTCAAAATCTTTTTCAGAAATTTTAGAAGTAGCTGTATCAGGCAATGGTAGTAAAGCTTCTTCAAAAGATGAAATAGTAGGGTTTGCTTTACTATAGTACTTACTGATGTATACACAAAAGCTAAAAACACCTCTTAAAGCTGCTAACGATTGCCTATTGTCAACTTTTTTACCATGTGCCGCATTATTACCAATTTTACGAACTAAGTTAAGCTCCGTAAACATGCTCGGACGTACTGAGTTTCTAAAACTATCTTGATGCATTAAGCTACTCAAATTAGTGTCGTATGGTAGTATAAAGTCGGTGTCGTTATTGTACAACCATTTAACCCCTAATTCTAATACTGTACGACATTGTAAAGCACCAAATTTTGGTTCTTTAAATGTATATTCTTCAGCTTTAATAGCTTCGTGGTATAATTGCGGAAACTCGTTTTGTAAAAAAGAAAAGTTAGACATGCTAAGCAATTTATATTTTTCTATAAATATATAATTATAGTTTTAAAAAATTAGTACCTACATAAAATTGGAGTACCAAATTCTAAGCGCCATAAACTTTCTAGTTCTTTAGCAAATTCTAAGTAAAAGTTTTCAGCTATCCATTCTTCATTTTTTGAAGTAAAATTAACCAGGGTATCTAAATGTTTTGGGTCATCGAAATTAAAATAAGATATACCCCAATGGTCAAGGTTACTTCTTCGTTGTAGGTTTAAAGTTCCAGTTCTAAAGTCATTACAATTAATTTCTTGATTGATTCTTTCTCTTAGTCCAAAAGCAAAGGGTTTATGGTACCCACCAATACCATTGTAAACAATTGTAAAGTTGTTTTGTTTTATAGAGCAAACATTTTTAAGACCGTCTCTATTACTTACTAAAGAAAAAAAAGGAACTTCTTTGGTGTCTTTTCTAGTATCAATATTTTTTAATTGGTTGTTTTCTAAATCTGTCCAAAACCAATACAATCCACGCTGTTTGGTGTTTAAGAGTTTATGGGTTTTAAAACTTGCAATAGAGTTAAATGTGTTTTTTTGTTCTTGATTTATATAATGTAATAGTTCTTTAGTATTCATTATAAAAGTTCTTTAGTATTTGTTATAAACTCTATTACTTGTTTGCAGATTTTCTGAACGGTCTTTTCAAAAAATTGACTTGATGGTTTTCCTAATTTTTTTAAAAGCTCATTGTTAGAAAGGTTTATGTTGCCTTCAGAAGACGTTAATTTTTGAGCAACCACCCATCCAGTATTAACTTTTATAAAGCCATTGTCTTCAGTATTGTATTCTTTTAAAAAACCTGTTTTTCCCCATTTACTATCTAAAATTCCAATAAATAAATCTCCTTTTAAATTGCCTTTAGGACTCCCAGTAAAGGTTTCTAACCCGTAATGTTGCTCTATACTTCTTCCTTTTACAAAGATCCAAATTTGAGAAAAGACTCCTTTTTTAGCATCGCTACCTAATTTTATGTCGTAATGGCTATCATCTAATTTGTGTTTTAGTTCATTAAAAACAGCTAGTCTAAAATTTTCTTTAATATTTGTAATAGCATTGTGAAAATTCTCAGCTATGTATTCAGCTTCGTTTAAGTATTCTAAAATCATAGCATTGAGTTCTTGTGGTTCTTTTTCGTTCATAGTGTGCGTTAGTTTTTTTATAAGAATATTGTATTGTTTAATAGTTTCTCTCAAAATAGGTTGCTCTATAGCTTCTTTGGCACAAACGTTTAACCAATTAGTAATATCTGTTTTATAACTAAGATTAAAAAAATGCTCACCAGAATTTAAGTTTCCTTTACTAGCTTCATTAGGCTCATCTCCGTGTAAGGTTAGGTAATATACTGTGTTTTTAGATGAGTTATGATTAACGTAACGTTCTATTTGTACATTTTGATCGTTTGCATAAATCTTATTTTCTATACAAATAGTATTGCCATGAGCATCTTCAATATAGATATCGACACGACCTCCAACTTTGTCAATGTCATTACGTTTTCCTATGAATTTTTCTAGAGTAAGAGTAGCCGTAGTAAGATCAAAAGGTTTGTTATGCTGTACTTTTTCAAGAAATAGTTGTAAAAATGTATACCCCATAAGATGAGAACCCTTAGGATTTAGTAATTCACCCAAAAAAGCAGAGTGTGTTGCATTTTCTTTACTTTCCATGTTTAAGATAGAAAAGATATTAAAACGTTCTCCTTTTAATTTGGCAATTTCGTTGTGATGTTTTACAATTTTTCTTGTGTTTTTTAGTAGTGTTGATAGTTTTTCTTTTTCAATCATGTTAGCATTAATTTATGAGCAATAATTATCAATAATTTCTAAGATATGTTCTTCTGTATATTCATCTATTGAAGAAAGGTCTAACTCTGAAGCGAAATTGATAAGTAAATATTTTAATTGTTTTTCAATATCCTCTTCAAATCTTGTTTCTTTAGGATTGTATAATCTGTGTGCTAGTTCCCTACCAAATTCTGTGTCAAAAGCATCATAATCTTCAGGTGCTAAATCTTTAGCCTCGGCATTGTCAAAATAGTTCATGTATTCTTGGTTGAGTACCCAATAATGCAATGCTGTTTCTTCTTCTTTAGTTAATTGCTTTTGAAAATCCCATACCAATTCTAAGATGGTTAAATGTTCTTCTGGAGGTGGGATATCTCCATGATAAAAGCTTACCGTTTGTAGTAAGTCGGTGGGCTTGTTTGTATTGTTTTCAAAAGCAAATTGAGTAATTAATTTGCGTAATACTTTGTCTTTAGCAAAGGCTACTACTATATTGTTAATCTCTTTGGTTACTAATAATTGTTCACTGGCAGTAATCATTTCTTTTTCTTTTTTATTGTTGTTTTTTATTTGGAGATTGCATCACTCTTACTTCATTCGTAATAACGTTATAGCTCTCCTTTAAACGCTTTTTGTAATAGCACATTAAACAAATCTTCACTTTTTTGTAAGGCTTCTTGGGCTTGTTTTTTTTGTGCCTCGATTAAACCAACACGTTCGGCGAACTGGGTTTGGAGTTCAATTGGAGGTTTAACCATTTTAATTTTACTAAAAGAACCTTTACTTAACATTCTTTTCATTCCTTTTGAAGAGTGACTTTGTATATATTCTGTAGAATTTCTAAATAGATGATATAAAAATGTAGAGTTTACATTTTCATTAGGTTCTAAAGCATTTATTTGCTGATTAAAAGAAACTCTTCTGTCTGTTAACGCTGCTCTTCCAATGGATTTTATACTTCCTGCTATACAAGCAACCAAAAGCGAACCTTTCTCAACAAATCGAGCCGATTTTAACCCTTCTTCTGATAAATATTCTTTTGCTTTTGAAATATAAATATTAGACAATGTGATATTATCTGTTTTTATCCATTCAATAAAATTTGAAGAATAATTATCTTGGTTTTTTCTTGATGGAGTATTACCTGTAACTATTCTACCAAAACTAATTAATTCATTTTTCTCCCACCCTTTAGGATTGGTAACAGGATCTCCAAACATTTCTAAAAACAAGCTTTGGCTTAGTTGCTCATATTTTGTTATAAGCTGTTGGTTGAGTCGACGAAGTTTGTCTGCCTCGTCTAAAATTGCGGCAATACGTTTTTGCTCAGCTAATGGAGGGAGTAGGATTTTTATTTTTGAAAACTTAGAAATCCAATACCTTTTATGTTGTTCATTATTTATTTTTATAGTCTGTAACAAATAGAATAAAAACCTTATATCTGCTTTATCTTTTTCAGCTTTTAAAATTTTCATTGCCGATGATTTTACTTTAAAAGAAAAATCGACATACTTACTTGCTGTAGTAAAATCATCAAAAATAATTACTGGAGTTTTTGAAAAAATATTTTCAGTTTCATTAGTATAACCTAATAAGAAAGATTGTCCTGCTGTTAATACTGGTGTTTTAAAATCATCATTGTAATTAGTGTTCTCGACAATATACTTTGTAGGTTGTTCATACTTTAAAACCTCTCCAAGTTCAACTAACTCCATTACTCCATCATTTTTTGAAGATTCAACATGGTTTTATTGCGTTGCGCATCCAACTCTTTTATTTGTTGTAATAATTCACTAGGTGCTTCATATTCTATTTCTTCGTACACAATTTCTTTGTAGCGGTTTATAGATAAGTCCCAGTCGTTGTTTATAATGTCTTGTTTGGGTACTACAAAAGATTGTTGGGTGCGGTCTGTGTAAGACTTCTCGACTGCGCTCAAAGTGACAGAAGAGTTTAGTATTTTATCAGCATCTAATAAAATTTGCGGGATGTCACATTTGCCTTTTACTTCATTAACGATATTTTCTGGTTCAGTAAAACATTGTTCAAAAGTAGCTTCATCTACTAACAAATTACGTTTGTCGTCTAAACTCAACCCGTCTGCTTTCATATCGTAAAACCAAACTTTGTCTGTACCTCCAGAGTTGGTTTTGGTAAAGATTAAAATAGCAGTACTAACCCCTGCATAGGGTTTAAAAACCCCAGAAGGCATAGAAATAACTGCTTGTAGTTGTTGGTTTTCTACCAGTTCTTTACGTATGCTTTTATGAGCGTTAGAGCTACCAAATAATACACCATCAGGTATAATTACAGCGGCTCTACCACCAGTTTTTAGCATACGTAACATCAACGCTAAAAATAGGAGTTCGGTTTTTTTAGTTTTGGTAACTTTTAGTAAGCTACTTTCTACTTCGTCGTAATCTAAACTTCCTTTAAAAGGTGGGTTCGCAAGAATTAAAGAAAATTGTTCGTTGATATCTCCGTTGCTTTCACTTAATGCGTCTTTACCTATAAGGCTAGGGTTGTCTAACCCATGCAGTTGCATGTTCATTGCACCAATACGCAACATGGTAGGGTCAAACTCAATACCGTTAAACATGGTATTGTGAAAATGTTTACGGAAATCTTCTTCTAAAAACCAATCTTGGTGTTTATCATAAATATATTCACCAACAGTAACCAAGAAACCTGCAGTACCACTTGAAGGATCACAAATAATATCTTCTTTTTTAGGTTGCATAATTTCTACCATCATACGGATAATGTGGCGAGGTGTACGGAATTGTCCGTTAGTACCCGCCTCGGCAATTTTAGAGAGCATATATTCGTATAAATCACCTTTAGCATCACGATTGTCTAAATCTATTTTATCGATTTGCTGTACTACTTTATCAAGTAATTTAGGTGATTGAATCATAAAGATGGCTCCTTTCATGTACTGTGCAAATACGCCACCTTTTTTACCAATACTCTTCATAAAGTCGAAGGCGGTTAAATTGTCTAGGTCTTTTTGAGGTCTGGTAAATAATTCAAACATCTTTTCAGGTTCTAACTCTTTAAAATGTTTCCAACGAAACACCTCATATTTTTTAGCGTAAATTTCGTTTTCTAACGGAATGCCTAAAAGATTGGCAGATTCTTCTGCTTTGGTTTGTCTTGCGTCTAGTTGACGTAAAAATATAAGGTAGGTAAATTGTTCGATAACCGTTAAGGGGTTTGAGATCCCACCTGTCCAGAAATCGTTCCAGATTTTGTCAATTTTACTTTTTAATTCTCCTGTAATCATTTCTTCATGTAATTTCATAACTGTACAATTTTTAGATACCTTACAAAGGTATGTTTAAACTGTGCAGTGGTTGTGCATTAATAATGTGTTAACTGTTCCTGGATACGTTTTTTAAGTTTATTTTTTAAGAGCGCAGGATTCATAACCCTGAGGTCTTCTCCGAAAGAAAGAAGTAATTTTTCTAGTTCGTAATTAGGAATTACTTCTATAGAAAAACAATATCCTTTTTCGGTTTCTTCAATTCTTTTTTGACTGCCGTGCAAAGGTTTTGTTTTTATGTACGGAGCTAGTTTTGGTTTGGCTAGTAATTCTATAAGTATTGGCTGCTCATTTATAGGTTTAGTAACCCCAATACAATCTTCAAAATACTCGTCAAAATTAGTTTGTAAGCTAATATCATAATTAGCAGAAGAGAACTCAATAGTATTGATTCTATCTAAAGCTAAATTGGTAATGCTATTTATGTTCTTTTGCTTTCCTAATAAAAACCAACGATTGTTGTACTGTTTTAAATGATAGGGTGAAAAGGTTAAGGTAATAGCTTCATCTCTTTGAAAAGAGGTGTATGTTATTAATAAAGCTTGTTTATTTTTAATAGCGCTAAACAAAGGAGTAATAAATTCTTTACCTTTTAAATATTCATTGTTGTCAAAGCTAATAATGTAGTCTTCTTGTCCTTTTAAATGAAAGGTTTTGTTCAATTTAGGAATCAATTCATTTATCCATTCAAATTGAGGCAGACCTTTAAAACGACTCAACACCAACATAGCTGATTTTATTTGTTCAGCTTCAATTTCAGTTATGGGTTGTTTGTTTATAGAGTAGTTTTTGTCAGCATAACCATAGTAAGCTCGTCTACCATCTTTTATTTTCTCTAACTCAATACCCCATCCTTGGTTAGACTCCATAAACTTGATGTCTTCATATAGTTGACGTTTTTTTATTCCTTCAGATGAAGGGTTGATATCAGTCAATGCATTATTACAAGCTTCAAGTAAATCTTCTATATAAAAACGTTTTCCAAAATTTTGAAAACACCGATCTAGTGTTTGATATCTAATAATGGCATTTTTATTTGTAGACATAGCTATTTAATTAGGTGGGTAAACTTAAAAAAATATGTGCATATGTACTGCATAGGTAAGTGTTAATCTTATAAGTATTTTAAACTTTAGTTGATTAGAAGTGATTTAAGTTTTGTTTAAGAGGTATTATTCCTCCTTAATAGAATTAAGGGAAACCCAAAATAATTTTATTTCTAATTTTTTTAAGGCAGGTATAATTTCGTCTACAACCTTTCTATGTTCATAATTGTCAGGTAAAGCAATAGCTACTTTTGTATTATTTCCATTAGGTTTATTTGAAATGACTTTCATTGTTGCTAAAAGAGCAACAGATACGTGAGACTTAATTTGATTTCGATTAAAGGGAAGTCCGAATCTTTTGTTGTTTTTCATTTTCTATTACACTTAGAACTTGATAGAATTAATCAACCTTAAGGTATTTTAAGTAAGCACTAAGAGTAGTTGTTTTATATTTCTTTTTTAAGTTAGTTGAATCGATAGGGTTATTATAGTAACCAAAGTATTTTAAGGATTCGATATCTATTATAGATAGTGGTATAGTGGTAACTTTATTATTTCCGATATCTAAATACTCTAGTTTTTTTAAGTTGCCAATGTTTTCTGGTATAGATATTAAGTAATTATCTCGTAATGATATGTAGTTTATATTTTCTAGGTTGATTAGAGATTCTGGTAACTGTTCTAGTTTGTTGTATTCTAGTTCTAATTTCTTTAGTTTTTTTAAGTTACCAATATCTCTGGGTATTTTTTGTAATCTATTCCTTGTAACTTGAAGACTTTCTAGATTTTCTAATTTAGATAGAGAATTAGGAAGAGAATCAAAACGATTTTGATTTAATATAAGAGTTTTTAGATTGACCAGCTGACCAAAACTTTCGGGTAAACTACTTATAGGGTTTCCAACGCTCCAGAAAACTTTTAAGTTTTTTAATTTCCCAATACACTCAGGGATCTCTTTAATTTTTGTTCCCGTAAAAGTTAAGTCTTCTAATTTATTTAAGCTACATAAACAATCAGGAAATCTATCAATTGGGTTTCCAGAAAATCCTAGAATTTTTAAATTCTGAAGTTTGTCAAAGTTTTCAGGTATCAGAGTAATATTGTTCTCGCCTATACTTAGAGATTCTAAACTTTTTAATGATAAGATAACTTTAAAAATATCGTTAGTAAGCTCATTAGAATGTAAACGAAGTTCTTTCAAGTTTTTTAACTTAGACATTTCTTTAGGGAGAGAAGAGATTTTATTATAGTTTAAATCTAAAAGCTCTAATTTTTTTAGTTTCAATATATCAGACGGAATGTGTTTTATATTATTTGTGTTTAAATAAAGTTCTCGTAAGTTTTTAAATTTAAATACTTCATCAGGGATTTTGTCTAAACTATTGTAATTTAATTTTAGGAACTCTACTTTATTAGGTTGTTTAGAAGCTTCTTCTATTGATGAGAATACTTTAGTTTCTTCTTTTGTAGATGATTTTTTGGGTTGAACTAGAAGTTCTATTTCGTCATTTTCTTTAGCATCATTTTTAGTTTTTATTTCACAACTAGAAAAGGTAAGTATTAAAAGTGTAAGTAAAAAAAGTCTCATAAAGCTATGTAGTTTTTGTAAAATTATGACTAACAGTTTGTCTATGTTTATTCTTGGTCAAAAGAGTACAGCTCCTCTTTTCCGTCTTTATTTTTAACAGTAATTTTTCCTAGGTTATCCCTTTCAATTCCGTAAAATTCAAAAGGAATTAGAATTTTGTTGTTTGAGCTAACAAGCCCCCATTTATTATTTGAATCCTTAACAGCATAAGAATCAGTGAAAATTGCTTTTTTAGTTTTATTAGAAAATTCAGGGTGTGGTACTAATTTCCAACTTGTAAAAGGATCAATATCTAAATACTTACAAGGAATATCCCATTTCTTTAAATACATATTGTACATACCTACTTTACCATTTTTTTTAAGCCATATTTTATAGCCGTAAGCTAGGCGTCTTTTGCCGTGATAAACTTCTTCTTTAATAACAATTCCATCAAAATCACTAACAAGAACTCTTTTATTAGCCGCATCAAATATTGATTTTACACCACTTATATCTTTAATTAAAAAATAGTCGTCAATAATATGAGAAATTAATGTTTTATTGGGATCTAAAATTATTTCTCCTTTGTTATTCAAGAGCCCATCAAACATTTTGTTTTCAGTATCATTTTGAAACACAATGTAATCAAATTCTTTAGATGAAATAAAGCTAAATACACGTACTTGGTGTGTAGCCAAATAAGCATTAGGAAATTTATTTAAATCAGTTTTAACTTCTTCTCCATTAAACTTTAAAGCTTTTAAGTTTTTAATATATCTGGTACTTTTTTTTCCATAGTCATTTCTTCCTTCGACTCTATCACCAGTTAAAAAGAAGCCACCTCTTGTGATACTTGTAGCAAAACTAAGTTTTTTTGTTTTTTCAAAATTCTTATTAACAAAAAAATACTTTTTTTTGTCATACACCTTGAGATAACCATTGTCGAAAGATAAAGAGTTATACTTTTTGAATTTTTTCTTAAATTCTTTTGGGACACTTTCTATTATTGATTTATTTAAAAATTCGTATTTTTCTTGTGCAAATAAGGTAGATGTAATTAATAATAATATAATTGTTAATTTTTTCATTTTTTTTAAGGTTTATAAGGGATAATTATATTTAAAAAGTTTATTAGATATTAGAGTTTTTATATGAAATATTGTGTTTCGGATTTTTAGGGCATATGAGCATAAACAAAATATTATTTCTCTTTTAATTTATAAATCAAAATATTTACATCATATTTATTTGAAACATTCGGAGTAAGGTAAGGGTCAGAATTTCCAATAATTATAAATGAATTGTCATTAGTTTCTATAAAGGAATTTGCATAATCGTCATCTTTACCTCCTAATGTTTTTTCCCAAATTAATAATCCATTTTGATCTATTTTAATTATCCAAAAATCTCCTTGCTCATTTTTGCTTTTTATATCTCCATCTGTAGAGTTAGTATAACCAGAAGCTATAAACCCTCCATCTTTTATTTGCTTTACAAAAGATAAATAATCATTGTCGTTTCCGCCATAGATGTTTTCCCATTCTATTTTTCCGAATTTATCTAGTTTTAAAATCCAAAAATTATTATACTTTTTATCTTTTTTTATTTCTCCAATTTTAGAAGAAGTAGAAGCCCCTACAATATATCCTCCATCTTTAGTTGGAGAAATTGATTTAAAATTGTCGTACTCTGAGCCTCCAAAGCTACGTTCCCATTTAATTACTCCATTTTTATCTAGTTTAACAATCCATAAATCACTATAGCCATTATTCTTTTTTAGATCTCCATCTGATGATTCTGAATGTCCACCAATGATAAATTCACCATCTTTTAATTGATGAACCATGAGAGCGTCATCATAAGCTGAACCTCCTAAATTCTTTTGCCAAACAATATCTCCTATTTTATTTAGCTTTAAAATCCAGTAATCATTTCCTTTTTTATTGTTTAAAATATCACCATTATTTGATACAGATTCACCAACTAAAATATATCCTCCGTCGTTTGTAGGTTTTATTGAGTTTGCATAATCATGATCTGAGCCTCCAAAAGTCTTTTCCCATTCTAACTCTCCGTCTTTTGTCAATTTCAAAATCCAATAATCAAAACGTCCATTATTAACTTTAACGTCTCCATTTTTGGATTCAGTGGATCCACAAACAATATATCCTCCATCATTGGTTTTTGATATGTCTGTCGCAAAGTCGGCTCCAGACCCTCCGAAAGTTTTTACCCATTGGGTTTTTCCAGAACTGTTTATTTTAAATATTAAAAGATCACTATCACCTTTATTTGATTTAATGTTTCCGTCAGAAGAGCTTGTTTGACCGATAACGATATAGTTGTTATCATTGGTTTGAATGATACGTGAAGCACGATCAGATTTTGATCCTCCAAAATTTATTGACCACTCAACTTCTAAAGAATTTTTTTGTGTTGATTTACATGCCGTAATAAGAAAAATGGCAATAAGGATAAGGATGTTACTTTTTTTACGCATAAATAAGTTTTGGGTTGTTTTTTCTTTTATAATGGAGTAAATAGAATACTATTCCTTTGTATATGTGATTTTTGAGTATAGCAGTTTCTTAAATAAAAAAGAAGTTTAACATAGCGAATTAATTGGTATAAATATATAAAAATATAATTCTATTTTTATATAATATTATAAAGAGCCGCACAACGACAAGGAAAGGGGTGTAGATTGTTTTATAGTTAAGTACTTAGACTAGCAATTCTAGGTATATTAAGAGTTACTCGAATCTGCCAGAATAGAGGTTTGTTGTAAAACGTTTTTATTTACTTCATTTTCTATTAGAGACTTAAATTTTTTCATTCCGTGTTCATGCTTTTTACTATGCCAATACCGACCACCTGTTCCAGGATGACATACAAAATCATATTTGACTCCTGATTCCGATTTTGGGATTTTCCATCTTAATTTGTCCCAAGATAGTTTTGATACAAAAATTACTAAATCAGGCTCGATGATTTTAATAACGGCATTAATAGTTTTTGCTCCAATTTTATAGTCGATTGGTTTACAGAAATTTTTTATTGAATCTCCAGTTTCTGGAGCTGGTCTTTGAAACCCATTCATAAACGCTACGTTTGTCATAGCTCTACATTCCTTAACGTTCATAAATTCAGTCATTCGATTATTCAATTCTCTAAAAATCATATGTCCAGCAGATTTCCAATTCCCTTTCAATATATTTCTCGTATTTATCCAAGCAATTTCTTCATTGGATAAATCAGATTGTATAGAGTTATACCAATTTTCTGGATTCTTGCTTATTGTTGAATTTGGTGGTAAATAATGGCTTTCTGCAACCAGTAATATTTTATTTGCATTGTTTCTACCATAATTTTTCCCGATAAAAGGTCGCATTGAAGGAAACTTTCGATAATGATCAATTTCATTTAGTTTGCTGTCAAAAAGTTCTGTTGATTCATTCATGGTTTGGTTGGTTAGTCAAAATATTTCACGAACAAGTATATACAAATGTGGGGGGTTATGGGCTTCAAACCTATCATACATGATAATTTAAAACAGGATACAACCCACGAGCTTACAATTATCTTGCCCATTTATATACTGTTACCAGCTTTATTTTAAATTATACTCTTTAAAAATCTGTTTATAGAATGAAAGAGAAGAGGTTAGGTCAAAGATATCATTATTATGAATCTTGCGACGATGTTCAATTTTCACTCTATTAAAAATCAATTCTTGATGTACCCCAAATGGAAGAACCGATTCTACACGATCTTCGGTTAGTTGGTTAAAAAGTATATTAAAATCAGGACAGCCAAGTGCTTTTGTAACATAACCATTACTTTCTAAATTATCTTTAATCTCATTGTACACATAATTAATATTAATACCGACCTCATTATCTGCAAAATTGGCAATACTCAAAAAATCTTTATTCCAACCATTTGGCATTAAATCAAAGAAGTTTAAATCTTCAATTTTAACATCATCTGGAACTTTTTTTTGTTTTGGATAAAACTCTTTTATTTCATCTGTTAAAAAATCTATATCTACATATTCAAAATCTACAATACTTGCAGTTTTAGCTAATGCCTCATAATATTTTTTCTCACCACTATGCTTTACAAACTCTAAAGACAATTTTTTATGTAAATATGCTTTGTATGGATTAAAAATACATAATGTAAAACCATATGGATACATCATTCCCTCTTCGGCTTCATGAAAGATAACAAACCCATTTATATTCAATTTGCTACAGATTGAAGTTATATAACTTTTTAGTCCTTTTTTTGAGTTGACTTCATTTTGCAAATAAATATCAAATGCATCAAAGCAATCATATGAAAACAAATTCAAACACTCAATTTCAGTTATCTCATTGATAGGATTATAGCATTCCAGTTTTATTGATGTCAAATCGTTGTTTTGAATATATAGTTTTAGGGGAGATACTAATATATTCTGCCAAATCAATATATATTCAACTGCTGACTTTGGCGTAGTTCGCCATTCTGGTGAAATAGGAATCCATAGAGTTTCTAGATTTGAAAGTCCTCGAAATCTATTTTGAAGTCCTTGAGTATAAGCACTTAATTCAGAAACCGCTTCTCTTTCTGAAACATTGTTAATTTTCAATTCTATTAAGGCAGTACAGAAATTTACATCATTATGAGCAATTAAATCAACTGACGGTTGTTTACCTCTCTTTCCTGTTTTGAGAAGAGGATACTCCTTAGCTATCAATTTCAAATTATTTAACATTGAAAATGATACTTTTAACCTTTTTATTGCTGAAAATTTAATTAAGTCAGATATGAGAATTTTATCTCCATTCGAATATATATTGTTTTGCTGTTGTTCAAGCTCATTTGTAAAATCGTCATAATTTGAAATATATGACTGGAACTCGTCAAAATGAGACTCAATATATTCTTGTAGTTCTAACTCTGTCATTTTGTGTCATTTTATTGTAGCGATGTCGATTCTTTTATTGCTGGTAACGTTTCGCGTGCCGTTGTTTCCGCAGGTTAGTTGTTTAGTGTTCTGTTGTTCAAATTATCACTTCCGCATCCAGCCGAGCCAAACCACGGCATGTGCTATGACCTGCTGTTGGGTGTAGTTACTTTTATTTCTTTTACTTTTGATTCAAGCTGTTTACTTGCTTCAAATAAATGTTTCATGAAATCAAAATTTTCTTTCAATTTTAATTTCTTTTCGGAATAACCTGTATGAGCAATTTTATGTCTAATCTTTAATATTTTATTTATTCTATCTTTTGCCTTCTCCGAATTCATTCCTTCAAACTCTAATGTACTAGTAACCCCTTCTATTCCTAATACATTTTTAAATATTTTGTCAATGTTTTTAGTATTAGGAGTATTAAATATTTTTAAATTTCTCTTAAGTTTAAACTTTAAATTCTTTGCTGTGTTAGGATCTGAGTTGCTTTTAATATATTCATCTACTGCATATTTCAAAAGATCTTCTACAAATACCTGCCAAACAGCCACAAGATTTATGATATATGATTGTAAAAGGTAATGAGTTTTTAAATTCATTTTAACTACGTCAGATTGCTTCTCTAAGTCTTTGATTATTAGTTGCGAGAATTTGATGTTAGCTAATTTCTTGCTAAATTTCTGAGATGGGGTTTTTGTTAAGTCTATCATTTTTTGTTTTTCTTTTAATCAAATTTATCAGTAAAGTTACACCTAACGGTAAATTGTATGAGTAGTGGCAGATTGCGTGGTAGTTTCCTGTTAAATCGTTACGCTGTTTGAGCGGGCTACAAACTTTGATATTTAGCACTTTCCCTGCCATTACTTATACAAAATGTTGTGCGTATGTGCTTTATTCTTCTTTCAATATTTCAAGTCTCGTTCTTGCGTGCTCTAAGAGTTCCGAATAGTTTAAAACCTTAATATTCTTGTATGAACTTTTTATTTCTTTATAAGCTCGTAATCCATCATCCCGATAATCAGATTCTGAAACTTTAGACCTCGTTTCCGCTGTTAATTTACTATAGTCCTTAGTTAGTGTTTCCCAAGAGCCTATTAAAATCAAAGCTGTCGGTCTAACAGATTCTATCAACATAGTTCCACCAACTTGTTCATTTATGTATTCTCTTATCTTTTTCCCTTCAATTTGATACTCATCATCGTTATCTTTAATAACTGCAGAAATATATCTTTCGGCTTGAGCCACTGCTATAGATAAACTTTTGGATGGGTAAAATTTTCCTCGACTACTATCATAATCTAAGATAGTTTCGTCTGTTCTTTTTAGCTCAACAACTTCTACATCACCTAAATGAGTTATTAAAATTAAATCAAACTGTGACCTTGACTGAGAGCCTGGTGTAATTACATATTTATCTGTATTTAATAAAGCAGGCACGCCAAATAAAGTAGATTGACCATAATCACTTAAAATCTTTTCAATTAAATGCTCTGGTCCTGTTATACTAGCCTTGCTATAACCAAAATTCTCATTACCAAAATCTTTAGCTTTTGATGAATTTAGTTCTGTATCTTCTAGCAACTTTTCAATAGTTTCAATCAACCATTTAACTTGCTTATTAATCTGACGTTCGATTATGACCTGATTTGTTTCGCCCGATTCAAGCTTATCAGATAGTGCAATAAGATCGGTTTTTGTAAGTTCTCCACTAGCAATCATTTCTTGAAGTAACAAAGAATAGTTCCTTCCGACTGATGCAACACTTATTGATAAGTTAAAATCAGTTCTCAAAAATGGTGCGATACGACTAGTGAATCTAGCTTTTTTATCTTTTCCTTCTTCCTTGTCAATATTCAATATTGTATCGTATAACTCCTTCGTGATTGATATTGATTTTCCTGTAATTTTATTTTCACTGGCTCCAATTGTTATTGAGTCAAAAAGCGTAGTACTTACATTTCTGAATAAGTCGATAACTTTTCTAGCACCAAAAGGCGGATTAATTGGGTTTGAGCCAAGAATCTCTAGGTTATTATGATTTAAAGGAATTTTAACTGTAAAGTATTCGTCAATTAAGTCCTCTATTTTACTCGGATAATATCTGCGTTTAGAGTACTTAATCAATCGGGAAGAATATTCAAGAAGGATTTTATTTCGAACCTTTATTTTCTTATTCTGCTCAACTATTTCTGGTTCTGCAGTTAACTTATTTAGTTTAGTTTGTAATTTTTCTATGGGTGATTTTTTATATCTAGCCATATTATTTCATTTAGGTTCTTATTGTTCTCTGCTCACTCGGTCTTGGCATTTCGCACAACTTGTTATATGCAAACAAATAGTTTGTTTATCTAGTTTATATTTTGAGATAAGAGAAGTTTTACCTTGATTTATCCTTTTAGTTACTCTTTGCTAAGTATGTTCTTAACTAAAAAAATAAAAGCACAAGACTATTTATTTCATCAATACTTGATTTGATATATGTTTTTAGAGTCTAGCAATTTTCTTATATCAATAAAAGAAGTTAAACATAGCAAGTTAACTGGCATAAATATAAAAATATAATTCTATTTTTATATAAATATAGGATAAAAAAGCTCTTCTTTTGAAGATAAGAAGAGCTTGGTATTTTTAGACGTCTAAATTACTTCCTAAGTTTTTTAAAAATTCATGAATTCCTTGTCTTAAAATTTTAGGGACATTTGAAATAGGCTTTTGTTCGGGGAACTTTTCAAATTCAGAGATTGGAATCAACGTGAAATATAAGTTGTCATTAGCTCTTTCCCATTGGGCAAAAACATATTCAATATCAGGATTAATAACAATTTGTTTTTTAAAGGTTATTGTTCCCGCATATAATGGACTATCAGGATGAAATTTTTCTTTATTAATAGTAAGTTTAAGCTTTAATTCGTTGGTTTCAGAGTTAAAACTAGCTTTAGATTCGGAGTTATTTTTATGGGTAGTAATTTCATTTTTGAAGTCTTTTATTTTGCTTAAATACTGATAATTAATTATATAATCCCCTCTATCTCTTTCGAGTATAATTAATTCTTGGTTCTCAATGTTATATAAAGCTTTAATTAGTTGTTTGAAGTTTGCTGATCCTAAAATTTTTCCATAGTGTTTTTTTAAGGTGTAAAAGTTCATTTCTAAGCTATTTTTTAAAACACCTTTTTCAAAATTTGATAGGTTTTTCCAGTTTTTATTCTCAATAGCTTCATCTAACTTCTTTATTAATTCGTTGCGCTTTCTTTCTTGTTCTAAATGGAATTGTTGTTTTTGAACTTCCTTACAATGATTGCATTTAAAAGCCTGATAATAGCGACTGTGGAATTCTCTTATAGTTTGATTAAAACTAGATTGACTTTTAGCTTCATATTTTTCAAATGAATGACAATGATCACAATATAGATAAAAAGTTAAAGTACTGTAAGTAGCCGTTATCTTAGTTAATTCGGGTTGAGAAATAGCATACTTTTTTTTAATTGCTTTAGGAGTATTTACAAACTCAGTTTCATTAAGTTTCCAGTAACGTTGAAGAATTTCTTTTTCTAAGTCAGAACAGTTTTCTGATAAGTGTAATTGAATGTTGGCGATTTGTTTGTTTTGATTTTCCATGATATAAAATGAATAAAAAAAGCGTGGAACTGAATCTTATCGAACTAGTGGTATCGCCAAACACCCTTCCTCCAAATAAGAACAGCCCACGCAGCACGTGGGCGTCTTAGTTTTGAATGTGGAGGTTTTAAAATTGGCGATTTTCTAGTTCCAATCCAAAAGCTAAACGCTTTATAAATTAATATGTCTTTTTATATCCGTAAATCTCTTGCAAGATACTACAGATATTTTAAATGTTATGTTGTTTTAATATAGTTTTCTAAGGCTTTGTTGATGATGTTTTTAATGCTCTTATCTTCGTTTAACGCTTGTTGTTTAATCTTTTTAAGTAGGTTTTTATCTAGGTAAAAAGAAAACTGAACTTCTTCATTTTCTTTAGCAGGAATAGGAACTATCTTTTGAATCGTTTTGGTTTGATTATTAGCCTTAGCTTTATTGATTAGATCGTTAAAATTTTGTTTTTCCATAATGCTAGAATTGTAGTTTTATATAAATGTAGATGTATAGAATTATATGAGTTTTGTTAGTACTTCTTTTGTTAGATTGTCTAATTGCTTTTGAGCATTTTTATCATCCTGAACACCACCAACCAAAACTGAACGAGTAAAAGCAACTAAGTCAGATATGTGAGTTTTGGCAATAGGAATATTGTATTCTTCTAATCCAACCAAAATATCCAAGGTTAAAGTGGTGTTAGCTTTTATCATATTGAAAACAACCAAGGCATTATCAGTTTTATTTTCGTTTTCAATGAGCTCAATAGTACTTTTAATGGCTAACAGATCTAACACGCCAGCTTTTGTAGGTATGATAATCAAATCAGCTAATTGAATAAGCTCAGGTAATTGATTGGATAGGTAGGGAGGAGTGTCGATAAAAACGAAATCATACTCCAGATTTTGA
Organism: Tenacibaculum ascidiaceicola; assembly: GCF_047470925.1. Taxonomy (NCBI): domain Bacteria; kingdom Pseudomonadati; phylum Bacteroidota; class Flavobacteriia; order Flavobacteriales; family Flavobacteriaceae; genus Tenacibaculum; species Tenacibaculum ascidiaceicola. Next base: position 47,222 of record NZ_JAZKJP010000009.1, read on the forward strand.
ATTTCATTAATCTTCCCTTTGTAAGGAATAATATCAAAACCAGAAGCTAACTCTTTAACTTGAGATAAACTACCTTGTAAATCTAAATCAAGAATAGTTACTGAGGCGTTTTCAGATATGTTTTGAGCTAGGTTGAAAGTGAGTGTCGATTTACCTACGCCACCCTTCATGCTTTTGATGAGTATTTTTTTGCTCATGGATGTTTTTTTTTGTGTTTAAAGTTTCTTTTAATTTGATATGCTCTTTTAGCTTTTTAATTTCTTTAGGAGAGCCATTTTTAAGTATGTATTGGTTTTGAAATTTTTCGAGTTCTTTTCTTTTATAATTAAAGAAAGCGTCGAAAGTTGCTTCGTTTGTGTTAATCCATTGCATTCTATCAAAGCCAACACGATATTTGTTTCCTCCAATAGATCTGTCTGTTTTTCTTTCTTTAGTAGTAGGAGTAAGTTTTAACCGTTGATTTTTACATTTTCTACTGACAATAATGTGTACATGAGTGTTAATACCAGGTTTCAGGTCACCTGCTTTGTAGTCTCCTTTTATAACTTCTTCGTCAGTTCCTTTAAATCGTCGGAAGTGTTCAACTTTCCCGAAATAAACCAAGTCATCACCAGAAATTAGACCTTTTTCCTTTCTGTTAAAATTTACAGCATAGTTGGTCATTACTTTTCGAGTATATTCTATGATGATACGGTTATACTCTTTGTATTGAGTTGTATTTAATTGCCATATATTTTTTATTTCTTCACTTTTAGAAATTATACAAAGAATATGTTTTAGTTCTTCTTGACTAAAGCTAATAGTTGGAGCAAAATATTTAGCATCATTTTTGCCTAACTTTTTTATGTTAGTGTCTATGGAGTTAATAGCTTCATTGGTGCTAATATTTTGCTCATTGTGTGAAAAAAAGAATTGTTTTCTGGCTTCAATATTCCTTTTAGCTTCAGAAGAGTTTTGAGCTAGTAACAATTTATCTAAATCTTGATTTTCTTTTTCTAAATACAAAGCAAGGTCTGAACAACTACCTGTATTAGTAGCTCCTAATGTGCTATGAGGTTTACTAATTGGCATTGTTAAAAATTGAGTTTAATTTACCTTTAAGACCAGATTTGTTTTTTTGATCTATCAATTCACATATAGTATAAAAAGCTTCTTGCTGTTTTTCTATTTTTTTCTCAATGTGTTCTATTTTTTGGAATATATTTTTAAGCTCTTGATTGATTTTTTGTGTTCTTTCTTTGTCAAAATGATTCACTTTTATAATACTTTCTTGAATCCATTTTGATAAGCTTTCATACTGTTTTTTTTGCTCAGCAGAATATTCGAAAATTTCATTTCTTAGAGGTTTTAGAATGTCTCTTTCTTGTACTTTTAGGAAAGAAACAATTCGTTTGTCTAAAACCTTAATCATTGTAGCAGGATTATCATTTGTAGTTTCTAATGGGTTAATGCCTGTCTTTTTAAAATATAGAATCATAGATTCGGCAAAGTCTCCATATTTAGCGCCGAATACATTAGAAATCTTTACTAATTCTTTGTGGTGGAATTCATCAATAATGATACTTTTTTTCTTCATTTTATAATTTTTAGAGTTGGTTTTCAGTAGGTTAAGAGTTTGTTTATGATTGGGTTATAAAATTTTACAAATAGTTTATAGTTGTAATGTTCACATTTACAGAAGTTAAGCCTCGCAGAGCAAGTTGAATAATAGGGGGTCTGCCCCTGTTCAACTTGCTACCTTAAATCAGGTACATTTTGAGATTAAGTAATCGTTTAAATCATTATGGTTTTTATAATGGATTCTACAGTCAATTAACTCTTTAGATATTTTTTCTTTAAGGTGTTTTAGAGCTTTATTTCCTGCTTCATCATTATCAAAAAAGCATTTGGTTTTGGAATAATCTTTAATTAGTTCAGGAATCTTTTGAATAAGAGAAGTAGAATTTAAAATGATAAAATTTTCATTTGGAATTATTTTTTTTAAAGTCAAATAAGAAAGAAAATCAGACCAAGATTCAAACAAGGATATTACATCAGAATTATTATTTATAGTTGTAATACTTTTTTTACCTAAGCACCCTTTAAAGAATTTGTTTCTAATTTCTAGTCCTCCAAAATCATTCATAAATCCAATTCCATAATATTCTTTTTCAGAATCAAAAGAGTAGTGGACTTGAAATAAAAAACGCTTAGCATATTCAATGTTTATTTTCCTTAATTTCAAATATTCTATCAAAAAAGAGTTAGTTAATTCTCCTACTTTTTTGATAGAGTATTTAGGCTTGATTTCAACCTCTTGTAAGTTTTTATGCTGGTGAAAAGAAAAATCATTTTTCTCGAGGTTTTTTAAGGCTTCGTTAATAGAGCAGTTATAATACATCATTACAAAGTCTATCACAGTTCCACCTTTACCTTCGCCGAAATCGTACCAAACATTTTTAGTTATATCTACTTTAAATGAGGGTGATTTTTCACTCCTAAATGGAGAGAAAAACCAAACGGAATTTGATGTGTTTTTTATAGGTTTAAACCCTTGCTTTTTTAAGTAAGAAACAATATCTATTTTTTTAGCTTTTGAACAGTTTATTTTCATGATGTGGTGCGTATGTAAAAAAATGTAAAAGTTGATGATTTGATGACGATTCGTCTGTAGCCCTTTATTAATAAGACTTTGTTTCATCATCAAAATATCATCAAATCATCAGCTTTTTTCTATTGGTGTCATCAACGTTAAATCTTGATGACGTTTTGATGACGGTTTTGATGACGGCTTAAACCCTTATTGTTACTAGGTTTAATAGATAAATAATCTATTCCGTCATCAAATCATCAAAGTTTTTGAGTAAAAATGTTTTTTTAAGAGTGAAAAATCTACCTTTTGTGTCTAAAAGCACAATTTCTCCATCGCTAAGAATGGTGAATTTCTGATATTTAAAACAGTTGTTTTTTTGAGGTAAATTCCAGTTGTTTTTAAGTAGATTTCTTAGCTGGGTTAAATCGGTTTTAATTCTAGTTTTATTTAATGCATTTAACAAATCCATTATGCTGAAATTGATTTCCTCTAAATCGAATTTTTCCATTATACTAATTAGCAAATGAGCAATCTCCTTTTCAACCCGATTCCGATTATTACTAACCAGTTTAGCTAATGCTGTTGTGTGGATTTGTTGCGGAGTAAACCACATTCTAGTTTTCCTTTCACTAGCAAGCTTTCGTTTTAATGTATAGTTTAAGAATGCTGGAATTTCTGAAATTAACTTGTTTAGAAAATTTACGTCTTCGAATTGTAATTTCGGAACTTTAATTACCCAAAATCGAATCTCGTCAGCATCAATTTTAATAAAAGAATCTTCTTTATTACTACACATTATAAATTTTCCGAAGAAGTCCACTTCAAAACGTTCTTTTCCTTTAGCTTCAATTTTATTTTTATTAGAAGTAGATAGGTATTTTATCTTTTCAGTAATTTCTTCTTTTTGAAAAAAAGCTTCGTCTAGTCCTAATATTAATTTATTTCCCCAGTCTAAATTGAAATTACTATTTAATGAATGGCTGTCTAGGTAACTCATATTGTGTCCAAAAACTTCTTTTAAGTATTTTAAAAATGAGCTTTTACCTGTAGCCCTTTCCTTGCTGACTAAGCATAAAACAGGTAAAGGATGTGTTGGGTTTTCGTATAAAAGCTTAAAGTAATCTAGCCCGAATTCTAATTGATCACCGAAAATGTGTTTGAAGAAGCTTAAGGTGTTTTTTACTTCTCCATTTTCGGGTTGATGAGATAGGGGAGAATAGGTGTTATAGAAACCATGAATAGTTTTTGAGAAATTAATATGGTTTGGAAAACAAATACTTCCATCGTATTTTGGAATCTTGGTTAAGTAGTTTCTGTTATGGTCTTGTATAATGGTATTTCTGTCCCATTTAATAAGGGTTTCATTAAACTGATTGTGAATTGTTGGTACTTGCACTATTTTAAAATATGACGTACCAATTCTTAAGTATGGTGTTTCTTCCATAATTAGTTAAAGAATATCCGTATATTTGTCCTACACGGTAGTTAATACTGTTTGAGAAAATATTAAAGCGTAATGGATTGGAGCCATTACGCTTTTTTATTTGCGACTAGGTTTAATTAATGAAGGGTTTTTTCTAGCTACTTCAAGTAACTCAGATTTAGAATAAAAAATACTTCTACCTACTTGATAAAATGGAATTAAATTTTTCTTTTTCCAGCCTATTAAGCATTGAACTGTAACACCTAGAAGTTCACAAGCCTGAACTTGAGTTAGACGATCATTAATGTCTGATTTTAATTCTTTATGAATTAAATCGGTTTTGCGAAGCTTTTCTACAACTCGTTCTATAGTTTGGTCAAGTTGCTTTTGTGTAAGTACATATACATTAGCCATGTTTAATTTGTTTTGAGTTCTACATGGCTAAATTAGATTCTGATTAGAGTTTTTTTTTAATACCTAGTATGTTAGGTATTTGATATTGAGGTTTTGAAAACCTTATTAGAATAAAAATATTTAGAATTTATTGTTTAGTTAGGTAATAATTGAAGTCTTTTCTAAGAAAATCAGTAAGGACAAGTTCTTTTTTATCTATGTCTTTTCTTAATGTTTCATTAGACTCACTTAAATAGGGGTAGTTTTCTTTTAAGCTAAGTGCAATAGTTTTGGATGAATTTAGAGTGTTGTTTTTATATGGTGGATGTGCAAAAATCTCTTTTTCTTTACAAAATTTTAGAAAACATATTAGATCCTCTCTTTCTTTTTTGTTTAACTTAATTTTAAGGTGTTTGTAGCAAGTTTTATTAGAAACTTCAATTTTATTTAATTCTAAATAATTAGTTACTTCATACAAAAAAATTTCACCATCAATTTTACTTATATGTTTTTTAAAATAGTTTTTAAACAAGTTTTCTATGTTATATTGTTTACTGTTGTTGGAAAAAACTATTTTTTTAGTTTTAGTTTTTAAAAGGGTTTCAATGTTGTTTATTTTTTCTTGATGTTTTTCTAGATTGTTATATGTTAGGTTTTTTAGCTCTTCCGTTTTTGAGTTTATTGAATGGTTAAAGTTTTTTTTGAGAATTAATATTTTTTTTTCAAAATGTTTTTTTTGACTATATATATCGTGTTTAATGTCGATTTGTTGTTTTTCTAATATGCCTGATTTGTTATTGTTATATTCCTTATCTAATTCATTCTTTTGTTTAAAGAATGGATCTATTATTGCATTTTCAAATTGAGTAAATCCGCAAGTTGTCAGGAGTTTAGTTATAGGGGTGGATATTAGAATAAAAAAAATGAAATGAAAAGGAAGACTCCAAAGTAAGGGTAGATATGATAACAGTCCTTTAAATAAAGCCAGATATCCTGAAGCCATTAAAAGAATAATTAATATCAGAGGTGTTTTTTTGCAATTTCTATGTTTTATTGCAAATTTTTTCCATTGACTAGGAATGAAACTTATTATTTTAAATAAATAAAGTTGTAGATAGTTTAATGTTTTAATCATAGTATTTATAATTTATTCCAAGTTTGATTCATTTCTTGTTTTTTAAGTGAGTTAGCTATGTTTACATAAGCTTTAAAAGTTCTGTGATCTAAGTTTCCAGTTATTTGCTGGATAACAGATTCTTTCATACCTAATATCAAACTGTTGGTAACAAAGGTTTTTTTTGCGGTATGACTAGTGATCAATTTATGTTTAGGAATTACCTTATCAATCCTTTTTTGACCTACGTATCTTGTTATATTTATTTGGGTGTTGATTTTAGCTTTTTTACAAGCTTCTTTTATGTACTCATTGAATTTTTGGCTGGAAATTTTAGGTAACGGTTCGTAAATTGTGTTTCTGTATTTGCTTAAAATTTCTTTAGCGAATGAGTTTAGGGGAATTGTATGGTCTATAGATCTAGTTTTCTGAATATTTAATCTAATCTCATCTTCATAAATATTAGCGCTTTTAAGTTGTTTAATATCACTAAACCGTAAACCTGTGAAACAACCAAAACAATAAAAATCTCTTACATGTTCTAGCTTTTCTGACTCGAATTCAAATTTATATAATTTCATTAATTCGTCTAAAGTGAGGTATATAACTTCTATTTTGTCTTTCAATGACTTAAATTTTTTATATTCCAAGTTTTGATGATAATTTCTTTCAAAACTCCATCTCATAAAAGTTTTCAGACCGTCTATTATTTTGCCATAATAGTTGTTTAAAGTATTTCTTTCTTCAAAAGCATAATCAGTTAGTTTTTGATAGAATTTCAAATTAATTGTGTCAAATCTTACTTCATAATTAGTAAAATCTTGAAATTCTTGAAAAAACTTTTTATTTGTTTTGTATCTCCTAAGTGTTCCTGGTGTTCTTATGTTTTTATTAGCTAAAATATATTCATCGTAAACATCAAAGAATTTTTTAGATAGTTTCTTCTCACCAAAATTTTCATCCTCTAAGAGTTTGATGACAATGTCTTTTGTTTGTGGTAATTCATTTGATAATATATACCTAAATATTGACTTAATCTTAGTTTCTAATTTGTCTAGCTTTTCATTGTATTCAATATGTAAATTATAAGGTTCTGATTTAAGATTAGGCTTAATACGTTCCTTTTTCCAGTCTTTGGGATTAACTTTTACATTTTTAACTGTTTGTCTAATACGTTCACCATTAACTGTAATAAGTAATCTAACTGGGGCTAACCCTTTTTTATCTATTTTATCTTTTCTTAAGGTATAAGTTAGTTCCATATAATGTGTAACTCTTTTGAATTAGATTTAATTTAATAATACTTTAAAAGGAATTAATTAAAATTAAATAGGGGGCTAAAAAGGGGGATAAACTCAAATTAAAACAAATTAAACTGTATTGAATTTATAACTTCAAAGCCTTTGTTAATTCAAATATAATGAGTTAAATGAAATAAAAAAATATTAAATTAGTAGTGTAATCCTGTCGCGATCACAATAAGCCTTACTAGAAATAGTAAGGCTTTTTTGTTGTTTAATGTTTCCGTTTTGTAATTATCAAACTACTCTAAACTACTTAAAATGCCTAATTATATTCATTAATGAAAAGAGTTGTTTCTAGAGGACTTTACCTAATAATTAAGAAGAATAAAAAAAGGATTTACCAGAATCAATATTTTTTTACTAAATTGTAAAAGGTTAGTATGTTGTAAATCAGTTTGTTTTAGGTGTTTCTTCAAATCTATCGCCTTTTAGCTATGAAGACAGTGCTGATATTAACCCTTTTACTTACTAGATAGAACATCAAAATTTAATTTATTAATAAAATTTAATTAAATGTAATATATGATTACTAAGAAGTCCCACCAAAACAAAAAAACTAATGAAAAAAGTAACAACCCTCGTACTCTTAATTTTAAGTGTAACTATTACTGCACAAGTAGGAATAGGAACCTTGACACCTAATGTATCTGCTCAGTTAGATATCAAGTCAGATAGCAAAGGTTTATTAATTCCCAGATTGAATATTGATAATTTAAGTACAGCTTCACCAGTAAGTAGTACGACAATTAATGAAAGTTTATTAGTTTATAATACAAATAGTACATCCGGGAAAGGATTTTATTATTGGAATGGAAGGCTATGGGAAAAACTGGTAGATTTAGCTACAGTTTCAAGTCTTATTGATACACAGGTAGATAACCAACAAATAAAAAGTTTCTTCTTAAATAGTTCTAACATTCTTACCCTAGAGTTAGAAAATGCGGGCTCAAAATCAGTTGATTTATCATCTCTATTAGGAGAGAATGAATTATTAACAGGTAAAGGATCTCCTATTAGTAATTCTATAGATCCAGCTACAGGTATTTTATATGTAGATACCAATTCTGGAGAAATTTATAGTTCAGATGGAAACTCATGGAGCCCAATACTGTCAACAGGAGCAGACGGAAAATCAGCATATCAAACATGGTTAGATGCCGGAAATACCGGAACCGAAGCAGACTTTATTACTTCCTTAAAAGGAGACACCGGAGCGACAGGAGCTAACGGGGCAGATGGAGTAGACGGAAAATCAGCATATCAAACATGGTTAGATGCCGGAAATACTGGAACCGAAGCTGATTTTATCACCTCTTTAAAAGGAGATACCGGAGCGACAGGAGCTAACGGGGCAGATGGAGTAGATGGAGTAGACGGAAAATCAGCATATCAAACTTGGTTAGATGCAGGAAACACCGGAACCGAAGCCGATTTTATCACTTCTTTAAAAGGAGATACCGGAGCGACAGGAGCTAACGGGGCAGATGGAGTAGATGGAGTAGACGGAAAATCAGCATATCAAACATGGTTAGATGCCGGAAATACCGGAACCGAAGCTGATTTTATCATCTCTTTAAAAGGAGACACCGGAGCGACAGGGGCTAACGGAGCAGATGGAGTAGACGGAAAATCTGCATATCAAACATGGTTGCATGCTGGAAACACCGGAACCGAAGCCGATTTTATTACTTCTTTAAAAGGAGACACTGGAGCAACAGGAGCTAACGGGACAGATGGAGTTGATGGAGTAGACGGAAAATCTGCATATCAAACATGGTTAGATGCTGGAAATACCGGAACCGAAGCCGATTTTATCACTTCTTTAAAAGGAGACACTGGAGCGACAGGAGCTAACGGGGCAGATGGAGTAGACGGAAAATCTGCGTATCAAACATGGTTGGATGCTGGAAACACCGGAACCGAAGCCGATTTTATCACTTCTTTAAAAGGAGACACTGGAGCGACAGGAGCTAACGGGGTAGATGGAGTAGACGGAAAATCTGCGTATCAAACATGGTTGGATGCTGGAAACACCGGAACCGAAGCCGATTTTATCACTTCTTTAAAAGGAGACACTGGAGCGACAGGAGCTAACGGGGG
>NZ_JAZKJP010000010.1:0-285332 GCF_047470925.1 Tenacibaculum ascidiaceicola
GGTAGATGGAGTAGACGGAAAGTCTGCATATCAAACATGGTTAGATGCCGGAAATACCGGAACCGAAGCAGACTTTATTACTTCTTTAAAAGGAGACACTGGAGCGACAGGAGCTAACGGGGCAGATGGAGCAGATGGAGTAGACGGAAAATCAGCATATCAAACATGGTTGGATGCAGGAAACACCGGAACCGAAGCCGATTTTATCACTTCTTTAAAAGGCGACAGCGGAGCGACAGGAGCTAACGGGGCAGATGGAGTAGACGGAAAATCAGCATATCAAACATGGTTAGATGCAGGAAATACCGGAACCGAAGCCGACTTTATTACTTCTTTAAAAGGAGACACTGGAGCAACAGGAGCTAACGGGGCAGATGGAGTTGATGGAGTAGACGGAAAATCAGCATATCAAACATGGTTGGATGCAGGAAACACCGGAACCGAAGCTGATTTTATCACTTCTTTAAAAGGAGACACCGGAGCAACAGGAGCTAACGGAGCAGATGGAGTAGATGGAAAATCTGCATATCAAACATGGTTGGATGCAGGAAATACCGGAACCGAAGCAGACTTTATCACTTCTTTAAAAGGAGACACCGGAGCGACAGGAGCTAACGGAGCTGATGGACTAGACGGAAAATCTGCGTATCAAACATGGTTGGATGCTGGAAATACCGGAACCGAAGCCGATTTTATTACTTCTTTAAAAGGAGACACTGGAGCAACAGGGGCTAACGGGGCAGATGGAGCTGATGGAGTAGATGGAAAATCTGCGTATCAAACATGGTTAGATGCTGGAAATACAGGAACCGAAGCAGACTTTATCACTTCTTTAAAAGGAGACACTGGAGCGACAGGAGCTAACGGGGCAGATGGAGTTGATGGAAAATCAGCATATCAAACATGGTTAGATGCCGGAAACACCGGAACCGAAGCCGATTTCATTACTTCTTTAAAAGGAGACACCGGAGCAACAGGAGCTAACGGAGCAGATGGAGTAGATGGAAAATCTGCATATCAAACATGGTTGGATGCTGGAAATACCGGAACCGAAGCAGACTTTATCACTTCTTTAAAAGGAGACACTGGAGCAACAGGAGCTAACGGAGCTGATGGAGTAGACGGAAAATCTGCATATCAAACATGGTTAGATGCTGGAAATACTGGAACCGAAGCCGATTTTATCACTTCTTTAAAAGGAGACACTGGAGAGACAGGAGCTAACGGAGCAGATGGAGTAGACGGAAAATCAGCATATCAAACTTGGTTAGATGCTGGAAATACCGGAACCGAAGCAGACTTTATCACTTCTTTAAAAGGAGACACTGGAGCAGCGGGGCAAGATGCTACTTTGTCTGGAACAGGAGATCCTAATGGAGTTGTTACAGGCGTTGCAGGTCAAGTTTATACCGATACAGCTTCAGGAATATTATATAAAACTAGTGATGGAACAACATGGAGTGTAGTAGATTCAGATACACAAGATTTAAGTTTAAGCGGCAATACAATTAGTTTAGTAGATGGAGGGTCTGTTGATATAGGAGCTTCTACCTTAGCGGGGAATGTTGCTGGGAATAATGTTTTAGCGACGACTAACGAAACAGATATTACAACAATTAATACTACTTTAACTAGGTTGAATAATATAAGAATTGTTAAAAATCCAACTTCAGGCACAACCATAGACAATACAGATGGTACAGTAATAATTGAACAAACTGGATTGATAAGTTTAGGCTTAGGTGCTGATATAACAATACCAACCCCTAATAGTAGTAATTTAGGAAATAAGTTAGTAATTGTAAATAAAGCAGGTAACGGAACTTTACTTGGTCTTTCGGTAGCATTAAACTTAAATATTACAGGTGGAGGCACTATAAAAGGATCAGGGCTAATAACAGGATTGTCTACTTTAGGAACTAATTCTTCTATAACAATACAATGTGGTTTTGATGGAGCAGACTATTATTGGTATAAAATTGATGGTACCACTTTATAATAAGTTGATAATTATGAAAGAAAAGATATTCTCATCAATAATAATGTGTTTGGTTATAGCTGTTAAAGCCCAAACAACAAGTATTGGTCCCCTTTATATTTCTGAAAACACATTAGTAAGCGTTCATGAAGATTTATTAATAAAAGAATATGGAGCAATAACAAACGATGGTGACTTGTATGTATTTAAAAACTTCACAAATAATGGAAAATTCAAGTTTTCTAATAATAAAGTAACAGGTTATACAAGTTTTGTAGGTAATAATGAACAGACTATAACAGGTGAAGGAACATCTAGTTTTATGTTTGTTGAGTTTGATAATGAGTCAACAAGTTTAGCTTTTAGTTTAGATAAGGAAATAGAGATTGTAGGAACTACATTTTTTGAAAATGGAATTTTAAAAGCAGAAGAAAAGGGTATCGTAACTTATTTAAATGGAGCTACAAGTACTGGTATTAGTAATAAAAGTTATGTGAATAATAAAGCTCAAAAAAAAGGAAATGAAAGTTTTACTTTTCCTGTTGGAGACTATAAATCGCAAACTTTTGTTCCTAGGACTGTAACTATATCATCTCCTTCAGATCCTAACACAAATTTTTATGTATGTTTTAATTGGGAAAAGGCAACTATTGATTTTGATAAAAAAGAAGAAGATGTTGGTTTAATAAATATGAATGAGTTCTGGGAAATTCAAAATAAATCTAATGAAGAATTGGTGGAGTTAACTTTAACATGGAGTAGTGTAACGACACCAGAAATTTTTTATTCAGACCCAAGTAAACTAATGATAGTACGATGGAATGGTGAAGAGTGGGTTAAAGAAAGAGAAAATGTATACATAGACACTCATAGTAAAAGTATAACAGCAAAAGTTTCAGGATATGGTATTTTTACATTAGCATGTGAAAGAAAAAGAGGAACTATTGATCCTGTTATAGACTTTTCTGCCTCAAATTCTTTTTCTCCAGATGGTGATGGTGTTAATGATGAATTTGTAATACCAGGTTTGTCAGAAGCATATCCTAAATTTAAAATAAAAATATACAATAGGTATGGTAATGTAGTCTATGACTATAGTAATAATAATGAGTTGAATCCAACTTGGTGGGATGGGAAGTCGCATGGTAGATTAACATTAACAGGAGACCAAAAAGCAATGCCAGCGGCCACTTATTGGTATGTAGTAGACTTTAACGACGGTATAACAAAACCATATCAAGGCTGGTTATATTTAAATAAATAGCTATATGAAAAAGAAAATATATATAATACTACTAGTTTTACTAGTAAGTATAAGTAGTAAAATATTAGCCCAACAAGATCCTCAATACACTCAGTATATTTATAATATGACGGTTATGAACCCAGCTTATGCAGGTAGTAAAGAAGGTATAAGTTTAGGTTTATTAGCACGATCACAATGGGTAGGTGTTAGCGGAGCGCCAAAAACATTTAGTGGATTTATACATAGTCCAGTAAGTAGAAAAGTAGGGTTAGGTTTATCTTTAATTCACGATAAAATAGGTCCAGTAAGTGAAACACATGCCTATGCCGATTTTTCTTTTACAATTAATACTTCAGAAAAAGCTAAACTAGCTTTTGGGTTAAAGGCAGGAGCAACTTTTCAACAAATAGGTTTGTTAACATTAAATCAAGTAGAATCTAATGATTCAAAATTTAATCAGAATAGTAACAAAACATACCCAAATTTTGGTGTAGGAGCATTCTATTACAAAGAAAACTTTTATGTAGGAGCTTCAATACCAAACTTATTAGAAACATTACATTTTGAAAGATCGAACGGAAAAATAACCAAAGCATCAGAAAAAATACATGGATTTCTGACAGCAGGGTATGTAATAGATTTAAAAAATAGATTTAAATTAAAACCCTCAACATTAGTTAAGTATGCCGATTCAGCACCTTTGTCATTAGACTTATCGTTAAATTTATTATGGAATAATAAAGTGGAATTTGGAGTATCTCATCGTCTGGATGACTCGTGGAGTGGAATAGTTAATTTTAGAATTGGAAAAGACTTGCGATTAGGTTATGCGTATGATCATACAATATCTAATCTAGGAGAATTTAGTTCAGGGTCACATGAATTTTTACTACTGTTTGATTTTAAATCAGAGGAAGATAGTTATAAACAACCGAGATTTTTCTAAATCATAAAAACTATAAAAGCTGTTTTTCAACAGCTTTTATAGTTTTTTGTTTTAATCCCATAAACCACAACATTCACCACTAATAGGCATAAGACAAGTAGCAACTTCTCTAGGGATAGGAATACATAAGTCTGTTACAGGATCATTACTACCTCCATTAATAAGCTGTTGTTCATTTTTGTTTAAGATAGAACCTAAGTTCAAAATGTTTTTAATCATAACTTTAGTTTTTAGAGTTTAAAAATAAAAAGGTCATAATAGGAAACTGTTTAAATAACCGTAAAAAAAGTAAGGTATTCTCTTATTTTATATAATAAAATGAGCTTGAAGAAGATAAGATTAAAATTATTTTATGAGTTAAGAGTTGTAATGTGTTTTATTTCAGGGTATTATGTCTTTTTTATTGTTTGTGAATTGATAAGAAAACACTCGTGTCAGAATTAAAGTCATTAATACTTTCTATTATTACGTTTATAGTTTTTTTTATAAAAAGAGTCATATAAGAGTTTAACTTCGTTACCACTAACTAATTAAACTTTTAAATTATGTCAACGACGGCAACACAAAACCCAGTAATTAACCAACAAGGTTCAGCAGCTATAGATTCAGGTCAATTTGCAACTTGGAATACAGCTAATGGTTCACAGTCTACTCTTACTATTACAAATTCTAGTAGAGCTAACACACTAACTTTTACAATTGCAGGTGCGCCTGCAGGTGTTAATTGTTATGATAATGGAGCTACCAAACCTGCTAATGGATTATTTAATATTCCACCAAATTCACCTTCTTATAGTGTGGTGTGTAATGGGAATTTTGCAGGTGCGCAAGTAACCGTTTCTAATATTACTAACGCTCAGAATGATGCAACTGCAGAAATTCAGGCGCAAACTACACAAGGTTAATAAAAAAAAAGGATTGTATATTTTATATACAATCCTTGTTTTTTTTGTATTTGCGAGTAACACAGCATTTTCTCAAAGCATTACAAAATCCAAGCTGGATACAATTGTGCTTTTAAAAAATGAATATGCTGTATTAGATACCAATAATGGGTCTCAATGTATTTGTTATATTAATAATATAAGTAAGGCTCAGCAAGCAACTGTTGTTAACACAGGAGATACTAATAATGTAAAATTTAATGATAGTACTTCATTTAATGGTATCCATATTTTAAAGATTAGAGAACAGCTTATAGCTGTCGCTGATTTTAAAGGGAGTCAACTGATTGTATCCAATTTATCACCTTACGATGTAATAGTAATTGTATCTATTTTATGTCCTAAGGATGATTAGTTTATAGTGTATCACGATGCTTTTTTGAGGGGTGTTTTCCATTCCTTAGTTTTGATACTCATACTTTATTGCACTACCAAGTTATTTTACACACATATTATTCTAATGCTATGGGTTCAACTCTACAAGATACTGAGGGTACTATATTTAGTAATGTGGATTCTGGAGATCCGTTATTGTATATTAACATAACTCCAGAGTTAAATGAGTGGTCGGCTGTAGTGCTACCAGAAGATTCGACTTATAAAGAATCTACACTTACTTTATCAAAAGCGAAAACACTTTCGGTTTATTTTCTTTTTGCTGAAAATGCTCCTGATAACAATAATATTATCAATTACATAGATGAAGTTAAGGAGTACTTACAAAAGTATAGAGAAAACTTTTCAAATAATATTACTACTGCTTGGTTGTTAGATGTAAATTCAAAACCAACTAATGAAAATGTTGTTGCAATTAACTATTATGTGAATTCTCAGAATGTAATTAAGGTTAGCCAAACTTTTAATTACACCATGGGAAATGGTTTTGCGACATTATCAATTAGAAATAATACAGAAGTATCTTTCATTCCAGAAGGTGCAGCTACACAAATACAATTAAGTTACGATTTAAATAGTCCTAATATATCTTTTAACAGTAAAGAATTTGGAAGTGATACGCTGCTTAATAAAGATATATCCATATCATTTACCAAATACAATTGCGGAGCATTTAGTTTTCCGCTAGGTTTTAATTTAGAAAGCGATTTTAAAGCCTTTTACTTAGAAACATGTTACTATCATACAGAACCAGCTGATAGTAGCCTTGTAAAATATAGTTATCCTATTTTTAAACCTCAATCAGATGTAGAGTATGCAATGACTCAAGCATCGATAGACCCTTTAGATATAGGAAATAAAAAAGGATTAAATACTTATTTTGCGTTTACAGGAAGTATTTTTAATAGTAGTTCAGGAAAATCAACACCTTGCTATTTACCTAGTTTTTTTTCAATAAATACTGGTCATCCTATTACTTTATGGCCAAAAGTCAATTTAACTGAAAATACAAATCCTTCTAATAATTTAACTCCATTACCTAATAGTCCTTTATTACTTATTTCTCCCAGAGATATTGATGAAAATGAACGATTCTATTTACAACCTGAAGGAGACTTTTTTATGGATCCAAAATCAGATCAAGTAGATGAAAATGGCCAATTTGATTTTTTACCAGGATTATCAGGAACGGAAGTTATTTCCTTTACACCATACTCAGTTAAAGATAAAATTCCTACAGGAGATGTATTACGATTTAAAAGTAAACAACCGGCTTATGCGCCAAATTTTCCTGCCCAAGAATTATCACTGGTAAACCCAGGAACAAACAATCCAACTTTAGAAAATAAATACTTTACAGGATGGTATAATATTATATCAGAGGTAGCAGAAAATGTTCAATATGTTTCTCAACCTGAAGGAGCTTCCTTATTTGCCAAAGATCATGGAGTAAGTGAGGGTAATGTAGGTAAATCTAATTTGTTAGGGTTTTATGAACCTAGTATAGATATGCCTCAACAAGATTTTTATATACCTATTGTTCCTTACCTAGCAGTAGAAGCAGATTCTCAAAAACCAGGAAACGATAACTTAACAACTTTCGAGTCCGAAGTACTTAGTAAAGAACGAAAAACTCTTATTACAAGACAATTAACAGCACAAAGAGTCTCAAAAAGTGCAACCAAAAGAGTAAAATTATTAAGTGATGGAGATAGTAATTATGTAAGTTCTACAACTCCACAAGGATTAATAGCTCATGTAAAGAACAATGGAGCTTGGAGCATGCTTAACTTAGGGCAAAATGATATTCATCAAAACGCTACACCTGAGTATTTATATCCAGAAAATCAAGAACCGTCTGATCCTGCTCAATATCAAATGAGTTTTATTAATTTATCTACTAAATTACAAAGTGCTTTTCTAACTAATCAACAATTTTTAGTAGTCACTCAAAATAACCATTTAGGAACATTATTTTCTAAAAGTGGAGAACAAGGAGGGCAAACTACAGCAGAGGCTATATTTAATAACAAAATGTCAATTGAAGATTGGCCATTTGATATTAATGTAGGAACAACAAACACTTATGCCGATTATAATAATGTAGTCATTTTTAAATTTTGTAAAGGCAGGTTAATAGACAGAGTTAAAGACCCAAAGACTTGGACACAACCTAACACTTTTAATACTGAAGGAGTAGAGGATCCAGCGAATGCATATCAGCAGTTAATTGCAATATCTTCATGGGTACAGGATTATATAGCAGAAGCAGAAAAAGCTTATCAATATGGTTTAGAACACCCAGAAAGTAATCAGGCAATTCTCTATGAAAAGTTCCATAATATCGTAAATAATAAAGATTGGAATGGAATTTTGGTGCTCAAAGCAGATATTGATTTACAAGAATTTCCTCAACAATTAAAAGGGTTAATATCTGGTATTAATCTAACTAGGTTTAATGCACATCATTTTGGAATAGAAGTTAATAAGGTAAATGCTGAAGGTCAGGTTCAAATGGAAAAAAATAGTTCTCTTTTTGGACTCATCAACTATTTAGATACAGCTTATCAACAACAACTATTACAAGGGCTAAATATTAATAAACCTGTACCACCTTTAGCAGGAGCTACTTACGATTTTAAAGTACTTCAATTACAAGTTCTTTTTGAAAATACCGCTATTAAATTCTTTCAGAGTAAAGTACAATTAACAATGAACAATTTATTTTCTGATACTGTAATAGGTACGAATAATAAATATGGTTCTAAAACTCTAAATACGGTAGTGCTAGATGGCACATATCAAGATCATGATGGTACACCAGTATATGTATTTGAAAATACTGATGATAATTTATTCTACTTTGATAGTAATCTTCTTAAAAATGTAGAAATCACCAAAATTCAGTTTAATACATTAACAACTAACCCTAAAGCCACCCATATAGAATCTAGTTTCGCAATGTGGGGGTATTTAAACTATGCAGTAATGCAAACAACCACTCCTGCAACAAATGAAACAGAAGAAAAAACGATTGTTATGGATGCTTTTTCTTTTGGAAATGGAGATGGTACAGATACAGATATCATAGATGGGTTGAGTTACAGTAATTTATTTATTGATATGGCATTTGATATCAGTACACCTACTGTGGTAGATTATGTTTTTGATGCTTCAAAAATAGTATTTAACTCAGGCCTTAGTACAACTAGGCAACTAAGTTTATACCCTAATTTTGCACTACAAATCAATAACCTTGTTAGTGGAGATAAGGATACTAAGCCTTCTAGTTTAGGGTATCTTAATTTAAGTTTACCTGGAATTAATACTACCGGGCTTTCAGAAAATTGGTATGGACTAGAAATGACCTTAAATATGGGTACTCCTGGTGAATTAGCAGCGTCGTTAGATTTTAATGCTAGTTTGCTAATAGCATGGAGCCCAGGAAATAAAGCTACCGATACTGCCTATAAGGCATTTGTGGGAATAAAACTCCCAGGAACCAGTAGTAATGCTAAACTTCTTAGTCTACAAGGAGTATTAAAATTATCTATCGATACTTTAAAATTAGAATATGTAGAAGCCCAACAATCGTATTTAATGACATTGAGTAAAATAGCACTAAAGTTTTTAGGAATTCTCAAACTTCCACCAGGAGGAAGCACCAATTTTTTACTTTTTGGAAACCCAAAACCAGGAGCTACTGCCAAAAGTTTAGGATGGTACGCTGCTTATAACAAAACTAAATCATAGGTCATGGCAAGAGTACTTTATTGGAATATACAGCAGTTTGGGATTAATAAGATTAATCAAATAGGTAGAAAAAGAGATCATAATGGCAATCGTCTGCAAACCCCAGAATCAGGGTATAGACGGGATGTAATTAGAACGACATTAACCCAAAATACTCCTGATATCTTTGTTGTAGTAGAAACGAGTACAGGAAGTGGAGCTCCTGGAACTTTAATAAGTGCAGGAGGGTCTACAGGATCTCGTTATCTTTTGGGGCTTATACGTAATTGGCTGGGAGCTAATTGGATGTTAGTACCTCCTGTTAGGTTAGGTTTGAATGGAGTTACTGAAGGGATATCTGTATATTATAACAGTGCAAATCTTGAATTTACTGGGCCTTGGGGTTGGCAAGGAGGTGGCAATGCTTCTGATTCTGTAGCCAATATAGGTGCTATGAACCTTGCGAACTATGCACATCCTTGGAATACTACTCTCCCTTTAGGAAACGTAAATGCAAATTCTAATATTAATGCTAATTGTGCTTTTAGACAACTCGCAGGACAATGGCAGTTTAGAGGTCCAGGAGTAGGAATGGCTCCAGGACCAGTATTAGGATTTCCTAATAATTTTAATAGAACTCCTTATCTCACAACCTTTTGGGATAATGCCAATAACAGAACTATTAAATTGATGTCTTTTCATGCTTCGCCCAAAAAGAATCAGGCAGCTAATGGTACAAATCAATTATCTAATATTCAAGAAATGACTGCAAATCTTGCTGCCAATGAAGTAGGTGTTATTGTAGGAGATTTTAATGTAGATGTGTTCAATACACATTTTGAACCTATAGCATATAATAATTTAACTGGAGCTGCTGGATATACTCGTGCCATAAACCCAACAGCTAATCAATGGCCTGATAAAGGGTATGTATGTACTATGTTAAAATCTCACAGAAATGCGAGACCATGGGATACCAATGGATATTCTGGGTACAAATATGTGATTCAAGATTCTTTTTCTAGTGTAGATAACATACTAACTAGATATGGCGTAAACGCAGGGGGGCCTGCAGCTAATATTACCATTGCTAATAGGGTTACTGGGACTCCCTATAACCTAGATCCTAATCCGCCTGTGGGGGTTCCAGCTGGTCATTATGCTTATACAACAGGAATGGCTCAAATACCTGTTGGTATGGCTAATGCAGGATCTCCAGTAGCGTTGCCGTTACCTCCCAATGGACCTAATGGTGTAGGAGGATATGCTCCAGGAAATATAGGAGCTTTAAGTAGATTCAAAGGATGGGCTAACTTCCGGAGAATACGAAGTACCAGTGATCATATGGCATTAATTATTGATATATAACAGCACACAATTTTGTATTATGAGTCTTTCTAACCTTACAACCACTTTTAGAGAACAAGCAGCTACCAATAATGGTAATATCACTATTAATGCAGTTACTTTTACGAATTCTCAATTAACACCTCCTGAAGACCTGGATAAATTGTTAACTAAAGGATATAAATTACCTGAAGGGAAATTTTTATTAATTGATACATCGAGTACCACAATTCCAGAGCCAGTAGGAAATATTTTAACAATACAAAATGCTAAGGCTACAATACTTAATGTAGATAAAACAAATACCAAAGTTACTTTAATCATTACTGTTAATGAAAGTAACGATGCTCAATTTACAATATCGATTGATTTAAATAACTGGAAGTTTGAAACCAGTTGGAAATACATGACGGGCGGAGTATTTGATAATATTCCATATAGTTCTCCAGCTTTTATTTTTAGTACAGAAGATATTGCAAAATTTTCATGGCAAAATCAAACTGTACCTTTGGTAATGGGGCAAAACTTTGCATCTCTTATTACACTAACCAAATGGTTAAAACCTGTAGAGGATTTTTTTACATTTTGGTCGTCAAGTACACGATTAGCATTAGTAGGAAGTTTAGATCCTTCTGCTGTTAATAATGAAGATATTATTTACCCAGAAATGAATCTTTATGTAGCTATAGATGCTACTGTAATTTCTTTAGGTTTTTTAGAGGTAAGTAACCCCGGAGTAGGGTTTCAAATTAAAACAATAGAAGAGTTTGTAAGTCAAGATTCAGATATGGATACTATCTTAAGTATTACTGAAGAAGAAACCGAAAAAACACAGACTCCAGTTCTATATTTTCAACTCACATTACACCTAGGAGATGATATTTCTATGGATTTTAGCGCAGGGATAATTACAGAATCTTCTGCTTTTGATATTAATGTAACATCAGACCCTAATAAACCAGTAACACCTTTAAATTTATTTTCTTTAATGGCTGGGAACAATTGGTTTACAATTGTGCCTCCAACATTACAACAGTTTTTAAACAGTATAGCTTTTAAAGGATTTAGTACTTCACTCGATTTTACAGATGGTCTAAGTATTAATAGTGTATCAACATTAGTAGGGTCTAATGGAGCGTGGAATCTTTTTGATAATTTTACCATTCAAGAATTTGATGTAAATTGGTTAGTTACAGGGCCAGGAACAATTAATGATCAAAGTATTTTTTTCTCAGCTCGAGCAGATTTTTTTCCAACCATATTCAAAGGAGGTTTTGATGTAGAAATTACTTCTGATCTTACTTTATCAGCAGCTTTTGATGGAACCGTTTCAATCAATGATTTATTAGCAGCCATAACAGGCGGTTTTATAAAAATACCAGAAAGTTTGGTAAGTGTAGTATTTACAGGGTTTGGTATTGATATGGATATCAATAGTAAATACTATGCATTTTTTGCATCAGGAGATATTGAAATGAACCTTATTACCAATATATCATTAACTGATGCAGCATTACAACTTACCTCTACTTCTCCAGTAACAGGAACAGGTTCAAATGTATATACAGCTGCTATTAGTGGTCTTTTCTCTATAGGAGATTTAAGATTGCAATCAGCAGTAAATTACAATTCTTCAACAGAAGATGGTGGGTGGGATTTAAGTATAAACATGCCTGCAGGTGACAAGTTAAACTTAGGGCAATTGATGGATGGATTGTTTAAAAAAGTAGGCTTTGAGTTACCTACTAGTTTTTTACCAGCAGATTTGTCAATTACTAGTTTTGATTTAACCGCAGATATTCCAAATGGAGAGGAAAAAGGTTCTTATGAAGTTAAAACGAGCATAGAGTGGAAGTTCACTTTTCCTATAATTAATCAGAGAATTGATATTGCTGCAGCGTTAGCCTTAAAGTTTGATGCAACCAAAGCAGCAGGAAAGCAATACTCTGGTGGTGTAATGGGAAGTGTTTTACTTGAATACTTTAATGCAGAAGTTAAGATTGGTTATAATTTTGATGGTGATGACCAATTATTAATGATTGAATGGGAAGGGTTCATTGCTAAATATAATGTTGCAGGAGAAAGTAGAACTATCATTTTTGAGATTAAAAATTGGAGTGTAGGGTCGTTACTTACCTCATTTATGAAGATGTTGTTCGATCCTAACTTTGAATTAGATGCTCCTTGGGATATACTCAATAAAATAAGTTTAGACGGATTTAAGGTTACTTATAATTTAGATACCAAAGAGGTAGTAGTAGATTATAAATTACCAAAAAGTCTTGATTTAGTATTCATTACAATCAACGGTATTAAGCTAACAAAAAATGCACAAGGTGTTCAAATAGCATTTGATGGTAGTTCAGTAGTACCAGCAATTAACGACAGTAATGTCTTTAACAAAGAAAAAGGACAAGATGTAAAAGATATGCCAGAAGTTCCTGGTCAAGGAACACAGTATTTTGAGTTACGCTTATTAGCAATGGGACAACATGTTGAGCTAAATAATGCAGCTCAATACCAATCTATTAAAGAAGTTACAGATGCTATGGAAAAAGCATTTGATACTCCAGAAAAAGGCAAAGTACCTATTGGTCCTGGTTCAGGAAACTCTTTACTTTCATTTAATGAAAATTCAAATTGGTTAATAGGAACCGATTTTGGAATCCTTAATGTTGGTACCAAAGAAAAACCGGTATGGACATTAGAAATGCAAGCCGTATTCAACGATCCTAATTTATACGGTTTACGAATTGCAATGGCAGGTGATAAAGCCAAAATTTTTGCAGGCTTGGATTTTGAGATTATGTATAAAAAAATCTCAGATGGAGTAGGAGTATATCAAATAGCGCTTACACTACCAGATGCATTAAGATACTTACAGTTTGGTGCAGTCAATATCACACTTCCTTCTATTGCCTTGGCCATTTATACCAATGGTGATTTTATGGTAGATATAGGATTTCCGTATAAACTTGATTTTTCAAGATCCTTCACTATACAAGCTATTGTACCACCAGGAATTCCAGCAATGGGGTCAGGAGGTTTTTACTTTGGAAAATTAAGTAGTGCTACAACCAAAAAAGTACCACAAACAAATTATGGTAATTTTAATCCAGTAATTGTTTTTGGAATAGGCTTACAGTTAGGTGTTGGATATAGTGTTAACTACGGGGTACTAAAAGCTGGATTTAGCATTACAATTTTTGGTATTTTAGAAGGAGTTATTGCTACATACCATCCATATCAAGGAGCACTTCAAGAAAACAATAAAACAGAAGTAGAAACTTCTTATTACTATTGGTTGCAAGGTACACTTGGGTTAATTGGTAAATTGTATGGCTCTTTAGATTTTGGAATTATTTCGGCATCTGTAAATATTACAGTAAAAGTATATGCACAAGCAATTTTAGAAGCATACAACAAAATGCCTTTGGCTATTGTAGCCTCAGTAGATGTAAGAGTTTCAGCAAAAATAAATTTAGGAATATTCTCTATTAAAATTAACTTTAGTTTCAAAGCAGAAATACGAACAGATCTTACAATCGGTACAGATCAAACAAGTATGGCTCCATGGAACAGACAACTTTCAGAATCTGTTGATGGTAACTATTTAGTATACGCAGAAAAATCAAGTAGATTAATTGAGCTGCCTATAAAACCAATACATTACAACTCTAAATTAGTAGTAAGTGCAGAAGAGAATGCACCTACACTTAATATTTATTTAATTCCACACCTAACAGTAGCTGGATCGGAAAATGGCGATTTAAAAAACCAGAAAGCTCAGTATGTTACTACACTATGGATTGATGCCCCTGATGCTGAAAACCCTGATAGCACAGTTACTTCTTCGTTTGAGTATTTAAGTCAAGATTTTTTTAGATGGTTAATACAAAACTATGCAGAAGAAAGAGCAACAGAAAGTACAAGAACTACAACTGACGGATTAGCAGTATCAGAAACCGATTTACAGGTCTTATTAGCACTATTATCAAACGAAAATACGCCATTACCAATTCCTACAGATAAATTATTATCATTCCTTGAAGATACTTTTGAGGCTGTAAACATTCAAAATGTAACAGAAAGCTCAAAACCTGAAACAGCAGCTGTATTTCCGATGTTTTTCGATTTAGAACTATCTGTTCCAGACGCAGGAGTTGATGTGAATTTCAGTACCTATAATATGGCAACGGATGAATATCTATCTGAAGTTAAAAAATGGTTTAATGAACTCGCAGTAAAAGTATCTGAAGAAAATGCTAATACAGCCTTGAGAAAAAGTGCAGCAGTAGAACATTCATTATCAACATTTGTTTTTGAAGACTACTTTGTACTTATAGGAAAACAACTTATAGGATATGCAGAAGACGCATTAAAAAACTATACTTACCCATTATCTAAAGGTAATAGCCTAAATGCCATGGCAAACTGGGCAAATAATATTAGTACTTCTAATGGAGTAACAAATACTGTTAAGATAAGTGATATTTCTAAAGCGAACCAATCTCACCCTTTAAATGGAGGAATTGATGTTCATATTACAGGAGTAATGTACACTATTCTTGATGGTGATAATTTTGTTTCTATTGGAGCTAAATACGCCTTAGAAATAGCATTGCTGATTACACAAAATGCAACCATTCCGGGAGTATTACAAGTTCAAGAAATTACGTATGACTCTAAGACTTATACAGTAAAACCTACAGATACTATTAATGAGGTAGCTACAGGGTTACAAACTACAGTAGCAGATTTAGCCAATGATTCAAGCTTTCAAAAAAATACACTTCTAACTACTGAAGCAAACTTAACTGTAGCAGCTACAAACTATACAGCAAAAAGTGAAGATACTTTTGCAGGAATAGCTAGTACCGTATTTAATAATATTTCAGTTTCAGATTTATTACTACAAAATCAATCTGTACCAGGACTGCTTATAGTAGGTAATTCATTTGTTTATAATAGTGTTACTTATACTATTGTGCCTGGAGATACCCTAACAGGTATAGCAAAAAAACTAAGTACTCCTACTAATAAGGTAACGGTAAATGACCTTGCCAATGATACACAAATTCAATCATTACAAGTACAGCCACTAGGAGTATTGTTAGTTCAACCTTTTGTACACACAACAATAACTTTTACCAATCCTGATGATGCAGAAACGCTAGGTAAAATAGCTCAAAAATATAGTACAACTCCAGAAGTTTTAGGAGCAAACTATCATAACCAACAATTAAATGATTTATTCTATAATTCAGATAATTACAGTACAGTAAATATTCCAGAATTAAGATGTTTAGACGTACAAAGTATATTAGATTATTTTAAAGCAAACCATTCATATACACAATTATCGGGTATGGTATCTCGATACCAACTTCATGGAATGAGGTTACCAACTACCTTACCAGGATTAACACTCAATGCAAACTCTCCATGTACAGGTGATGATTGTGCTTTATACCAATTAACAGGACAACAGTTTGAAGTTCCAAGCGATGTTAAAGAAGGATTTACGATCAACTTAATTAATACTACATTAAATTGGTTACAGTTTAATGGAGAAGTTCCTTCTGGAGACCCTAAAAAAGCAACATTACCAATAAAATTAACTGCAGAAGATATATCGCAAATCTCAACAGTGGTTAATTATGCTCAGCAAACAGGTATTGAGCCAGATATTTTAAAACTGGCAGCTATGACACCGTATAATTTAACTCCAGTGCAATATACATTCCAAACCGTAACACAATGGAGTACTTCAGGAGAGGTAAATCTACCTTATGGTAATTTAGGAAGCCAAACAGAAGTATCTCCTTTAATATGGAATTTCCCATCAGGTTTATTACAGCAAATAGCGTTGCCAAAACGAGCTGGTACAGCAATGGATATTCAAATAGGAACGTATAATGCTGCAACAGGAGTTATGGACTATAAAAACTCTGAGTATTATGGTTGGTCTACACTATTAGAAATAGATATTAAAAAACAAGCAGATGATACTGCTCCGGGTACAAGTGCATTTACTTATGAGTTAATAGGAGCAAATGAGTCAGGAACACAGATTTTAGAAAGATTATTAAGAGTTTTAAACCCTAATTCTTCTAATAATAATCAAGGGGTAATTGAAGATATACAGTGGTTATATGAAGGAAGTGATGGATTACTTTCTGTTGGAAACCTAAATATGAAAACGTTTATTGTTCAATCTAATTTATCAACAGAAACAAATCCCGTACAATTAAAATCATTACAGAAAGGTCTTGAAGTAGAAGAATCTGAAAAACCTAACGGAGTTTTAAATTCATTATATGATTTTGTAAAACTATTATGGGAGTGTAGTATTACAAGATCTGGAGGATATTATTTATTATACAATGAAATTGAAGGAAATACAGGTTTCCCTGATACTATTTTTGACAGTTCAGGAAACGGAACAATTTCATTACTGGTTACTTATAGTAATTCATACAATAATATTCTTAAAGATTTTATGAACTGTGCTATAACAGGAGATAAAATAGATACTTCATCTTCTATCGTTTATGCAGAGTCTAAAGCTCAAAGAGATTTAAGTTATACAACAACTTTAGCAAATGAAACGCTACAAAGCATTTCCTCTCAATATAATATATTAATTAGCGAGTTAGCTAAACTTAATGAAACAGATGTAAAACTTAATACATCAGCAAAACCAATTATTTTAAACGGGTTACAATATGAAGTTGGTCTTCCGTCAGATACACCATCTAATAATTTAACAGCCATAGCAGAGTATTTTAAGGTTGATTCAAATGATGTAAAAAATCTTAATCCAGATATTGATAATTGGGATGATTTAGCTGTATGGGAATTAATAGAAATCCCTACAGTTACTTACCAGATAACAACAGGCGAGGGTACTCCAGGTAATACATTACAAAGCATTGCTAGTTATTACTTCATAGATGTTGATACACTATCTTTTATAATTAAAGATGCTGCTGTTTTTGCGGTAAGCACAACCTTTACAATAGTTGATCAGGTAGTACATAAAGTATCATCAATTCAACAAGGTACAGCAGGGTTTGAGTTAAGTCGTACAAACCCAGGTACTCCACCAGATAACCCAAGTAGTGCTGGCTATGCAGAAACCTATTTAAATAATCTATATAATTTATTAAACTATCAAATAGTAGCTAACAGATATTTTAACAAAAGTATTGTAGGTTTACCTTCTGGTCCTGCAAATACCGATGAAGAAAATAAAGAAAATGCGAACTCTGTTTGGAACTATAATCAAGTAATTCCTATAGCGCAGTATGCAATAGATAACCCTAATAATTCTTACCCAGAAGGATTCCCTCAAAAAGAAGATAACCCTTATAGAGGTATAGGAAACACATTACAAATACATTTTGATTGGGTAGATTATTATGGTAATGAAACCATAACACCATTTAACAATCCAGCGCTAAACACAAAATCACCTCTTAATAATCCACCAGTGCAAGTAGGATACCTTGATGAATTAAAAGGTTTCTCACAGTGGCCAAGTTTGTTTATTACCTATGATGTAAAATTAGAAAATGATACAGACAGAGAGTTGTTATTAAATTTCTCTTTTGATATTACAAGATATCAAAATACAGATGGTAAACCTTGTGTGTCTGATCCTAATAATCCAGATGCACCAGATTATCAAAAAAATGCATTACATGACTTAGCTGTATATACCAATATATATTATCAAATAAATCAATTTAATCCCTATAAAAAAGATCAGAATACAGTAACCCTAACCTTAAGTACTTCACTACTTCCAGGGGTTGAAACTGATGTAAGTTTAGAACCAATTAATAATTTTGTAAAAGAAATTTACGCTTATTTATATGCAGTAGCGTACTGTAAAACAGTTCCTACGGCTCCAACAATGAGTTCAATAAAACAACCAGTAGCTATTGAAAATTTAGAAACAGCTTCTATTTTTGAGTTAACAGTAGCATTACGTATGGAAAGAGACCTTTCTTTTGTTAACAACGATTTTAAAGATAGCCCATCGGTTACTTCAACTAGTACCTTGGTTCAACCTAATACGTATGTTCCAACTCTTGGAGAGGAAAATAGTGCTGGAGAAAAAACACAAAATCATTCACTAACAGAATTTGCCGTTAATTTTGAAAAGACTTTTTATCAAGAAAATGAATACGTACTTAAAGTAACTACAGGTATAGATAAAGAGTTGGTTGGAAGCCAGAAGAATGAATCTATTTACATTGTAAGAATGGGGCTAAAACCTGGTAACGGTATTTATTGGAATGTTGAGCCAGCAGGATCTTATGAGCTTACAAACAATTCAATTTCGAAACTGCCAAAATCAGGAGTTCCTAATTCTGTAGTAGATAAACTTACTCCATTAGTAGGAACCATATATATGAGTAAGGCTAGTTTTGATGAAGCATTGCAGGGAGTTTTGACCAATGAGGAATTCAGCTCATATAAAATAAAAATCTATACATATAGTTTATTAAATGCATCTTTCTATGCACCGTTACCAATTTCTACCAGTTTAGTATCTAAAAAAGATGTTCCAATATGCTCTTATGTTACAGGTAAAGGACTAGATTGTGAAAAAGGTACAGTAAAGAATTTTACAGATGTTGATATGGATATCTGGGGAAAACAATGTTTGGATGCAATTGACCTTTTCTTAAGCTCAGAATATGCAGTACCAGCATTTTTGGTAGACCAATTAAAACAGAAAGAAGAAGAAGAAGTTTTAAAAGGTTTAGATACAGATGCTACATCTTTCCTTGAAGCTATAACCAAAGCTAAATCATTATTAGCAGAAACCATTTCAACTAAGGTAGAGCCAATTCTTACAGCACCAGAAGTAAATGAAGCAAGAAAATTAAACGCTCAAGAAAAGTTCAAACAACAATTACTCATTCAGTTAGGAAACACCTATTCTGTTAATGCAGTAGTACAAATGCAGGTTACAGCAGAGTCTGGAATAGCAAGAGAAGAAGCAAATCAAATAGCTCCTCGTTTGTATGGTACTCCAAGTATTGTTAATAATGCAGAAGGAGATAGTAAACTATATTCAATTTCAAATGCTAAAATACAGTTAGATTACGAAGACGGAGAAAAAACATCAGATATATCTTTCATCTTTTCTACTAAAAATTCCAAAGAATTTACCTCAGTAGCTTTAGGTATGGATTATCAAATTACCCATGTTGAATTTGATATTACAGATGTGCCAGATGTAAAAGGTTATCAAGCTTCAAAATGGTTAACGTTTATAGTACCTGTTAATTTAGCTGAAACAGTAGAGCCTAATTTTGATAATTCTCCGTTACAACAATCTTTAGGTATAGTAGATATTCCTATAGTTCTTCGTAATTACCCAAAACCACCAACGCTAACAACTCAAGAAGGTAAAGCAGTGTCAGTAGTAGGTAATACAACGAAAGAAACTCTTGAAAAAGCATCAGAATGGAATTTTACCTATACCTATTCTGAAGATCAGGCAGCTCAAGATCAAATTTATTCAGATATTAGGTTTAATACTTTTGATAGTAAAAACAATAAAAGCCTACGCAAAGCTAGTTCTCGAAACCTATTTAACGATATGGCACAAATGGTGAGTGTATGGTCGTCGGTGTTAAATGATATGACTAAGTATTTAACTCTTATATCTCCTACATCAGATGAAACTGATTCAAACCTTAACAAAGCATTTTCTGCAATGAAAGCCATGGTGCAGATAACTAATAATTTGGCAGTAGCTTGGAGTGAACATAATAATAACAATAATAATATAGCAGCTTCTAATAACTCTTCTCTAGTAAAAACTCAAGAGTCTCAAGAGCCTACAAGTGTATATAATTTTATTATACAGCAAAATGAAGATTCGTATTTTACTACTACCTGCGATTGCCAAGGAGGAAAAGAGTGTAAGCGTTTAGTAGTAAGTATAGTACTGCCTGAAAATATGTCTGAAATAGACAAACAGTTATTTTTGAATAAATTTAGTTTGGCTGAGATACCTAACGCACCATTAATCAATATAAAAAATTATACAAGAGTACAAGCAACGGATGAATCTGGAACGCCTATTGAAAACTCGTATTGGTACGTAAAAGACCCTAAAGCTAAAACAAAGGAATACTTAGGATACCCTTGTTCTTTTGAGATACCAAATAGAACGGTTGAGGTAAACGGATTAAATGTATTACAGTTCCAAAATACTTGGGCAGGAATAGCGGTAATTAGAAATGAAGGATTAGTAGAAGATAACCCTACAAACCCTGAGTTTATTTATAGAACTCCTTTAATTAGATTTTCTAATAAATTAATACCGCTGCTTAGTAATAATACAGAAATTAATATTGCTAAAATAATAGATGAAAAAGGAAGCATCGTATCCTTATCAGAGCATTTGGCAACATTCTTTAAAACGTTCTTTACGTATGATGAGTTACAACAACAAACAATTAAAATAACAGGATATTGGAATTATTATTTACAAGAAAAAGAAGGAAGTGATTTACCTCCGGTTCAATTACCAATATTATTATATACACCTTTCTCTTTTGATATTCCTAAAGATTATACAATACCAAATGAAGGATGTTCTGGAGAAATTACTTCTACTACACCTTTTGTATGTCAGTTAGCAAAAGCATTAGAAAAATGGTACGAAAACAAAAAACCAGCAACAACAGATGCTTATTTTTCATTTGATTTGTCTGTATTTTCTGAGGTAGAAGGCGCTAACTTACCACTAATACAATTATCAAACTTAGTACTACCATATAAGAACATAAATAACTTATAAGATAGTTTTTAAAAGAGAACAGATAAAAAAAGCGGACGAAAGTCCGCTTTTGAGTTTAACAAAGTTCTTGTTTACAATCATAAAAACAAGCACTAAACTCTTCTTTAGTCTGAAAATTTTGCGATCTACAAAAGTCAAAGCATACAGTACAAGTAGGTAATGCACCACCTTTAACAAGTTTCTGTTCTTTTTTTGTTAATGTTAATCCTAAGTTTAAAATGTTTTGTAACATAATTAGTTGTTTTAAGTTCTTTAAAAATAGCTTGTTAGCGTTTTTTAACCTTTTGAAAAACCGTAAAAAAAGTAAGGTGTTCTCATACTTTATTAAAAGAGTAGGAGAGAGCAACCAAGTTCTTTTACTACCGTCATTTCGAGCGCTAGCGAGAAACCGTAAGGTTCAGCGAAGCTAAATCTTAATGTTATGAGTAATTCTGAATAATAAGATTTCTCACACTTCGCTAGCGCTCGGTTCGAAATGACGTTATTATTTGTTGGTTTTCCTCTTTGCGAGGAGATTGAGATGAGTATGTATAAACGCCGACCTATTTTTATTTTGGTAGCATTCGAGGTTATGGAGTAGAAGAGAATCCAAAGAGTTTACAGTCTGGATTCGAATACGGAATACAACGTAGAATTCAAAAAAGGAAAAAGAAGTCTTGATTTTTTGTTTCGTTTTGTATCAAGACAAAATGAAAGCATATGTTTATGAGATTACGTCATTTTCCATTTCTATTTCGTTGAGTGTTAGTTTGTATGGTATTGTTCTTTTTCCATTGATGAAAAAGAACCAAAAAATCTAGTCTTTCGAAACCTTTACTCGAAAATTATCATCCTCGAAACTAAATGAAAAGAACTCGCTGTCGCTCAAACAGCTTTTCACTTATAACGTTTCTTGCGGTGTAATTTTCGGTTTGTTTTCTGAGGATGTTTTATTACAGTCATTGCGAGGAGGTATGACGAAGCAATCTTTTTCTCGATTACCGTCATTTCGACCAGCGGGAGAAACCGTAAGGTTCAGCGAAGCTAAATCTTTAAGTTATGAGTAACTCCCATTCATGAGTTTTTAGCTCCACTGAACTTAATGTTAAAAATACCTTCCCATACTTGTATACCAAAAAAGTTGTAAGAAAAAAAAGTGTACAGAATTTTAGTGATTTATTTCTAACAGATTAATAATGTCTTCTCCAACAGTTTTAGATAGATTGTTGTTACTGTCTAATACAGAGATAAAACCCATTTTACATTGATGTTTCATAGCGTTACCATTTACTAAATATTCTTCTGTATGAAAGTTAAGAAACTGATTATCCTTATTTTCTCCAGGATACAGTAATAGTGCTCTTTTAGCATTCCAAAAACGACAATAGGTATACATTTGCCTTAAATCTTCCACAGAAGCACGATCATTAGTAGGACATTTCCACTTGGTATCTATTATAAATGTTTCATTTCCTTTTCTTAGTATAATATCAGGGCGTAAATTATTATTGTTCCAAAAAAGTTTTGAATCTTGCCCTATTACTTCTATATTTTTATCTCTAGTTGTTTTGTATAACTCTGTTAATACATACTCTTCCCATAATACATTCATATCAAACAAAAGAGATAACATTTTTTCTTGACCCCCAGATATATTAGGGGAATAGTTTAAAATAATCAACCTTGCAAGTTCTATAGCATACTCATAATCTCTTGATTTTCTGTTGAGTTTTATAGAGTTTAATAGTTGTTGGTTTATTTGTTTTTTACTAATATCAGGAAAGTTAAGTGCAACACGTTTGTATGAATCATATAAGTATGTGCCTCTTGTATATTGAGATACTATGCTTAGTGCTTCGTGCAAAACTTGATGTAATACATGATCGGTGTCATATACTTGATGAGTTGTGTAAAATTGTTCTTTGCGTACAATGTTTTTATGTATATGTCCAGCAAATTCAAGCTTACCTTTTAGGGCTTTCGTGTTTTGTGTTTGTTTTCTATATTGTTTTACGAGCCCCTTTCTTTGTAAATTTTGTACTTCTGATAAAAACAAATCAAAGTATACTTCTAACAAATTCAAATTGGTACGTTTAACATTTGCAGCGCCTGCGGTATCAGCTTTTAACCTTCCACAGGCTTGTAACATTTGTAATAATACTTTTTGCCATTTAGTATCAGAATCATACTTGTCAGCTTTTGGGTGAATTTCTATTGATAAGCCATTAACCTGAATAATACCTACATATTGATTAAATTGAATACCTTTGGCAATAGGTTTAAAATATTTCCACTCATGGTATTCGTTTAGTTTTAAAAGAGCGTCTAAATGTTTTTGCTGAAAGCCTTGTTGACCAATATATAAACGTTGATGTTCGTATACTTTCATCTTATAGGGTTTCCATAGCTTCAGTTAGCACTTCTTTTTGTTCGTTTTCTTTTTTCTCTTTAGGTACCTCAAGTGTTTCTGATATGGCTTTTATAATATTCTCTGGAGTAATTTTTTTAAGCAAAAAGCTAGGTGCTTTTAAATCTTCTTGATTTTGATAAGAAAACTTAGCAAACTTTATTTTTCCATTATTTTTTTGTTCAACAAAACCATTTCCTAAAACGAGACCTATTTTACCATAATCACCATAGAAATACTCTTGCAATAACGGAATAACTTTATTGTTAAAAGTATTAGCGAGAGCTTCTGTATCTCCACTTTCTATATTGATAAAATAAGAATGTCCTATGGTATGATCTCTATCTATCAATACCTCTACACGGTTATTAATAGTTTTTAGAACCTCTTTTAGATTAAAAATTAATTCGTCTTCAATAAAGATAATTTTCTCTAATAGTTCAGGTTTAGGCATCACTTCCGTAAACTCAAAGCGCCTTCGCAAAGCAGTGTCTAAAGCTTCCACAGAACGATCAGCAGTGTTCATAGTACCTATAATATGTAAATTATGAGGTACGCCAAATTCAGTTTTAGAATAGGGGAGTTTTACAGTAATGGCTTCAGGTTGGCCTAATCGTTTGTCTGGTTCTAAAAGCGTAATTAATTCCCCAAAAATAGCAGATACATTCCCTCTGTTAATTTCATCAATAATTAAAACATGATCTTTTTTAATTTCCTCTGTTGTTGTTTGCTTAGAAAAAGTTTGTTCCAAGTAATCAACTTTAATATCACTGTTATCAAATTGATAAATAGTTTGCTGTGATATGTTTTTATCTACAAATAAACTGGGGTCGGCATCTAAATTAGTAGCTAACCATTCTACTTTTCTAAAATGATGATAAGGAATTCCGTCAATATTTTTGTATTCATAATCTCCTTTTACTACACCAATAGCATCTATAATATGATTTCCTAAAGAAACTAATACAATATCTTCTTTTTGCATCCAATAATTAAATGCAGCTATAGCAGTAATACTGTATGAAGAATGTTCACCTTTTACAAAATATTCTTTTTCATAAGCTTCTCTAAAACTTCTTTGGTCGGAGTTATGAATAATATCACTCAAATCATTCGTTGTTCCATATCCTAAAGCTATATAATTATTTTCAATACACCAATCGTGAATATCTTTACGTGTTTTTCCTCCAACACTCATCTTAAAGTAGTTTACTTTTTTAAAATCAATAGCAGAGGAGTTATTAGAAGTAATTTCTCCTTTAATTCCTTTGGCTTTATTAGCTATCTTTTTAAAAATTCCATCTTCTACCTCATATATAACCTGATTATCTTCAGTTTTAGGTTTTATACCTTCTACAAAATCTTCGTAGCTCATAGATTGATGAAAAGTAGTAAACGTAATTTGGTTTTTTTCATAGAGTTCATCATATCTTTGAATAATAAACTCTCTACTTTCTTCTGTATACTTTATTTTATCTATTGATTCTACTGCTAATTTTTTGGTAGCATAGGTTTTTCCTGTACCAGGAGGACCAAATAGTATTTTATTCATAGTCGTAATTTTTTTGTACTTATTTAATAAACTAGATATAAATGGATAGAATGAGGCGTATCCTGAAAATCCTTTGTCTAATAAGTTTTCTACCTTTTTAATATTTTCATAGTTTAATTTAAAAGAATCAAAACTATTCGAATAGAGTTCGTTCCATCTTTTAGGAATTTGAAAAGAGGCTGTTTCAACATAACTTTCAATAGTTCTTTCTTTTAAATCTTCACTTCTATATTCTCTTAAATAGATTTCATATAAATTGAACAGGTCTTGCTCTATTTTTTCAATTTTATCTATAAAACTAATGTCTATGTTCTTTTTATCAAAAAACTTTTCATTAAGAAATTGTAGATAATTGTTTTTTCCTAATAATGCTTTGGGGATTCCGTTACTATTTTTAAGGTCATACTCAACGAAATCCGCTTTTTTTTCTCGCTCTATTTTGCTTAGTATGAGTTCTATTGCATTTATATGTTCCTCTACATTTTCAGGGTTTACCAAGAAGAAATCAATTTCATCGAAAAAAGTATCAATTTCATTTAACCTTTCTTGAATACTATTTAAAGTATACCCAAGATAATTTCTATACGAATCATGTGTTTGATTATTTAACCAACTAGCAAACTCTTTCTTCACATCTATAAGTCCCCTGTAATACTGATCCCATAAATGATGTGAAAAATCAAAAAAGTTTTCCCAACCTTTTCTTTTTAAAATTTCTCTATGATATACTGATACAGGAGTCTTCTTTTTAAAAGGAATTTGTAAATTTTTAGCCACAAAGCGTAAAGCTTCTAATTTAAAAATATTCAACACATTAAAGTCGCCATATAAAAAAGCAATCTTCCATTTATAAGCAGTACCTAAATCAATAGTATCAATAGCTTTTAAATTGTCTTCTTGGGCACTAGTTGCTACGATAATAATGATTTGTTTAATTTTTTCAAATGCTTCTTGGGGTGTTGTTCCATATTTGGTGTACCATGCATATTCTCCATCAGAATCACGATAGCTTGTTTTTTCTGTTGGTGTAT
Organism: Tenacibaculum ascidiaceicola; assembly: GCF_047470925.1. Classification (NCBI taxonomy): domain Bacteria; kingdom Pseudomonadati; phylum Bacteroidota; class Flavobacteriia; order Flavobacteriales; family Flavobacteriaceae; genus Tenacibaculum; species Tenacibaculum ascidiaceicola. The sequence goes on from NZ_JAZKJP010000010.1 coordinate 26,390, forward strand.
CAGAGCCTTTTTTGAATATCCCAAACTTATATGAACTACCTCCAACCACACTTCCTAAATCTCGGGTAATATGCTCAACCCAATAACAAAAAGAGTTTTCTCTTTTAGTATCTGTATATTCCTCTAGAGTCATTTTTTCTAATTTTTCTAAAGGCCAATAGCTTAAAAAATCTTGTTTTAATTGATGTAATTTTTCATTCATAATTATTCTTTTTCTTTTACAAGTTCAAAAGGTCAGTCATAATGACTATAAATAAAAAAGGCTTAGCTATAAACATTCTTTTAAGCTGTCCATTCGCTAAACTGCCCTTCGGCTTGTTGCATAATTTCTTCTAAAATTTCATTAAGTTTCGATAAACTTACTTTCTTTCTCAATTCTTTCTTTACGGCTAACCGTATGGCTGCTTTTGCATTTTCTTTTTTTGTCCAATCAAACTGAAGATTATCCTTTACAGCTTTTACAACAGCATGTACGATATCTTGAATGATTCCTTCTTCTTTTATAATATCTTGTTTGGCAGCAAGTATGTCATAAAATGCTAATTCTTCTTCACTTAAACCTAATTCTTTAATTCTTTTATCGTCATTTTGTAGCTCTTTAGCACGCTCTATCATTTCTACAATTGTAGCGTAACTATCTAATGCATTGGTATGGTATTTATCTATAACTTTTTCTAATTCTTCCTTTAAAGAAGTGTATTTTTTTATGTTTTTATGAAGACGAAGTTTGATTTCATCTTTAAGAATATTTTTTATCAATTCTATTTTTAATGCATGTCCGTCTTTTTCTTGTTTAGCACCTAATAAAAAGGTTTCATCCAAGATTGAAATATCAGGTTTTTCAATTCCTGCCATGGCAAACACATCTACAATATTCTCAGAATCGATACTTTGGCTAATAAGTTCTTTTATTTTTTCTTTTTGTTCACCTCTATTACCTGGTATTGATTTTGCGTTGCGAATTGCTTTAGATACGTGTTGCGCAAATAATACAGCTGCTGTATATTCTTGTATTTCGGGTTGACTTTTTACGATAGACAATAAACTAGACAACGTTTTTTCTGCTTTCATATAATTGTTAGCGTCTTCATCGTATTTAATTATATGATTTACGGCCTTCTTCACCAATAAAACTTTATCAGCATCACGTAAACGTTTCCAATCAGTATAATCAATGGTCGCAGGTATAAATGCTTTGCATATTTCAACTTGATTCATAAACAACTCTAAAGCTTGTTGTATATCTATGGTCGGTTTCCCTTTTCCTCCGTTTCCTGTGTATTTACCAGTGGCTGATTTTAAATTATCACCAATACCTATATAATCTACAATAACACCGTTTTTCTTATCTTTTAAAACTCTGTTGGTTCGGGTAATGGCCTGCATTAAATTATGACCTTTCATAATTTTATCAATATACATGGTATGAACACAAGGAGCATCAAAACCCGTTAACCACATATCTCTAACAATGACAATTTTTAAAGGATCGTCTTCCTTTTTAAATCTTGCTTTTATGCTTTCGGTAGCTTCTTTAGTTCTTATGTGTGGATTCCATGCTACGGGGTCTTTAGAAATATTCCCTGTCATAACCACGGCTACTTCTGGGCAATTTTCTAAAGCTGTTAGAGCATTGTACATTTTTACACAGTTACGCCTGCTCATGCAAACCACCATGGCTTTTCCTGCTAAAGTGTAGGTTCTATTGGTATAATGATTTAGTATGTCTTTGGCTATTTTATCTACACGGTCTTTACTACCCGCAGCATCTTCAACAGCAGCCCATTTTAAGTTGCTGTTATCCTCAATATCTTCGGTTATCGCATCAACTTCGGCATCAATATTTTCATTCCATAAATGCAGTTTAGCCAAACGGGGTTCGTAAAAAATGTTTACGGTAGCGTTGTCTGCAACAGCTTGTTTTATATCGTAAGTATGAATTACATTTCCAAACACCTCTTGTGTATCGGCATCTTTGCTATCAATAGGTGTTCCTGTAAAACCAATAAATGATGCATTTGGTAATGCTTTACGTAAGTTGGAGGCAAAACCATCTAATAACCCATATTGTGTTCTGTGGGCTTCGTCTGCCATCACTATAATGTTTTCTCGTTCCGACAAAATAGGATGTTCCAATTCTCCTAAAGCATCGTCTGTGGTTTGTTTTAACCTGAACTTTTCAATGGTAGTGAAAATAACACCTCCTGCGCCTGCACTTAACAAGTTCCTTAAATCGTTGGTGGTGTCGGCATGTTGTACATCGCCTACCAAATCTTTGGCGAGTACAAAGTTTTCATACAATTGTCTGTCTAAATCACTACGATCTACTTGTACTACAATGGTTGGATTTTTCAAGGCTGGTAAACTGCGTAAAATACCTGTGTAAATGGCCATAGAAATACTTTTACCAGAACCTTGGGTATGCCAAATAACCCCAATACGACCATCACCAAGTGGGCGTACCGATTTTTTAGCCGCTGCTACTGCAAAGTTAACACCGAAAAACTGATGGTATTTAGCTCCCTTTTTTATGAGTGTACCATTATGGTCTTCATGAAAAATGAAGTTTTTAATATAGTTTAAGATTCTGTCTTTTGGAAATAGACCAAATAACAGCGTGTGCATTTGAAAATCGTCTTCTTGAACGGTATCTGTACCATTAATACTTTTCCAAGCAGCAAACCACTCCATACCCGAACTAAACATACCATGTTGCGCTTCGTTACCGTCGCTAATAATGGTTATGGCATTGTATTCAAATAACAACGGAATATCTTTTATGTAATGTTGTATTTGGTTGTGAGCCTCTTTTATATTGGTGTTTTGGTCGTACCAATTTTTCAGTTCAAATACGATTAGAGGTAAACCGTTAATGTAAATAATAATATCTGGGCGACGTTTGTTTTTTCCTGTAATGCTAAACTGATTCACCGCCCAAAAGTTGTTGTTTTCTGGTTTGGTAAAATCTATAGGATAAATATGTACGGCTTTTTCTTTGCCAGAAGCATCTTCATAAGAAAACTCTAAGCCTTTGGTGAGTTTTAAATGAAACGTACGGTTGCGATGTGCTACATCTGCACCAACATTATTCGTAAATTCTGCAACCGAAAGCTTTTGAATTTCTTTTGGAATATCTGGATATTGTTGTTGTATAAACTGAAGTAATTGTTCTTTTAATACAACTTCTTTAGTATGGTTTTGGGGTAGGGTAGTACCTAATTGGTGTGTATATCCTAAATCGGATAACCAATCTATGGTGGCTTGCTCTATGGTTGCTTCTGTTGTCATAGTATGTTATTGTGAGGAGAAACGACGTGGTAATCTTTCTCTTTCTTTATTTTATCGTTACTTTTTCTATTCAATACAAATTTTTTACTATTTGTTATTGCTTTTAAACCGTCATTAAGAGGTACGAAGCAATCTGTTTCTTATTTGTCATTGAGAGCGGAGCGTGGCAATCTTTTTATAGTATTTTACTTCATAAGATTACTTCACTTCGTTTGTAATAACGTTTTCTACTTGCTCTCTAAACTCTTTTAAACGTACTTCTCCACTAATTAATTTTGGTAATAGGGTGTCGCGAAGTTCTGTTAGGGTTTGGTTTTCTTTCGTATTAATTAATATTTGTTCGTCAAAAGGCATTACTTTCTTTTCAAAATCATCCAAAATATCTTTTCTTGGGTATAATATTTCTATATTTTCAAATGAAGACTTATTAATTATAGGCATTGTAGTTCCATCACCAGCCAATCGTTTTAGAAGCGAGTAATTATGAACAAAAAAACAATACATGAAATGATAGTTTTTACACTTAAGCGAATTTATTTGTTGATTTGTTAAACAAGAAGTTTTGGAAATTGCGACTTTTCCCATATCAGAACCAATACAGGTAACAATTATAGAGTTTACAGGAATAATATTCTTTTTATGTTTTTCTATTCCTAATATAGAAATAGAACGATTAGCATTTAATATATGTTTACCATAATTTTTAAAGTCTGTTGGAGTAACAAAAGCCATTTCTTTTCCAAAATGCTCTGGAAATTTCTTAGAAGGTGTTTTTCCTGTTACCGTATCTCCAAAATCTTTAATTCTCTTAACTTCCCAATCTTTAGGAATCATCCCCAATTCACTCTCTACAAATTCACCGTCTTGAAAAGGTCCAAAATCTACAAACCAATGTTTGTACAATGCCATTGCCATGTCTTCTAGGGTTTTGTTAATGGCTAGGTTGTTTTCTATTTTATCGTCTATGACTGATAGGATGTTGGCTATAGCTTTTTGTTCTGGGAGCGGGGGTAATTCTAGTTTTAAATTTTGAAACGCTTCTTTTGCAATTCTTTGTCTTCCAGAAGTACCAATCATATTCGACTCCGCAAATTGTCTAACAAAAGGTTCTCTTGATAGATAGTAAACAAAATCATTATCAGAAATATTTTCTTTACCTCTAAAAACAAGAAATTCTGTTGAACCAAAGCCTTTGTTGTTTTTTAATCCTTTAACTTGGCATATTTTACCATTTTGTAAACAAGGCGTTATTCTAGCAAATAATGTATCGCCATTTTGAAACTTTGCACCACCTTTTAATTTTTTAGTAGCTGAAGGTAAAACTTTTCTACTATTGGGGTTCAAGTCTTTCATCTCCACAAAAGGATATTCCTCACTAGAATTAAACTTCATTCTAGGGTTTATATCTATGAAGTCAAAAAGGTTATATGTGTTCCAGTTATTTGGCATTGATTAAAGATTGTTAAAGGTAAAACGTTTAATAAAAGAATAGTGTTTTTGAAATACATGTATCTTCTGATATATAAGAACAGTGTTATTAAGCTTTAGTATTTCCATAAGTTTATCCTTTAATTTACCATTTTTATCATTTATATTAAGAAAAGAATGCAAATTCGTATCTTCGTTACTAATTATATTTAAGCAATTTTCAAATGGTTTTACCAGTTTTTTATATTTACCCAATGGTAATGCAATTAAAAACATAACCGCTAATAATTCACCTTCTTCTGTTTCGTTAGTATACTTAAAATCTTCATGTGCTTTTATAACCCTATAAATATTTACAAACCGTTTTAAAGCTCTAGGGTTTGTCCCTAAAATATCAGACATGCTTTGTAAAAGCTCAATTTCCTTATCCGAAAATTTTAAAGACTCAATAGTTTCTTTTGTTATTACTTCTTCTGTTTCTGAGTCTGGTTTTGTGTAGCTTTCTGGGATCTTTTTATCTTCTCCACCATTAGACGAATCTCTTGTTTCACCTTCTTCTTTTTCTTTTTCTTTTTCTTTTTCTTTTTCTGGAGATTCATCTTTAGCTACTACTATTTCTGGTTTCGATTCGGCTAACGTTTTCAGCATGTGTTTTACGCTTTTATCGGTAGCAGCTTTGAGTTGAAAAGGTACTTGAAATATTTTTTCTAAATAACCAGAAGGTTCAATAGCTTCAGAGCTCTCTAATTCACTTTTACTACTAAATTGTAATTCATGCTTTTTTATTAACGCATTTTTTACCCAACGTGGGTCTACACCAACCACAACCACAAATAATGGGTACGCCATTAGTAAGTTAACGGCTTCAAGTACTTGTACAACACGATCGTCGGAACAACGATCTAAATCATCAATATATAAAACAATACGCTCTAAGGGTTTTTCAAACTGTTTTTGAAACTCCTCCGAGTCTCCAGAATTATTTACCTCATCATGATGTCCACGAAATAACTCACTTAATATTTCAAAATCTTTTCTAATTATAGAAACAAGACCTAGGTGTTTTTTATAGTCGTTACTTATAGATCGTTTTTCTATAAAATTAAAAAGAGCTTCCGTAGTTACAGTATTCTCTAGCCTGTATTCAATTTCTAGCTTAGATTGTTCTGCTTGATTAATTTGTGTGTTAATCCTTTGTATTTCGGTTTTATAATTTTCAATTTCAAATTTTAATGCCTTTTCTGCTTGATTAACTTTATAAATAGCATCCTTTTTTTGAAGCTCGTAATCTTCTTTAATTTTCCAAAAAGATGATATTAATGGTTGTAAACGTTTAAAAGTTTGAATGTTTCTGATAATAAAACCACCAATAACAGTAATAAAGTACCATGTTTTAGTAGGTATAGTAAAATCTACTTTGTTTAAAAAATGGTTAGCCAAAAACACAACCCCTTTTATTATTATCACTAATATTAGTATTAGAAAAAAACAAGCTAAATTATCCTTCCAGCTGGCACCTTTGAAAAAGGTTTTTACAAAGGTGTATTTAGATTTTACTTTTTTGTATAATTCTGTTGGGTTTTGCCAATACTCTTCAGGTACTACTTTACTAAATTGTTCGGTTGACTTATTGAAAGAATTATTTAAAGCTAAAGTGTCTTTTATTTTTGTAGAAATATTAAAAGATACATCTAATTGGTCTAATACTTTCTTTAATGATTTGTTTTTTATCTCATTAATTTTTCCTTGAAGTGTTTTTGCAGCCTGTCCTTTTTGAAGTTCTAAAGTTCTAATTTGACCATCAATACTATCTCTTTGATGTTCTAAATCAACTATTTCTTCTTTTACTATATTTAATTTTTCTGTAATTTTTTTTTCAACATCATCTTTAATAAGGCTGGCAGCAGTATCATTTTTTATATACTCTTGTAATCCTTCAAAAATCTTAGCTATAATTCCAGCCCATAAATTAGAATCCATGTATGACCATGCATTAAAACGAACATGGGCAATGCCACTACAATAAGCATTTTGATTTTCGCTTTCTGAAAGATTTTCTATACGTTCCATTAATTTTCGCATAAAAAAACTTTTCCCAGATCCCCATTTACCTAAAAGCGCAATAGCTAAAGGTGGTTTAAAACTTTTAGCAGCTATTACTTTGGCAAAGGCGTTTACATCTTTTGAAATATCAAGATAATCATCCCCAGAATCTACATCGCTTGATAAACCAGCTATGGTGGTTGTGGTAGTTTTTATTTCTTGTTCTTTATCAGAAGCTAATTTTTTATCCAAATTTACATTGGATTTTTTAACAAGTTTTAAGCTATCAATTATATTTATAAAATTGGGTTTAATAGCCAGAATTTGCTCTAAAATAGTATTGATGTCGAGGTTACTAGGGCCAGTTATTGTATCTCTATAGTAACCAAGACCCACAATGTCTATAAAATTATCAAAAGGTTTCCAATTGATCTTGATTCTTCTTCCATCTTTTAAATTTTCTTGAACAATACCGTAAGCTTTTAGTCTTAGTATACTATTTGAATTTTGGGCAAATGTAGATTTCATTAATAGAAGGTCTCCTTGCTCAACCATATTTACAATATCTAAATATCTATTATCATAACCATTTTCCCAAATAGATTCGTCTATAAATCGCTGTGTTTGATCTTTACCACTCCAAGAAGAACCAACTAAATAAAGTTGCCCGTTTATTTTTCTAGAACTAGTATTTTTGTTTTTAGTAGATTCATTATCTATCATATTCAAAATATCAGCTCTATCAAACACATATTGTCTTCCTAGATTATTATTCAATTGACTTAAAAAATTTTCTCTTTCCTTGTTATTTATTGAATTTTGAAAAACTAGAACGTGATGTATCTTTTCGTTAGGATATAGATCGTTTAAAACTTTTTTTTGATAGTTTATTTGTTGAATGATGTTATTTGGATCAACAGATTTCATTAATGATTTAACTTCAACAAAAAATCGTCTTTCAATATCAGCTAAATCAAAAATTAAATCACTTTGATTAGCCAGTTTTAAGTCAATTTGAAGTTTAAGTAAAAACTTTTCCTCTAAACCTCTTTTTACAAGGCTTATGTATTCTCTTATGTTTGAGTTCTCATCAATCATAATTTATTAAAATTATCTAAAATCTGTTGCTGCAAATCGTTTCCTTTTATAAACTGGGCTTGTAATTGTGCTTTTAAAGAAGTCATTTTTTCTTCAAAAGGAATACCATCGTCTTCAACTGCTTCGGTACCTACATAAATACCTGGGGTTAGTTTGTAGTCTTGTTTTTGTACCTCTTCTAGGGTTGCACTGTAACAATAACCAGCTTCGTTTTCATATTGAGCAGATTGCTTCGTTTCGCCCGCAATAACGTTTCGCCAATTATGATAGGTTTCAGTTACTTTATTAATATCATCATCGTTAAATACACGTAATTTTCTACTTTCCATAGTTCCCATTTTAGAGGTATCTATAAACAGGATTTCATTCGTACGTTCTCTATGTTTTCCGTCTTTACCATCTCTATTTTTACTCAGTATAAAAATACAAGCAGGTATTCCTGTAGTTAAAAACAGTTTGTCTGGTAAACGTACAATACAATCTACCATACTATTATCAACCATATATTGGCGTACATTTTTCTCTCCTTTATTATTAGAGGTCATCGCCCCATTTGCCATCACCACACTTGCCGTACCCGTATCGCTTAAATGACTCCAAAAGGTTTGCATCCACATGTAATTGGCATTTCCATCGGTCGTAAATTCATCTTTAGGACCAAACAATCGAGGGTCGTTTTCTGGTAAATCTTCAGGGTGCCATTGGCTAACATTAAAAGGCGGGTTTACAATAATGAAATCTGCTTTTAAGTCAGGGAATTTATCTTGTAATAAAGAATCACCTAAACGGACATCAAAAGATAAATCGCGTAAAGCTAAATTCATTTTACATAAGCGTAAGGTACCATCGTAACGCTCTTGACCGTAAATAGAAATGTTTTTTTTGTCTCCATCATGGGCTTGTAAAAACTTTAAAGATTGTACAAACATACCCCCAGAACCACAAGCTGCATCAAAGATTTTACCTTCGTAAGGTTCTATCATTTCCACTAACAAACGCACAATACTACCAGGCGTAAAGAACTGTCCTGCACCAGAACCTTCTGCAATGGCAAACTTACCAATGTAATATTCATATACACGCCCTAAAATATCACTGTCAGGGTTTTCTTTTTCTGATAATTTAGGGTTTGCCAATAAATTAATTAAACCTGCTACTTGCTTTGCAGTTAATTGACTTTTAACAAATATTCGCGGTAAAATACCTTTTAAATCAGGTCTATAGGTGGCTAAAGTTTGGTCTAGCAAATCAAAAGCATCATCTACCAATACCTTAATATTGTCTTGCTCGGCATTGTCTTGTAGAAATTGCCAAGTGGCTTTTTCTGGAATGATATACGTGTTTTTCGATAGATATTCGTCTGGGTCTTCTAAAACGTACTTTTGTTCTTCTTCGTCTAAAGTATAATAGTCTGAAGCTTTATCTTGTAATAAGTTTTTTAAGGTATCTCTACGTAACTCATACCGTTCAGAGATGTGTTTTAAAAATATTAAAGGTAATACATAGTCTTTATATTGATTCTCAGCGACAGCACCTCTAAGTTCATTTGCTGCTTTCCATAACTCTTTTTCAAAGTTAATATCTGCTTTTGGTTGTTTCTTAGGCATTAATATGTATAGTAATTAGTAAGCGTATTATTTGATATAATCATAGCGTAATTATACTAGGGATTAAAAGTAATAAAATGATTTATTATATAAAGCCGTAGTTGTTCTATTATATTTCACTCTTTGTTTATTTGGAGGTTTCTTTTTAATAAGAAATCTAAAATAACAAAACCCGAACAATTACACTGTGAGAAACCATAAGAAAGCGTAAAAAAAAAGGAAGTGTTTTAAAAGTATACAAACCGTAATAGAAAAATGTTTGTTTTTAGGATTTTGTTAGTTTTAAAAAGTCTTTATTGTTTAGAAAAAGCAATAATAGAGTAGAGGTTTTTGTGTGTGATTTTGAAGTATATATAAAAATATAGATTTTTGGTAGATTGCGGCTTACATAAAAACATACATACTATGAAAAACAAGATAGAAGAATTGTTAGTGATAATTTCAACAAAGTTTTCAGAAATAAGAGAAACATTACCACCAGGAGCTAGTGATACAGCAATAGCGCGTATAGAAAAAGAAACTAACTTACCTATACCGCAATCGTTAAAAGATTTATTAAAAATAACCAATGGAGACGAGAAGTGGGGTGAAAGCCCACATGGATTTTTTAGCTATTTTTTATATAGTTGTAATCGTATTATTGATACCTATAATTTTTTTAAAGAACACGAAAACCAAGCATATCCCGATAGTGTTTATCAAAAAGACTTGGTAAAAAATATTCTGTATAGTACCAAAAGGTTACCCTTTGCTACCGATGGCTCTGGTCAATACTTATGCATTGATTATGATCCGGCAGAAAAAGGGACTTACGGACAAATTATTTACTTGCCATGTGCAGAGCCAGAACCTGTTTCGGTTATTGCTGATAGTTTTGATGATTTTGTAGATTTCCTCATTGAAGAATACAAAAATGATCGATTTTATATTGATGATGAAAGAACCGAATGGGATGAGGAAGAATGGAAAGAATGGAGGCAAGACCAACAAAGTGATTATAGCAAAGTAGAAATTATTTTTGGACACACCCGTAGAAATGATTGGACAGATATTGCTGATAAATACAATAAAAAGAAAGGAATAGTAAGTAATTAATTATTGCCGTCATTGCGAGGAGGTAGGACGAAGCAATCTGTTTATCGGTTACTGTCATTTCGACCAGAGTGAGAAACCGTAAGGTTCAGCGGAGCTAAATCTTAAGGTTATGAGTAGCTCACATTCATAAGATTACGTCACTTCACTGCGTTTCGTTCGTAATGACGTTATAGGAGGCAGAGAAGAGTATGAATAACCGACCTATTTTTATTTTACTAGAATTCAAGGTTATGGAGTACAAGAGAATCCAAAGAGTTTACGGTCTGGATTCGAATACGGAATACAACGTAGAATTCAAAAAAAGAAAAATAAGTCTTGATTTTTTGTTTCGTTTTGTATCAAGACAAAATGAAAGTATATGTTTGTGAGTAACTCCAATTTATGAGATTACGTTACTCACTGTATTCTGCTAATAAGGATGTTTTGTTTATTGTAGTATTATTCTTTTTTCCATTGATGAAAAAGAACCAAAAAATCTAGTCTTTCGAAACCTTCACTCGAAAATTAACATCCTCGAAACTAAATGAAAAGAACTCGCTATTGCTCAAACAGCTTTTCATTTTTAACGTTTCTTACGGTGTAATTTTCGGCTTGCTTTCTGAGGACGTTTTATTACCGTCATTGCGAGGAGTAGAGAAGAGTATGGAAAAACACCGACCTATTTTTATTTTGCTAGAATTCAAGGTTATGGAGTACAAGAGAATCCAAAGAGTTTACGGTCTGGATTCGAATACGGAATACAACGTAGAATTCAAAAGAAGAAAAAGAAGTCTTGATCTTTTGTTTCGTTTTGTATCAAGACAAAATGAAAGCATATGTTCATGAGATTACATCACTCCACTAGGTTTCATTCATAATAACGTTTTAAATGTCAGTTCGAGTGATTTTGTGCAACGTAGAGGAACAAAATAGTATCGAGAACTTTGTTATTACCGAATACTTCTCGATACAAAACTCCTTTTATTATGTTTAATGAATTTCACTCGAAGTGATAGTTGGGGTAATTGGAAAAAATCTCTACTGTATATTGTTTATAATGATGTTGCTATGTTAAAAAACAAAGGTTTTTGTTAAAAAGCTCATAACGAAACGTTAACGCTACAATAAGTCTAAAAAATCTACGATTTACTATTCAAAAGAAATTCTCCCCAAAAAAATTGTAACCTTTAAAATTTATATATTATGGAATTGAATTTAGGATTATTAACCACAAAAGCAGAATGTGATACCGCTATTGAAATCACTACAGCAGAGAAAACCTTATTAGAAAGAAGACTTCGAAATTTAGGGGAATCGTTAGAAGACAAGGCAGAAAGAACCACCACCGTTAAAGAGGGGATTGTGAGTGTAAAAGCTATTATTGCTGGTTTTGAATCGGCATTAGGTGTTATTACCGACGAAAAAGAAAAGCGTAGCTTGGAACTAAAAATTGAGCGTGAAGAAACGAAATTAAAATCGTTAGAAAATCGAAATGCCAATTACAGTTCTGTAAATGTGTTAGAAGATCAAATAGATCATCAACAACTAGAGGCGCAAGTAACGGTATTAACAGATGCAATTGCACAAATTGAAACTCACAAAACAACGTTGGCTGCCTAAGCTTCTTTAAGTCCAATCATAGTATTGGACTTTTTTGGGTGTTTTTTGTACACCAAAAAAGTTATGATTTTGAAAAGTGTACAACTGGTGTACACTAAAATAATTGCGAACTAAAAAAGTGTACAAGAGGTGTACACCCAAAAAGATGTTACTTTAAAAAGTGTACAAGCTATGTTAGAGAAAATAAGACTCTTTTTTTATTGTTCTATTAGTGCAGTAGCTAATTATTTAGAAGTATCAACCGATACAGTTAAGTCACTATCGTTAAAACGGAGAAATTATAACTTACAACAGTTAGATAAACTGATTCCGCTATATAAAGTACTGGAATTAAAAACATCTGTTACTGAATTAACACATGCTACTGCCTTTATAGAGGAAGAACAACAAAAAGCCATACCTGAATTAGAGCGATTACAGAAAAAAGTGGCTAAAAGTTTACGAAATAGACAAGAAACATTACAAGAGTTACAAAAGAAAAGAGCAATAGTATTACGAGGGTTACATGCGTGTACAACGTTGTTACATCAAAATAACCTAACAGTAAAAGATACAAAATGGATTACTCAACGAAAAAGACATCTGGAGTTGGTATTACTAGAAAATGATTATGTAAAAGAGGTTAAGTTACAAAGTGAAGTGGCGGGGTTACAAACTACTTTTGATAAGGTGTTAGAGGAAATTGAAAGGTTGAAAAGTATGTAATTGTGTTTTCTAAGAAGGTCTATTTCTGTTACCTCTAACCGATGTGAGAGGTCTCAAAGTTATGAGTAACTCTGAATAATTAGATTTCTTACACTTCGCTAGCGCTCGGTTCGAAATGACATTTTATTATCGTAATTGCGAGGAGTAGAGAAGAGTATGGAAAAACACCGACCTATTTTTATTTTAGTAGAATTCAAGGTTATGGAGTACAAGAGAATCCAAAGAGTTTACGGTCTGGATTCGAATACGGAATACAACGTAGAATTCAAAAAAGGAAAAATAAGTCTTGACTTTTTGTTTCGTTTTGTATCAAGACAAAATGAAAGCATATGTTTGTGAGTAACTCCAATTTATGAGATTACGTTACTCACTGTATTCTGCTAATAAGGATGTTTTGTTTATTGTAGTATTATTCTTTTTCCATTGATGAAAAAGAATCAAAAAATCTAGTCTTTCGAAATCTTCACTCGAAAATTAACATCCTCGAAACTAAATGAAAAGAACTCGCTGTCGCTCAAACAGCTTTTCATTTGTAACGTTTCTTGTGGTGTAATTTTCGGCTTGCTTTCTGAGGACGTTTTATTACCGTCATTGCGAGGAGTAGAGAAGAGTATGGATAAACGCCGACCTATTTTTATTTTGCCAGAATTCAAGGTTATGGAGTACAAGAGAATCCAAAGAGTTTACGGTCTGGATTCGAATACGGAATACAACGTAGAATTCAAAAAAGGAAAAATAAGTCTTGATTTTTTGTTTTGTTTTGTTTTGTATCAAGACAAAATGAAAGTATGCGTTTATGAATAACTCCAATTTATGAGATTATGTTACTCACTGTATTCTGTTAATAAGGATGTTTTGTTTATTGTAGTATTATTCTTTTTCCATTGATGAAAAAGAATCAAAAAATCTAGTCTTTCGAAATCTTCACTCGAAAATTAACATCCTCGAAACTAAATGAAAAGAACTCGCTGTCGCTCAAACAGCTTTTCATTTGTAACGTTTCTTGTGGTGTAATTTTCGGCTTGCTTTCTGAGGACGTTTTATTACCGTCATTGCGAGGAGTAGAGAAGAGTATGGAAAAACACCGACCTATTTTTATTTTAGTAGAATTCAAGGTTATGGAGTAGAAGAGAATCCAAAGAGTTTACGGTCTGGATTCGAATACGGAATACAACGTAGAATTCAAAAAAAGAAAAATAAGTCTTGATTTTTTGTTTCGTTTTGTAACAAGACAAAATGAAAGTATGCGTTTATGAATAACTCCTATTCATGAGATTACATCACTCCACTAGGTTCCATTTATAATAACGTTTTAAATGTCAGTTCGAGTGATTTTGTGCAACGTAGTGGAACAAAATAGTATCGAGAAGCTTGTTATTACCGAGTACTTCTCGATACAAAATTTCCTTCACTACAATTTTGTAAATTTCACTCGGAGTGATAGTTTGGTATTGTCTTTATTTTAAAGAGTAAGAAATCTTATTAAGAGTATTCGTAAGTACGTCGTTTTTCTAACCAAGAGCTCACACTACCTAATTCGCGTGCTTGATAAAAATTATTTTCTCGTAGAATACAATCGTTAGAAGCATTAGTGTCTATTTTAATAAATCGGTATAAAACCAATTTTATAAGAGACTCTCTTACTGACTCGTAGGTAGCTCCGTTATTTTTGTTAGTGTTAATTACTTCTTGAATAAAATTGTCTATTCTATTAAATTTAGTATCAGATAATAAGGCTTTAAAAACTACTTCTTCCATAATTCATGATTTTATGTATACAAAACTATCTATTTGAATAAAGATTTAAAAGGTGATATATGCAGAAAAAAATGCGGATTTCCGAAGTGTTTTTTCGTAGTTGTGAAGAGTGGGGAGGGAGTAACCTGTTTTTAGACTATCGTCATTGCGAGAAGGTTGAGAAGAGTATGGATAAACGCCGACCTATTTTTATTTTGGTAGAATTCGAGGTTATGGAGTAGAAGAGAATCCAAAGAGTTTACGGTCTGGATTCGAATACGGAATACAACGTAGAATTCAAAAAAAGAAAAAGAAGTCTTGATTTTTTGTTTCGTATTGTATCAAGACAAAATGAAAGCATATGTTTATGAGTAACTCTCATTCAAGAGATTAGTGTTCCATTCATAATAACGTTTTTAAATGTCAGTTCGAGTGATTTTGTGCAACAAAGAGGAACAAAATAGTATCGAGAACTTTGTTATTACCGAATACTTCTCGATACAAAATTCCCTTCACTTCGTTCCGTGAATTTCACTAGAAGTGACCGTTTTTGATTCATGAGATTGTTTCATTTTTTACTTCGATTATCGTTTGTCTTGAGTTACAGTTGTAAGGTTTAGCATCCGTTTGTAATAGTGTTACATTATAATAATGAAATAAATGAATTTTACTTTTAGAGTTTTTTTTATGCATATTTGCTGTATGAAAAAAGCCTATTTTAACTGGAGCTCTGGAAAAGACTCTTCATTAGCATTATACAAAATATTACAGCAAAAAGAATATGATGTGCAAAAGTTGATAACGAATGTAAATCAAGATTATCAACGTGTTTCAATGCATGGGTTGCATGAAGATTTGTTAGATGCACAGGCTGAAAGTATAGGGATTCCTTTAGAAAAAATATATTTTCCTGCTGAAGTTACAATGGATTTGTACAATCAGAAAATGAAGGAGAAAACGGCTGAGTTAAAAGATGCAGGGCTTGTAAATGGTATTTTTGGAGATATTTTTTTAGAGGATTTAAGAGCTTATCGTGATTCGAAACTGCAAGAAGTAGGAATTACAGGTGTGTATCCGTTATGGAAACAAGATACAAAAGAGTTACTTCGTGAGTTTTTAGCCCTAGGTTTTAAAACAATAACTGTTTGTGTGAATGCAAAATTATTAGGAGAAGAGTTTGTAGGGAGAGTTATTGATGAAGACTTTATCAATGAGCTTCCTGAAGGAGTAGATGTTTGCGGAGAAAATGGTGAGTTTCATACCTTTTGTTATGACGGACCTATTTTTAAGAAACCTGTGGAGTTTGAAATAGGAGAGAAGGTGTTGAAATCGTATACTTTGCATAAAAGTGATGATGACAATTGTTATCAAGATTCAAAGAAAACTAAGAAAACAGAGGAAAGCACCACTAAAAACTATGATAGAAGTTTTTGGTACTGTGATTTACTGTTAAAAAAGTAATTTGCTTATTGGTTCTAATAAATTTTTTGCTGGGGAATTTTCTAAGCAAGAGCTACAGGCGTTATACATAAATAAACAATCGATAAAATCGGTTAGCATGTGTAGTAGTAACCCTATACCGATAATGTTATAAGGTCTTTTTAAAAAAAGTAAGATAACATACAGTCCTATTGCATAGTAGGAATGGAATATGTGAAAACCAAAACTACATCGGTTAGGATCAAATATAGGACTTGCTAATAAGTGATCTACATCTACCAACATGGTAGCAAGTAGTAATAGCGCAATTTTTTTCCAGTTATTTTTAAAAAATAGATAGGCTATAATTACAGGGAAACCAAAATGTAAAAAGTAGTGAATAAATGTTTGCATTTGCTTAAAGCTTAAACCACTTCTTTTTCTAAAGCTAAAAAATGTGTGATTTCCGAGTTGTTTTTATTATGTAGCGGAATTATGTATAGTTCACATTTATAGGTAGATTTATCTTTTCTGTAATTAATGATTACATCTTTAAATGGTTTTCCTTTTAAAAGTTTTGTTTGAATTCTTTTTCTAGTAGTTTCCTTTGTTTTTTCTCCTTGTAAAAATAGTGGGGTTTTGTTTAATGCAAATTCTTTTTCGTAGCCCGTCATTTTGGTAAAACCATCACTTACCCAAATTATTTTCTTTTGTATATCGGTAAGAACTAAAGATTCATAATCGTTTTCTTTTATTATAGATGTAATGTTATTTTTCCAGTTGAAGCTTTTTGAAAATGTTTTTATGAGTTTTAAGTCACTGTATAGTTCTTTTTCAATAAACAAGTCTTGAATTCCCCAACTTAAAAGGTTTATACTTTTTTTAGATGAAGGATTAAGGTCATCAGCAATTTTAACGTATTCTTCTTTGTCTAAATTTGATACATAAATATCTAAAGACATCATTTTATCAAAACTATTTTTCATACCTACTAAATAACTACTTTTTTTAGTAAAACTAAAATTTTTCAAAAACACCTAGGCCAAATAAGGCAAAATCATACTTAACAGGATCTTTTTTATCAAACTTTCTTAGAGTTACATCAAGTTCTTGAATGGCTTTCCAATCGTTTTGTTTTCTAGTAAGAATTTTTAATTTTCGAGCAATATTTCCTGTATGTACATCTAGCGGACAGTGTAAATGCGCTGGAGAATGTGTTTTCCAAATACCTAAATCGACTCCAGTTGTATTATCACGAACCATCCAACGTAAAAACATGTTAATTCTTTTGGATGCAGAACCTTTTAAAGGGTCAGAAATATGTTTTAAAGTTCTTGATTGGTGTGGAATTTCAAAAAATACTTGTTTAAAGTTATGAATAGCATGCTGATAATTATCGGCATTATCTTTTGGTTGTAACACAGCTTCTAATCCAGCATGATTTTGGTAGATGTTTTTTAACGATTGAACAAAGAGCTTAAAATCATCAGCATTAAACGTTCGGTGTACAAATCCGTCAAAATCAGCTAAATCTTCTTCAGAATGATTGAGGACAAAATCGTACGGAGAATTTCCCATTAAATCCATCATTTTATGGGAGTTGTTAATAATCATTTTACGGTTTCCCCAAGCAATAGTTGCAGCTAAAAAACCAGCAATTTCAATATCCTCTTTTACCGAAAATTGGTGTGGAATTTGAATGGGGTCACTATCAATAAAATCTGGATTATTGTATTGTGTTACTTTTTCGTCTAAAAATTCTTTGAGCTCCTTTTTGTTCATTTTATGCTAAATCTCCTGCAAAACTAAGCAAAACAAAGAAAGCATTATAACAAGCGTGTAATAAGATACTCCATTGTAAACCAAAACGAACCCTGATAAACCCTAAATAACCACCCAATATAGTTTGTGGAGCTACTAGTATTGGTGCTAATAAAAGTACGTTGGTGGTAATATTAAAGTTAGTTAAATGTACCAAACCAAAAAGTAGCGCAAATACATAAAAGGCTATTTTAAAAGTTTTTTTACCATGAAATAAGGTGATTGGTGCTCTAAAAAATAACTCTTCAAACAAAGGAGCTAAAATGATTGTAAGAAAAGCGATAAACCATTTGGTATGCGCTTTTAGTAATTCCTCCATAGCATGTTCATTCATGTTTATCAAACCTAATTCTTGAACAAGAAGAAAAAGAGGCGATAATATTGCACCTGTAATAATGCTTATGAAAAGGAGGTGAAAGAATTTTTGGAATCGATACGAAATATCTTGGTTGGTATCTTCTTCTAAAACAGGTTTTTTTAAATAAGTAACAAGTTCTTGAAAAGTTTCTTTCATGGGAGTGATTTATTAATTAGTAGCAAGAAACTTTAAATAGTTACATCATTCAACAATAATTCCGTCTTTCATTGTAAGCGTTCTATCAGCCATTTTTGCTAATTCTTTGTTGTGTGTAACTAATACAAACGTTTGTCCAAACTCATCACGTAATTTAAAAAACAATTCATGTAAGTTTTTTGCTGAGGTAGAATCAAGGTTTCCTGAAGGTTCGTCAGCAAAAATAACAGAAGGTTCATTAATTAAAGCTCTGGCAACAGCAACACGTTGTTGTTCTCCTCCAGAAAGCTCGTTAGGTTTATGATTTTCTCTATGCGATAATCCTAAAAAGGCTAGTAATTCTTTGGCTCTTTTTTCGGTTTCTACTTTTCCTTTTCCTCCTATAAAGGCAGGGATACAAACATTTTCTAAGGCAGTAAACTCTGGTAATAACTGATGAAATTGAAAAATGAATCCGATGTGTTTATTTCGGAAGGCAGAAACTTTTGTGTCGTTTAAATCTTTGATAGAAACACCATCTACCAATAATTCGTAGCTCTGATCTTTTAATGGTTTATCTAAGGTTCCTAAAATTTGCAGTAAGGTTGTTTTTCCAGCTCCTGAAGGACCAACAATAGCTACAATTTCTCCTTTTTTTATATGAAGATCAACGCCTTTTAATATTTCTACCTCTCCGTAATGTTTGTGGATGTTTTTAGCAACAATCATAGTATTATTTTCTAAGTAACGAAAGTATAAAAAAGAAATCAGATAAGCTTTAATGCTTATCTGATTTCAAACAATACATAAACGTGTATTTAAATTATGTTTTTGATGTTGTTGTAATCGATAAAATAAACTAATCGAACTGAAAACCTGTGTTGCATGCTTTGATCAAAAAGTTTTGAGATGTTGTTTTTAAAATCAATGTTTGCAGGAGCAAAATCATGATCTGGCCTTATTGAGTTTCTGTAGAAAAATATTAATTGACTCCCTGGAGCAAACTGCCATTGATAGTTTACATCCAAGTTCCAACTATTAAAGTTTCTGTCGTGCTCTCCTTGGTAGTTGTTTTCTGTAAGTTCTCCATTTTGTTCATTTAAGCTAAAATATTTTCCTTGATATGGAACTTTACTCCAGTTATGTCTAAATGATAATGATACTGCCGATTTTGTACTGAAAGTATATTTTCCTGTTAAAGAATTGTCGTATGTAGTCCAATCGCGTTGTCCGAAAATAATATGATCTTTTAAAGGAGCCAATGAAGGTTTTTCTTCTATATCATCCTCATCAACTTTTGTAACATATCCTTGATCGTTATTGGTTTTTCCATACCTAAAACCGTAAATTAAAGAAAATTTGTTAGTAAAGCGATATCTAGGTGAAAATCTAAAGCCATAGTCTTCTTTAGGGTTGTCGTTATAAAAGGTATAATACCAATTATAATCTATTGCAAACTTTTTTCTATAGTCGGTAGATCCCCAATGGTTCACATTCAGCCTTTCAGGTCTGTTAAAGTAGATGCCACTTGTTGTTCCTTCTCTTGGTTCAAAAAAGTCTTTTCGTTCAGTACTATAATTTAAGTTTCCTCCAAAGCTGAATCGTTTTTTGGTATCAGCCCAAAAAGATAAGCCGGTATTAGTACCAATATAAGTTCCTGGATTGTGCAAAAAGTTAAAGTTATAGTATATGTTGGCTCCATAATTATTAAATATTCCTTTAGGTTTTAACAAACGGTAACCAACAAAACCGTAAATAGTTTGTTCATTATTGCTAAAAAGAATCCCCATATCATTAGGGTTGTAGTCTTTGTTTTCAAAGTTATACCCAATTTCTCCACGCCAATTTCCTGATTGTTTACCTATACTGGTATCAAAAGCGTACCCAGTATTAGGATTGTCTGCATCATCAGAAATATTACTCATTTTAAAGCTACCATCTATATTATACTTACTTTCTTTGTCTTCAACATGCCATAGAAGTCCAGTAACGTTAGCATCTCTAAATCGCCCGTCACGAGTTACATTAGTATTGATTAAGGTAATTGACGAGTTTTGATTAAACTGCTGATCCAATACCATAATATTGTAGTTAGAAAACGGGTTTACTGTAGTTTTATAGGTACTAATATTACTAATAGTATCTAAGCCATTAATTGTTTGCTCAGTTCTTTCAACAGTAGCTTCTGTTTTTTCGGTAATGGCGTTAAAAAAACCAACACCTAAACCTCCTTTGGTTCTTCCAGATATTTTTATGGCGTTTAGCATTTGAACTTTATCAGGAACATCTATAACTTCATCGTTAACTTTTTTCCCATCAGTAAATTCTTCATCATCTCTTCGTTCACCAGAAAATTGATCTATTGGTCTTCCTCCAATTCTTCTTGAATAAAATAAGCGTCCTTTACTAAATAGTTCAGTTCCTTCAGTAAAAAACTGACGTTGTTCTGTAAATTGTTGTTCAAAAGGACCAAGGTTTAAGGTAACATTATCAAAACCTACTTGGCTAAAATCAGGAATTAAAGTAGCGTCTAAAGTAAAGTTTTCTGTAATTCCATATTTTACATCCATACCTACACTCCAGTCAAAATCAGTATTACCATCTTTAGTGGTAGTAGTTGCCGATGCATACGGATAAAAGTTTAATCGAGTAGGAGGTTTTATGTTGGTGAAGTTTTCATATAAACCATCGTATTGCGTCCAGTTTCCTTGTTGGTTATCAATATGATTCCAAGTAAATTGAGCATTTAAATTCAATACTTTTCTGTGGAAGTTAATTCCCCATGATTGAACCGGAACATTGGCAAAACGTAAAGCTCTATAAGGAATCTTCATTTCTACAACCCAAGAGTCTTCATTAATACTAAAATCGCTATCCCATACAGCACTCCAGTTAAAATCTTCATTTCCGTTTGATACTTTTGAATCTGCTTGCGCACCAGAACTGGTTACAATAAATTCAAAAGGATTTTGTCCATCATCGTTAGGGTTAATGGTTATTAAAAAGAAATCACTGTTACCAATATTGTCTCTGTTAGTAAACTCAGCAGGTATTTTAGATGGTTCAGGATCGTACATTTTAGCACTGATGTAAATAGCATTATCATCGTACACTAATTTTACTACTGTTTTATGGGTGTCAGGTTCTGCTTTTCCGTTATCGGGACGCATCATTACAAAGTCTTTTGCGGCAGGAACATTTTTCCAAGCAGCATCATCTAATTTTCCGTCAATTTTTGGAGGTGAATCTACACGTATTACGTCTAGTTTTTTTCTGTTTTGGTTAATGGTTTGGGCATTTGTAACTCCTATAAAGAAGAAACAGGTTGTAATAAATGCTAAAACTTTAAGCATAGTTGATTGAGATATAGTATTAGTTGTTGGGCTAAATTATTATGATTAGGATAAATAAATCACAAAATCATGTTAATTACAGTAAAGACCTGTTAAAAAAAAGAATGTTACATGCTTAAATGTTAAAAAAATGTAAAAATGGAAATTAAATAAAATTGATTTTAATCATAAATTAAAGTACAATTTATAAGGTATTATAAATTGAATTTGTATTTTTGTTCGACTTTAAAAATTCATATCTAATGAACTTACACGAATATCAAGGTAAAGAAATATTAAGCAGTTTTGGCGTTCGTATTCAACGTGGAATTGTTGCAAATACTCCAGAAGAAGCTGTTGAAGCAGCGAAGAAATTAACAGAAGAAACAGGTACTGGTTGGCATGTAATCAAAGCTCAAGTACACGCAGGTGGTCGTGGAAAAGGTGGTGGTGTTAAGTTAGCTAAAAACTTAGATGAGGTAAAAAGTATTGCTGATGACATTTTAGGAATGATGTTAGTAACTCCTCAAACTTCAGCAGAAGGTAAGTTAGTTAACCAAGTGTTAATTGCTGAGGATGTATATTATCCTGGTGATAGTGAGCCAGATGAATTTTATATGTCAGTTTTGTTAAACCGTGCCACAGGTAGAAACATGATTATGTATTCTACTGAAGGAGGTATGGATATTGAAACTGTGGCAGAAGAAACTCCACACTTAATTTTTACAGAAGAAATTGATCCAGGAACAGGATTATTACCTTTCCAAGCTCGTAAAATTGCTTTTAACTTAGGTTTAAGCGGTGGGGCTTTAAAAGAAATGGTAAAGTTTGTTACTGCTTTATATACTGCATACATCAAGTCTGATTCTTCGATGTTTGAAATTAACCCAGTATTAAAAACATCTGATGATAAAATTATGGCAGTAGATGCTAAAGTGTCGTTAGATGAGAATGCATTATACCGTCATAAAGATTATGCTGCAATGCGTGATTTACGTGAAGAAAACCCAATTGAAGTAGAAGCTAAAGCTGCAGGATTAAACTATGTAGATTTAGATGGTAACGTTGGATGTATGGTAAACGGAGCTGGTTTAGCAATGGGAACTATGGATTTAATTAAGCAAGCAGGTGGTGATCCAGCTAACTTCTTAGATGTTGGTGGTACTGCAGATGCACAACGTGTTGAAACTGCTTTCGGAATTATTTTAAAAGATCCTAATGTAAAAGCTATCTTAGTAAACATTTTTGGAGGAATCGTTCGTTGTGATCGTGTTGCTCAAGGTGTTGTAGATGCTTATAAAAATATGGGAGACAAAATTAATGTGCCTATTATTTGTCGTTTACAAGGAACAAATGCTAAAGAAGCAAAAGAATTAATTGACAACAGTGGAATGGAAATTATCTCAGCTACTGAGTTCCAAGAAGCTGCTGATAAAGTAGGAGAAGTTTTAAGCGCTTAAAACTTTTTTTAATTAATTCTTAGTAATATATTTAAAAAAACCTCACTGTTACAGTGAGGTTTTTTTTGTAGGTGTTTTAATTGTTTCGCTATCGGTTTTATATACGTTGTTGGTTCTGTACAGATATTTATTACAATACAATAGGAATATCACTTACAATTTTCCATTTATTGTTTTTATCTTGAATTAAGACAAGGAATTTATGCATATCTGATGCTGTTTCTGATGAATACAGAACATCTACAATTGCTGTGTGTCCTAAAGTTTTTACATCATTGAAATTGATATTATAACTAGTGCCTCCTATTTTTTCGTCTTTCATCATTTGTAAATAGGTTTCTTTTGAAATGATTACAGTATTTTCACTTCCTTTAAATCGATTTGCTATTACTCGGTAGTCTTTGTGTAAGAACTCCTTAAGTTGTTTATTATTTCTGTTCGCTGCAGCTTTTTCAATTGACATTACTGTCTCTTTAATTTGATTTTTCATATTGTTTTGATTTTGTGCCTTACAGTTCAAAAGGCTGATTGTGCTTAAAAGATTTATTAGAATTAATTGTTTCATATTTTGAGTGTTTATTTATTAAGGCTCAAAACTATTGAGAAGTTAACTCCTTTCTTTTGACGAAAGTCACAAAATCAATTATTAAATTCTTTTTCGAATTCTACTTAAAGACTCTCTACTTATTCCCAAGTATGAAGCTAAATATTGAAGGGGAATCTGTTCAATTAATTCAGGACGGTTTTCGAGAATGTATAAATACCTTTCTTTAGGTGAATATGCTGTTAAAAATGAAGAATATTTTTGTTCGCATATGGTTAATTTTTCCAATACCATTCGTCCTAACTTTTGGTAGAACTCAGATTTTTCATAAAGAGTTATTAATTTAGTTTTATCAATATAAAAAACTGTACTGTTTTTAATTGCTTGGATGTTTTTTTGAGAAGGGATTTTATTAGTCATACTCTCAATTTCACGGAGAAAATCATTTTGAAAGTAGAATGCGGTATTTATTTCCTTACCATTATTATTAATGTGAAAAGTTCTAATTGTTCCTTCTGATAAGAAGTAAATCCCTCGACAAATTTGCCCCTGTTTTAACAAATATTCTTTTTTTTTGAGTTTTTTCGTTTCTAGGATAGATTCAAAAATATCCCAATCTTCATCTGTTATTTTTAGAATTTTTTCAAATGTATTTTTTAATGGTAAGTACATTGTCTCGTTTAATTATCGTCAATGGTTAAGATATATTTCGTTTCAAGGATTGATATCGTTCGATAGTGAGGGCAAATTATTAAAAATTAAGAATCAAACTAAATTTACTTACAGTTTTTCTCTTAAAACCTCAATTTCATCTCGTAATTGTGCTGCTACTAAAAAGTCTAAAGCTTTGGCAGCTTCTTCCATTTGCTTGCGTTTAGTGCGAATACGTTTTTCTATTTCTTGTTTAGGCAGGTATTCCAACTCTTGTTCAGCAGCTTTTTGTGCCACATTATCATAATGATATGAGGTAATCGCATTTTTAGATAAAGTATTGTCTATCTTTTTATTGATTTGAGTTGGAGTAATTTCGTGAGCCGTATTGTAATTAATTTGCTTTTCACGTCTGCGATTGGTCTCATCAATAGTGAGTTGCATGCTATTGGTAATTTTGTCCGCATACATAATTGCCTTACCGTTTACGTTACGTGCAGCACGACCTACGGTTTGTGTTAATGAACGATGTGAACGTAAAAAACCTTCTTTGTCAGCATCTAAAATAGCCACTAACGATACTTCTGGAAGGTCTAATCCTTCTCTAAGTAGGTTAACTCCAATCAGTACATCAAACAAGCCTTTACGTAAGTCTTGCATAATTTCTACGCGTTCTAAGGTATCTACATCCGAATGTATATAACGGCAACGTACTTGAATTCTAGTTAAGTATTTAGCTAATTCTTCAGCCATACGTTTTGTTAAGGTAGTAACCAAAGTACGTTCGTCTTTTTCTACACGCACTTGAATTTCTTCAATTAAATCATCTATTTGATTTAAACTCGGGCGGATTTCAATTTCAGGATCTAATAGTCCTGTTGGTCTAATAACTTGTTCTACAAATAAACCTTCGGTTTTTTGTAATTCATAATCTGCTGGTGTTGCAGAAACGTAGATTACTTGGTTTTGTAAAGCTTCGAACTCTTCAAACTTTAATGGACGGTTATCCATTGCAGCAGGTAAACGGAATCCGTATTCTACCAAGTTTTCTTTTCGACTTCTATCTCCGCCATACATCGCGTGAACTTGTGGTACGGTAACATGACTTTCATCAATCACCATCAAGTAGTCATCAGGAAAATAATCTAACAAACAGAAAGGACGGGTACCCGCTTCTCTTCCGTCTAAGTAACGAGAATAATTTTCAATTCCAGAACAATAGCCTAACTCACGAATCATCTCTAAGTCAAACTCAGTACGCTCTTGTAAACGTTTTGCTTCTAAATGTTTTCCTATTTCTTTAAAATAATCTACCTGTTTTACCATATCCTCCTGAATTTGATGAATGGCGTTTTGTAGTATATCTGGAGAGGTTACGAATAGGTTAGCAGGATAAATATTCAGCTTGTCTAATCGCGTAAGAACTTCGTTGGTTTCAATATCGAAGGTTTCTATTTCTTCTATTTCATCTCCAAAAAAGTGAATTCGATAACCGTTTTCACCATAGGAAGGATAAATTGTAACGACGTCACCTTTTACTTTAAACGTTCCGCTTTTTACTTCAACTTCAGTACGTGCATATAAACTTGTTACTAAGCGATGTAAAAATTTGGTGCGAGAAATTTGTTGATCAACTTCAATGGTGATGACATTCTTTTTGAATTCAGTCGGATTTCCAATACCATACAAACAAGATACCGAGGCTACTACTAGCACATCTCGACGCCCTGAAAGTAGGGAAGAAGAGGTACTAATTCGTAAGCGTTCTATTTCATCATTGATGGATAAGTCTTTTTCAATATAGGTTCCTGTTACAGGAATATAAGCTTCTGGTTGGTAGTAGTCATAATATGAAACGAAATACTCTACAGCATTGTTTGGAAAGAACTGCTTGAACTCAGAATACAATTGGGCAGCTAAGGTTTTGTTATGAGCCAATACTAATGTTGGACGATTGACTTCAGCAACAACATTGGCTACTGAAAAAGTTTTACCAGACCCCGTAACACCTAAAAGTGTTTGATATCTTTCGTCGGCTAGAATTCCATTAGCTAATTGTTTAATCGCCTGTGGTTGATCTCCTGTAGGTTTAAATTCTGAGTGTAATTCAAAGTTCATTCAACAAAAATACGGATAGTTTTTTAGGTAAACTATCCGTATTCTTTTGTTATATTTTAAAGAGTGTTACTTTCTCAGTAAAGAGAAATGTCCTGTCTTTTTCCTTATTTTTCCATTAGAATTAATTAATTCAGCATTATACCAATAGTCATTTGAAGGTAATGTAGTTCCGTTATATACGCCATTCCATCCTGGATGATTTTTATCGGTAATTTCACTAAGAAGTTTTCCAAAACGATTAAAAATTTGGACTTTAACAACATTATAATAGTCATTATCAACTCCTAAAACTTTCCATGTGTCAAAATATCCATCTCCATTAGGGGTAAAATGACGTTGAAAATAGATAGTTGAAATTTTGTTAGATGTAGTAACTCCACATCCATTTCTGTCTCTAATAGAAATTGAGTTTAGTCCAGGTGGAATATTAGTAAAAGTGTATGTAAGGTTCTCATTACCCTTACTAAAATTACTGATATTTGTACTGTTTAAAGCGTATTCATAGTCTCCTAATCCATCAACAGTAATTTCAATCTTATTACTGTCTGGATTATCTTGATCGTCTACTGATTTAATATTTACAATCAACGCTTGGTTAGA
The DNA here is from genome assembly GCF_047470925.1 of Tenacibaculum ascidiaceicola. NCBI lineage: Bacteria > Pseudomonadati > Bacteroidota > Flavobacteriia > Flavobacteriales > Flavobacteriaceae > Tenacibaculum > Tenacibaculum ascidiaceicola. The sequence goes on from NZ_JAZKJP010000010.1 coordinate 53,428, forward strand.
TTCTTTAACAAAAAATGTATTATATCCCATAAAAGGGGAACTGATGTTTGGATGAGTTCTATAGGCTTCAACTTTATATTCACCTGTAGAGCTTGCATTTAGAACTGAAGAGTTTTTACCTGAAATTATACTTCCGTTTAGATACCATTTGTATGTGTCCGTAGCATTTCCTGTATCAGCATTTAATGCAACTGTATGGGGTTGAGGATTTAACCTTGGGTTGTCAACACATAAAATAATGTCATTAAGATTTCCTTGAGGAGCTGGAATTTTTTCCACAAAAATTTTAAAGTTACCAACAGATTCACAAGATGCAGCTCCCTTATTTGAAATTCTAACATATACATCGGAATTATTGGTAAATAAATCATCTTCGTATGGGGGTAGAATTTGGTTTGTTTGTAAGGCAGCATCTTCTGCTGTTCTGTAGTATTGAAAATCGTGAGTGGTTTCAGACAAAGTTCCACCTGAGCTATTAATTATTTGTTGAGTTTTTAAGGAAAAATCAAAAAAACCGTTGTTTGTACCAATACTAAATTTAGCATCAGAATTAGATGAGTTTTGATCTAATTCATGGATATATTCATCATTATATGTAGTTAAACCAGTAGGGTTTACCTGTAAATTAATTACGTCAGTTTGATAACATTTTGTTGTATTATTAGTAACTCTAACTGTTATAGAGTGATTTATTGCCACTAAATTTGTGTAGTTATTTTTGTTAATAGGTGAAGAAAAATTAGTGTCAGATGTTTCAAAAAATTCAATTGTAACTTCGGAAAGGTTATTTACTAAAGCATTTTCTAGTATTTCAAGGTTAAAAGTTGTAAAACCATCAATAGGGGTACTATCAAAATCACATTGTATGTATGGTTGAATCGTATTAATTGTTGGTTTTGGTTCAAATGTTATTTGGACTTTACCAGTGAATGTTTTTTTACAATAGGAGTTTGATTCTATTTGTATCTCATATAAACCACTACCATAATTAGTATTATTAACTGTTAGAGCCCTAGTATTTGCGATTACTTTTCCATCTTTAAACCAAGTATACGTGTCGTTAGGGTTGTTCTTTTCTGGTACTATATTATAAGTTTCCCCAATACAAAAAACTTGATTAGTATTGTTTAAGACTTCGTTAGAACTTAAGTCGATTAACTTTACAGGAGCAAAAAAAGATTGAATAAAAGGTGGTAGTCCTTGTGAAGATAAGGCTCCTTTTAAGTCTATAGCATTTGAAGTAAATTGAATATTAGCAGCGTTGTCTTCTGGATTCTCTATAGCTCCTAAATAACGTCTATCTGGAATAGAAGCATATATTTTTCCGTTTGGAGCTAATTGTAAAGCACCTCTATAGCCTTGTTCTTGATGAACCTGAGTTTTGGTTTGTGCAATGTTAGCATCTAATAGGTTATATTGAAAAATTCTGAAAGAGTTACTATTTTCATGATATAAAGAAGCATACAGTTTTGTAGATTCTTGGGAGAATTCAACACCATATGGAGAACCATCAGTTGGACCATCTGTAAGAATTAGTCCGTTAGAAACTACTTTACCTGTAACATTATCAAAATTATATAGTACTAATCTTCCTATTCCGTCATTTGTAAAGTCAGCTAATGCTATTTTACTCCCATCAGGAGATGCTTTTAAATAGCCTCTTTTATCTCTTAAAAAATAAGATGAAGATGATGTGACAGGGTTAGTAAAGTCTACTCCGTTTATATCAATTTTATAAGCATAAAAAGTATCTTGTACTATAGATAAAATCCATATTTCTTTACAATCTTTTCCTTGAACAGCTGTTACTTTTTCAGACCACTCTCTATCTCGTCCATTAGACAGGTTAATAGGTCCAGAAATAATTTCACCTCCATTTCCTTTAGAGATGTCGATGGTGTAAAACTTAAATCCTGGGTTATCAGGGTAAGGAAGGTTACCTATAAAATCCGTACCTACTGTAAAAATATAGTAAAGGTTTTTGTCTTCAGGGTTAGGAACGATTAAACCAGACTGTGAACTTGATGGGTTCCCTTCTAGATTATTAGCTAAACTACCGTTAGAGTAACGCATTAGTTCATGGTTTTTAGTCCAAACATTAATACCGTCTGAATAAAACAAAAGATTACCATTTTCGTCAGAAATAGAAGAACAGCCTTCATCGGTTCTCAATAAACCGTCATTTAAAGCTACTGGATTCCCTGAGTTAAAGTCTAACCCTGCATTGTTCCCAAAATACCAAAAATTAGCTTCTTTTTGACTATATAGAGATAAGGAAGCTATGATAAAAAACGTTAGTAGTAGTAGTTTCTTCATTCAAATGAAATTATTTATACAAATAAAACAACTAAACTACATAAAACCCTCTACAAATCTCGTTTTTTTAACAAAGCATATGATGAATAAATAAAAATAGCTGTCCAAATTAATACGATTGCTATGTTGAAGAGGCTAACTGAATAATCTTTAGTAAAGTTTTCTCCTATTTGGTTAGCAACTGATTTTACTGCTCCTAATCGTGTAAATGGTTCTTTAATTAAATTAGCCATAGATTCTAGAGGGAAAAATTGCATGATTGAGTTTACAGCTTCATCAATACCAGTCTTTACATTTCTAAATGTCCAGTATAAATACCCTTTAATTAAACTTTCAATAATTAACCAAACAATCATAGCAGCTACAGCAAAGGCAGATCGTTTAATTAAAACTCCTAGGAATAATCCAAAAGAGAAAAAACCTAAAAGCTTAATGAAAAAAGCAAATAAATAATCTAAGTCAGAAAATATGATTGCAATTTCATTAAAATCAGAATAGATTGCTCCAAGAATTAATGATACTATAAAAACAAAAATTGTAGAAATAAGAGCAAAAGCTATAACTGTATAAAACTTTGAAAGGATAAACTCTTTTTTACTTAGACCATCAATTAAGTTTTGTTTTAAAGTTTTGTAACTATACTCGTTAGCCATCATAGAAACGATAACTAATAGTAAGAAAAATTTAAAAATAGCTGCCATGTAGGTGTTAAAGTGCCATATATATGGGAAATTGAAAATTCCTTGTTCAGCTAAATGAAACTTAATGGGACCAATATCAAACTTTATTGCTGCAATTAAAGCAATAGAGGTTAATAAAGCGAAGTATATAATTGAGAGAACTTTACTAGCTCTGTTATATTTTAATTTATGAATTTCTATATTTAAAAGTCGTAACATGATGTAAGTTTATTGGTTGTTGGTTAGGTCTAAGAATTGTTGTTCTAAGCTAGGTTTACGTTTTACTAAATGAGAAAGAGAAACTCCTTTATTAAATAAAAACGTATTGATTTCTGACGCAGATAATTCTGAAGCTAGACTAGCTATTAAAACGCCATTTTCTTCTTTGATACTACCTATAGCTGAATGATTTTCTAAAAGCTGTTTAAGTGTTTCTTGATTATCTGCTTGAAGTTCAAAAAAACCGTTAGAAGCAGTCATTTCATCAACTCTACCACTGTATAACTTTACTCCATTTCTTATTACTACTACATGAGAACATACTTTTTCAACCTCGTCGAGTAGGTGAGAGGCTAATAAAATTGTAGTTCCATTTTTAGCAATTTCTTTAATTATTTGACGAATTTCATGTATTCCTTGAGGATCTAGTCCGTTTGTAGGCTCATCTAAAATTAGAATTTCAGGATCATTTAGCAGAGCAGAAGCAATGGCCAAACGTTGTTTCATTCCTAAAGAGTAAGTTTTAAACTTGCTATTTCTACGCTCATAAAGGTTAACGGTTTTTAGTTTCTCTTCAATTTTATCGTATGAAACTCCTTTAATTTTACAAATTAACTGTAGGTTTTGAACAGCGCTCATGTATGGGTAGAAGTTAGGACGCTCTATAATTGCTCCTACTTTTTTTAACGCTTCGTGGGTGGATAATTTTCCATTGAACCAACTAAAGTTACCAGAGGTTTTATTTACTACATTTAAAATAATACCTAAAGTGGTAGATTTTCCACTTCCGTTAGGTCCTAAAATTCCATAAACAGTTCCTTTTTGAATATCGAAAGAAAGATTATTTACGGCATGAACTTTTCCGTATTTTTTATCGAGGTTTTGAATTGATAAAATTGTTTCCAAGCTATTTTGGTTTTTGTTGATTATATGTATTTGACGATTGATGCAAATTATTGTTACAATGTATAAAAAAGAAAAGACTTCTTAAGTTTAAGAAGTCTTTTGATGTTTTTTTAATGTATGAGTGGGCTATTTGTTGTCTATAAGTCTAAACCCTTCACCGTGAATGTTTAATATTTCAACATTTTCATCACTTTTTAAATATTTACGAAGTTTAGCAATATAAACATCCATACTACGAGAGGTAAAATAATTATCGTCTCTCCATATTTTTGTCAATGCTAATTCACGAGGCATTAAGTCATTTTTATGAATAGCTAACATTCGTAAAAGCTTACTCTCTTTAGGTGATAGTTTTTGAGGTTCACCACCTTTGTAAGTTAAATGACGTAGTTTAGAGTTAAAGTCAAAAGCTCCAATTTTAAACTCAAACTCATCGCTATCGTTAGTTTTTTCAGTTTCTTTACGTTGTAAAATAGCTTTGATTTTATGTAATAAAACTTCAGAGTCAAAAGGTTTATTTAAATAATCATCAGCTCCTACTTGGTATCCTTTTAAAACATCTTCTTTTAGCGTTTTTGCAGTTAAGAAGATAATAGGAATTTCTTTGTTAGTTGCACGAATGTCTTCAGCTAAAGAAAAACCATCTTTACGAGGCATCATTACATCTAGAATGCATAAATCATATTCTGCATTTTTAAACATAATTAAGCCATCTATTCCATCTTTAGCATGTGTAACATTGTAATCATTCAATGCTAAATAATCTTTCAGAACTGTTCCAAAATTAGGATCATCTTCTACTAATAATATTTTTTTACTCCCCATTTTTTAATAATTTATATTAATGGTAATTTAACTGTAAATGTGCTTCCTTTACCTTTCTCACTTTCAACGTAAACGGTACCTTGATGGCTGTCTATAATTTCTTTTACATAAGCTAAGCCTAATCCATGACCTTTTACATTGTGTATATTCCCTTTATGTTCTCTATAAAACTTATCGAACACATACTTTTGAGCATTTCTGCTCATTCCTATCCCTTCATCTTTAATCTTAAAGATAAAGTATTTATTTGTGTTTTCAGTAAACACATCAATTTTTGGTGCGTTTTCTGAGTATTTTAATGCGTTTTCTAACATGTTAACCACAACATTTGTTAGGTGAAACTGATTTCCAAGAACTTCTGTTGAAATAGCTTCAAAATGAGTTGTAACACTTCCTTTTTTGTCATCGGTTAAGAGTTGAATGTGTTCAATAGCCTCTTCAATTATGTCGTGCATATCAACAGCATCCTTACTCATTTCAATTTGGTTCTTTTCTAATCTTGAAATTCGTAATACATTTTCTACTTGTCCATGCATGCGCTTGTTTTCATCGCGAATCATTTGAACATATCGCTTAACCTTTTCTTCATCAGATATGATTTTTGGGTTTTTAATAGCATCTAAAGCTAGGTTGATAGTAGCAATAGGTGTTTTAAACTCATGTGTCATATTGTTAATGAAGTCTGTCTTTATTTCAGAGATCTTTTTTTGACGAATAAGTTGATATAACGATGTAGAAAAAGCGGCGATGATAATTCCTATAAAAAATAAGGAAAGTATCAGTACTTTCATCATACCTGAAAGTAGATTCTTCTTTTCGTTAGGAAATTTAACATATAACTTATATTTACTATTTCCATTTTCATCTTCCAGCAATGGGTAGTTAATATCTTCCGGTTGTATGTTAAAATATCCAGACTTTAATTGTGTTGCTAAGCCATCTTCATAAACAACATATTTAAAGTCTTGTGTAATATTCATCTTAGCAAACTCTTCTTTAAGTGTATTGCTTAATTCTTTATTGCTTATTCTTTGATTAATAGGAAACACAGCTTTACTTCGTCTAAAGGCATGTTCCATTACTTCATCATTCCATGTACTATATATTCTGAAAGAAGAATGGCGGCTTTCATCTAAAAAAGGCTTGAAATCTTTACTTTCAGATTTTATTATTTGAGAAAAATAAATGTCTTCTTTTCCCGAGTAACGTTTTATAATAATGGAATCATTATCAACAAAATCACTGGGCATTTTAATACTCTCTTCTAAAATAGTACTACCAAAAGAAAACTTTTTTTTGCTTACTGTATCAACTTGTTGAAAAAGAAAAGTTGTTATTTCAGCTTCAGTTCTAAACTTATCATTTTCAAAATAGTCTTTATAATTTTGCTGAAACTCTAGATACTCTCTCTCTTTTATATTTTCAGAGGTACGAGCTAAAGCAATTTTTACGTTGTTCTTAAATTGTTCTTTTTTATTTTTAATAGCATCATTTATCCAATATACTTGAATAGAGATGATTCCTATTAAAGAAATACTCATTAAAACAACAATGAGAATAAAAATTTTCTTACCCATTATTCAAAAATAAATTAATAAAATTTAGGCGTATAATCTTTTAACTTAGATTAACAAAGTTACTATAAAATTAAGATAATTTTAACAGAAAGGATTAACAAAGCGTAAATTAACTTCTCTTTTTTGTTAAAGAATTGTGGATTTTTAAGACTTGTTCTTTTGAGTTTGTAAGTGTAAGGTTTTCAATTAAGTAGTTAGATTGAAGTGTTTTTTTAGTTTCGTTCCACTGATTTTTTATTCTATTTTTTACATTTTCAATTGTTGAGTTATCTCTTTTAATAACTCGGTCAATTCTTATATTTTCAGGAGCGGTAACTGTAATAACTTTATCACAAAAAGAGTCACTTCCGTTTTCAAAAAGAATTGCGTTCTCATATAGGATATAGTTTTTATTACTATTTTCTTTTATAAAGTTTTGTAAATGCTCATTAACAACTGGGTGTACAATAGCATTAAGAATAGCTAGCTTTTCTTTATTGTTAAAAACGATTGAAGCTAAGTAAGCTCTGTTTAGTTTATTATTAATATACACTTGCTCACCAAATTCGGTGATTAATTGAGTTTTAATTTTAGGCGATGTTACCATTAATTTTTTTGCTTCATCATCAGCAATATAAATGGCGATATTTTCAAACTCTGAAAACATTTTAACTATGGTAGATTTTCCGCTACCTATACCACCTGTTAGACCTACTACCATACTATTCGTATATTAAAAAATCAATTTTATTAGGAACTACCCTTACTAATGTAACCATATTTGGAAGATTTTTTATTTTAGGAGTAAGATAATTGATGTCTTTGTCTTTAGACTGTAGGTAATCGCACTCAACTTTAAATAAATCAGGAGTTACTTCATTAAAATTTTGCAAACCTACTTTATAGATAATCCTAACTTTTTTTGGAAAGACATTGATTCCTTTAGGAGCATTTTTAACAAATACAGGAACCTCTATTTCACCTTCGGTAAATTTATCAACATGAATGTTAATTTCAGCTTTAGAGTGACTTGATTTAAGTTGTACGTTTTCAGGAAAAATAATAGGAGAGGAGATAGTAGTACTCTTAGATAAGTTTTCCAAAGTTATACTTTTTAAGTTTAGAAAGTCGGTTTTAGCAACATAGGTTTCATCACCGGAAATTAAAACACTATCAGGAACAATAGTTACTGGTTTAGAAAGATCATAACCTAATTGGAAAGAAATGTTTAAGCTAGGTTTTAAAGGAACTTTTTTAGAACTAAGAGTACCAATTTTTAAAGGAATAGTGTCTTCTTTAATTTCAATTAACTCAATACTAGATTTTAGTTGTTCTTGAACTTCAGAAATTAGATCTTTAGATAAAAAATAATAATTAGTACCAGTATTTCTTGAAGCTTTATTAATGTTTAGTTTAATGGGTTTATGGTTAATGCTGGCAACTAGTAGATTATACCCACTACTTTTTAGTTTTAAAGAAAGATTGTTAATAGGTGTTTCTATTAATGTTTTTTGTTGTGGTAATTGCGTATACTCAACATCATATACTATGGTTGTGTCATATTCTTTTGACAGGTTAATAAGTAGCCAAAAAAATATTGAAGCAGTTAAAAAACCAAAGAAAGTTTTAGGTATGTTAAATTTTGTTTTCAAGAAATAATTTATTGATGCAATCTACGTAAAAAACAAAAAAGTGAGCTCATGAGCTCACTTTTTTATAAAATTGTATACTGTTATTTTTTAGTTTCAGTAATGTATTTTTTACTCATTTCCATAGAAATGGCAGAACGTTCAAACTTTATTTTACCAGCTCCTGTTTCAATAGTAACAGTGTTGTCAGTATCATTAATTTCAACAATTTTACCATGAATTCCGCTAGTTGTAACTACTTTAGCTCCTTTTTTAATTTCTGTTTGAAATTGTTTTTCCTTTTTTTGACGTCTCATTTGTGGACGAATAATTAAAAAATAAAAAACGGCAATCATTGCCACAAAAGGAAGCATGTTCATTAAACTTTCTTGTGAGCTAGCTTGTAAAAAAATGGTTGTAAACATTATGAGTTCTTCTTTTTAGGAGTTACCATTCCAGAAATCTTAATAACCTCTCTACCTTTTTCTGTATTGGTAGTTAAAGTGATAGATTTAGATTGTTTGTTAACTCTTCCGTTTGTATTAAAGCTAACTTTAATATCTCCTGTTTTACCTGGAGCAATAGCTTCTTTTGGCCATACAGGAACAGTACATCCACATGATGCTTGCGCATTCGTAATAATTAAATCGCTTTTACCAGTATTTGTTACTACGAAGGTAGTTTTAACAACCTCTCCTTCGTTAACAGTACCAAAGTCAAACTCTTCTTTGTCAAAAGAAATAATAGGTGAGCCTAAACCAATAGAGCTATCCCTTTTTTCTGCGTTTTCAACATTTTCTTTTTTAACTTTTGATGAAGCATTTCCTTGTCCGCAAGAAACTAACATTCCAGCTGAAACAACAAATGCTACTATTACTGCTATTTTCTTCATTTTAAAATATTTTTAGTTTGTTGTAAAAATACTAATTTATTATAATAAACCTCTACCAATTTTAACCATCTTGTTTGAACTTAGATAGTCTTTGGCTAATTTATCTAAAACACCATTAATAAAGTAACCACTTTTGTTTGTTGAATAATCTTTTGCTAATTCAATATATTCATTAATGGTAACTCTGCTTGGAATAGATGGGAAGTGTAAAAATTCTGTAATTGCCATCTTGATGATAATCATGTCAATATCGGCAATTCTATCAGCTTCCCAGTTAGGAGTTTTCTCTTTAATGTCTTCTTCATATTTATGCTGATGTAACATTGTTTTTGTAAATAAATCAGAAACAAAAACCTTATCATCATTATCTTTATACAAACTTCCTAATATAAATGGCTTATTTGCTTTTTGTTTGTTTAAAGATTTAAGAATCCAAGTATTTACAAAAGGAATATCATCAACCCAAGAAATCATTTTGTCTTCAAAATAATCAGCTAATTTTTCATTAGGAGCTACTATTTCTCTGAAAAAATCAATAACAAAAGCTTTGTCTACATTATAAGAATCTTCAACAGTGTCCATGTACTTTTTGTAGATGTCACTTTTCTGTAATTCATCTAATAAGATCTTTACGTATTCATCATCAAGATCCCAATAATTTAGCTTATTAAGCTCAACATACCCCTCTAAACTTACACTTTCGCTAAGCGAGTTTAAAAGTTTATTATCTATAAATTTTGTATTAGGGTTGAGTTCTTCTTTTGTAGCTAGTATTTTCTTTTTAGAAAGCTCTATTCTCTTACGAGCTAATTTTTGTACTTCAACTAATAATTGAAGGTTTAAAACGTACAAATCGTACATTTTTTGAATGCTATGTTTTAAGAATTTTTCTTCCTTAACTAAATCATCGCTATGCGATTGTTGCATCGCATAAACCGATTGCATTACTTTAACACGAATATGTCTTCTGTTAATCATTCTAAAGAACTTTAAAAAAAAGAGCGATAGAAACCATTTCTAACGCTCTGCAAAAGTAAAACTTTTTTATTTTTTATCTAGCTATTTTGCTCTTTTTTGCGAGCATCAATTCTTGCTTGTGCAATATTGAAAGCAGCTTGATGTGTAGTTATATTCTCTTTTTCTGATAAATTGAAAATTTCTAATGTAGTATTATAAATGTTTTCAGTTCTTTTTAAGCTTTCTGCTTTATCGTAACCAACAACCTCTGCATATACATTAATAATTCCACCAGCGTTAATTAAGAAATCAGGAGCATAAGCAATTCCTTTTTCTTTTAACATTGTACCGTGTTTTAACTCGTTGGCTAATTGGTTGTTAGCTGCACCAGCAATAACTTTAGCTTTTAATTGAGCAATACTTTCATCATTAATAGTAGCACCTAAAGCACATGGAGCGTAAATATCAACATCTAATCCAAAAATGTCATTACCTAACACCACGTTAGCACCATATTTTTTACTTAACTCTTCTAAACGAGCTTCATTAATATCATTTAAAATAACTTGAGCTCCTTCATCAGTAATATGCTTTACTAAAGTTTCACCAACATGACCAACACCTTGAACTAATACTTTTTTACCGTCTAAGTTCTCAGTTCCAAATTTGTATTTAGCAGCAGCTTTCATTCCCATGTAAACACCATAAGCAGTTACAGGAGAAGGGTTTCCAGAACCTCCAATACTTTCAGAAACACCTGTTACGTGCGGAGTAACTTCACGGATAATATCCATGTCACGAGTTTCCATTCCAACATCTTCAGCAGTAATATATTTTCCACCTAAAGAATTAACAAACTCACCAAATTTACGCATTAAAGCGTCGTTTTTTTGAGTTTTAGCATCACCAATAATAACTGCTTTACCACCACCAAGGTTTAATCCAGTAATAGCAGACTTATAAGTCATACCACGAGACAAACGTAAAACATCGTTTAAAGCTTCCCATTCACTTTTATATTGCCACATTCTAGTACCTCCTAAAGCAGGTCCTAAAGTTGTGTTATGGATACCGATAATTGCTTTTAAACCTGTATCTTCGTCGTTGCAAAAAACGATTTGCTCGTGATTGTCAAAAGATAACTGACCAAACACTGGGTCATTCTTAAGATCTTTAGTATCAATGATTTCTGATGTCATTTGTTTTGTTTTTTAATTTGAGATGATTTGGACAATCTCAAAAATTCGAGGGCAAAAATAAGAAATCGTTAAAACATAAGCAAAAAAAGTGGTCTTAATTAAGGTATCTTTAACAGGACCCCTTTATAAAGTTTAATTTTTATAATAGAATAGAATTGAAAGCATTACAATACTTAAACAAGTACTTTGTTAAATACAAATGGAGGTTATTACTAGGAATTTTAATTACGATATTATCAAAAATACTAACGCTAAAAATTCCTGATTTTGTTGGAGACTCTTTAAATGTTGTAGAAGATTATCAGTTAGGGAAAATAACTGAAATGTCTGAAGTAAAAAGTATCCTTTTCAAGAATATCTTACTTATAATAGGAGTAACCTTATTAGGCGGTTTTTTTACTTTTTTAATGCGTCAAACTATTATAGTAATGTCTCGATTAATAGAGTTTGATTTAAAAAATGAGATTTACCAACAATACCAGCGACTATCACTTAATTTTTATAAGCAAAATAGAACAGGTGATTTAATGAACCGTATAAGTGAAGACGTGTCTAAGGTTCGTATGTATTTTGGGCCAGCTATTATGTATTCATTAAATATGTTGGTTTCTTTTGCAGTTGGATTTACCCAAATGTATGCGATATCACCAAAACTTACTTTGTATACAATGATACCTTTTCCAGTATTATCGATATCAGTTTTTGTATTAAGCAAGCAAATAAATAAGCGAAGTACAGTAGTTCAGCAATACCTTTCAAAATTAACTACTTTTAATCAGGAATTTTTCTCTGGAATTAATGTGGTAAAATCATATGCAATAGAAAGTGCTGTGATTAAAAATTTTGATACGTTGGCTGATGCAAGCAAAGACAAAAACATTAACTTATATAAAGTGCAGGCATTATTTTTTCCATTAATGATTTTATTAATAGGAATTAGTAACATTATCGTTTTGTATGTTGGTGGTACATTATATATCAATGGAGAAATTCAAGTAGGAGCCATTGGTGCTTTTGTTATGTATGTAAATATTTTAACGTGGCCAGTAGCTGTAGTTGGTTGGGTAACTTCCATGGTACAGCAGGCAGAAGCTTCTCAAGAAAGAATAAATGAATTTTTAGAACAAGTTCCTGAAATTAAAAATGCAAATGAAGAAGAAACTGTAATAGAAGGAGAAATAGAGTTTAAGCATGTTTCGTTAACTTATGAAGACACAAATATCACAGCTTTAAAAGATGTGAGCTTTAAAGTAGAAAAAGGAGAAACATTAGCAATATTAGGAAAAACAGGAAGTGGTAAGTCGTCTATTATTAATTTAGTTTCACGTTTGTATGATACTACAGGAGGAACTGTGTTAATGGATGGAAAAGATATTAAAACCTGTAATTTATATGATATAAGAAACCAAATAGGTTTTGTACCACAAGAACCATTTTTGTTTTCAGACACCATTGAAAATAATATAAAATTTGGTAAAGAAGATGCTACGGAGGAAGAAATTATTGAAGCGGCTAAAAATGCTGTCATACACGATAATATTATCGATTTTAAACAAGGCTATAAAACTATTTTAGGAGAACGTGGTGTTACGCTTTCTGGAGGACAGAAGCAACGAACTTCTATTGCAAGAGCAATTATAAAAGACCCTAAGATTTTAATTTTTGATGATTGTTTATCAGCAGTAGATACTGAGACAGAAGAAAGAATTTTATCAAGTTTAGAACGAGTTTCTAGTGATAAAACAACCATAATAATAAGCCATAGGGTATCGTCAGCAAAAAATGCAGATAAAATAATTGTACTAGATAACGGAAAGATAATTCAGCAAGGTGTTCATAATCAATTAGTAAAACAAGAGGGTTATTACAAAGAGTTGTATGAGCAACAGCTTTTAGAAAAAGAAATATAGCATTTCGTATTGTCAAGTCAAATATTTTGTTAGATTTGTTGAGAAAATTTAAGTAAACAACTATTATTTTAAGTAGCGAATTATGAGCGAGAGAGTAGAACAAGAGGAAATCTTTTCACAGGTTTTAAGAGCAGGAAGAAGAACATATTTTTTTGATGTTAGATCTACAAAGGCAGATGATTATTATTTAACAGTGACAGAGAGTAAGAAGTTTACTCATGATGATGGTTCTTTTCACTATCAAAAGCACAAAATTTATTTATATAAAGAAGATTTTAGCGACTTTAAAGAAATGTTGAATAAGGCAACAGACTTTATAGTAAACGAAAAAGGAGCTGAAGTAATCAGCGAGCGTCATCAAAAAGACTATAAAAAAGAAGAAAACGTAGCAACAGAAGCAACTTCAACAGAAAGTTTTACTGACGTTTCTTTCGACGATATTTAAGCAGAAGAAACTGTTTTGCATAACTCTAAACACAAATGTATAATTTGTGTTTAGAAGCCATGTTGTGCAGGAAAAAATCAATTCAAATTCAATTTACACTAGAAAAACCGCCAGTTGTTGCACAGCAATTGGTGGTTTTTTACTTTTTACATAAGTGATTTTATTTTGTTTGGTAGTTTTGATGCGAATTCAACCAGCTGCTTATAAGTTAAAGTTCTACCTACTCTACTATTAAGTTTATCTTCACGCTGGCTAATCCTAAGTAATTTTTGTTTCATAGGAAAGCTAGTTTTTGAGTTCTCCTAAATATAATAAAAAAAACTGAATTTCAATGGGTTATGTTGTGTTTGAGCTAAAGTATTTTATCAGATAGTTGTTTTTCTTATAAAACTTTTTTCATGGTAGTTGTTTTTGCAACCGTTTCTTGCCATTCTTTTACAGGATTACTGTCGCGTGTAATTCCTCCACCAACATAAATATTTACAGTTTTATTAGAAACCTCCATACAACGAAGATTAACAAACAAATTACTTTCTTTATCGTTAATATTTAACTCTCCTAAAAAACCAGTATAAAAGCTCCTATGGTAGCTTTCATTATCTAAAATAAACTGTTTTGATGTTTCTAAAGGTAATCCGCAAACAGCAGGAGTAGGATGCAAACTTTTAATTAATGAAGCAGTATTAGTTTTTAATTTACCATTAAGTATAGTTCTTAAATGAAGTAACTTTCCAGCTTTAATAGTTTCTATACCTGACGCAGTAATTTCTGAAGATATATCAGATAATCTGTCAATGATGTAATCAGTTACAAACTGTTGTTCTTCTAACTCTTTTGGTTGCCAAGTAACATTAATTGTGTCATTGTAAACTTGTGTTCCGGCCAAAGCCATAGTAGTAAAATTCTTATTATGAATACTAACTAAGGTCTCTGGAGTAGCTCCTAACCACATCCCAACTTTAGGATGATACCATACATATACAAAAGCAGTAGGGTAGCTGTTTAAGAGCTTTTGAAAAGTTTCAATAAGATTAAAATCACGCAATTCAACTTTTTCCTTTCTAGATAGTACCACTTTTTTAAACTCCTGGTTTTTAATAGCAGCTATTCCTTTTTCAACCAGTTGAATGTGATTTTCTTCAGAAGTTGTATCAGGGTTATGATTTGTGTTGCTAGTTAGGAAACCATTAATAGTAGTACCTTCTTCAATGTAGGTAGATTGATTTTTAGGAATTAAGATAGCATCCTCTTTATTATCAAACGGAGCAAAAATAAATCCACTTTCACTATAATCTTTCGAGGTAATTAAGTTATTATTTTGTTGAAACCACCCCTTAATTGTAGAACAGTTAGGTTTTCTATACGTAACAAAAGGTAATTGTTTGTCTAAAGTTTCTTTTATGTTTGAAAAAATATTCAATCTAGTTGTTGTATTAAAAGTTCTTTAATCGTGTCAAATTTACTCCAAATAAATCCATGGCCAACATCAGAAATGCTAATTAACTCAAACTGATTTTTAGGAAACCGTTCTTTTAAAAATAAAGAGTTTTCAAAAGGAACAATCCAATCATTGGTTCCATGAATGCTTACTATGTTGTTAGGAGTAGAATTCCAGTTGTTTTCAAAAAGTTGTAGATCTTGTTTATGAGATAACTTTTCTCTGCTAGCTTCTTGCCAAATAGGTGGAACCAACCATCGAGTAAGCTTCCACTTATATAAATTTAAAGACCATGGCATAGGTTCTATTTCGCTATACACTGCTGGAGCCAACAAAATCACTTTTCGAATTTTTTGTTGTATAGTCAAAGCAATAGGACCGCCATAAGAGTAGCCTACTAGTATTGTTTTGTTGGGGTTATAATCTTGTAAGATACTCTTTAACATATCACGTTCAAAAGCAATACTTTCTTGAACAGGGTTTTTGTCTTGATAATTATAACCAATCCTGTCGTATGAAATCATGTTTACTTTACTAAGCAATACACTGTCTTTCATATATCTTACGAAATCAGTAGAAGAACCTATGGTTCCATGAACAAAAACGAGTGTAGGCAAAGTCGTGTCTTTTATAATAGAAAGTTTCCTAAACTCAAACCCTTTAAAGTTTTCATGAGTGAGTATAGGAGTGTGAGAACTATCCGAAAACTTTTCAAGTACTTTTGTATCAGATTTTGGAGCAGAAAAATTCCAGAATAAATAATACAAAATAAGAAAGAGCACAAAGAGAGTAACTCCAACAATTTTTAAGATTTTCTTTAGCAATTTCATGCTACTGTTTATCTAAAACAATATTGGTAATCTTACAAAGTGAAATCAAATTATCATCCTCATCAACAATTCTCACTTCCCATAAATGTGTAGTTCTACCTTTATGAATAGCTTTAGCGGTAGCAAAAACATGTCCTTCTCGCTTACTTTTGATATGATTGATGCTTAACTCAATTCCTTTTACAATTTTAGAAGAATCTCTTAAGAAAAAAGCAGAAGCACAACTACCTACCGATTCAGCTAGGGCAGCTGTTGCTCCACCGTGTAATATTCCATAAGGCTGATGTACTTTAGGAGTTACAGGCATCTTTGCTGTAATAAAATCATCTCCTAAATCAACAAACTCTATTTCTAAAGTTTCCATTAAGGTGTTTTTATTGTAGTTGTTTAAGATTGTAAGAGATTCTTGCTTGTTCATTGTTACTAGAAATTATCACCCAAAAATACGTATTTTTGCATTGAATAAAAATGATAGAATGTATAAAGTACGCGTAATTTTAGATACGAAAGAAGATGTAATAAGAACCCTATTGGTAAATGAAAAAACATCGTTAGAAAGCCTACACTTTGATATTGCAAAAGCGTTTGGTTTTAACGGACAAGAAATGGCTTCTTTTTACCGTACCGATGAAGATTGGAATCAAGGAGAAGAAATTCCACTATTTAATATGTCAGAAGCAGGTGATGGAATCTCAATGGCAACATGTATTTTAGATGAAACCTTACCGAATCAACACGATAAGTTAATTTATGTGTATGATTTCTTACAAATGTGGACGTTTTATGTAGAGTTGATAGAGCAATCAAACGAAGCAGTAACTGAAACAAAAATGATTTTATCTGTTGGAGAAATCCCAGAAGAAGCTCCAGAAAAAGAATTTAAAGCAGAAGATCTTTCAAAAAATATAGACGATGAAATTGATGATGAATTCAATAATTTTGAAAGTCTAGATGATTTTGACTTTGATAATTATTAAGCTATGGCACAATTTATAAAATTGTATAACGACAACCCCAATCCAAAAGAGATTGAAAAAATTGTAAAAGTTTTACAAAATGGAGGGTTGATTATTTATCCAACCGATACTGTTTATGGTTTAGGTTGCGATATTACCAATACTAAAGCACTAGAAAAAGTAGCGAGAATAAAAAAAGTAAAGCCAGAAAAAGCTAACTTTTCGTTTGTTTGTAACGATTTGAGTCACTTATCAGATTATGTCAAACAAATTGATACAACCACCTATAAAATTTTAAAAAGAGCACTACCAGGACCATATACTTTTGTGTTGCCTGGAAGTAATTCACTACCAAGAGCTTACAAAAAGCGTAAAACGGTAGGTATTCGTGTGCCAGATAATAATATTGCAAGAGCCATTGTAGCAGCTTTAGGGAACCCAATTGTATCTACGTCTATACATGACGAAGATGAAGTATTAGAATACACAACCGATCCTGAATTAATCTTCGAGAAATGGCAAAATATAGTTGATGTTGTAGTTGATGGAGGTTACGGAGATAATCATGCGTCTACGGTAATCGATTTAACAACAGATGAGCCAGAAGTACTTCGTGAAGGAAAAGGAAGTTTAGATATTTTGTAATAGTAAGGCTTAGTTTAGATTTTAAAAAAATCACTTTCCATTTAAAAACACAATTCTTATCTTAGTAAAGATAGAAAAAAGGATATATGTTTTTACTGGATAGATTCCCTAACGACAGCGGACCAATATATCAAGAAACCATAGCAGGCAGATTGCCTGTTGAACCTTTCAATACCTTTAGTAACTTAATTTTTATAGTACTACTGATTTACTTCGGAAGAAGAATCTATCAAAACTCTAAACAATACCCATTTTTTCTGTTTGCCATTCCAGTAATATTTATCAGTTGGATAGGAGGTACCATGTTTCACGGAACACGAAGTCATGAGTTTTGGTTGTTGTTAGATTGGGTTCCTATTATGATTGTATGTTTAGGAGCTATTATTTATTTCATAGGAAAAATTAAAAAGAAATGGTGGCAACGATTAGCAATAATTGTAGCTATACTTTTAGTATCTGTTTTACCAAGATTTTTACCAATACCTTCTGGATATAGAACATCGTTTGGATATGCAGTAACAGCATTTGCAGTAATAACTCCATTAATTTGGTATGCTTACAAAACACATTGGAAAAACGTAAAGTATATAATGTATGGAGGAATGGTGTTTGGAATAGCGTTACTATTTAGAACGTTGGATAATAAAGTAGAGTTACTACCTATGGGAACGCACTGGTTATGGCATACTTTCGGCGGAATTGCAGTCTTCTTCCTATTATATTATATCTATAAAGATGAACAAGAATTAACGTAGTTCAGTAAATTCCTTCCTTCCTTTAGCATAATACTGCCAAACTATAGACTTGTGTTCGTAGTAATTCGATTTTTTAGGAGATTCATTTCTCTTTTTTATGAACTTAGGAAGATGCATATAAAAACTAAAATGAGCTTTTAAAATAGCAAACAAATGATTAGGTTTTCCTTCTAATAAAAATTTAAGGCTTGCCAAACCGTCTAAGATCAAACGAGAAAAAATGATTGGAAACAATTTCGTAGAAGGTAAGTTTTTAACCAAGTTGAGTAAACTATTCCTGAAATTTAAAAACGTTTTTCTAGGGTTTAAAGTATCCAATGTAGCACCACCTACATGATATACAGTTGAAGCTCCAACGTACTTTATAGTATGTCCACTGTTTTTAGCACGCCAGCACAAATCAATTTCTTCTTGATGTGCAAAAAAGTCTTCATCAAAACCGTTGAGTTGATGAAAAACTTCAGAACGAATAAAAAAGCAAGCTCCCGATGCCCAAAAAATTTCAGAAGTATCGTTAAACTGTCCGTTATCAGTTTCCAAATCGCTAAACAAACGACCACGACAATATGGGTATCCAAAAGCATCAATAAAGCCACCACCAGCACCAGCATATTCAAACTTCGATTTATCTTTAAAATCTAAAATCTTTGGTTGAATAATCGCAGTGTTAGCTTCTTTCTTAAAAGTATCAATAATAGGAGTTAACCAATTCTTGGTAACTTCAATATCAGAATTTACCAAACAATATACATCAGCATCAATATGTTGTAATGCGTCGTTGTAACCTTTTGCATAACCACCGTTTTCGGTATTTTTTACAATCTTAACAGTAGGAAAATGCTGCTTAATAAATTCAATAGAATCATCCGTAGAAGCATTGTCAGCGACATATACTTCCGCTTCTTCAGAACTAAAATTCACGACAGAAGGTAAAAACTGCTCAAGCAATTTTTTTCCATTCCAGTTTAATATGACGATTGCTGTTTTCAAGACGGCAAATTTACAGTTTAAAAATGAAATTACATTAAAAACCTCTCGTCATTCCGAACGAGGTACGAGGAGGAATCTCATAAGGAGAGTAATTTTTATGTTTGAGATTTCTCCTTCCGTTGCACTCCAGTTCGAAATGACAATCGTGTTTCGTCATTGCGAGCGATAGTGAAGCAATCTTTTTTATCGAGAGTAAGAATAGCTACGTCATTATCATTCTTCGCTATGACGTTTCGCATTTCCATCATTCCGACTGTATGGGAGAAGCCCCATTTAAAGGAGTAACTCTTATGTTTAAGATTTCTCAGTCGTTACCTCTTTCGAAATGACGTACAGTTTTGTCATTCCGAACGACAAAGGAGGAGGAATCTCATGAGGCGAGTAACTCTCTTTAAACAGCATAACTTCTATTCTAATTCTACAGGTATATACGTTACATTCTCTAAACTAAAATTAAAAGGCTCAGAACCTCCTCCAGTCATTACAATATCAGCGCTTTGAACCTCAAATAAATTTATTTCCGTGTTTATTTTTGAAATAATAGCAGAATTAAGAATTTCTCCTTCTTCAATTCCAGAAGCAACACCTATATAAAGTTTAGGATTGAATTTAAAAACAGCTTTTTGACCTGGTGCAAGATTAGTTTTTATAGCTAATAGCTTACCATCCTTATAACAATTAGCATCAATAGCGCTTCGTGTTAGGTTGTTTCGTACTTCTACTTCATCTATGTTAGATGCGAAGTGTTGGGATGGCTGTAAAGTGTGTCCAGATGCCCTCTCAACCATTTCAAAAGCACTTCCATCATAAGCGGCTAATTTGGGTGTGTAGTTTCCGTAAGAATCAGCAGCAGCAACTTGAAAGTTAGTAGAATAATTAATAGGATGGCTTTCCCCGTGACTTGGATTTTTAATCACTTTCCATGCAGTATGACGTTCATCAAAATTGCTCGCAACATTCTTTTGAAAAATTACAACATCACTATTATTCGCATCATTTGATTTGTTTACAAAGTTTAATTTAATAGAGTTACTCATAAAGTCAATTTTTAAAGTTTGGTATAAAGTTGTTTTGTTATGTGAATTTAAGAATTTGATAGCAAAAAAGATAAACGAATGTTATAAGCGCATAATTTTTTGTGTTAAAGTGTGTGTTGGATATCCTTAAAGAAGCTGTCGTCATTGAGAACGTAATGGAGGAATTTAATGAGGAGAGTAACTTTTTTGTTTAAGATTTCTCAGTCGTTAGCTCCTTAATAGTTACCAGTTCAGCAGTAAAATCTGTTTTCGTAAAGTTTATTGGTACTCAGGAATATCTCTTAAAAACACATAGGTTTCCTTCTCTTTATCGAGCATACAAAAAAAGTGTTGTAGCCCGTTGGTAACGATGAGGTAATCGGCATTGAGCTTTAAGTTATAACGTGCAATTTGATCAAAGGTATCTTGCGTTATTTTTATATGTGGAGCCTTACATTCTACAATAATATTCGGATGTCCGTCCGAAGCAAAAATCACAATATCTGTACGCTTTTTAAGGTTGTTGATAACCAATTGTTTTTCAATAGCAATAAGCGAAACAGGATAGTTTTTTTCTTGAATTAACCACTGAACAAAATGCTGACGTACCCATTCCTCGGGAGTTAAGACCATATATTTTTTTCTCAAATTATCAAAAATAAGCGTCTTATTTTCGTTACTTTTGAGCTTGAATGTATAGCTAGGAAGGTTGAGCTTTTGCATAACCCAAAAGTAAGAAAATTATAAGTTATTTCTAACGGAGAAGAAGGAGAAGCCGTCATTTCGACCAGAGGGATAAGTCTCATTCAGCGGATTAACTCACATGTTTAAGATTTCTCAGTCGTTACCTCCTTCGAAATGACCAAGAGTGTCATTAAGGAATGAATACTTAGCTACAACATTTTAATAACAACAACACCAAGAAGAAGGTAGAAGAAAGACACATGAACGAAATTAAATCTATCATATCCGATATAAAAGGAGGCAACATCAAACCCATTTATTTTTTAATGGGAGAAGAACCGTATTACATCGATAAAATCTCAGATTATATTGAAGACAATGTGTTAGATGAATCTGAAAAAGGGTTCAATCAAGTAGTTATGTACGGTCGTGATGTGTCGATAGAAGAAATTGTATCGTCGGCAAAACGTTTTCCGATGATGGCAGAAAAGCAGGTGATTATTGTTAAAGAAGCCCAAGATTTAAGCCGTTCGATTGATAAAATAGAGTCATATGCTGCCAATCCGCAACCGAGTACCGTATTGGTGTTTAACTACAAATACAAAAAGCTCGATAAACGTAAAAAGGCGTACAAAGCCATAGCAAAAAGCGGACTTATTTACGAAAGTAAAAAACTGTATGATAACCAAGTAGCCGATTGGATACGTCAGGTGTTGGGCGGAAAAAAGTTTAACATAGAACCGAAAGCTGCACAAATGTTGGTAGAGTTTTTAGGAACCGACCTGAGTAAGATTAGCAATGAATTAGATAAACTAACCTCAGTATTGCCTGCGGAAACCATTATTACCGATAAGCATATTGAGGAAAACATTGGTATTTCTAAAGACTTTAACAATTTTGAGTTGCGTAAAGCTGTAGGACAGCGAGATGTGGTAAAAGCGAACAGAATCATCAATTATTTTGCACAGAACCCAAAGAACAATCCGTTGGTAATGACCATTTCCTTACTAAATAGCTTCTTTACACAGTTATTAATGTACCACGGATTAAAAGACAAATCGAAAGCTTCGGTAGCTAAAAACTTAGGAGTAAACCCTTATTTTGTGGACGACTATGTAAATGCTTCCCGTAACTACCCGATGCGTAAAGTATCACAAATTATAGCCTTATTACGTGATGCTGATGTAAAAAGTAAAGGAGTAGGAGCCAACCAAACTCATGCTGATATTTTAAAAGAGTTACTGTTCAAGATTTTGCATTAAAGGTTTAGTTATTATTATCCGGTCTTTTTTTACAGGTTTTGTTGTTATTCTTTATATTTTTTTAATACCTCTTTTTGAAGGAGTAATAAATCTTCATGTTTATCCAATATTTTCATGTTTTTCACGATGTCTACATATTTATCTTTTTCAGGATGGTTAACTAAAATAAGTTCTCGGGTTAAGTTAGCTATCGCTAAGTTCTTTAGGTAATTATCTCGAATATTTGTAGCATTTTTAATAGCTTTTTTGTACAAGTTTACACCAAAATCTACTTTTCCTGCTTTTATTGAAACCAAACCTAAAGTTGCTTGATAGGTTATTTTACTTTTGTTAGGTAGATTTTGAATGTCAACCTCCATCATTTGGTGAACATAATAATCAAGTCGATCAGTAATACCTGAAGCAGCTAAACTGTAAACCATGTTATTAAGTAATGTAGGGTCATTAGGATTAGCTTGTAGACCTACTTCGCAAAGAATGATTGCTGCTTGTTTGTCTTGAAGTAAAGAATCAGCAATATACGATCCAAATAATACAGGGCGTCTTGAATATGGCATATCAAGAAACCATTTGATAGAATTATAGAAAGCATTTTTCCAATCTCCTCGTTCATATAATTCCAGTGCTTTTGCTTCAAATGGGTTTATTACTTTATCATAAATTGATGGATTTATATGAAACCGTTGTTCATCTTTAGATATCCATTCGAGTTGAGCTAAACTATTGTCATTTGGTTTTTTCATTGATCTATCAAAAAAACTTTTTGCTTTTCTGAATGATCCATCTTCAAATTCAAGGGTTCCAAGTGAACTTGTTAGCTCTGTCAAATCATAATCAGAGTAGTTGTCTGAGTTTACTAGTCTTACCCCATCCTTGATAAGTGGAGAAAACCTTCCCATTATTGAAGAGGTTGCTATATGTGCTGAAATAAGCCAAGGGTCATTTTTTAAATTTTCAGCTTTTCTTAAGTAGTACAAAGCCTTGTCGAATTTATCTTTGTGTGTAAAAAACCTTGTAGCTGACCGTAGTACAAATCTATTATTAGGTGCAAGATGGAGAGCAGTTAGAATTGCATTTTCAGCTTTATGTTCATGCCCTTGCATAGTATAAAGTCTTGCTAGTTCGACCCAAACAATAGGGTTTCGTAATTCTGTCTTAGACCTGTTTTTTGTACGGTTGATTACCTTATGAAAAGATTTATTATTTATAAATGTTTGAAAATCATTAATTGTATCGACATGAGTTTCTAATAAAGAATTATTTGATAGGCTGGTAGTGGTGTTCGTATTAGACTCAATTTTTTTGATAAGATTAAGTAAACTTAAAGAAGCCTTGTCTTGATTTTCATTCACATAATTAATTGCTTCAACAACTGTTGGGTCTTTAATGTCAGAAACGAAAGATGCATTTATTAAATCAGCTGCTGAACCTAAATTTTTTACTTCATTCCAATCTTGTATAGGTCGTTTTATGTTCATCACTACTGGATTTACATTTTTATTAGATTGACCTAATTCTCCGAGTTGAAGAGTTCTCTTAAAATCTCTCCAGTTTGGAATAACCCTCCTTTCTTTTATTTCATAAATAACTGCCATGCTTAGTTATTAAATTTGTAATTAGCCATTTTAGACAAGACGTCAAATCTCGAAATAATTCTATGAAAATCAAATTGATTGACATTTTGTTTCTTAGTCCCATCTCTATTTTTTGATAGATGTATTGCCTTTGGATGTCCTCTTTTTTCAGGGATGGGGAAGCAACAATATTCAATTATTTCGGAAAGTTCATTTGCTAGTTCACTATTTGTAAGTGAGGTTTTAAATTCTTTTAGAGCTTTGTAGAATGCATCTACTAAGTAATCGTGAACATCAAAAAACGTTCCTCGCCATCTGGTCCATTTAAATTGTTGATCAAGGTTTTTTCCAATTAAAGCAGTCATGTTAGCGCCTGAAAAGTAAAAAACAATTAAGCTTCCAAACAAATACATGTCGGTTGAACGAACACGAAAATTCCAATCAGGTTCAATATATCGATAAAGAAATTCAGGTGGTGCGTAATTTATATCTCCAGGGAAGTCCCCTCCGTTTTCATGAGGTGCTTTAATATCTGAACATAGAGACCTTCCTAAATCACCTATTTTTGATATAATACCATCTTCATATAAGAGGATGTTAGATGGTTTTAAGTCTTGATGTGCTATGTCAACTCCATGCAATTGTTTTAATCCAACGGCAACGTTATGAAGAGAACGAAGTTTCCATATAATTTCTACATCTTTACTGAAGTTCATGTGAGACCTAACATCACCATCGGACATTTCAAATATGAGATAAGGGACATTGGGTATTGTGAATCCATCTAATATTTTTTCACCTTCATCAATAACCATTGAAACTTTATTTAATCGATTATTTTTACATCTAAGAAGTAAGTCTCGTTCAAATTGGTATGCATTGGTTTGCTCATTAATAATTTCAACGATTGGTCGACCTTGAAACATTTGAAAAAAGGCTTGGAAATTAAGAGCTTTTAAAAAAGCTTTCTCTTTATTTCGATTAACAATATAACAAACACTAAAGAAACCACCAGTAGCACCTTCTTTTGGTTCTATTTTCTTTACAACCTTCCAGCCATTTTTTAATTCTTTTCCAAGTAAGGAATGTGCTGCGTTATCTTGATTTTTATTCATATTATTTTTTAAATGTAATTCAACTCATTAATACACCAAACTCTATCCCTTTTATTCCAATATTAGAAAGTGATATAATGAAGTTTAGCAATTTTTATATGCTATCAAATATATCAAAACCAATGCTTTACCTAAAATAAAGTTATTAACGAATTATTGTTATTTGTTAATTAATTATACGATTCCTGCGAACCTAAAAAAAGACAAGCATATATTCTTACGGAAACCCATAAGCCCAATTATTTAGGTAATAAAAGTTGTTTTAGCTATCATAAAAGCTTGAATGGGTCACTAATATCACGGCGTGCTCCGAAGACACCGCGGCATGGGTCGCTGATATCACGGCGTGCTCCGAAGACACTGCGGCACGGGTCGCTAATATCAAGGCATGCTCCGTTGACACCGCGGCACGGGTCGCTAATATCACGGCGTGCTCCGTTGACACCGCGGCATGGGTCGCTGATATCACGGCGTGCTCCGAAGACACCGCGGCACGGGTCGCTAATATCACGGCGTGCTCCGTTGACACCGCGGCATGGGTCGCTGATATCACGGCGTGCTCCGAAGATACCACGGCATGGGTCGCTGATATCACGGCATGCTCCGAAGACACCACGGCACGGGTTGCTGATATCACGGCATGCTCCGAAGATACCGCGGCATGGAGCGCTAATATTAAGGCAATAGATAAATTAATAGCACTCGTAAAAAAGTTGACAGCGGTGCTAGCCGTAGCCTCAAATCCCAACAGATTTTACAAAACGCTCTCGATGTAAACATTAAAAAAGGTCAAGAAAAAGCTACCAACCAATACTTAAAAGTAGAATTTTGTTAGTTGTAGTATGAGTAAGCAGGTGTATATAGTATTGGTTTTTACCTTTAAAGAACACTAGAAAGCGTCATCCCAACTGAAAAGAGGGAACTCATTAAAGTGAGTAACATCTATTGTTGAGATGTCTCATCATTCATACTTTATGCTACCGATATGATACCTATTGATTTTAGTTAATTTATAAAACTCAGGTTATACCAAAATTTTATCAAAGGTATACACCATTTTTGCTAATTTCGCCGCTTAAAATATTTTGTATGATTACGGTAGATCAATTAACGGTTGAGTTTAGTGGTAACACCCTGTTTAGCGACGTTTCGTTTGTAATAAACGAGAACGATAAAATTGCCTTAATGGGTAAAAATGGCGCAGGAAAATCCACCATGATGAAAATTATAGCAGGAGTTTCTAAATCAACTAAAGGAGGCGTTCGTAGTCCGAAAGATACCGTAATCGCTTACTTACCTCAGCATTTGTTAATGGAAGACAACTGCACGGTAAAAGAAGAAGCGTCCAAAGCATTTGCATCTATTTTTGCTATGAAAGCCGAAATGGACGACCTCAACAAACAATTAGAAACCCGTACCGATTACGAATCGGACGATTATATGAAAATCATCGAGCGTGTATCGGATTTAGGAGAGAAGTACTACGCGTTAGAAGAAGTAAACTACGAAGCTGAGGTAGAAAAAGCCTTAAAAGGGTTAGGGTTTAAACAAGAAGATTTTGAAAGAGCTACTTCAGAGTTTAGTGGAGGTTGGCGTATGCGTATAGAGCTGGCGAAAATCTTACTGCAAAAACCCGATTTAATTTTGTTAGATGAGCCTACCAACCACGTTGATATTGAATCGGTAATTTGGTTAGAAAACTTCTTATTAAACAAAGCCAAGGCGGTAGTAGTAATATCGCACGATAAAGCATTTATCGATAACATTACCAACAGAACCATTGAGGTTACCATGGGAACCATTCACGATTACAAAGCTAACTACTCACACTATTTAGAGTTGCGTAAAGAACGTCGTGCACATCAGTTAAAAGCTTACCAAGAACAACAAAAGTTTATTGCCGATACCAAAGCGTTTATCGAGCGTTTTAAAGGAACTTATTCAAAAACGAATCAAGTAGCTTCGCGTGAACGAATGTTAGAAAAATTAGTTCCTGTAGAAATAGATGAGGTAGATACTTCAGCATTAAAATTACGTTTTCCACCATCACCACGTTCGGGAGATTATCCTGTAAAAGTGGAAGGATTGACGAAGCAATACGGAGACTTAACCGTATTTAAAGATGCAAGTTTCTCTATAGCTCGTGGCGAAAAAGTATCGTTTGTAGGAAGAAACGGAGAAGGAAAATCGACCATGATTAAAGCAATTATGGGAGAAATTGATTTTGAGGGTGAATGTGGTTTAGGGCACAATGCCAAAGTGGGATATTTTGCACAAAATCAAGCATCATTGTTAGATCCTGAACTAACAATTTTCCAAACCGTAGATGAGGTTGCTGAAGGAGACATAAGAACGCAAATCAAAAATATATTAGGACGTTTTATGTTCTCGGGAGATGATTTAGAAAAGAAAGTAAAAGTACTTTCTGGAGGGGAGAAAACCCGTTTAGCAATGGTAAAGCTGTTGTTAGAACCTGTAAACGTGTTGATATTAGATGAGCCTACGAACCACTTAGATTTAAAATCAAAAGAGGTAATTAAAGAAGCCTTATTACATTTCGATGGAACGTTGATTTTAGTATCGCACGATCGTGATTTCTTACAAGGATTATCTCAAAAAGTATTTGAGTTTAAAGACCAACGTGTTATTGAACACTTTGAAACGATTGATGCATTCTTAGAACGTAATAATATCAAAGCGTTAAAGGAGATTGATTTATAAAAACGTCATTGCGAGTGGAACGAAGCAATCTGTTTATCGTATACTGAGCAAAAGATAGCCACGTTATTCATTTCGACTTCGCTCAATGAGCCTCCTCGCTATGACGGTTAATTCACTCCGCAACACTTCTTGTATTTCACACCGCTATCACAAGGACAAGGATCGTTTCTAGAAATATCCAGACGTTTTAAGTGTAAGTTCATGTCGTCCATATCTTGTTTAAAGATTTGCTCTAGCAATGCATAAAGCTCAGGATGTTTTCTGGCTAATAATTTCGGACGCTCAAAAAAGTATTCGCTTGCTACCGAGAAAAATTCCGCTTTGTTAGTTCCGCCATACGGATTGATATCAGAAGCGTCGTTGTATATTTCTTCAATTTTTTTGTTGATTAAGTCTACCCACGGAATACTGTATTGCTTTTCTAATAATACATGTGGTACACCGTCAATATTACCATCTAGTTTATCAATTAAATGTACAAACTCATGGATGGCAGTATTCTTTTTATCAGTTTCATTTTCAAAACCTAAATGTAAAGCAGGTTTAGATAAAATCATTTTTCCTTCTAAATACCCATTACCTACCATTCCTAAAATTCTTCGGTTGTTTCCTTCGGTTTCAAAATGCTCGTTAAACATAGCAGGATATAAAATGATTTCTTTGATGTTAGGATAGTGCCATTCAGGAAAATTAAAAATAGGAATTACAGCACTAGAAGCTATCAGTAATTTGTCGGTAATTGTAACTGTAACATCAACACCAATAACCTCATGATTTAATAGGAATTCAAAAACTTTAAACTCGAACAATTCTTTTTCATCAGGAGTGAGTGCGTTGTAAAAAGCAACTTTTTTAGTTAAAATAACTTTCCATTTACTGGGGAATGGAGTTGTTGGTTGTTTCCACTTAGTGGTTGAGGTGTTTTTTTTGAATACAAGAAAAATACCTACGAGTATAATTATAGATAGATAAGTCATTTAAAATAGCGTTGCGACTAGTAGTAATTTTTTTCAAATATATAAAAATAGGGTAGAGAGGGAGTACTTTGTTGAGATTTCTCAGTCATACCTCCTTCGTAATGACGTTAGGTAAGTGTCATTCCGAATGGATGTGAGAAACCGTAAAGTTCAGCGGAGCTAAATCTTATTCATGTGAGTAATTCCCATTGTTAAAATCTCTCACGTTCCGCGTTGCTTTAGTTCAAATGACAGCATGTTTCGTCATTGCGATTAATTTTATGTCATTCCGAACGGATGAGAGGAATCTCATGAAGTCAGTAACTTCCATTATTAAGATCTCTCACATTCCGCGTTGCTCCAGTTCGAGATGACGGGATGGTTTCGTTATTGTGAGGGAAACGAAGTAATCTTCTTTAGTAATGATATTTAAGTTTTTAATGTTGAGTGTTTTGTAATTGTTTATTTGTTTTGTTGAGTGTTTATTAAAAAATAGGCATTTGTTTTTTGTAAGTGTTAAAATTTATATTGTTTTATTAAATTATTTGTAAATAAGATTTGGAATGTATACATTGGCAATAAGATTAATGTATTGTATTTATACATACCACTTAATTAGTAACCATAAATTCCCCAATATATATGACTACAAACTTAAATTTTCAGACTGTAGCAAAAGAACAAATCAAGTTCTTGAAATTTCCAAAAGAAGAGGTGTTAAACAAAAAGAAAGCAATGGTAAATCGTATTTTAGATTTACAACGAGCACTATCTTTAGGAAACTTAGAAAGAGAAAAGGTAAAAATATTTTTTATGGATATGGATGGCTTAAAAAAAGTAGAAACTACTGTTTGGGGTATTACTGATACTTCAGTAATTCTAAAACAGGCAACCATTATTCCGTTAGAAAGAATTGTAAGAGTTGCATAAATAAAAAAGACCTCGAAATTTCGAGGTCTTTTTTTATAGGTGTTATATTTATTAAGCTTCCGCTTCCATATAATCTTCAATAGGATTACAAGAACAAATTAAGTTACGGTCACCAAAAGCATCATCTACACGACGTACTGAAGGCCAAAACTTATTGTCTGCAATATAATCTAAAGGAAATGCTGCTTGTTTACGAGAGTATGGTAAATCCCATTCATCAGCAGTTAACATTTCTTGCGTATGTGGTGCATTTTTAAGCTGGTTGTTAGGATTTTCCTTACTCGCTTCAGCAATCTCTTTTCTAATAGAGATTAACGCATCACAAAAACGGTCTAATTCAGCTACACCTTCCGATTCGGTTGGCTCTACCATAATTGTACCCGCTACAGGGAAAGATACAGTAGGCGCGTGGAATCCGTAGTCCATTAAACGCTTCGCGATATCGGTAACTTCAATTCCGTTTTGTTTAAACTCACGACAATCTAAAATCATTTCGTGTGCTGCACGGTTCATTTCACCTGTATATAAAGTGCTATAGTGTCCGCTTAAACGCTCTTTAATATAGTTTGCGTTTAAAATTGCATTCTTAGTAGAGTTTGTTAACCCGTCGGCACCTAACATAGTAATGTATCCGTAAGAAATTAAACATACCAATGCAGAACCCCAAGGAGCTGCTGAGATAGCAGTAATGGCATTGTCACCACCAGTTGCTATTACAGGGTTGGTAGGTAAATACGGAACTAATTGAGGAGCTACACAAATTGGTCCAACACCTGGTCCGCCACCACCGTGAGGAATCGCAAATGTTTTGTGTAAGTTTAAGTGACAAACATCGGCACCAATAGTTGCAGGATTTGTTAATCCTACCTGTGCGTTCATGTTTGCTCCGTCCATATATACTTGTCCGCCATTATCGTGAATAATTTGAGTAATCTCTTTAATAGCCTTTTCAAATACTCCGTGAGTAGATGGGTAAGTTACCATTAAAGCAGCTAAATTATCAGCATGTTTTTCAGCTTTTGCACGTAAATCTTCTACATCGATGTTTCCTCTTTCATCTGTTTTGGTAACTACCACTTTCATACCTGCCATAACAGCAGATGCTGGGTTAGTTCCGTGAGCAGATGCAGGAATTAAACAGATGTTTCTGTTGGTGTCTCCATTTGCTTCGTGATATGCTCTAATAGTCATTAATCCAGCAAATTCACCTTGTGCACCAGAGTTAGGTTGTAAAGAAGTACCTGCAAAACCAGTAATAACGTTTAATTGGTTTTCAAGGTTATCTAACATTATTTGGTATCCTTCCGCTTGGTTTAAAGGTGCAAATGGGTGGATATTTCCCCATTGAGGATTACTCAACGGTAACATTTCAGAAGCAGCATTTAACTTCATGGTACAAGACCCTAAAGAAATCATTGAGTGATTTAATGCTAAATCTTTACGCTCTAATTTTTTGATATAACGCATCATGTCAGTTTCTGATTGATACGTATTGAATATGTCGTTATCTAAGAAAGAAGTTGCTCTTTTTACATCTGCAGGAATTACGTCAGCTGAAGTAAATTCAGTAACTAAAATATCTTTGATATTAAATGCTTGTTCGAAACAGTCAACAATTTCGTTGATTTCTTTTAAACCAACAGTTTCGTTTACAGAGATTGAAACATGCTCTGCATCGATGTAGTTAAAGTTGATTCCGTTAGCTTCTGCTACTGGACGTAACTTGTCTGCTTCAACTTCAACTAGAATAGTATCGAAATAAGCGCTGTTTTTTTGTTTGAAACCTAAATCTGTTAAAGCTTTTGCTAAGGTTGTAGTGCTTGTGTGTACACGATCTGCAATGTATTGTAAACCATCTTTACCGTGGTATACAGCATACATACCTGCCATAACAGCTAATAATACCTGTGCAGTACAAATATTAGAAGTTGCTTTTTCACGTTTAATGTGTTGTTCACGTGTTTGTAATGCCATACGTAAAGCACGACCACCGTCAACATCTTTTGTAACTCCAATAATACGACCAGGAATACTACGCTTGTAAGCTTCTTTAGTAGCAAAATACCCAGCGTGAGGTCCTCCGTATCCTAAGGGAATACCAAAACGTTGCGTAGTACCTACAACAACATCAGCACCAAATTCAGCAGGAGCTTTTAATTTTACTAACGATAAAATATCAGCAGCTACAGCTACTTTAATGTTATTAGCATTACAGCTAGCAACGAAATCGGTATAATCATATACTTGTCCGTGCTTGCCAGGATATTGTACAATAGCTCCAAAGAATTCTTCTGAGAAGTTAAACTCTTGGTGGTTACCAACAACTAATTCAATTCCGATAGGAATAGCACGTGTTTGTAATACCGATAAGGTTTGTGGTAAAATTTCTTCTGAAACAAAGAACTTGTTTACGTTAGCTTTTTTTTGTGCTCTTTCACGAACATCAAATAATAAAGCCATAGCTTCAGCAGCAGCAGTACTTTCGTCTAATAACGAAGCATTCGCTAACTCCATTCCTGTTAAATCACAAATCATAGTTTGATAATTTAACAAGGCCTCTAAACGTCCTTGTGCTATTTCAGCTTGGTAAGGAGTATAAGCAGTATACCATCCTGGATTTTCTAAAATATTACGTTGGATAACACTAGGTAAAATAGCTTCGTGGTACCCTAAACCTATATAACTTTTAAAAACTTTGTTTTTAGCACCTAATTCATTGATGTGATTTAGGTATTCATATTCGCTCATGGCAGGAGCTAAATCAAGCTCTTTTTGTAAACGAATATCGTCGGGAATAGTTTCATAAATCAATTGGTCTAAACTCTCAATGCCAATTGTTTGAAGCATTTGATCCTGATCTTTAACACGAGGACCTATATGCCTAAGTTGAAATGAATTTGTGTTCATTATTGTGTTGTTGTTTTTCGTGCCTCAAAAATAGTGAAATTGGTTGATTTGATACTACATATTTTTTTGTTAAAAACAATATTTTATTAACCAAAACAGCTGGTTATAAACATAAAAGTTATTTTTGTTAGATGAACCTTTTTAAAAAAGCACTCGATTTTTATATAAATTCTAGTATCCATGTAGCCTTAGCGGTGTTTTCTTTGTTTAGAATTACAGAATTATATTTTGGTTTTTCATACGATGAGTCATTGAGTTTTTTTGTGTTTTTTGCCACAATTACTGGGTATAATTTTGTTAAATATGCAGGAGTTGCGAAACTCCATCACCGAAGTTTGACTAAAAACCTGCAAATCATTCAAATATTTTCATTGATTTGCTTCTTGTTAATGTGCTACTATGCATGGTTATTACCTCTAAGAACATTATTGTTTTTTGTGCCTCTAGGAGTTTTAACTTTTTTATATGCAGTGCCTTTTTTAAGTGGATTCCAAAAAAACTTACGAAGTATTGGTTATTTAAAAATAATAGTAGTGGCTTTAGTATGGGCTGCAACTACGGTATTGTTACCTATATATGCCAGTGAAACTTCTTTTACAACTGAGGTGTACCTATCTGCAATACAACGTTTTTTATTGGTGGTAGTATTAATCCTTCCATTTGATATAAGAGATGTGCAATATGATGCTATTTCTTTGCAAACAATCCCTAAAAAGATAGGTATAGAGTACACTAAGAAGTTTGGAGTTGTTCTGCTTGGATTATGTTTGGTGTTGGAATTTATGATTAGCCCGAATACTCATTTTCGAACTGTTTTTTTAGTATTGTTT
The DNA here is from genome assembly GCF_047470925.1 of Tenacibaculum ascidiaceicola. NCBI lineage: Bacteria > Pseudomonadati > Bacteroidota > Flavobacteriia > Flavobacteriales > Flavobacteriaceae > Tenacibaculum > Tenacibaculum ascidiaceicola. The sequence goes on from NZ_JAZKJP010000010.1 coordinate 86,570, forward strand.
ACTGTATTACTATTTCTGTTGATGAGGGCAAAAACAAATCAGTCTAAATACTATAGCTCTTTTTGGGTTGAAGGCATACCGATTTTTTGGTGGTTATTTTTGTTAGTTTAAAACTGAAGTTTTTTAGAAGTATTAGAACTTAAAAAGTAATAGCTTGTAAGTAGCATATTTTTTATAGTTAAAAACTGAAACTTAAGGGTTTTGTAATATGTGTTTTTAAGAAAACCTTTGTACATTCGTTGGCTTAACAACACAACAACAAAAACACAAATTAAGTAACATGAATTTAGTAAAACGAAATTTCGTTTTCGATTTCGATAGCACACTTACCAGTGTGGAAGCATTAGATGTTTTGGCCGAAATCACCTTAAATGGAAGTCCGAAAAAAGAAGAGGTTATTCAAGAAGTAACCCGCATTACCAATCAAGGAATTGATGGAGAAATGTCCTTTACGGAATCCTTAGAAAAACGTATTCGGTTATTAAGTGCTAAAAAATCTGATTTACCATTATTAATTGAAGAATTAAAACAAAAAGTTTCTCCTTCTATAGAAAGAAATAAAGAGTTTTTTGAAAGCTTTTCTGATGATATTTACGTGATTTCAGCAGGGTTTAAAGAATTTATAGACCCTATCGTAGCTGAGTATAACATTCCGTCTGAAAGAGTATTTGCAAATACTTTTGAATTTGATGCAGATGGAGTTATTGTAGGGTTCGATACTCAAAACCCATTATCTAAGCATAATGGAAAGATAGATTGTTTAAAATCCTTAAATTTAGAAGGTGAAGTACAAGTAATTGGAGATGGCTATAGTGATGCTGTTACCAAAGAAGCAGGTGTTGCTGATACTTTTTTTGCTTATACAGAAAATGTGTCGAGAGATAAAACTATCGCAAATGCCGACCATATTACACCAAATTTAGATGAATTTTTATACGTTAACAAGTTGCCTAGAAACCTATCATACCCAAAGAACAGAATTAAAATATTATTACTAGAAAATGTACACCCTGATGCTTTTACAAAGTTAACAGGTGATGGTTTTTCTGTAGAAACTGTTTCAAGAAGTTTATCGGAAGATGAATTGATTGAAAAATTAAAAGATGTTCATGTGTTAGGAATTCGTTCTAAAACACAAGTAACTCGTAAAGTTATTGAAGCTGCCGAAAAGCTAATGGTGGTTTCTGCTTTTTGTATTGGAACAAAGCAAATTGACTTAGATGCGTGTAAAGAGAATGGAGTAGTAGTTTTTAATGCTCCTTATAGTAATACACGTTCGGTAGTTGAATTAGCTATTGGTGAAATTATTATGTTAATGCGTAGTGTATTTCAAAGAAGTACAGAAATTCATAACGGTCAGTGGAATAAAACAGCACAAGGTTCAAGAGAGGTTCGTGGTAAAAAACTAGGGATTGTTGGTTACGGAAACATTGGTAAGCAACTATCTGTTTTAGCAGAGGCTCTAGGAATGGATGTGTATTATTATGATGTAGAAGATAAGTTATCTTTAGGAAATGCAACTAAAATAGATACATTAAAAGAGTTGTTGAATATTTCAGATGTAGTTACATTACATGTTGATGATAATTCAGCAAATAAAAACTACATAGGTAGGGAAGAGTTTGCAGAAATGAAAGATGGAGCGCACTTGGTAAATCTTTCTCGTGGTTTTGTAGTGGATATTGAAGCATTGGTGGATGCGTTAAAATCTGGTAAATTAGCTGGAGCAGCGGTAGATGTGTATCCAGAAGAGCCAAGAAAAAATGGTGAGTTTTACACTGAATTAAAAGGGTTGGATAATGTGATTTTAACTCCGCATGTAGGTGGTAGTACAGAAGAAGCTCAAAGAGATATTGCGGATTTTGTTCCGAATAAAATTATGGCGTACATCAATTCAGGAAATACGGTGGATGCGGTTAATTTCCCAAATATTCGTTTACCAAAACATAAAAACGCACACCGTTTTTTACATATTCATAAAAACGTACCTGGAGTAATGGCAAAGATTAATAAGGTATTAGCAAAATATGAATTGAATATTACTGGGCAATACTTGTCTACAGATGAGAAAGTTGGATATGTAATTACCGATGTTGATAAAGAGTATAATCAAGAGGTAATAACGAAACTTAAAAAAGTTGAAGGAACAATTAAATTTAGAGTACTGTATTAAAAACGTATTCTAAGTAATTTATACTATTCAAGGTCTACAGTAAAATGTAGACCTTGTTTTTGTTTGTGATTACTTTTTTAAAGTAAAAAAGTAAACCCAAGCGATAAAAAAGACCTGTAATGGAATTCTAAACCATAAATAAGAAAGTCCTTTTCCATCATAAGCTCCCGTTTGATAATTCAAGTTTTCTAAACTAGCCTTTATGTTGGCAGGCAACATAAGTAGTAAGAATGCGATAAGAATCCAACCTGTAGTTTTTTGGTAGTTAGGAAATAATAAACCTATGGCTATTACAATTTCTAAAACACCAGTTAGTATAGTAACTGGTGATTTTAAAGGAATGAAATCAGGAATCATTTTGCTCATACCTTCAGTAAATAAAAAATGCCCCAAAGCTGTAAATAAGAGCATTGCACACATGGCAATTCTACCAGAAAGGGAGTAGTTTATATTTTTCAATAGTAATTTTTGGATTCCTATTGAAATTAAGAATACAAATAGTAAAACAAATAAAGGTTTCATTGATTATAAAATTTATTCAAAATTGAAGAAACTTTTAAGAGTAATCAATGAACTTGGGTTAATAAATTCGTTTTCTAATTCTGCTCAGTGCTTGTGGAGTTACGCCAATATAAGAAGCTATGTATTTTAGTGGAATTTGTTTGATTAGTTCAGGTCTTTCATGAAAAAGGTTGAGGTACCTTTCTTCTGGAGTGTTGTTTAATAGAGAAAGCTCTCTTTTTGATTTTAGTAAGAATAAACTTTCAGCATTTTTTCTCCCTATTTCATTGCCTATCATAGTGTTTTGATAAATGTCTTCTAAATCCTCAAAGGATAATCTCCATAAAATAGTAGGAGTTAAAGTTTCAATACTATACTCAGAAGGGGTTTGAGTTAAAAAAGAGTCATATGCACTAACGAAGCTGTTTTTAAATACAAAACCAAATGTTACATCATTTTCAATTTTAGGAATGAATAATCTCAAAGTGCCTTCTTCAACAAATGATAGATAGTTTTCTGTTGTTCCTTTAGTTAAGAGTATTTCCTTTTTTTGAAGCTCAACTTTTTTTAGTTTTGAAGTAAAATAGGCTGAATCTTTGTCAGAAATGTTAGCAAAAGATTGTAAAAGAGTTGTTATTTGTTTCATGAGTCAATTTTATAAACTATCAAAATCACTTAAACTCTGTTCTATGGTATTGGCTCCTTTTTGTAAAATTTGAATATAACTAGAAACATTTTCCATTTTAAACCTGCTAGAAGGTCCAGAGGCACCAATACTTGCGATTACTTTTCCTTTGTTGTTGTAGATAGGAATGGCAATACATACCAAACCTAATTCTGATTCTTCTATGTCTAAGGCAAATTTTTGTTGTTGAATTAGTTGTAATTCTTCTTTAAATTTTGAAGTAGAGGTAATGGTGTTTTTGGTAAAAGATTTTAGTGTAACCGAATCTAGAAAGGCTTCTTGTGCGTCTGGTGAAGTAAAAGCTAACAATAACTTACCAATAGCGCTTCCGTTAATAGGAGCATAAGAACCTATAGAGGTACTTATTTTGAGTCCTTGTAAACTATCTGCTTTGTTAATGTGGAATACTTGCTGTTCTTTTAAAATACCTAACAAAACCGTTTCTTGAATTTCTAAGGCAACTTTTTGTATTGGTGTGTTGGTTAAATTTCTAAGTGATTTATAAATAGAAACACGATTTCCTAATTCAAACAACTTACTACCCAATTGATATTTTTCGTTGTCATTTTGTTGTACAACGTTTAGTGAAACTAAAGTACTAAGTAACCGGTATACAGTACTTTTGTTATAGCTAGTTTTAGTAGCTAGTTCTCTAACACCCCATTCTTTTTTGTCATCGGTAAAAGCATCTAAAACAGAAAAAGCTTTTATGATAGATTGATTTAAGTTTTTAGAATCAGCATTCATTTAGTGAAAATATTTTGACTAATATAATAAAAATGTGTAGATTTATAAAACACCGTTTTATTATGTGAAACGCTTTTGGTTTTATTTTGAGATTAAAATAAAGTATCTTTAGTGTTTTTGAAATGGTTTTTAGAAATATAAATAAGTATGTATAAACCAACACTTGATTACGCACAGCAGTTAGATAAAGAAGATAAATTAGCTCATTTAAGAGCGCAATTTCATATTCCAAAAGACAAAGATGGAAATGACTGGTTGTATTTTACAGGAAATTCCCTTGGATTACAACCTAAACAAACGCAACAATACATTCAACAAGAATTAGACGATTGGGCAAAATATGGAGTAGAAGGACATTTTGAAGCACGAAACCCATGGATGCCATATCACGAATTTTTAACGAATTCGATGGCAAAAATAGTGGGAGCAAAGCCATTAGAAGTTGTGGTGATGAATACCTTAACAACCAATTTGCATTTGCTAATGGTATCGTTTTATCAACCAACTAAAACAAAATATAAAATTGTTATAGAAAGTGATGCTTTTCCTTCGGATAGATATGCAGTACAATCGCAATTAAAATTTCACGGACTTGATGCTGAAAATGGTTTGATAGAATGGAAACCTCGTGAAGGAGAAGAGTTATTACGTATTGAGGATTTAGAAAAAATAGTTGATGAACAAGGAGATGAAATCGCTTTGTTATTAATTGGTGGTGTAAATTACTACACAGGCCAATATTTAGATATCAAGCGAATTGCTGAAATAGGACATGCGAAAAATTGTATGGTTGGAATCGATTTAGCACATGGAGCAGGAAATATATCTCCAGAATTGCACGATAGCGGGGTGGATTTTGCAGCTTGGTGTACCTATAAATATTTGAATTCAGGACCTGGAAGTTTAGCTGGATTGTTCGTACATGAAAAACATGCACACAACAAAGAGTTACCACGTTTTGCCGGATGGTGGAATCATAACAAGGAAACTCGTTTTAATATGCGTCAGCCATTTGATGTTATGCCAGGAGCAGAAGGGTGGCAGTTATCAAATCCGCCAATTTTATCCATGGCAGCAATTAGAGCTTCGTTAGACATGTTTGAAGAAGTAGGAATGGAAGCTTTGAGAGCTAAATCAGAAAAACTAACGGGATATTTTGAATATTTAATCAATCAAATTGATACGGATAGAATTAAAATAATCACGCCTTCAAATCCAAAAGAAAGAGGCTGTCAATTGTCTATTCAAGTAAAGAATACCGATAAAAGTTTACACAAAAAACTAACCGAGAATAATATTATTACCGATTGGAGAGAACCAGATGTAATTCGTTGTGCACCGGTGCCTATGTATAACAGTTTTGAGGATGTGTATAGAATGGTAGAAACTTTAAAAACCTTATTGTAAAAAAATGAGTAAAAAAGACAACATAGTAATTATCGGTGCTGGTTTATGCGGAAGTTTATTGGCACTTCGTTTAGCACAAAGAGGATATAAAGTAGCAATGTATGAAAGTCGTCCAGATTTACGAGTTACTGATATTTCAGCAGGACGTTCCATCAACTTAGCATTATCTGATCGCGGTTTTAAAGCTTTGCGTTTATGTGGTGTGGAAGAAAAAGCACGTGAAATTTGTATTCCAATGTATGGGCGCTTAATGCACGATAGAGAAGGAAATACCTTTGCGTCTAATTATTCAGGTAGAGAAGGAGAGTATATCAACTCTATTTCAAGAGGTGATTTAAACGGAATTTTATTAACGGAAGCAGAGAAACACGAAAATGTAACAATACATTTTAATACAGAGTGTACTTCGGTAGATATTGAAAATACTGTAGCACATTTTAAAGATTACAATACCAAAGAAGAGTTTTCGGTGGATGGAGATGTGATTTTTGGAACAGATGGAGCAGGATCTGCATTGAGAAAAAGCTACTATTTAGAAAGAAAATTCTTATTCAGCTATTCACAAAACTTTTTGGCACACGGATATAAAGAATTAGAAATTCCTGCCGATAAATTAGGAAACCATCAAATAAGTAAAGATCATTTACATATTTGGCCTCGTGGAGAGTACATGTTAATTGCGTTGCCAAATTTAGATGGGAGTTTTACTGTGACTCTGTTTTTAAGTTATGATGAAGGAGAGTACAATTTCAATAACCTAACTACTGAAGAAAAAATAACCGAGTTCTTTGAAAAAGAATTTTCAGATGCCTTGGATTTGATTCCGAGTATAAAAGATGAGTTTCTTAACAACCCAACAGGAGCTTTAGGAACTGTAAAATGTTCACCATGGCATTATCAAAATAAAACCTTGTTAATGGGTGATGCAGCACATGCAATTGTTCCGTTTTATGGACAAGGAATGAATGCTTCTTTTGAAGATGTAACTGTATTTGATACAATTTTAGATGCACACGAAGGAGATTGGGAAGTTACTTTTAAAGCATACGAAAAAGCACGTAAAGAAGATACTGATGCCATCGCCGATTTAGCAATTGATAACTTTTATGAAATGCGCGATCATGTAGCAAATCCGCTATTTAAGCAAAAAAGAAAGTTGGAGATGGATTTAGAAAAAACATTCCCAACCGAATATTTTTCAAAATACTCTATGGTAACCTTTAATGAAGAAATACCATATGCAGAAGCGATGAAAAAAGGACGTGCTCAAGATAAAGCCTTATTGAATATGGTAGCACATCATGATTTGGACACAATTACCGATTTAAAAGAGGCATTAAAAAAGGTACAAGAAGAAACCAACGAAATTTTAGAAGAAGATAAAATCGCAGGGTTTAGGTAGGTTACTCTAATTCTCTTTTTAATTTAAAGAACTCTTGTTCTAAAAAAGAGAGTTTATTTTCTATTGAGTTGTTAAAATCTGGAACTCTGTTAAAAAAAACGTATTGTATTTCCCATAATTCTTTAATGTCTTTAAGAGAAAATGTCTTGTCAGGAATGTTTTTATGATTTGCACGTAGTATTACAGAATCGTTATTGATGTAAAGTCTACGTAAAATCAATTCGTTTTTGACAAGAGTTAGGGTAAGTACTCCGTTTTTTAAGTTCTTTATATTGTTGTTTGGTGTAAGTTCACCTATTACTATGTCGTTAGGGTATAGTCCATTGTCGTGATTAGCCATTTCTAAATTTGAAATAGTGTAAGCTCTAAGTTTTTTTTGAGAGCGAATTGGAAGTTGGATTATAGGTAGATCATTAATAAAAGAAGTTTTGTTGTGGTGCTCTAGGTATTGTGTAATTTTTTTTTTGGTAATACAAGGGATTTTGGTAATAGACTCTTTATGGAGTTTTTCAGTTTCTAGAGTTAGACTCTCTTTAAATTGGAGTAAGTTATTAACAGTAAGTTCAGAAGTTAGTAGATTATCTATAGGGATGCTAAAATAATTAGCAATTTTTATAATAGTGTCAATTTTAGGTTCGCTTCTACCTTCTTCATAGGCGCCTAGTGTAGCTCTTTTAAGGTTGAAGAGTTCAGCAAAAGCTTGTTGGCTTAGGCGTTTGATACTTCTGATTTTTCTTATGTTTTTACCAAATAATGACATGTTTTGCTAATTTTATTTGCTAAATAATTTTATTTCCGTATATTTGAGCAAACAATATTAGCTAATTATTTTTGTTTTTGCTAATTTTTTTAGTTTAAAAATTAGTAGAGAATATTTAAAATTAAAAATTATAGAATTTATGTTACTAATAATATTATGCTGAGTGTCTTTGGATTTAGAAACTTTTTGTAATATTATCGCTTAAAAAGAATGCTATACAAACTAATCAAACTACTTAAAAATGAATACACATTTTAGTAAAGTAAAAGAATTTTTACTGGGGTTGAATTTCGATATTATAAAAGAAAATCAAGAAGAAGGTATTTTTGTTGTTGAGAAAGAAAACGAAGGGATTAAAAACTTAATTATTGGTGTTGCAAATCCAATAATCATTTTTGAGCAATATATCTTTAAAATTAAACAGCCAAATCAAGAGGTTTTTAAGAGCCTGTTGCAGAAGAATAGAGATATTATTCATGGCGCTTTTGTTTTGGATGAAAGTGGGGAGCGTGTTATCTTTAGAGATACACTTCAGTTGGAAAACTTAGACGCTAATGAATTTGAAGCTAGCTTAAACTCGCTTAGCTTACTATTGAGTGAATACTCAGATCACATTATTAATTTTTCAAAATATTAAAAAAAAATAGATATGAATTTTTTTAAAAGACTTTTTAAAATAGGACAATCAGAAGCAAATTCTGCAATAGATAAAATGGAAGACCCTATTAAAATGACAGAGCAGGGAATTAGAGATTTAAAATTAAATCTTGAAAAAAGTTTAGAATCGCTTGCGCAAGTAAAAGCATTGGCTATTAGAGCTAAAAACGATAGAGAAGAACTAACTTTTAAAAGTCAAGATTATGAGCAAAAAGCAATATTAATTTTGAAGAAAGCACAAAATGGTGATATGGAGGCATCAGAAGCAGATCGTTTAGCAAAAGAGGCTTTGATAAAGAAAGAAGAAACAAACCATAAAGTAGGAATGGTGAAAAAAGAAGAAGTTCAATTCAACGATTCTGTAAGTAAATTAGAGCATAATATTCAAGAAATCAAACAGAATATTAGTAAATGGGAAAATGAGTTGAAAACATTAAAAGCTAGAGTTAAAGTTTCTAAAGCTACAAAGAATTTGAATAAACAAATGGCTGATATTGATAGTGGAAGTACTGTTTCTATGTTGGAACGCATGAAGGAGAAAGTACAACAAGAAGAAGCTCTGGCTGAAGCTTATGGAGAAATAGCAAAATCTTCTAAATCAATAGATCAAGAATTGTCTGAAGCTGCAGATGTTACTGAAACTACAGCTGAGGAAAGTTTGTTGAAATTAAAAGAAAAGTTAGGGTTAAACGATAAAGACGCATAGAATTGAACACTTTTACCGATATTATATTTTCATCAGTAAATTTACCACTAACAATTTTAGTAATCATACTATTACTGTATTGGATAGTAACCATGATTTCTGGAGTTGATTTCGATTTAGATGTAGACGTAGATATTGATGCAGATTTCGATATAGATACAGATTCAGGTATTGAAGGAGGAAATGCAGATTTTCATGATGTTTCTAATGCAGAAGTAAATAAAGAAGATGTATTAGGAAAGAAAAGAAAACCACTAAAATGGTGGCAAATATTTCTTATTTATTTCAACTTTGTTGGATTGCCTTTTATGTTCACATTTACTTGCTGGATTTTTATTTGGTGGATTTGTACAGCGTTTTCTACAGTTTTAACTGGTAGTATAAATAATAGCTTTGGTTTTGTATTAATGTTAATAGGGTTTTTACCGTCGCTATTTATTAATAAAATTTTCACAACACCTTTTAAAAGTTTTTTTAAGAACTTAAACCAGCATGGAGATTTACCGATAGAAATAGTAGGTAGAGTAGGTGTTTCTTTATCCAATATCAAAGAAAAAAAATTAGGTTCAGCTGAGGTAAAAGCTGAAGGGACTCATTTATCAATAAATATTAAATCGTTAGACGGTAGTCCAATACAATATAGAGAGCAAATCTTGATTATAAAACAGAGTCAAGATAAGTCTTTTTATTACGCACAATCATATATTAATTAAAAACAAAATTTAAAAAAAGAACTATGACAAACAGTTTATTACAGGTTATCGGAGTAGGAGTAGGTTTAATTCTATTCCTAATTATTCTATACTTTGCTATAATAGCAATGTTCTACAAAAAGGTACCACAAGGACAAGCTTTGGTACGTACAGGTTTTGGGGGAACCAAAGTAGCTACAGATAAAGGAATGTATGTTATACCTGTGTTTCACAGAGTAGAAATTATGGATATATCTGTGAAGAAAATCCAAATAGAACGTTTAGGTAATGATGGATTACTTTGTAAAGATAATATGCGAGCAGATATTAAAGTAGCCTTCTTTGTGAGGGTGAATAATGAAGTAGATTTTATTAAAAAAGTAGCACAAACTATAGGTTGCGATAGAGCATCAGATATTTCAACATTAGAAGATTTATTTGAAGCTAAATTTTCTGAAGCGTTAAAAACTGTAGGTAAGAAGTTTGAATTTACTGAGCTATACGAGGCTCGTAGAGAGTTCAGAGACGAGATTGTAGATATTATTGGAACCGATTTAAATGGGTATACGCTTGAAGATTGTGCCATTGATTACTTGGAGCAAACTTCGGTATCTTATTTAAAAGCAGATAATATTTTAGATGCTGAAGGGATTAAGAAAATTACTGAATTAACAGCGGCACAGAATATCAAAGCAAATTTGATTAAAAGAGACGAAGAGAAAACTATTCGAAAGCAAGATGTAGAAGCGCGTGAAGCTATTTTAGAGTTAGATAAACAATTAGCAGAAAAAGAAGAACAACAAAAACGTGAAATAGCTAATGTTAAAGCTAGAGAAGAAGCTGAAATACTAAAAGTTAATCAAGAAGAATTACTAAAATCTGAATCGGCAAGAATAGCAACAGAAGAGAAAGTACAAGTAGCTGAAGAGAATAAACAAAGACAAGTTATTGTAGCGGCTAAGAATAAATTGCGTACAGATGTTGTTGAAACAGAAAGAGTAGAAAAAGACAGAATGTTAGAAGCTACTGAACGTGAACGAATAGTTACATTGGCACAAATTGAAAAAGAAAAAGTAGTTGAAGTAGAAAAGAAGAATATTCAAGATGTTATTCGTGATCGAGTTACTTTAGAAAAAGGAGTTGTTGAAGAGCAAGAGAATATGAAAGATATTCAAGCATTCAAAACAGCAGAAAGAGAGAAACAAGTTACCATTACATTAGCAGAAGCAAAAGCTCAAGAAGATTTAATTAAAACTATTAAAGAAGCTGAGGCACAGAAAGAAGCAGCAAAACAAAAAGCTGAAGAAATTAACATAGAGGCACAAGCACAAAAAGAAGCAAGTGAAAAAGAAGCAGAAGCTCGTAAAACATTAGCAGATGCAAAAGCAAAAGAAGAAGCTACTTTAGGAATGTCAGAAGCGCAAGTAATGCACGCCAAAGCTGACGCTAGTGAACGATTTGGTACTATGGAGGCTCTTATTATAGAGAAGAAAGCAAAAGCAGAAGCTGTTGGAGTTGAAGCAAAAGCAGAAGCGTTGAGAAAAGAAGGAATGGCAGAAGCTGAAGTTATAAGAGAAAAAGCCTTAGCAGATGCGGCTGGAATTGAAGAGAAAGCAGCAGCAATGAAAAAGTTAGATGGAGTAGGTAAAGAGCATGAAGAATTTAAACTGCGCTTAGAAAAAGATTTAAAAGTAGACTTAGCACATATCAACATACAAAAAGATATTGCAGATGCTCAAGCAGATGTAATTGGACAAGCATTAAAATCTGCTAAGATTGATATAGTTGGTGGGGAGACTATGTTCTTTGAGCAAATAATGGGACAAATTACTAAAGCTAAAGGACTGGATAAGATGATTGAAAATAGTAGTAATTTACAAGAGGTAAAGGATGCTATATTAAGTAGTGATGATGTAAAAGGGAACTTAATGGAACGTGTAAGAGATTTTGCTGTAAAATATGGGATTTCTTCTGATGATATTAAAAACTTAACAATAGCTAACTTATTAATGACACTAAAAGATAGAGCAACATCTGATGATGATCAAACGCTTTTAGGAAACCTTTTTAGCTTAGCAAAAGGATTAGATATTTCTAACAAGAAAATGAGTTAAAAAACACTTTTCCGAGCATTGAATATTCAATGCTCGGAACATGTTTAAGTGTTATAATATTAATTTTAACTCGTAATTTTGTATGGATAATCAACAACTTGATGGCGGAACTTATGAAATTATTCAGAGTCGTCTTCAAAAACAAAAAAAAGAGCTATTAGACAGGTTACAAAGATTAAACGAAGCTAGAAAAGATGTATTTGGTACTGTTGAAACAAAGCTCATAGCAAACGATAGAATCAATACAGAAAATAACTGTATTGCAAGAGATATTGTTTCTTTAGGAAATACATCAATCTTTGGATATAATGTTCATTTTGGATTAAGAACATCTATTAAATTATCAGATGTTTTTAGTGCATATGAATTTAAGGAGAATCGTTTTCAACCTAAACCGCTAGACTTTCTTCATGACGAAACTTTCATAAGCGACTTTACTAACTTATATAAATATTATCGAAACACCATTTTTGCAAAATTTGCAATTATCGATAATTACCTTCATATGGTTTTTCAGTTGAGTGAAAATAAAACGGATATAAAAACTTTTAAATGGTTAATAAAAGACAATGAGTTAGTATACGTTGATAATCGAAGTGAACACGAATACAGATTTCCTAAACAACACGAATTCAATTGGCAAGAAGTAACCCGAGATATGCATCGTTATGGAATTCATTCGCATATTTCGATTTTAGATAAGGTTTTTGTAGAAACCATTGGAGGAGATCTTACTATAAAGATAGAAGATAATACTGATGAGGGAAAAGGAATTCTAGAAGAGCCTGTTGAACATGTTGATCAAACATTAGATGACGGTCAATTTCGTTATGCTGATTTAGGTAACCTTATTCTTCTTGAAATAAAACCATTCCAAGAAAAAGCACGTTACTTTATTTATAACCACAAACTACAAGAAGTTCAAAAAGTTGATAGTATTAAAGATTGTGCGGTATTATTGCCAGATGATCAAGGACTTATTTTCCCTGACGGGTATTATTTACAAACAGGCCAGTATAAACTTTTTGAAAATAACACTAAAGATGTAAAGTTTCAAGAGAAAATAACTTCTCCTAACGGAGAGGATTTTTTATATGTTTTTTATGCAACGATAAGAGGGCTTTACATATTAATGTCTTATAATATTATTGAGCAAGAGGTAAAAACTCCTATTGTTTGTAATGGTTTTACGATTTTAGAGGATGGAGAGTTGTGTTACTTCAAAACTGAAAATGAACAAACAAAGCACCATGTTGTTCAAATTTGGCAAACACCTTATGTAAAAACAGATACTATTCCTTCTTTACATGAAGACACGTTGTTGTATAAAATAGGGAACAAGGATATTGTAAAGGCAATGGCAGAATGTCATGAACTGATAACACTTTTAAACAAAGAAGATAGTTATGCAGGTCTTTATAATGATATAGCAAAGAAGTCTAATGATATTAACAGTAGTTATTACTGGATTAATGAGCCTGAAACAGAACAATTAAGTATACCTGTTGCAGAAATTAATGATGCTGCAAGTGCTGCGATTGATGAATTTGAGAAAGTAACTCAACTGAAACAACAAGCCGCAAAAGAAGGTAAGGTTATTAAAGAAAAATCAGATGAACTTTTAAGTAAGATTAAAAGTACATCTTTTAAATCTATAGAAGATTTTGTTGAGTTGTTGAATCAACTACGAGTGCTACGAGGGCAAGTTATTAGCTTAAAAGATGTTCGTTACATAGCAATTGATGTATTAGAAGAAATTGAAAACTCTATAGAAGAACAGAGTACAATCATATCAAAAAGATGTGTAGAGTTTTTGCTAAACGATCAAGCCTTAAAGCCATATCATAATCGTGTTCAAGAAAAGCAAGAACAATTAACATCTATTAAAAAAGTAGTAGAAGCAAAAAAGCTCGAAAATGAAGTCGACAAAATTACAACAGATTTAGAGCTCTTAATTGAAATAGTGACCAATTTAGAGATTGAGGATACTTCTCAATCAACTAAAATTATAGATAGTATATCTTTAATTTTTGCCACACTTAATCAACTAAAATCTGGGATTAAAAACACTATTAAGTCTCTTGGTAATAAAGAAGCAAAAGCAGATTTTGCAGCCCAGTTAAAACTCATCGATCAAAGTATTATCAATTATATTGATATGGCTAATACGCCAGAGAAATGTGATGAGTTTCTAACAAAAGTGGCCATTCAATTAGAAGAAATAGAAGGGAAGTTTGCCGATTTTGAAGAATTCATTTCTTTAATTCTCGAAAAGAGAGAAGAGGTTAATGATGCTTTCGATACTCGAAAAAATACGATTCTTGAAAAAAGAAACAAAAGGATAGAGGCTTTAAGTGCTGCTTCTGAAAGAATTTTAAAAAGTATCGTAAAAAAGGCTCAAAGTTTTCCTACTGTAGAGGATATCAATGGGTATTTTGCTGCTGACTTGATGATTAACAAATTAAGAGATATTGTTGGTCAATTAAAAGAATTAGAATCAGTTGGTAAAGCAGAAGCTATTGAAACACAACTGAAAGTAGCTAAAGAAGATGCGTTAAGGAAATTAAAAGATAAACAAGAGTTATATGAAGATGGAGAAAATATAATTCGTTTAGGTAAGCATAAATTTGGAGTTAATAAACAACCACTCGACTTATCAATAGTTTATAAAGAAGAGACGTTATACTATCACTTAACTGGGACAAATTTTTATCAAGAGGTTCAAGATAGAACTATACTGAAATCTGAGAAGTATTGGGATCAAGAATTAATTTCTGAAAATAATTTAGTTTATCGATCTTCTTATTTAGCATATAAGCTGTTTACTTCTTATGCTACTGAAGAGTTACTAAAACATAATGAACAAGATTTACTGCTATTAGTTCAAAAAGAAAGTGGTGGTTTATTTGCTGAAGGGTATGTAAAAGGAGTACACGATGTTGATGCATGTAAAATACTATATACACTTACTCATAAACATCATGAACTAGGATTGTTAAGGTATTCCTCAAATATTAGGGCATTTGCTCAGTATTTTTGGAATTCATTAGCTAAAGAAAGTCAAGATTATTATAACTTTTCTATTAAGGCTTCTGGAGAAGTTTTAAGATACTTCCCTAAAAGTAAAGAGTATGATTTTTTAATAGATAAGTTATACGAAGAGATATGCATTTTTGCAGAAGAAACATCTTTGTTTTCTAAAGAAGTAGGAAGAGAAATAGCTAACTATCTATTTAGTCAATTAAACAATACTAATTCATTTGTAATTAGTGCTGTTGCTTTAGAGTTAAAGGAAGCTTTTATAAAATACTTAACACAACAAGATGCGTTTAATGTATTTAACAGTAGCCTTGAAAAAACTACAAATTATACAGCAAAAATTAAATTAACAAGACAATGGGTAAGCTCTTTTATTATGTCAATAAAAGGAGATGAAAATTATATACACGAAATAATTTCGTTATTATTATTTAACCATGAGCCTAACACGGCTATACATGCGAACTCTGAAGAAGTAATAAAAGAATTAAAAGGAGAGCACCCAAGTATAATTGAAGGAAAAATTAATTTTAATTATCATAAATTTATTGAAAAACTAGAGGTTTTTTCAAAAGAAGATGTTCCAAATTTTATAGCATATAAAGAAGCGAAGCACTCACTTGTAGAAAACTTAAAAGAGTCATTAAAGTTAAATGAGTTTAAACCAAGAGTACTATCTTCTTTTGTTAGGAATAAGTTAATAGACGAAGTCTATTTTCCTTTAATAGGAGATAATTTATCGAAGCAGTTAGGAACTGTTGGAGATAATAAACGTACAGATAGAATGGGGATGTTACTTTTAATATCGCCGCCAGGTTACGGAAAAACTACTTTGATGGAGTATTTAGCTAACAGATTAGGGTTAATTTTTATGAAAATTAATGGTCCAGCAATAGGTCATGAAGTAACATCTGTAGATCCAGAAGCAGCTACAAATTCGGCGTCTAGAGAAGAACTCAAAAAATTAAATTTAGCATTTGAGATGGGTGATAATGTAATGTTGTATTTAGACGATATTCAGCATTGTAATCCTGAATTTTTACAGAAGTTTATTTCTCTTTCTGATGGAACGAGAAAAATAGAGGGAGTATATAATAGAAAGCCCAAAACTTATGATTTAAGAGGTAAAAAGTTTTGTGTAATTATGGCAGGAAATCCCTATACAGAAAGTGGAGATAAGTTTCAAATACCTGATATGTTGGCAAACAGAGCCGATATCTATAATTTAGGAGATATTATAGGAGATACAGATCAGTTATTTAAACTTAGTTTAATAGAAAACTCACTAACATCAAACCCTGTACTGCATCAACTAAGTAGTAAGTATTTTGAAGATGTTTATGCGCTGATAGATAGAGTTGAAAATAATACTCAAGAAGGAGAATTAAAAGGAAATCATACCAAACAAGAAATACAAGATTATATTTCGGTACTAGAAAAAGTAATAACTATAAGGAACACAATCTTAAAAGTAAATAAAGCATATATTGAGTCGGCAGCAAAGGAAGATGAATATAGAACAGAGCCATCTTTTAAATTACAAGGTTCATACCGAGACATGAATAAGTTAGTAGCTAAAGTAGTACCAATAATGAATAATAATGAGTTGAAAAGATTAGTGTTGTCTCATTATGAAAGCGAGTCTCAAACGTTAACTTCTTCTGCAGAGGCAAATTTATTGAAATATAAAGAGTTGATAGGAGATATGTCAGAGAATGAGGCAGATAGATGGAGTGATATAAAAGAAATATTTGTTAAGAATAATAAGCTAAAAGGTTTCGGAAATAAAAATGAAATGGCTCAGATATTAAACCAAATGATGTCTTTTTCAGATAATTTAGAAGGAATTAAAGAAGTTTTAAGAAAAGGGTTAGAAGATTAAGCAGGTTAAAAATGAACACAATTATTATTTTATTGAGAGGAATTAATGTCTCAGGAAAAAATAAAATTCCCATGAAGGAATTAAGAACTCTGTTAGAAGACCTAGGGTATGATGATGTGAAAACTTATATTCAAAGTGGAAATATTGTGTTAAAAACAGCAGAAGGGTTAAAAGAGATAGAAAAGAACATTCATGTAAAAATTAAAGAAAAATATGGTTATGATGTTCATGTTCTAGCAAAAGAAGTAAAAGAAATAGAAGGAATTCTTAAAAATAACCCTTATAGTCATTTAGCTGAAAAACAAATATATTTTACGTTTTTATTCAAACCGATTGGGGTTAATAAAATAGAAGTTGAAGCAAAAGAAGATGAATTCACAATTTTAAAAGACGTGGTTTATGTGAACGCAGTAGGAGGATATGGAAAAACAAAATTGACGAATAATTTTTTTGAAAGAAAGTTAAAAGTTTCGGCAACTACTCGTAACTTTAAAACCACAAATTATTTAGTAGAACTAGCTACACTATAAAAAAAATGCTTTCGACCTAAGGGAGAAAGCTCAAAGAAAGTGTGTAAGGAAGCAAAAAATATAAAACATGGATAGTAAAGTAATCAAGGGAAAAGCAATACCAAGAGGTAAGTTTCCACATGTAAAACAAGTAGGAGATTTTATTTATGTGTCGGGAACTAGTTCTCGTAGACCTGATAATTCTTTTGAAGGCGTTGAGGTAGATGAATTTGGCACCACTAACTTAGATATAAAAAAACAAACCCGAGCGGTGATTGAAAATATCCGTGATATTTTACAAGAAGTAGGAGCAGACTTATCAGATATCGTAGATGTAACCTCGTTCTTGGTAAATATGAATGATTTTGGAGGTTATAACCAAGTGTATGCTGAATATTTTGACTATAATGGACCAACCAGAACAACAGTAGCAGTACATCAATTACCACATCCACACTTATTAATTGAGATTAAAGTGGTGGCGTATAAGAAACAAGGGTAAAGAACCAAGAACCAAGACGAAAGAAGTCTTTTTTCTTTAATCTGTAAATGAAATGAACATTAAAAACTACATAAACGGAGAATTAGTAGCACCCTTAGCAAATAACTATATAGATAATTATAATCCGTCTATTGGAGAAGTGTATGGACAAATTCCAAACTCTACTAAAGAAGATGTAGCATTAGCGTATAAAGCAGCTAAAGCAGCTTTTCCTTCTTGGTCGAATACTACGTTAAATGAGCGTAGAGATATCCTTTCTAGAATAGCACAGTTAATTCAGCAAAGATTACCTGAATTGGCAGAAGCTGAGGCAAAGGATAATGGAAAACCATTAAGTTTGGCTACGGCGATTGATATTCCAAGAGCATCATCAAATTTTCAATACTTTGCAGATGCAATTACACAGTTTTCCTCAGAAGCTCACGAGAGCGTAGGTTTAGGAGCCATGAACTTTACCTTGCGTCAGCCTATTGGTGTAGTAGCGTGCATTTCTCCTTGGAATTTACCATTGTATTTGTTTACCTGGAAAATTGCTCCGGCAATAGCAGCAGGGAATTGTGTGGTAGCAAAACCAAGTGAAGTTACCCCAATGACAGCGTATTTATTAGGAGAAATTTGTAATGAAGCTGGTTTGCCTAAAGGTGTGTTGAATATTGTTCACGGATTAGGAACTACTACAGGTCAAGCGATCATTGAGCATTCAGATATCAAAGCAATTTCATTTACTGGAGGAACGGCTACAGGAGCACATATTGCACGTACAGCTGCACCGATGTTCAAGAAATTATCGTTAGAGTTAGGAGGTAAAAATCCGAACATCATTTTCGCTGATTGTGATTATGAAAAAATGCTAGAAACTACGGTGCGTTCATCATTTGCGAATCAAGGTCAGATTTGTTTGTGTGGAAGTAGAATTCTTGTTGAGGAAAGTATTTATGAACAATTCAAAAAAGACTTTGTTCAAAAAGTATCACAGCTAAAAATAGGAAATCCTTTTGATGCAGATACCAACATAGGAGCTTTAGTATCAAAACCACATTTAGAAAAGGTAAAATCATATATAGATATTACAGAGGAAGAAGGTGGTAAAATCCTTTATGGAGGAAATAAGGTAAGTGTAGAAGGTAGTGAAAATGGATACTATTTAGAGCCTACTGTTATAGAGGTTTCTAGTAACCAATGTAGATTAAATCAAGAGGAGATTTTTGGCCCCGTAGTAACCTTGATGTCTTTTACAACAGAAGAAGAAGCTTTGCAGTTAGCAAATGATGTGGTGTATGGATTGTCATCAACGTTATGGACAAACAATTTAACCAGAACCATGCGAATGTCTAAAGAATTGCATACAGGAATTGTTTGGGTAAATACATGGTTGTTACGTGATTTAAGAACTCCTTTTGGAGGGCAAAAAGCAAGTGGAGTAGGACGAGAAGGAGGTTTTGAAGCGTTACGTTTTTTTACAGAACCAAAGAATGTATGTATAAAATATGAATAAGGAAATAAAGGAAAAAATAATTGCTGTTTGTGAAGAGAAGATTGCTAAGAAAGGAGAAAATGTAGGGCTTTCGTTTTATGCATTTTTTAAAAATAAGAATGATAATCCGAAAGTACTGATGGAAGTGGCAACTTGGTGGATTCAAACACATCAGTTAGACCATTTTGAGAAAGCAATTAAGATTAAACAAATGATTCAGAATAACGAATAAGATGAATTTAGAGATACAACATAAAAATGCCTTGGTATGTGGTAGTACACAAGGAATAGGAAAAGCAGCAGCAATACAATTAGCTCAAGAAGGCGTAAATGTAACTTTAGTAGCTCGTAGCGAAGATAAATTAAAAGCTGTGTTGGCAGAACTACCAAACAATAATCAAAATCACGGGTATTTGGTAGCAGATTTTACCAATCCGGCAGGTTTAAAAGAAAAGTTAGAAGCAACGAATTTACAGTTCCATATTTTGGTAAACAATACAGGAGGTCCAGCTGGAGGTCCAGTATTCAATGCGAAATTAGAAGAGTTTGAACGAGCTTTTACGATGCATTTAAAGTGTAACCATGTATTGGTTCAAGCGGTAGTTCCTTTTATGAAGTCAGAAGGTTATGGTAGAGTTATCAATGTAATTTCTACATCGGTAAAACAACCACTAGACGGGTTAGGAGTTTCTAATACTATTCGTGGAGCTGTGGCTAACTGGAGTAAAACCTTAGCGAATGAATTAGGGCAATTCGGAATTACGGTGAATAATGTATTACCAGGAGCGACAGCTACAGAGCGTTTGACAGAAATTATCAATAACAAAGCGGCCAAAACTGGTAAATCGACAGAAGAAGTTGCTGAAATGATGAAAAATGCATCGCCAGCAAAACGTTTTGCAAAACCTGAAGAGGTAGCTAATGCAATTGTATTTCTAGCTAGTGAAAGAGCAAGTTTTATCAACGGAATTAATGTTCCTGTAGATGGAGGTAGAACAAAATCTTTATAAAAGAATCAAGAATAAAGACTTTTAGAAACAAGACTATTTAAGTATCTTTAAAACAATCTTAATTTTTGTATGTAAAAGTCTAAAAATCTAAATAAAATGAGCAAGTTAGTACAACCTTTAAATTTCAAAAAGTGGATTGATGAAAACCGTCATTTACTAAAACCACCAGTAGGAAATAAACAAGTTTGGGATAACGGAGAGTATATCGTAATGGTTGTTGGAGGTCCTAATAATCGTAAAGATTATCACTATAATGAAACACCAGAATTTTTCTATCAACTAGAAGGAGATATGGTGCTGAAAATTATTGATGGTAAAGGTGAAATGATTGATGTTGAAATTAATGAAGGAGATATTTATTTGTTACCTGGTAAAGTGCCTCATTCACCACAACGTAAGGCAAATACAGTAGGTTTGGTAATTGAATATCCGCGTGATGAGGGAATGATGGATGCTTTAGAATGGTATTGCGAAAACTGTGGGCATCAATTATATCGTGAAGAATTTGCTTTAGATAATATTGAAACGGATATGCCAATAATTTTTGACAAATATTATTCTGATAAAGAAAAATGTACTTGTGAAAAATGCGGTACAGTAATGGAAGCGCCTAATAAAATCAAGTAATTTATTATTCCTACGAAGATAGGAATCCTGCAATAATCAAGAATTAAAAATTAAAATGATTCCCATTTAAAGGGGAATGATACATAAGATGACAAAACGCAAACTACGAATAAACGGACATTCACATTTGTTGCCTTATCCAGAACAAATTCCGCAGTTTATGAAAGACAAAGGAATTTTTTGGGTAGATAAGGATAGGAAATTCATGCTACAAAAAGATTGGAGTCGACCTGTAACAGATTCTAGTTTCTTTTTAGACGAGAAGTTAGAATGGATGGAGCATTTTAAAATCGACCATGCAGTTGTTTTAAATCTATCTCAATTATATGGAAACGGACTTCGTTTGGAAGAAATGAAACAGGCCTTACGTTTTCAAAACGATTTTAACGCACGTGTGCAGCATGAAAATCCGTCGAAATTTACAACAGGTTTTGTGGTACATCCTGGGTTTGTTCGAGGTGCTTTATGGGAAATAGAGCGTTGTGTTGAGGTATTAGGTATGCGTTTGTTATGTTTACCTACACACTACATGGATACCATTGGTACCTGGCGTTGTATTTTTGATGAGGAAAACGAACCAATTTTTGAATTAGCAGATAAATACAATTTAGCAGTTGAAATTCATCCATATGATGGAGAGAAATTTATTAAACTACAAAACACAAGTTGGCGTTTTCATTTGATTTGGATGTTAGCACAATGTGCCGATGCTTATCACTTCTTAACGTTGAATGGCTACTACGAGAAATATCCTAATATGCGTGTGTGTTTTGCTCACGGAGGTCAATTAGCTCAAATGAATTTAGGACGTCGTATACAAGGATTTGATGGAAGACCTGATTTGTTTGAAGGAAAAAAGCATCCTCGTAAAGCAGTAGGTCATAAGAATATTTTCTTTGATACATTAGTGCACGATACTGGTTCTTTAGATTTATTAATTAAAAATCAAGGATCAAAGCAAGTGTTAATTGGGTTGGATGATCCTTATCCGTTAGGAGAAATGGAGAGTGAAATCCAGTCATCATATCCAGGGAAAATTTTAGATTTAGCTATTGAAAGAAACATTATTAATGAGCAAGAAAAAGATGAAATATGGGAAGATAATGTACTACAATGGTTATTTGGAGATGATAAAAAAGCAAAAAAAGATTTAGTATCTAAAATCTTACAATAAATGCCTGAAGTAACACGGTTTCATAACTTATTACATACATGTATTTCTTTTATTGGAGCTGTGTTATTACTAGCAATCTACTATAATATTAGAAAGCGATTTAAAGAAGTTCTAGAAGAAGGAAATTCAATAAAAAGAGTAGATAAAGGCTTGTTGTATTTCAGTTTTGGAATGCTAGTTTGGGTAACTTCTGGTATTTGGGCACTACTAGCGAATTATTTCACTTTTGAAAAAACAACAACACATCAAGTAGGGGTGAATATTCTATCAACTGTAAATAACTTATTTTGGTTGATGGCATTGTATTATGTACACGATGCTCCTAAGTTTATTTATAGGAATGAAAAGAATGTAAAAATTATAGCACTAATAATTGTTGTAGTAGCTTCTATAACGTTATTATTCTCTTCTTTATATGGAAATGAATTTTATTATGGAGTAAAAATAGCAGCGCTTCCTGATGTTTTATTAACGACTTTCTTGTGTTTTTTAATGGGAGTTTCTTTTTATAGAACTTTTATGTATAGGGATTTAAAGTTGGTCGCTTTTATATCGGTTATAGCAATTGTATTGTTATTTGTTTCTCAATTATCAGATGTTTTAATTGGCTTTGATAATGAGTTTACAAACCAATTAATTAGAGTTATATCCAAAACATCATTAGTATCAGTGTTTTTGGTATTAGCGACAAGTTGGGTAATACAACTAGCGCATACGCCAAAACCTAATGAAATGAAAATTCAGTTTTTAGATTGGTCGCTGATAAAATTAACCATTCCGTCTAAAGGAATTGTTAATGCTAAAATAGATTTTGGATCTAAAACAACACAATATAAGAACCTGTTAACATTTGCTTTCAGGAGAAAATATTTAGAAGCAGACAAACAAGCGATTATAGTAAATTCAGGAGGTGACATTAAAAGTCAAACATACGTTACTAGAATTATAGATAATATAAATTCAATTCTGAATCTAGAAGAAGAAAAATTAGAACGCAAAGATCTAATCACATTTATAGGTGAGAGTAAGTATCGTTTGCGAATTCTTCCAGAACATATAGTTATTGACGAAGCTTTGTTGGAGGAGTATAAACAACAATTATAAACTATTTAGTTTACCTAATAGCTTTATAAGTTTTCCTTTAGTTTTAGCATATTCGTACTGATTTTTAATTTCTTTCAATTTACTTTCAATTAATTTTACCTCTCTGTAATTAATTAAGAAAATAGAACTTTCTCCCAAAGAAAACTTACGCTCTTCACTTTTTACAATTGTATTGTAGTCGTTTACAAGATTTTTTAAAATATCATTCTGTTTTTTATATGATGTAATTTCTTGCTCAGTAGCTGTTATTTTGTTTTTTAATGAGACTTTAGTTGATGCAATTTCAAAGTCAATATCTTGTAGCTTTAATTTAGCAAGTTTTAAGTCCCCTCTTGATTTACGTAAGAATAGAGGAATGCTAACTTGAAGAGAGTTTTTGTAATTCGCAGTACTAAAAGCATCAAAATTGTTCACTTTTGAAGCAAGTAAATTATATTGAAAATCTACTTTAGGTAATAAATTATTTACTTTAAGTTGTTTGTTTATTTCTAGGTTTCTTTTCTTTAACTCCAGTAACTTTAACTTAGGATGATTTTCAAATTCATTATCAAATAATGTAGTTATAGAAGTGTTTAAAATAACATCAATATTAGAAAAAGTAGCAATATCTGGAACTATTTCTTCTTTTATTTCCATAGGAATATTGTTTCCTATCCATAAGTAATTAGAGAGTTCTAGCTTAGATTTAATATATTTAATTTTAGCTTTTTCTAAGTCTAAACTTCTGTTTTTTAAATTTATATTGGCTTCTAAAGTATCAATAGCAGGTTTATCACCAGCTTTAAAGCTTTTCTTTATATTTTTCAGTCTGGTATCAGCATTGGTGTAATAATCTTTGTAAACATTATAGCTCTGGTAGTATTGTAACCAATTTAAGTAAGTATTGATAGCTTCAAATAAAATATCATTAACCAATAGTTGTTGCTCTAACTCACCTTGTTGAGTATAGAGTTTAGCTTGTTTTAAAGTAGCCATTCTTTTGTTAATAAATAAGTTTTTAGCTAGAGAAACCGATATGCCAACATTATACAAACCATTTTCAGGAGTGTTATGTTCTGGGTTTAGATACTGACCAGAATTGTTTTCATAACTACCTTTTAACTCTATTCCGTACCAAGTTGGTATTTTAAAGGTTGAATTTAGTTTTTTGTAGTAATTTTTTCCTTTAAACTCCTTTCTGTCATAATCTACTTCTATTTTAGGATCAAAAGCACCTCTGGCTTTTAATAATTTAGCCTCATTAGTACTTGTAATTAGTTCAGCTTGTTTTATAATAGGATGATATTTCTTTACGTAACCTAAATATTCCTCTAAACTAAGTTGAGTATTTATATTGTTTTGAGCTGTTGCTACAAAACTTATTAATAAAAAAAGGATGCTTAACCTTTTCATCTATTTGTTTTTTTTGTTTTATTAAGAGCTTTTAGTCTTCTTTTTTTGAGCTTTTATCACTCTCTTTATTTTTTGGTTGATAGAAGTTAGGAGGGAAGCTGTTAATCTGTCTCCATAACTCAAACCATATAGGTACGTTTTCTAATAAGGCAATGGTTTTTGCACCAGAACCTACTCTAATAGCTTTTGGCCATGGTTCTTGTTTGTTGTTAGGAACAATTAAAACGCGATACTTTCCGTTGCTACTAATAAAATTTTCGATAGCTACAATCTTAGCACTGTAAGTTCCGTACGATACATTAGGCCAACCACTAAATACCATAGCAGGCCAACCATCAAATTGAACACGTACTTCCTCACCAATATGAATCAAAGGTAAATCAATAGGTTGTATATACATTTCAACAGCCAAGTCGTAATCAGCAGGCATAATATTTACTAATTGCTCACCTTCTTTAAAAGTTTCACCAATACCAGATTTAATAGCTTTATTAATGTATCCATTTTGTGGAGCTGTAATGAATAGTAAAGAGCTTCTCTTATTATAATTAGCTAAGCTAGTTTCTAGTTTAGAAACTTGAACTTCTGCGTCATAAGCACCAGACTGTGCGCTGTATAAACTACTTTCTGTTTTAGAAAGTTTATCAGTATAAGAAGCTTGAGTACTACTAATAGTTAATTGTGCATTGATAATATTATTTTTTGAAGTAAAGAATTTATTTTCTTGAGAAATCAATTTAGCTGATAGCTCTTGAAGTTTCGCTCTTTTTTCTTCAACATCTTTTACGGCTTTTAAACCTTCTTTTTCTAAGGTAGTTGTTCTATCAAACTGAGTCTGGGCTATTTTTTGTTTTATTTTAATAGCTTCAAAATCAATACTATCACTTTTCGCTTTTAAATAAGCTTGTTTTAGTTTATTTTTTGCTTGCTCTAGTTTAAGCTTACGCTCTCTTTTAATTGCTATAATCTGATTTTGTAAAGCACTAATTTTATTGTTGTAGGCTTTGGCAGATAGTGTTTTAGAGTTTAGCTGTTTACCAGTTCTTTCGGCAAGTTTAGTATCAAAATACCCACTTTTTACTTCTGAAATTCTTAAAATGGTATCTCCTTTTTTTACAAAATCACCCTCTTGTACAAACCATTCTTCTATACGTCCAGGTATTTGAGATTGTAATGTTTGTGGACGTTGATTTGGTTTTAATGTAGTTACGCGTCCTTCACTAGAAACATTTTGAGTCCAAGGTAAAAACAAGATGATAACTAAGATTACAGAAAATACTAGTAAAAACCTTTTAAATAACTTGTGGTACTCTTTTGTAAAAATGTCTTTTCCAGATTTGAACTTTGTTATATCTATTTGATCTGAAACTGTATTTTTTGATATGTTTAACATGATTACCTAGGATTTAAAGTTAGTTATACTACCTTTTTCAAGGGTAATTTGTTTGTTACATTTCTCTTTCCAATGCTCATTACGACTTACAATAATTAAACTCCATGGTTGAGAAACATCAGTAATGAAATTAATTATCTTTTTAGCTTCATCCTTTTCAAATAAATCAAGAGGGTCTTCTAAAATGAGAAGTTTTGGTCTTTTAATGATTGCTCTTGAAAGAATAATTTTTTTAGCTACCGTATAAGCAATAAGCTTTCCCTCAGGTTTTAAGTAGGTATCTAAACCTTTAGGTTGTTGTTTTAAAAATTCTGTTAGCCCTGTAATTTTAAAAATGCTGTATATTTCCTCGTCAGAGATAGATGAATCTCCAAAGGTTATATTTTCTCTAATAGTTCCTTCAAAAGGAGTTTCTTCAGAAAGAGATAATCCTAAGTTAGCCCTGTAGTTATTAGTAAAAATACCTTTTAGTGATAAATCGTTCACAAAAATATCTCCAGATGTTGGTTCAATCAAACCAGAGATTAGTTGTATTAAACTCGACTTTCCTGAGTTACTGCTTCCTTGAATTAAAATCCTGTCATTAGGATTTATTTCAAATGAAACGTTGTTAATTACTGGTTTTGGTCTGTTGTTAACAACATATGAAACATCCTGAAGTTCAATTTTAAAAGGCTTATCTCTGTTAACACTACTACCTTCTTGTGGTTCTATTGGTTTATCAATAACTTCTCCTAGTTTTTCTATAGATGTTAATACATCATAAAAAGATTCAAGCCCTAGAATTAATTTTTCTACAGAATTCATAATTAAAATTATAATAATCTCTGCAGCTACAAATTGACCAATATTCATTTGTTGTGTAAGCACTAAAAAACCTCCTATAAGTAATAGACCTGCGGTAATAATTACTTTAAAACTAATCATTTGAATATACTGCATAACGAGTACTTTAAAGTGACTCTCTCTTGATTTTAAGTAATCATCTACTAGAATATCACTTTTTTCAAGGGCTAATTTTGTTTTTCCAGATAATTTAAAACTTATGATAGTTCTTGCAATTTCTTGTAGCCAATGGGCTACTTTATACTTGTTTTTTGACTCCTTTAAGCTCGTTTCTAATCCTTTTTTTGCTGTATACTTAAAAACAACGTAGATTAATAGTAAAACTAACAATCCGAAAATGATAAAAAACGGATGGTAAAACGAAAGAAGTAATAAGGCAAATACTATTTGTAATAGGGCAGAAGGAGCGTCTATTAATATTTTTGAAATACCTTTTTGAATAGTTAATGTATCAAAAAAGCGATTTGCAAGCTCAGGCGGATAATAATTTCTAAGCTCAATCATTTTAATCTTAGGGAAACGATAACTAAGCTCTATAGATGCTCTAGTAAAAATTCGTTGCTGAATAGTTTCAATAATTCTAAACTGCATTAATTTTAAGATTCCACTAAAAGCAACACCAGCAGTTACAAGTATAACCAATACAATCCAAGAAGCAGAAACCTGTGCTGCTTGTAGTAAGTTTATAATTGCTTGTACCCCTAAAGGTAATGATAAAGCAACAATACCTTCAAAAATAGCGTAATATGCTATTTGTAAGGTGTCTTTTTTTTCTAGGTTTACTAATCCCAAAAACCGTTGCCAAGGAGTTAGTTTATTTTTCTCTTTCATTAGAAAGTGCATTTAAAGTTAGTTCAATAAAAAAAGACGTAGTAGTTATGTTTTCATTACAATTAGTGAGTGATTTAAAGTGTAATCTTACAAATTGCTGATGTAAAATACCTTCAATAATTGTACTTGCTAGCGTTAAAGGATGCTTATAAGAACTGTTGTAATTACTAATTATTTCAGCAAAACGTTTTACCACTTCCTTGTACAATTTAAAAAAACCTTCTTTATTTTCGGTATCAACTTCTTTTGTAGAGTATGATTTTGAGTTTTCGTTAATTATAATTAAGCTGAGTAATGCCTCATTAATATGTGAGAAATTATTGTCTTGTTCAGCTTCTTTTGCTAGGATCTCAATAGCTTTAATTAATTTTTCTTTTGGATTACTTATACTATAAGTTTCTATTACTAATAAATATTGAATCCAACCCCAATACCAAGAAGTTAAGTAAACTAATAGTTTATGTTTGCTTTCAAAGTAACGATATATAGAGCTTTCGTTAGAGCCTATTACTTTGCCAAGTTTCTTAAAATTGAAACTTTCAAAACCAATTTCTTCAATTAGTATAATACTATTTTCTATAATTCTTTTACCTAAATCAGAGGTTTCAGGGTCTTTGATATAAATCCCTGAGGGTATTTCTATTTTTAAATTTGAAAGTAAATTTTTCATAGTTGAAAATTAGTTTTGCAAATATAATAGTAAAACTATCAATAAAGCATTTAAAAGTATTAAATACATGTTAATTTTTTGTTTTTTATAAGAGTTACAAAAACTCACAAAAGCTTATTTTTTGCTACAATTAACTACAGGTTTTCTGATTTTATATGTTGAAAAATATATTCGTAAAAACTTAAAAATTATTAAACATATGAGTTCAAGAACTGATGTTTTAGGACATCCAAGAGGATTACTGTATTTATTTTTTGCTGAATTATGGGAGCGTTTTTCTTTCTATGGAATGCGAGCATTATTGGTGTTATACATGACCAAACATTTATTATTTTCTGATGAAATGTCATTCGGGGTGTACGCTGCATATATGTCGTTAGTATATGTAACTCCAATGATTGGAGGAATGCTAGCTGATAAAATTTTAGGGTTTAGAAAAGCAATTGTTTTAGGAGGAGTATTAATGGCACTTGGGCATTTCTTTTTAACTTTTGAACATCCAGTATTTTTTTATGGATCATTATCCTTAATTATTGTTGGAAACGGTTTTTTTAAACCAAATATATCTTCATTTGTAGGTAAACTGTATACTGAAGGAGATAGTAGGAGAGATGCTGGATTTACTATTTTTTATATGGGGATAAATATAGGAGGAGCAGTTGCTCCACTATTATGTGCATGGTTGGCAGAATTATATGGTTGGCATTACGGATTTGTTTTGGCAGGAATTGGCATGCTGTTAGGATTGGTTGTTTTTAAAGGAGGTCTTAAAAGAAACGTTTTTGAAAATAAAGGTTTAGTACCAAATCAAGAATTGTTTGAAGAAAAACAATTTGGAATAAAAAAAGGAGATTTAGTAACAATTGGCGCAATTTTGTCTGTACCTGTATTCGCATTGATAGTTTATTATCATGAATTTGAACATTACTTGGTTTGGATTGTTTCGTTATTTTTAATATTGTTTTTGGTAAAGATTTTACGAACTGTAACTTTAAAAGAGCGTAAAAAGCTCTCTGTAGCTATATTTTTTACTGTCTTATATACTTTGTTTGCAGCAATTTTTGAACAAGCAGGTAGTTCATTGACTTTGTTTGCTGATAGAAATGTAAACCTAATAGGATTAAACGCGGCTCAAACCAATAGTATCAATTCAACTTTTATAATTCTAATGGCAATCCCTTTCTCTATGCTTTGGGGGTATTTACATAGAATACATAGAAACCCAAATTCTGTTGTGAAATTTGGATTAGGCTTGTTGTTTTTGGGGGTAGGATTTATAACTTTTGGATTGTCAGGTTATCAGGTGGATGATTTAGCAAAAACCCCAATGGTGTATTTAATTTTAGGATACTTTATACTAACCACTGGAGAGTTGTTTTTATCTCCTATAGGATTGTCTAAAATGACAGAGTTATCACCCGTAAAATATATTGCTTTTATAATGGGTGTATGGTTTTCGGCTAATTTTTATGGACATTTTTTTGCGGGAAAAATAGCTAAGTTAACTACAGTTGTTAATGGTAGTTTAGGAGTGTTTTCGAAAGGTTTTTTTGGAGAGGTTACTGAATTACTTACAGGTTTGTCATCAAAAACTATTATGGAACAATCAGAAGTTTTTCATCAGTTATATTCGTATGTTTCAGTATATGCTAATTTGGGAGTAATTTCCGCATTAATAGGCTTATTGGTAGTTTTTTTTTATAGACCAGTAAAAAAATGGATGTTTGAAGTGCATTAAAATAAAAAAGCCTCAGAATAATTTCTGAGGCTTTTAAAAATATGTGTTAAACTGTTTTTATTTAAAAACAGATGTAATGTTTAAAGCTACTTCATCCCAAGTTTTTGAAACACCATCAGCACCTTTATGTAAATCTTTACAAGCAGTATTTAAAGAGTCTAAAGCGTTTTCAGCTTGCCAATCAGTAATTTTCATAGTTGTATTTAAGCTAAACTCTTTTCCGTTTAAAGTATATTTAAAAGGAAGTTTTTTAGTTACACCATTCATAGTTAAGTTAGCATAACCAATAGAGTCATTTTCTAAAACTAATTTACCAGAAAGTAACTCAGTGTTGTCCATTACTCCGAAGAAAAACTTTTTAATTTTAAAGTCTCTACTTGTGTCTTTTGTAAAAATACTACTTACAGGAATAGAAAACTCAGCATTATTAATTGCGTCTTTAGCTGTGTCAGCTTCACCACCAGCAGTAATGTTTACTTTCTGAAACTGTCCATTTACAGGTACTTTTTCAGTAGTTTTATAAGCTGTCCAGTTTATTAAGTTGTCAGCATCTTGTAAAACAAATGCAGCCTTCTTTTCTACTTTAACTTCTTCCTTTGTAGTTTCTGTTTCTTTTTTTGCTTCTGATTTACAAGATATCATTTGAAAAGCTGTAAAACAGATAACTAAAGAATAAACGATTTTTTTCATGAGATTTATTTTATGATTGAATTTACTAATTTAATATATTCTTTTTTTGCTTCTCGTTCGCTCATACCTCTAAGCTGCATCCAAGCATTAAACTTAAAGGCATTTCTTAAGTCACTATTGTCATTAAATGTAAACCTATCTCCTTTAACGGCTTGTTTATAGTAAGCATATAAACGCAACATAACATCAGGAGGAAGTTTTTCCTCTAATCCAGATGCTTTTTGATAAGCTTCTTTAAACTTCAAATCTAAATTATCTTCCATGGGGTGGATAGTTATTTATGTAGATAGTTTACATTATATAATGTACATACAAATATACGAAGGGTGCAAGGAAAAACAAGCTATCTAGCCTATCTAATAAGCCTCCATGCCCTGGCATAATAGTACCACTATCTTTTACATTAGCTTGTCTTTTAAACTTAGACTCTACCAAATCTCCCAAAGAGCCAAAAATAGCTACAATAATAGCGATGATAATCCAGTTAAAAATTGAAAAAATTCCTGAGTATTGACCTATGATAAAGCCAGCAATTATTGAAAATAATAAACCACCAATAAAACCTTCAATAGTTTTTTTAGGAGATACTTTTTCAAATAGTTTTCGCTTTCCGAAGTTTTTACCTACCAAAAAGGCAAAGCTATCATTAGTCCAAATAATAAAAATTATATAAATAATTATATTGGGGTGATAGGCATTTTCAATAAAAGGAAGGTTCATTAAAAAGTAAAAAGGTAGTATTAAATATATAACTTGTAAAAATAACTTTTGAACCAAAGTGTTTACTTTAATTGGTTTTGAGCTTATAAGTAAATATAGTAAGCTAATAGAACCAGCCAAGGTAATACCTAATAAATAGTTGTTATATTTAAAAGAAGTGTTTTGAAATGATATATAAATAATACAAGCTAAAAGAATGTAAGGTGTTATATTTTTTATTTGTATAATTTTAGAAAGTTCCCAGACACAAACAGCAGCAAATAGAGCAAGCAGTCCTATATATGTTTCTGCTGAAAAAAGAATGGCAGAAATAAATAGAATAGCATAGACAAGTGCAGAAAGACTTCTTACAAAAAAGTTAGACATATTTTAAAGGTCTTCAAAGAGCAGCAAATATAAATCTTTTGTGTTATTATTACCATAACTCAAAAAATTATCATCTTCAACTTCAAACGTATAATTCTTAATAGAACTAATATTGGTTGGTATGTTGCCGCTAAAATGTGTTTTAATACCTGTTAATCCTTCTCCTGTGTTTTTTACTAACTGACTCGTAGTAGCATAAACAATAAAATGTTTTGAGAGAGACGCTAGTTTGTGACTGCCTAATTGATTAGAAGAAAATAAAATTTCTCCTTTATCGGCAATTAAATGTTCACAAGAGGTAAAAAAAGGTACAGATTCTGAGGAATGGTTTTGTACAGAAATATCAATTTTCTCGGTAATCTTTAATAAATCAAAATCGGTGCAAGTAATTTTGCGCCAATTGTTTTCTTGTAAGATGTTTTTTAAATTTTTACTTACCTCGTTTATTGATGTACAGTATAAAAACTTTCCTCCTTTATTAATAAAATGATGAACAAAAGAATCATCTAAAGACAAA
Source organism: Tenacibaculum ascidiaceicola (assembly GCF_047470925.1). NCBI lineage: Bacteria > Pseudomonadati > Bacteroidota > Flavobacteriia > Flavobacteriales > Flavobacteriaceae > Tenacibaculum > Tenacibaculum ascidiaceicola. Next base: position 118,898 of record NZ_JAZKJP010000010.1, read on the forward strand.
TAAACTTCTTGTTCGTTGGCTTTTTTTTCTTTAGATGATTCTTGATATGTTTTAAATAATTTTTTAAAAAAATTCATTAAATAAAAACTATTCTTCTGTTGTAATTTGAGGCTTTTCTTCCTTACCAAAAGGTCTGTCTCCAAAGATTTTTATTAAATCATCTTTAAAGATAACTTCTCTTTCCAGTAATAAATCAGCAAGTTCTGTTAACTTATCTCTGTTTTTGTCAAGTATTTCAATAGCTCTTTTGTATTGAGTCTCTATTATTTCAGAAATTTCTTCATCAATCTTTTTAGCAGTGGCATCACTATAAGGTTTTACAAAGGCATCATTACCTGATGAATCATAATAAGTAATGTTACCTACTTTGTCGTTTAAACCATAAACGGTAACCATAGCACGAGCTTGTTTAGTAACTTTTTCTAAATCGCTTAACGCTCCAGTTGAGATTTTATTGAAGATTAATTTTTCAGCAGCTCTACCTCCCATGGTAGCACACATTTCATCTAACATTTGTTCTGTTTGAACAATTTTTCTTTCTTCAGGAAGATACCAAGCAGCACCTAATGATTGACCACGAGGAACAATTGTTACTTTAACCAAAGGAGCAGCATGCTCTAACATCCAACTAACAGTTGCGTGACCTGCTTCATGAAAAGCAATTACTTTCTTTTCTTTAGGAGTAATCACTTTATTTTTCTTTTCTAATCCGCCTACAATTCTATCAACAGCATCTAAGAAATCTTGGTGTTCAATAGCATCTTTACCTTTTCTAGCAGCAATTAAAGCAGCCTCATTACATAAATTAGCTATATCTGCACCAGAGAACCCAGGCGTTTGTTGTGCTAAAAATTCTAAATCAGCATTCGCAGCTAATTTTAAAGGCTTGATATGAACTTCAAAAATTTCTCTACGCTCGTGTAAATCTGGTAAGTCAACATAAATTTGACGATCAAAACGACCAGCACGCATTAATGCTTTATCTAATACATCTGCACGGTTGGTTGCAGCTAACACAATAACATTGGTATCAGTACCAAAACCGTCCATTTCTGTTAGTAATTGGTTTAATGTATTTTCACGCTCATCATTACCACCTGTCATACTGTTTTTACCTCTGGCACGTCCAATAGCATCAATTTCATCAATAAAAATAATTGAAGGCGATTTTTGTTGTGCTTGTTTAAACAAATCTCGTACACGTGAAGCACCAACACCTACAAACATTTCAACAAAATCTGAACCAGATAAAGAGAAGAAAGGAACACCAGCTTCACCAGCAACTGCTTTTGCTAATAAAGTTTTACCTGTACCAGGAGGTCCTACTAATAAAGCTCCTTTAGGTATTTTACCACCTAATTTGGTATATTTTTCTGGACTTTTTAAGAAATCAACAATTTCTTGAACTTCTTCTTTAGCTCCTTCTAATCCAGCTACATTCTTAAAGGTCGTTTTAACCTTAGTGTTTTCATCAAAAAGCTTAGCTTTAGATTTACCGATATTAAAAATTTGGCCTCCAGCACCACCACCTCCAGCAGCTCCAGACATTCTTCTCATAAAGAAAAGCCAAATAACAATTAATAAAATGAAAGGAAGGAAGCTAATGATGGTATCCATCATACTAGTTCTTTCTACATTTACTTTATCAAAATCAAGGTTCTTTTCTTCTTTTTCTTTGTTGATTTCGTTTTCAAAGTTTTGTAAATCACCAAAGTTATATGTATAAAGAGGAGATCCTTTTCTGTAAAAAGGAGAATCTGCTATTTTTTTATGTTCTTCTTTTTTTAAAGCTTCAGGCTTTAAAAATATTTGAGCAACATTATTGTTTTCTACAACGATTTCTTTAATATCGTTTGCTTGAAGAATTTTAGTGAACTCGTTTTTTGTAATATTACGAGAACCTAAGTTTCCAGAGTTAAAGAAGCTTAACCCTAGTAAGATAACTATTATTGGTATGTATAGCCAAAATGAGCTGAAACTAAATTTTGGCGCGTTTTTTTTATTATCACTCATAAAAAGGTGTATAAAATGTTAGCAATTATGCTGGGTTGATTTCTGTAATTTTAGCATCACCCCAAAGGCTTTCAATGTCGTAAAATTCACGAACTTGTTTTTGAAAGATGTGTACAACAACGTTTACGTAATCCATAAGAACCCATTCAGAGTTTCCTTGCCCTTCAATATGCCAAGGTTTATCTTTTAGTTCTTTACTTACTATTTTTTGTACAGAGCCTGAAATGGCGTTAACTTGTGTGTTCGAGTTAGCAGAACAAACTACAAAATAATCACAAACAGTGTTTTCTATCTCTCTTAAATCTAGTAATTGGATATCTTCTCCTTTTACATCATCAATCCCTTTAATAATCACAGCTAAAAGATCGTCTGTGTTTGTTTGTTTTATTGTCATTAAAAAAAATTAAGTTTTAGCAAAGTTATTATTTTTTTGCGAGTAATTTATGTAATATTGATACTTGTTTTACACGCTAAATCTACATGAAAATAATCAAACTTAATGCCATCGACTCTACCAACACCTTTTTGAAGAATATGGTGTCAAAAGTGGTAGCTGATGATTTTACAGTTGTAGTAGCTAAAACCCAAACTAAAGGGAGGGGGCAAATGAATTCTGAATGGGTTGTTGAAGAAGGAAAAAACCTCACTTTTAGTGTGTTTTCTAGGTTTACAGACTTAGATGTTGAAAAACATAAGTACTTAAACTTTAGTGTTTCGTTAAGTGTTTTTGAAGTTTTAAAAGAGTTAGGTTTACCTAATTTGGCGATAAAATGGCCTAACGACATTCTGTCAGGAAATAAAAAGCTGGGAGGCATACTAATTGAAAATACACTAAAAGGTAGTAAAATAGTGTCGTCAGTAATAGGAATTGGAATAAATGTAAATCAAGATTCATTTTCTAAAAATTTACCGAATGCTTCTTCTGTAAAAAATATTTTAGGTAAAGAATTTGACTTGGATATATTGTTAGAAAATATTTTAAAGAAGCTGGAAGATTACTTTACGTTTTTAGAAAAAAAAGAATATGATTTATTAGAAGAAGCTTACTTAAAGTTTTTGTATAAAAAAAATGTTCCAACAATGTTTAAAAACAGTCAGAACATTTTATTTATGGGTAAAATTATTGGAGTTTCAAAAAATGGAAATCTCCAAATTGAATTAGAAAACGAAACAATTCAAGAGTTTGGCTTGAAAGAGCTTTCGTTCGCTACTTTATAGTTTTTCTAAATTTTCAGTTAGAGTTCCAATAAACTTGGTTAAAGGAGCTTTAACCATCATTGCCATCATTGCATTAAACTCACCATTAAATTTTAAAGTAACTTGGCTTTCATTATCACTAATTTCATTAATGTCAGCAGCTAATGTAAAAGGTAACTTACTACTTGCAGCACCTAAAGTAATATTAGAGTACTCAGTTTTTTCTTTCATAATTAAACGAATTTCTGGCATACCTTTTAAGCCAAAAATAAAGCTGTCTCCGTCAACTTCAAATTTTTGAGTGTTTTCAGGCATTAGCTGTTCAAAGTTTTCTAATTTGTTTAGAAATTCAAATAAATCTTTAGATGATTTTTTTACAGTAACTGTATTTCCTTCTATATTCATTATCGTGCTGTTATTTATCGTTTTGATTCCATTCACTAGGGGCAATTCTCCAATCTTCTAAAGTTCGAAGTTCTTCGCTAGTAATATATTTACTATCTAAAGCTTGCTCTAATAAATGTTCATAATTACTTAAAGTAGTAAGTTCTACTTCATCATTTTTAAAATTTTCTGTGGCAATATTAAATCCGTAAGAAAAAATAGCAATCATTCCTTTTACATTGGCATGTGCTTCTTTTAATGCTTTTACGGCATTTAAACTACTTTTACCTGTACTAATTAAATCCTCAATTACTACAACATTTTGTCCACTTTCTATATGACCTTCAATTTGGTTTTGTCTACCATGTTTTTTAGGTTCAGGTCTAACATAAACAAAAGGTACTCCTAACTCTTGAGCAACTAATATACCAATTGCAATAGCACCAGTAGCAACACCTGCAATAACATCAGGTTTACCATGTTTTTCTTCTACTAGTTTAGCTATTTCTTGTTTTAAGAAGTTTCTAACAGGTGGGTAAGATAATGTAATTCTGTTATCACAATAAATTGGTGACTTCCAGCCAGAAGCCCATGTAAAAGGTTCTTGGGGACTTAATTTTATAGCCTTAATTTGCAAAAGAAGCTCGGCAGTTTTTTTTGCTGTATCTTTGTTAAAATCCATAGCGCAAATGTATAAAGTTTTTGTTAATGATAAACCAATAATCTTTACAACTTCTCTTAAAAATGAAGAAGATTATCCAGTTTATATCTACAAAAATACAATTATTGAGGAACTTATTTACAAGTTAAAAGTGGGTAAGTTAAACGGTGTTTATATCTATTCTAGTAATTTAGTAGAAGATTGGTTAGACTTTAAAGTTAAGTTTAAAGTAATTACAGCTGCAGGAGGATTAGTTTTAAATGAAAACAAAAAAGTACTGTTTATTTATAGAGGTAATAAATGGGATTTACCAAAAGGACGTGTTGAAGAAGGTGAAAATTTAGAGGAAGCAGCTATAAGGGAAGTTGAAGAAGAATGTGGTATTGAAAAACTTATAATTAATCGAAAACTACTAGTTACCTACCATTTATTTATGCATCAAAATAAATATCGATTAAAACAAACCCATTGGTATTTAATGTTTTCAAGTTATGAAGGAAGTTTAACACCTCAATTAGAAGAAGGCATAACTAAAGCCCAGTTTAAAGACGAAGAAGAAACATATAAGGCACTTCAGAATACATTTGCTAATATAATAATGGTATACGAATCTTATCTAAATAATGCCGATTAATGACACTCTGTCATAAAAAATGACTTGTTTCATACTTTTTCCTGTCAAAATACAAGCAAAAAACCAATGGCATACACTTTGACTAATACTACTCGTAAAATTGAATTTAAAACTTTAAAAAAGATAAATAAAGATTATGAGTAAAATTATAGGTATAGATTTAGGTACTACGAACTCATGTGTGTCTGTAATGGAAGGTAATGAGCCAGTAGTAATTCCAAATGCAGAAGGAAAAAGAACAACCCCTTCTATTGTTGCATTTGTTGAAGGAGGCGAGCGTAAAGTAGGTGATCCTGCTAAGCGTCAAGCAGTAACTAACCCAACTAAAACAGTTTATTCTATTAAGCGTTTTATGGGGAACAAATATTCTGAGTCTCAAAAAGAAGCAGATAGAGTTCCTTACAATGTTGTAAAAGGAGACAACGATACACCAAGAGTAAAGATTGATGATCGTATGTACACTCCTCAAGAAATTTCTGCAATGATATTACAGAAAATGAAAAAAACTGCTGAAGACTACTTAGGTCAAGGAGTTTCTGAAGCTGTAATTACAGTACCAGCGTATTTTAACGATGCACAGCGTCAGGCTACAAAAGAAGCAGGTGAAATTGCTGGATTAAAAGTTCGTCGTATTATCAATGAACCTACTGCAGCAGCATTAGCTTATGGATTAGATAAAGCAAGTGAAGATAAGAAGATCGTAGTATTTGACTTTGGTGGAGGTACACATGATGTTTCTATCCTAGAATTAGGAGATGGAGTATTTGAAGTATTAGCTACTGATGGAGATACGCACTTAGGAGGTGATGATGTAGATGAAAAAATCATTAACTGGTTAGCAGATGAGTTTAATGCTGAAGAAAAAATGGATTTACGTAAAGATCCTATGGCATTACAACGTTTAAAAGAAGCTGCTGAAAAAGCAAAAATCGAATTATCAAGCACAACTTCTACAGAGATTAACTTACCATATATCACAGCTACAGCTAGTGGACCAAAACACTTGGTAAGAACATTAAGTAGAGCTAAGTTTGAGCAATTAATTGATGATTTAGTAAAGAGAACCATCAAGCCATGTCAAACAGCATTAAAGAATGCTGACTTGTCAACATCTGATATTGATGAAGTAATTTTAGTAGGAGGATCAACTCGTATTCCTGCAATTCAAGAAGCAGTTGAGAAGTTCTTTGGGAAAGCACCAAGTAAAGGTGTAAACCCAGACGAGGTTGTATCGTTAGGAGCAGCAATTCAAGGAGGAGTGTTAACAGGTGATGTAAAAGACGTATTATTATTAGACGTTACACCTTTATCATTAGGAATTGAAACAATGGGTAATGTATTTACAAAGTTAATCGATGCAAACACAACCATTCCAACTAAAAAGTCGCAAGTATTCTCTACAGCGGTAGATAATCAACCATCGGTAGATATTCACGTATTACAAGGTGAAAGAGCAATGGCGGCAGATAACAAAACAATTGGCCGTTTCCAATTAACAGATATTCCACCAGCACAAAGAGGTGTTCCTCAAATTGAAGTAACTTTTGATATTGATGCAAATGGAATTATCAAAGTATCTGCAGTAGATAAAGCAACTGGTAAATCGCAAGATATCCGTATTGAAGCTTCTTCAGGATTATCTGATGAAGAAATTCAAAAGATGAAGCAAGAAGCTGAAGCAAATGCTGATGCTGATAAAAAAGCAAAAGAAACTGCTGAAAAAGTTAACGGAGCAGACTCTATGATTTTCCAAACAGAAAAGCAATTAAAAGAGTTTGGTGACAAATTATCAGCTGATAAAAAAGAGCCAATTGAAGCTGCTTTAGAAGAGTTAAAGAAAGCACACGAATCTAAAGACCTTGATGCAATTGATGCTGCAATGGAGAAGATTAATGAAGCTTGGAAAGTTGCCTCTGAAGAAATGTATAAAGCACAACAAGATGCAGAAGCTAATGGAGCTGGTGCGCAAGGAGGTGCTGATGCAGGAGCTTCATCAGAAAGCGGAGATAATGTAGAAGATGTAGACTTTGAAGAAGTAAAATAAATTTTGATTGTATTATCCTAAAAAGCATTACAAGTTTTATTAGGGCTATAGATATAAAAAGCTCGTCATTTGACGAGCTTTTTTGCTTTTAAATAGATATTAGGTGTTTTAGAAACAAAAAAAAGTGTTTTAGAAAAAGATAAAATCACTTCAGCAGTTTTTTCATTGTAAGAGGTGTCTTGTGTGTAATTTTACTTCCAATATAAGGGAGAAGTGCTTTATAACTATAAGGAAGCACAAAAAATTAAATCAGAAAAATAAACACACATGAGAAAAAAAATTAACATGTATGCAAGTGCTATTCTTTTTGTACTTGTAAGTATCACAAGTTGTGATAAAGATGAAGAAATTATTCCAGCAGAGTTTTCTATTACTGATATAGAAAAGAATTTTGGAACAGTAGAAGTAGAACAAACTATTAACTATTCGTTTAAAGTAACAAATGAGGGAGGTTCAGATTTAGAAATAGATGAATTTGTATTAAAAGGAACAAATGCTGCTGATTTTTCAACTAGTGCAGTACCGAAAGTAATTAAAAAGGAAGAATCGTATACTTTTGAAATTTCCTTTGCTCCTTTAACAGAAGGAGAAAAAGAGGCTATCTTAGAAATTACGACTAATATTGGAAAAAAAGAAGTAAAAGTAACAGGAATTGCAAAACCAAAACCATTACCAGGTGTTGATTTAAGTGAAACGGCTTTGGTTTTTGGAAACGTAGAGATTAACCAAACAAAAGACGCTACGTTTACTATAACTAATAGTGGAGATGCAGATTTAGAAATTACGGGCTTTGAAATAAAAGGGACCAATGCTGCTGATTTTTCAACTTCAGCAACAACAGAAACTTTAGCTGCTGGAGAAACAAAAAACATTACGGTAGTATTTGAGCCAACCAATGTAGGAGAAAAAACAGCAAGTTTAGAGGTGACAACTAATGCAGGTGTTAAAGCTATTGCCTTAAGTGGTAAAGCTACAGCAACACCTATATCAGTTATAGAATTTAGTGAATCACCTGTAAGTTTTGGGAATGTTGAAGTAGGTAAAGACTTATCTAAAAATATTACAGTTTCTAATACAGGAAATGCAGATTTAGAGATTACTAATGTGAATATTATAGGAGGTAGTTCATCATCATCTTTTACAGTAATAGGAGGAACAAGTTCATTAATAAGAACTATTGCTCCAGGTGATACATATACTTTTGAAGTTAAGTTCACGTCAAGTTCACAAGGATTTGCTTCAGCATCTATTAGGTTTTTTAATAATTCTAGTGAAAATAAAGTGTCTTTACCTATGAATGGAACAGGAACAGCGCCAGCACAACCTGCAATTGCTTTTAGTGAAACAGGATTGAGTTTTGGTGATGTTACTGTAGGGAACTCTTCAAATGATTTAACTTTTGCTATTCAGAATAATGGTCAAGGAAATTTAGAGGTAAGTAATATTAGAATGAGCGGAGCCAATGCTAATAACTTTACTTTGGTAAATGTATCTGCACCACAAACGATTGCTCCTAATAGCTTTTATGAGGTAACAGCACGTTTTACACCACAATCTGAAGGACAAAAGCAAGCAATGATAGTTGTAGAAAGTAATGATCCTACAAAACCGAGTTATGCTATTATTATTAGTGGAAAGGGGTTGCAAGCTGCTACAGGTAATATTGTAAACATACCAGATGCCAACTTTAAGTCAGCATTGGTAGGGAATTCATCGATAAATACAAATGGAGATGGTGAAATTCAGGTTTCAGAAGCACAAGCTTACACAGGTGTCATTCGTGTAGATGGTCTTAGTATTTCAGATGTTACTGGTTTAGAGGTTTTTGAAAATATTTCACAATTTCATGCAATGAACAACTCTTTAACAAGTATAGATTTAAGCCAAAACACAGCAATAACACATTTGTCGTTAAAAAACAATAACTTAACTTCATTAGATCTTTCAGCTAATACAGCTTTACAAACAATATTAATTCAGCAAAATAGTATTAGTACAATAGATTTAACAAATCATTCTAGCTTAGTGAATTTTCAATGTGGAGGTAACAATATTTCTACGTTAGTGTTACCTACTATTGCAAACGGTTTAAGAACTTTATATTTAGAACAGAATCAAATTAGTACGTTAGATGTTTCTATGTATCCAGATTTAAGAACACTTGTTGCTTATAATAACAACTTATCAAGCATGGATATTTCTAATAATTCAAGAGTAATTTCATTGCATTTAAGAAATAATAATTTAACAAGTTTAAACGTAGCAAATGGTAATAATGTAAATTTCATTTATATGATTGCAGATGGAAATGATGACTTAACGTGTATTCAACATGATGCTGGTTTTGATCCTTTAAACCCACCAAATACGCAAGCAAACCAATGGGCTAAGCCATCTGGAGCTTCTTGGAGTACAGTCGCATGTCAATAAAAAATAGTCCTTTTAAATAATAATTCAAAAAAAGTTACCTGTGTAAAAGCAGGTGACTTTTCACGGTAAAAACAATAATAAAGATGAAAAAATATACAATATTAGTTTGTTTATTCTTCGCTAGTTTTTTGTTTCATCAAACAGCCAATGCTCAGTTTGGTAACATGTTAAAAAAAGCTAAGCAAAAAGTAACAAAAAAAATAGAAGAGAAAGCTTCTTCATCAATAGAAAAATCAACTACAAGTTCAAATACTAATTCAACGTCTAATACAAATGAATATTCAGATGAAGAGTTTAAAAAAGAGTTAGCTAAAAAGTATCCCAACGATAAAGAAAAGCAAGATTTTTATTTTAAAAAGTACAAAGAGTATCAACAAAAACAAGTAGCTGAAAAAGAAGCCTTATTAGCTAAAGAAAATAGTAAAGGAACAGTTGTGAGCGAAATTCCTTCACCTATAGAAAGTAGTGAAAATGATAAATTTAAAGACAATCAAATTTATGTATTAAACAGAACGAAATTTAAAAAAATGCCTGCTTACGATGGTGGTTTTTCTGATAAGATGGAACTGTCTGGTTACTACCATTTATCACAATATTTTGTTAGAAATCCGTCAAGTCATTTTGATAGCAATCCAGGTGATATTTATGAAGGTTTTTCTATTGAATATGATCCGACAACGTATCAATTAAACGCTTATTTCACTCCAGAACAAAAACGTTATGGTGTAGTTCCAGAGCAATATAGAAAATCTGCAGACAAAGGAAACATTCAGTTTCAGTTTGGAATGGGAGGTGGACCAGAGTGGACCAATGCTAATGTGCTTTTATTAGAACCAGGGGTGTTGTTAATAGGGGCTGAAGTATATCATAAAAATGATAATGAAGGCCATAAATGGATGAATAATGCTCAACCAAAACAGTTTGTAATTGCTGCTAAAAATCCAGAAAAAATTAAGAAGTATTATAAAAATCCTGAATTAACATCTCAAACAACTTTTGCTAAGTTTGATAACTTACGTAAAGATTGGTTAGGAGCAAAGTTAAATAGTGTTGTAATGCCTTCAAAAGGAAGTTTCGATAAAAATTCAGCAATTAAAAATGCAGCTGTAAGTGGGTTGAATAAGTACTACGGTAAAATGAGTATGCAAAATATATATCAATATATGGCATCAAATAGGTGGTCAACAGTAAAACATAAGGTAACAGGAGTGCCTTTATATCAATGGGCTGTAGGAGCTGTTGTACAGAAAAATTCAGATGGACAATGTATGTTACAACAGTTTATAGTAAGAAGAGATTACACTGGAGGCGGAAAATATGGAAGTCCTTTTTTTAATGGAATTAACAGAGGAAGTGTTAGAGCTCCTTATGGAGGATATGTAAAATGTGATGCTAAACCTAAAAACTAAATATAGACTTTAAGTTAAGAGTAGTTCTAAAAGGTGGTGTTTTGCGTATTATTGCATAACCACCTTTTTTTATAGTAAAATTAAATTTGTGAAAAAAACTTTTTATATACTAGTCTTTATTTCTTTTCTCTTTGAAAATGTATTTTCACAGGAGCCTTTTTATACACAATTTACATCTGATGATGGATTAGTATCTTTAGCAAATTATAATATTATACAAGATAAAAATAACCTAGTTTGGGTGGGAGGGGAGCAAGGTTTGTTTTATTACAATGGCAAAAGGTTTAAGCAAGTTAAAAATACTATTTCAACCACAAAAAGTATTTTTAACTTACAAATAGATGAGGAAGGACAAATTTGGTGTTCGACCATTTCAGGACATATTTATAAAGTAGTAAATAAAGAATTACAATTATTTAAAGATTTTTCAAATGATTTAAAAGGAACCTATGCTCATTTAATAGTGATGAAGAATAATATCTTTTTTCTATCACAGAAGAAGAGCTATCTTATAGCTAAAAAAACTGGATTTGTAAAAAAAGATTTAAATGCAGAAATTTCAAAAATAGCAAAATCTGAAAACGGTTTTTTTTATTATAATTTAAAAGAAAGAAATATAATTACTCATGTTTATGAAAATGAAGATGAACCTGTTTTTAGAAAAGTAAAATGTAATAAAGAAAAATATTTTTTAGATAATGGAAATTTTCAAATGTTTCAATGGTTCGATGAGATTGTAATTAAGTTAGATAAAGATGTCTTAAAACCATTTTCAATTAATATACATACAAGAAAAATTACCACAGCAAAACTTCCTCAAACTCTTGAAAAAGCACAGATTTATAACACCAAAAAGTTTAAAGAAAACTGGTTGTTAACATCAAAAGGTATTTACAGAACTTTAAATAAGAATAAAGTAAATAATACTAAACAAATTTTTAAAGACTATCATATAACCGATGTTTTAAAAGATTATGAGAATAATTATTGGCTTACAACACTGCAAAATGGAATTTTCGTTGTGCCAAGTTTAGAAATAACGAAGAAAAGTTTTTTAGAGATAAAAGAAGATATTATCTCAATAGAAACTATTGGTAATAATAGGCTGTTATTAGGAACTCAAAATGGTAATTTAATAGATTACAATACAAAAGGTAACGATTATAAAATTATCAGTTTATCTAATCAACGACCTGTTAATAAAATAAAATATAATAAAAACCTACAAAAAGCATATATAAGCACAAACGGAACTAGTAGCTATACATATGATATAAAAAAGTTAAAAATTACTAATGTAGGAAATCAGTTTACCACAGCTAAAGGTTTTACGAAAATAAATAAAGATTCATTGGTGTATCTATCATATCGACGTGCTATTATTTATACTCAACTTTCTAGGAATAAAGAATATATAGTTTTAGAAAACAAAAGACCTATTAGTACTCATTACGATTCAAAAAACAAACTTATTTACGTTACTTATATTGATGGAACGGTAGCCTATAACAGTAAACTACAAACTATTCCAGTACATCATCAAAATAAACCTATTATTTTTTCTGAATATACTCAAACTACTAACGGTAAAATATGGGCAACTACAAGAGATAAAATTTTAGGTTTAGAGGCAGGAAAAGTAACTGACAGCATAACATGTTTAAACGGATTGTTACAATCTCAAATAAAAGGAATTTTAGGGAAGGACAATTTTCTATGGATTGTTACTGAAAAAGGAATACAGCGATACGATACAGATAAAAAAATAATAAATATAATAAACTTAACTGATAAAAGTGCTATAAAATTTAAAACTCCAGTAATACAAAATAATTATTTATGGATACCTGGTAACAATTTTTTATGTAGAATAAACACATCTGTTCCAGAGTTAATAGAACCAAAATTAGCTCCGTTAGCCTACATAAGTAATGTTAAAATTGGAGGAATAGAACAAGAAATAAAAACAAAATACAAACTGCCTTACAAAACTAACGACATTACATTTAACTTTAAAGCTAATGGATTTAAATCTAGTAGTAAAAATGTTTTTCAATATAAACTTTTAGGTTTTAATACAGAATGGCAAACATCTGAGTTAAACGATGATGTAGTAAGATATATTGGAATTCCATCAGGAAAATATAAGTTTTTACTTAGAACCAAAAGTTTAGATGGAAGTATAGGAAAAGAAAGTAAAGGAGTTAAAATAATTGTACAAAAGCCTTTTTGGGAAAGTTGGTGGTTTATCGTGACAATATTTATAATATCTGTTTTAGGAATAATAATATATTACCGAATTAAATTAAAATGGAAAGAGGAGGAAGGAGAACGAGAACTAGAAAGGGTAATTTTAGATAGTAGAATAAGTAAGTTAAGGCTAGAAAACTTACGCTCACAAATGAATCCTCATTTCATTTTTAATTCCTTAGGAGCTATTCAAGATTATGTAATGAAGAATGAGAAGTATTTAGCAAGTGATTACTTAGTTAAATTTTCTCGTTTAATAAGAATGTATTTAAATCATAGTAGAGTAAATGTAATACTACTCAAAGAAGAACTTAGTTCACTCGAGATTTATATATCATTAGAGCAATTACGATTTGAAAATAAATTTAAGGTTCACTTCTTAGTAGATAAAAACATAAATAAAGATCAAATTGAAGTTCCGCCGTTGTTTATACAACCTTTTGTAGAAAATGCTATAAAACACGGACTTGTTCATAAGAAAGACCGAGGGAATTTATGGATAACAGTAGAAGAAAATATTAACAAGGTTTTAATTATAACGATAAAAGATGATGGTGTTGGACGAAAAAAATCTTCAGAAATTAATAAGAAAAGAAAAGGACATAAGTCTTTTGCTGTAAACGCTACCCAAGAGCGAGTATCGTTGTATAAGAAAGAAAAGTTATTTGATATTTCAGTAGATTTTACGGATAAAGTAGATGAAAACAATAATGCTACTGGAACGATAGTAACACTAAAAATAAAAAGAATTTAATAATGAAAGTTTTAATAATTGATGATGAGGCAAAAGCACGTAGTGTAATGAAAACGATGCTTACAGAGTTTTTTCCTGAAATAAAAAATGTTATTACAGCAGATAACTTAGTAAATGGAGTAAAGTCAATTAAAGAAAACAATCCAGATATTGTTTTTTTAGATATTGAAATGCCTGAGTACTCAGGTTTAGAAATATTAGATTTCATTTCAGAACCTATAGAGTTTCAATTAATTTTTACAACAGCATATCAACAATACGCATTAGAAGCATTAAAATTATCTGCAATAGACTATTTGGTTAAACCAATTGATAGAGAAGAGTTACGAATAGCTATAAATAAAGCAAAAGTTAATATTAACCAAAAAAAGGTAACAGCACAATTTTCAGAGTTAAAAAAAGCCATTCAATCGTTATCATCACATAAAATAGCTTTAGAAGTACCTGGAGAAATTATTTTTGTTTCGCATGAAGATATTTTATACTTAGAAGCAGATGGAATGTATACAAAAGTACATTTAGCAAATAAAGAAAGAGAATTAATTTGTAAACCACTAGCATACTTTGAAAATCAACTTCAGGGAAATAACTTATTTTTTAGATGTCATAGATCTTACTTAATAAACCTTCATTATTTAGAAAAATTTGTAAAAAAAGACGGAGATTTTTTACTAATGCAAAATCAAACAACAATTCCTATTTCAAAAACAAAAAAGCAAGAATTTCTAAAAATTATAAAAGAAGTATTTTAGATTTGTAAAATGCAATTTTACCAAAAAGAAATTCAATTACCAGCATTTGATAGAGGTTATCATTTGATTACAGATATTCTGTTGGAAGCACTTCCAGAACTTAAAAATATTAAGGTAGGGCAGTTCCAGGCATTTATTAAACATACATCTGCAAGTTTAACAATTAATGAAAATGCTGATCCAACTGTACGAATGGATTTCGAATCGCATATTAACAAAATGATTCCAGAAAATATGCCATACTACAAACACGATTATGAGGGAGCCGATGATATGCCAGCACATATTAAAAGCTCTATATTAGGATGTCAGGTACAAATTCCGATAACCAATGGACAACTTAATTTAGGAACTTGGCAAGGAGTATATTTAGGAGAACACAGAAATTATGGAGGAAGAAGAAAAGTAGTACTAACCGCTTTTGGAAATTAAATGAGGTATCATAAATTCAATTTTTATAGAAGTACGTATTGTGAGTTTGAAATGCAAAACATCAATTTTTTTGATGATATGAAAGCGCACTTTCAAAGCAAATCGGGGAGTTATTACTATTATACAGAAGATGGAGTTTTTCGCTATTCAAACCATTGGGGTAGAGTTGCCAATTGCAGATGGAAAATTCAAGGAATAGATAATTATAAAAATCAGCAATATTATGTTGGGTATGCGAATTGGTCAAGCTTTTATCCATTAAACAGTATCGATAAAGTATTCTATTTAGAGGTAGACTATACAAAAGCAAAAGCAAGCATAAAAAGAGTTGAAGAAGGTTTAGAAAATAATCACTTTTTAATGAATTCAGAATTAGTACATCAACGCCTAAAGCAAATTCAAACCTTATTTAAAGAGTATAAATGGGCGCGTTATTACGAAGAAGATATTGATGTTTTGAGGAAAAAAATAATCAATAAACTGGTAATAACAAACAAAACTCTACAGCAAATAAAGTTAGAGTTATGAGTCTTTATAATCTCTATTAACGCCAAGACTAAATCCAAAACGAGTGTCGCTTTCCCTACCTAGTCTGTGAATTGCAACTTTTCCTAATGGAATTTTACCAAACTCATTATTAGTAATTTCTTCATTATTTAAAAAAAGCTTTCCTTTAAACTGTTTTTTGGTGTTGTACTCACTTCTATCTTTTTTATTCTGATAAATATTTATAGATAAAATATTATCTCTTTCAGTATAACCACAAAAAATACCATGTGTATCCCAAATAATATAATCATTACTTTTCTTTAATTCTCTACTTGGCTTGCCTAAAACTTCAACCAAAGCGTCGTAATTAGTGGGGAATGTAAGAGCTTTACTATTAATATGTATAACGTCTGTATCGCACACTATAGTTAAACTCTTTACTTTTTTCTTTTTTAAAAAATTAAACATGACAGTTCTTGATTTGATTAACGGGGGTTTAACGTAAAACTAAAAAATAAATTTCAACTAACTCCTTTCTCTTTTAGTTAAATTTGCTTTTTAGATATAAAACCCTAGTAAACAATGAACATACCTCAAACAAGTTTTCCTCGAGTAATTATTATCGGAGGAGGATTTGCAGGATTGGCAGCTGCAAGAGCTCTAGAAAACCAAGAATTACAGGTAGTTTTAATAGATAAACACAATTACCATACTTTTCAGCCTTTATTATATCAAGTGGCAACAGGAGGATTAGAACCTGATAGTATAGCATTTCCTTTAAGAAAAAGATTTAACGATGTAGAAAACTTTTTCTTCAGGTTAGCAAAAGTTACTCAAATAAATACAGAGAAAAACTATATAGAAACTACAATAGGAGACTTAGAGTATGATGAGTTGATTATAGCTACAGGATCAACAACAAATTTCTTTGGAAATACTAACATTCAAAGGTATGCTATGGAAATGAAATCGGTTCCACAAGCATTAAATATTCGTAGTTTGGTGTTAGAAAACTTTGAAGAAGCATTATTGGTTACCGATTTAGAGAAACGAAGAGCGTTAATGAATTTTGTTATCGTTGGAGGTGGACCAACAGGAGTAGAGTTAGCCGGAGCTTTAGCTGAAATGAAAAAAGGAATTTTACCTAAAGATTATCCTGATTTGGATATTCGACAAATGAAAATTAACCTTATTCAAAGTTCAGGAGAGTTATTAAAAGGAATGAGTAATAAAGCTTCAGAAAAAGCAGAAGACTTTTTAATAAAACTTGGGGTAGATGTATGGAAAGATCTTCGTGTATTGGATTACGATGGAGAGACTGTAACTACTAATGGTGACGATCATTTTAAAGCACAAACAGTTATTTGGGCTGCGGGAGTAAAAGGAGCTGCTGTAAATGGTTTAAATAAAGAGTGTATAGTTGAAAGAGCCAATCGATTTAAGGTAGATGAATATAATAAAGTAATTGGATATGATAATATATATGCTATTGGAGATGTAGCATGCATGGAAACTAAGGATTATGAAAAAGGGCATCCAATGATGGCACAACCAGCTATTCAACAAGGTAGATTGCTAGGGAAAAATATTTTAGCAAAACTAAAAAGTAAAAAGCAAAAACCATTTGTGTACAATAACAAGGGGTCAATGGCAACTATTGGAAGAAATAAAGCAGTAGTAGATTTATCTAGTTGGAAATTTCAAGGAGTTTTTGCTTGGTTTATTTGGATGTTTGTGCATCTATTTTCACTTATCGGATTTAGAAATAAAGCAGTAGTGTTTATGAATTGGGTATACAACTATGTACGTTTTGATAGAGAAACAAGGCTTATCATCCGTCCTTACAAAAAGAAAAACAAGTATAGTTTTAAAGAACAAGAAAATGGCAATCACTAGAAATGTTAAGTGTCCAAACTGTGGAGTTTTTAATAAGAATAGGGATTATTGTAAAAACTGTAACACATTAATTTCTTTTAAAAAAAAACAAGAACAAAAAGTTACTGAATATAAAGAAGAAGAGCTTAAAAAGGCAAAACATGAAATAGAAAATCCAAATTTAGCAGAACGATTAAAGAAGCATTCATTCTGGTTGTATCGAGTTGCTGGATGGATTTTATATTCAGCATATTTATTAGTAAGTGCTATTGGTGCTTTAATAGCATGGTTTGTAGCTATGGTTGCAGCAGGGTAGGGTAACGTGCAAAAAAAAATACTTACATATTACTTTATAGTTTCAATAATTATAGGAAGTCTTATCTATGTTGCGCAAAAGTTAAGCGTAAAACTTCCCTCTACCATTAATAATTATGTAAACGACTTTTTAATAATACCTATTGTATTAACAGTTTGTCTCTTTATTTTGCAATGGAGTAGAAATGATAAGTGCTTTCAAATTTCTTTAGGAGTAGTATTTTATATATGTGTAATGTATTCAGTGCTATTTGAGTTTGTTTTACCTAAATATTATACAAGGTATACAGCTGATGTGTTAGATGTTGTTTTATATTTTGCTGGAGGCTTTGTATTTTTCGTTTTGCAAAAAAAGGATAGTAGCACATGAAACATCGATTAATAATTTTATCAGACCTTTGGGGAGTTACAGATGCTAGTTGGGTTGCTATGTATGTGGATAAATTGTCAGAAGACTTTCAAGTTACATTTTATAGTAGTTGTGAACTAGCAGAGATGCCAAGGGAAAATTTATCAGAAGAAGAACGACATATTTCTTTTGTAAATGGAGGACTTGAGAGGGCAGTTAAAAGCTTAGTAGAGTTAGAAAAAGAACGATTCACTGTACTAGCTTTCAGTATAGGAGGAACTATAGCTTGGAAAGCCTGTTTAAAAGGTTTAGATATTGAAAAACTTTATGCTATTTCATCCACAAGATTACGTTATGAAACAGAAAAACCGAAAGCCGAAGCAATACTTTATTTTGGAGAAGAAGATAACTACAAGCCAAATAATAATTGGTTTGAAAAGATGAAGGTAGATTATAGTATAATTCCGGAGAAAGTACATGAAATGTATAAGGAAGAAGAGTTTGCTAAAAGGTTATGTTTACAAATAAAAAGTAGTTATGAATCCACATCAAAAAATACCCAATAAAACAGCTGTACGCATAAGTAATGCTATTGATTTTATTGAAGAGAATTTAGAAAAGAAACTTATTTTAGACGAAATAGCAGAAAAGGCATATTTCTCTCCATATCATTTTCATAGACTTTTTAAAGCAGTAACTAAAGAAACGGTTAATGATTTTATTACTAGAAAGAGAGTAGAAAAGGCAGCTTCTTTTTTACTAAATAAAAAGAATAAAACGGTTACAGAAGTATCCGAAATAGTAGGTTTTGCAACTTTGTCATCATTTTCAAGGGCTTTTAAAAAGTTTTATGGAATAAGTCCTGTTGATTTTAAAAAAGAAAGTCCACTAAAATATAGCAAGATTTGTAAAACAGAAGGCAAGAAAGGAAAAATAGAAACACAGTTTGAGCAATACATTTGTAACATACATACAAACTTAAAATGGATGCAAATGAAAGCTAAAACTGAAGTGAAAAAAATGCCAATCTTAAAAGTTGCCTATCTGACACATCAAGGAAAAATGGAAGCGGTTGGTAATACCTACAATAAATTGATGCAATGGGCTTATCCTAAAGGGTTAATGCAGCAGGAAAATTTAAGAATGTTAACGGTATATCACGACAGTCCAAAAATTACTGATGAAGACAAAATAAGAATGAGTGTTTGTTTAACTTTAAATTCAGAGGTAAAAACTGAAGGAGAAGTGAGTGTAAAAAAAATCCCCGAAGCAAAATGTATAGTATCTCGTTTAGAAATTACTCCGTCAGAATTTCAACAAGCATGGGAAAGTAGTTTTGTGTGGATGAGTGAACATGGTTTCAAAAAAGCAGATCAAGATCCGTATGAGATTTTTTACAATAACCCTAATGAACATCCAGAAGGGAAATGTATTGTAGATTTCTGTATTCCTGTGGAGTAGAAAGTTATCGTAATACTATAGGTGTATATTACATAGAACCCCTTAGGATACTATGCAATATTTAAATTTTATAAGATAATACTATCTAGTGAGCTAACGATTAAGGTTATATGCAGAGTAAGTTATTACAGCTGTTCCTTATGATAATTCTTTTAGAGAAGTGTTTGGCTTTGAAGATAGCATGCTTCTAACAATAAAATAGCTAGCTAACCCACAAGCTAGACCTGTAATTGCAGCAGGAAAAATAGTGTCATCACTTATTCCTACTGTAGAGGCAAATATTACAATTCCCAAAATTTCTGCTCCAAACCAAGAGCCAATCATTATACCTCTCCACTTTTTAGGATTTTCTCCTTTTTCTTCTGCCAATTCAGCTATTTTTTTACCTAAAAAAACTATTGCTAATATTTCTAACATATTTTTGTATTGATTAAATTTTCTTTTCACTTTTAATCCTCAATGTATGCAACTAACATATGAGCATAATAAAAATTACTATTGTATTCTTCAATAATAAATAGGAAGGAATTTATAGCAACTTTTATAGCGTCAAATATAAAAAATAAACATAAAAGATATTTAATTATTATAGAGGTTATACCCCAAGGATAATGGAAATGATACACCAAGCCTAATTGGGGTGTCTTTTCCTGCATAAGGGGAGTGACACTTCCATAGTAAGGAGAGTAATATTCACTGCCTAATAGATGTGTTTTCAAACAAACTATTTGTTGTAGAAAAATGTTAGTTAATTAGTAAGATTGAAAAAGAAGACTGTAATTACCGATAGTTATATAAGACAAAAATCCCGAGTTAATTAACTCGGGATTTTTGTCTTATATTATTTTTTGATTAGTAATTTACGTAATCAACAATTTCTAGTCCGTAACCAATCATTCCCACACGTTTGGTTTGTTTAGTGTTAGAAACTAAACGTAGTTTGTGAATGTGTAAATCGTGCAAAATTTGTGCACCAATACCAAAATCTTTGTTGTCCATGACTACATTAGGAGCTTTCATTTCTCCTTTAGCTTGGTTTTCTTTTAAAATACGAAGTCTATTTAATAAGTTCAATGCTTGCATTTGTTGATTAATAAACAAAATAGCACCTCTACCTTCATCGTTAATAACCTTAAACATTTGGTCAAGCTTTTTATCAGCGTTGTTAGTTAAGGTTCCTAATATATCATTGTTTACCAAAGTAGAGTTTACACGAGTTAAAATAGGTTCGTTTTTACTCCATGTACCTTTAGTCAAAGCAATATGCACTTGGTTATTGGTAGTTTGTTGGTAAGCTCGTAAACGGAAATCACCAAAACGAGTTTGAATATTAAAGTCTTCTTTCTTTTCAATTAAAGAATCGTGTTCCATTCTATAAGCTACTAAATCTTCAATAGAAACGATTTTTAAGTCAAATTTTTTAGCAACTTTTATTAGTTGGGGTAGGCGAGCCATAGTACCGTCTTCATTCATAATCTCAACGATAACGCCAGCAGGTTCTAAACCAGCTAGACGAGCAAAATCAATGGCAGCTTCAGTATGTCCAGTTCTACGTAATACACCTCCATTTTTAGCTTTCAGAGGAAAAATATGTCCTGGTCTAGCTAAATCAAAAGGTTTAGTACTTGGATTTATCAATGCTTGCACGGTTTTAGCTCTATCTGAAGCAGAAATACCAGTAGTAACACCATTTCCACGTAAGTCTACCGATACGGTAAAAGCAGTTTCCATTGGGTCGGTATTGTTACTAACCATCATTCCTAGCTCTAATTCTTTACAGCGAGTTTCAGTAAGAGGAGTACAAATTAATCCACGACCATGTGTTGCCATAAAGTTGATCATTTCAGGAGTAATTTTTTCAGCAGCAGCTAAAAAATCACCTTCATTTTCACGATCTTCATCATCAACTACGATAATAACTTTACCGTTTTTAATGTCTTCTATAGCTTCTTCAATTGTATTTAATTGAATATTAGTTGGAGTTTGTGTTGTCATTATGTTGTGATTTTCCCTTTTTAGAGAATAAGTTTTTTACAGAGTTTCGTATTGGAGCAAAAAAACCATTAATGTCAAATAGTCCTTTGTCTTTAGTAGCTCTAACAGTTAAAGTTATAGCCAAAGGTAGCATTAAAAATACACTTAGCCAAGAGCCAGTAATGGCTGTAAGTGAACTTTCTTCTGCTAAGTTTCTTCCAAAAGTATTAGAGAAAAAGTACAAAACGTAAACTGCGATTGCTAAAATCATAGGTAATCCCATACCGCCTTTTCTAATAATAGAACCTAAAGGAGCACCAATAAAGAAGAGTAATAAGCAAGAAAGTGAAAAGGCTACACGATTGTAAAACTCAATATCATATAAGTTTAAATACTTACGTTTGTTTTTTAAAGTGTCTTTGTTAGATTTATTGTTGTTTATAGTACGCTCTAATTTAGAGGTAGCTGTAGATAGAATATTTTGTTTCGCTTTTAACTCAAAGTTTTCAAGAATATCTAATGAAAGGTCTTTGTTTATAAGTGAATCAGGATACTGATGTAAATCCTCCACATCAATACTCAAAAATAGATTTTTGGCTCTACTTTTAACAAAAGCATCGTAATTTTGTTTCAACGTTGGCAAAGTATCTTTTAGCTGAGCCAAACTTAACATGTTGTAGTTTGTTTTATATTTTTCTTCTTCTAAATCATCATTACTAAAAGAAGAAATATCAATATTAATGGTGTACTTTTCAAAGTCAGCATACGAAGCAGGCATTTTTTCTCGTTCCTTAAACGAAGCTCCATTTTTTAAGTGATGCTCAAAGTAGTAACCATCTTTTAATACTAAGGTCATATAACGACTACCTTCTTCTGAAAGTATTTCACCACTTTTTGCAGTAATAATTTTGTTATTTCCTTTTTTAGAAGATAAATCATAAATCATTACCTCTTTTAAAAGATTGTCTTCTTCTCCGTATTTTTCTTTAAACTTTATTTGGAAGTTAGGTAACTCTGTGTTAAAGCTTCCAGCAACTAAAGCAATGGCAGGTTGTTTTTTCTTAATGTTAACCTTCATATTTAATTGCTTAAGCATTGCATACGGGTAAACATAATTTAGAAATAGAAAATTAATACCACTTAAAAATATAGCTAAGAAAACAATTGGGCGAACCATTCGTTGTAACGAAACTCCAGCAGATTTTGCTGCAGCGAATTCGTAGTTTTCAGATAAACTACCAAGTGTCATAATAGAAGATAGTAGAACACCAATAGGTAGGGCTTGAGGAGCTACAAGAAGTGTTGTATACCACAAGAATTTTAAAATAATACCAATACCAATACCTTTACCAGCAAAATTATCAAAAGCTAACCATAGCGCTTGCATTACCAGTACAAATAGAATGATAAAGAAGGTTGCTAAAAAGGGAACTATAAAGCTTTTTAATATATATCTGTCTAATGTTTTCACAGATGCAAAGGTAGTAGGTTAGTGGAATATAAACACAAAAGTTTTGTTAATGATTTTTAAAGTAAATCAAGAACAAAACTTTTGTGTAATTTTTTAGTCAATATAGTATCCTTGCTTAGTGTACTTATTTCTGTCGAAAGAAAAAAGTTGAGCAGGTATAGGCTGGTTACTTTTAAACTTAGTAATAGTAAAGGTAGTTTCAGCACCGTTAGATCCTATTTGTGTTAATTTGTAAATATGTTTTGTTTTAGCATCAATACCTAATTGAACTTTAACAATATCAGAGTTACTGTCAATAGGAGTAAGGTCTATATACTGAACTTTACGTCCATTACTGTTTTTTAAAGTTCCCATTTGATAATTATACCCCTCTTTGTAAAAAGTTAGTAATTTAGAAGGATAAATAAAACCGTCTTCTTCATCTAAGTTACCATTATTAATACTAACTTCTTTTTCGTCTTGGTTGATAACAACTAACTTTTTTCCATCAAAAATAAAGGTGTTTCCAAGGTAGTCTAAGTTATATTTTTCACCAGATAAAGTAATTTCTCCTCTAATAGGAGGGTCATTGGTAATACCAGCTTCTTTATTTATTAAAGAAGAGTTAAAACCGATAACCATATTTCTGTAGGTACCCATTTTATTTGAAACTTCGTCAAGCAGTTTTTTTGCTTCAGAAGAATTTGTTTGTCCCATAGCACTAATGCTAATACATAATCCAATAAATAATAATCCTATTTTTTTCATCGTCTTTCTTATTTCCACTTTCGGAATAGTTTATAATTATTAATTCTTTTCACTCTCTAATAATTGCTCTAAGGCAATTAAATCAGGTACAAGTACTTGTCGTGCTTTACTACCTTCAAAAGGACCTACAATACCCGCGGCTTCTAATTGATCTATCAATCTACCAGCACGGTTGTAGCCTAACTTTAATTTACGTTGCAATAACGATGCCGAACCTTGTTGTGCGGTAACAATAACTTCAGCTGCTTCTTTAAACAGTTTATCTCTGTCTGCGATATCAACATCAAGATTTGTGCCACCTTCTTCACCAACATATTCTGGAAGTAAATAAGCTTCTGGATATGCACGTTGAGAGCCAATAAAATCAGTAATTTTTTCTACTTCAGGTGTGTCTACAAAAGCACACTGAATACGTATAATATCATTTCCTCCTGAATATAATAAATCACCTCGACCAATTAATTGGTCTGCTCCAGGAGCATCTAAAATAGTTCTAGAGTCAATTTTTGAAGTTACTCTAAAAGCAATTCTAGAAGGGAAATTTGCTTTAATAATTCCTGTAATTACATTTACAGAAGGACGTTGCGTTGCTACAATTAAATGGATACCAATTGCACGTGCTAATTGTGCTAAACGAGCAATAGGAGTTTCTACTTCTTTACCAGCGGTCATAATTAAATCAGCAAATTCATCTATTACTAATACAATATATGGTAAAAAGCGGTGTCCGTTTTCAGGATTTAGTTTACGAGCTTTAAACTTAGCGTTATATTCTTTAATGTTACGAACCATGGCATTTTTAAGCAAGTCGTAACGGTTATCCATTTCAATACATAAAGAGTTTAAAGTATTTACTACTTTAGTAGTATCTGTAATAATGGCTTCAGAATCATCTGGTAATTTTGCTAAGTAATGACGTTCTATTTTGTTGAATAATGTTAATTCTACTTTCTTTGGGTCAACCAATACAAATTTTACTTCAGCAGGGTGTTTTTTGTATAGAAGTGATGTTAAAATAGCATTCAATCCTACCGATTTACCTTGTCCAGTAGCACCTGCCATTAATAAGTGAGGCATTTTGGCTAAATCGATAACAAAGGTTTCATTTGAAATAGTTTTACCTAAAGCAATAGGAAGTTGCATTGGAGACTCTTGGAATTTCTTTGAAGAAATTACCGAATGCATAGAAACAATAGTTGCTTTTTTATTAGGTACTTCAATACCAATGGTTCCTTTTCCAGGAATAGGAGCGATGATACGAATTCCTAAAGCTGATAGCGATAGAGCAATATCGTCTTCTAAGTTTTTAATTTTTGAAATACGTACTCCAGCTTCAGGGACAATTTCATATAAGGTAATAGTTGGCCCTACAGTAGCTTTTATTTGTGCAATACCTATTTTGTAGTTTTTTAAAGTTTCTACAATTTGATTTTTCTTTGCTTCAAGCTCAGTTGGGTCAACAGAAATACTTTCGTTGTATTCTTTTAGTAAGTTAAAGGTTGGGAATTTGAAGTTTCCTAATTCTAATGTAGGGTCAAATTCACCAAAATCTTTTATTAATTGATCGGATAAGTTTTCGGTAACGCTTTTTTCTTCTGCAATTTTTTCAATAGCAACTTCTACTTCTTTTTTACTGTCTTCTGATATATTTGTTATAGGCTCACTGTTTTGGGAGATGTCTAAAGAAATTTCTTTTTTCTTTTCATTATCAGTAGTTTCATCAACACCAGAATAGTTAGAAATAGTTGGTTGTAAATTTTCTAGAGATAATTCAAAATCTGATTTATCTTTTTTAGCTTCTTCAGTTTTAGGAACTTCAGAATTGGTGTTAACATCAGTATCGTTTACAATAGTAGAGTCGTCTCTGTTAACTTTTAGAATATCTTTTATAGCATTAGCTTTTTTCTCTTTATTAACTTTTACTTTTTCGCTAATTGCTTCAGGAGTAATACTAAATCGGATGATTAAATAAGCTACTAAAAAGAAAATGAGTAAAATTGCTAGCCCTGTTTTACCTAAGAAAGTTTGTAGGTATTCATTTAATTCAAAACCAATAACGCCTGATAAAAGGGCATACTTTTTTTCAACAAAACCAAGAGCTGTAGCAAACCAAAGCATAATTAAAATAGCCCAATTCCATGAGGTTATAATTCTTTTTAAATTGGTCTGTAGTAAAATTCTAGCACCAGTTAAAAACAATGTTAAAGGGATAATAAAAGCTCCTAAACCAAAACCTTTGTATACAAGGAAATCACTTAGTTTAGCACCTATTTTTCCTAGTAGATTTTTAGTAGGGATAGTTCTATCTGTAAATTGACTTAGTGTGCTCTGGTCTTCTTGCCAAGAGAAGAAAAAAGAAATAAAAGCAACAGTTAAAAATATAGAAAACAATAACAGAAAAAAACCTAAAATAGTTTGGTTTTGCCTGTTTGAAAAAAAGGTTTTAATCTTTTTTATGATAGATATTTTTGGCTGTTTTTTTTGAACAGTTGTCTTCTTTTTTGCCATGTATTTTTGTTAGAAATAAATTGAACGCTACAATATAGCTATTATTTTAGGAAGGTAAATTATCCCAGCAATAATTAGTGATATAAAGGCCGCAAACGCAGGAGCACCAGCAGCAATATCTTTTATAAAGCCTATTTTTTTATGATAATCTGGATGTATAAAGTCAGCTACTTTTTCAATAGCTGTGTTTAAGGCTTCTGCTACTAAAACAATACCAATAGCCAAAGTTTGAATCATCCATTCTGTTGCAGATATATTAAAGTAAAATCCGAAGATAGTAGCAATTAAAGCAAATGTAAGTTGAGCTTTTATGCTATCTTCTGTAGTTATTAATAACCACATTCCTTTTACTGCAAATTTAATACTACGTATGCGTCCTTTTAAAAAGCCGTCATTCGGGTTTTTCATATGCTTTTAAAGAGCTTTTAATGCAGCTTCATAGTTAGGTTCATCTACAGTTTCGTTTACTTGTTCTGTATAGGTTACATTACCATTTTCATCAATGATAACAATAGAACGAGAGTGTAAGCCTGCTAAAGGCCCTGTAACAATTTCTAAACCATAGTCTTTACCAAATCGACCCGCAGCAAAATCAGATAGCATTACTACATTTTCAATGCCTTCAGCACCACAAAAACGACCTTGAGCAAAAGGTAAGTCTCTAGAAATACATAAAACTTTTGTGTTTTCTAAGTTGGCGGCCTTTTTGTTGAATTCTCTAACAGATGTAGCACAAGTACCTGTGTCGACACTTGGAAAAATATTTAAAATTAATATAGAACCACTAAAGTCACCTAAATTCTTAACAGATAAATCAGTTGCAACTAACGAAAAATCAATTGCTTTAGTTCCAGTTTCAGGTAAGTTACCTATTGTTTCTATTGTGTTACCTTTTAGAGTTATTGAAGCCATTTTATATGTGTTTTAGGAAAATCAAAAATAAGAATAATTAAATAACTTATAAGGATATTCTAAGTTTTCCTTAGGATTTTAATTTCTTATAAAACCAAGAGATAATCTTTTTCGTAGGTATGATTAAATAGAAATATATTAATTTAAAAATCATTATTTATGAAAACCTTAAACTTTTTAAAAGTAACCGTTTTAGCAGTCGCTTTATTTACCAGCTATAGTATTACGGCACAAGAGGAAACAAAAATGGTTGGAGGTGCAGAAATGTATCCATCAAAAAACATTGTACAGAATGCCATAAACTCTAAAGACCATACAACATTGGTAGCTGCTGTAAAAGCAGCAAACTTAGTAGATGTTTTATCAAGTAAAGGACCTTTTACAGTTTTTGCTCCTGTAAATAAGGCTTTTGATAAGCTTCCAGAAGGGGTAGTTGAATCGTTATTGAAACCAGAAAACAAAATGAAATTACAGGCCATTTTGAAGTACCATGTTGTTGCCGGTAAATGGAGTGCAAATGAACTAGTGAAATTAATAAAAGATAAAGGAGGTAAGGTTTCTATAGATACTGTTAATGGTGGTAAAATCACTGCATGGATGAAAGGGGGAAATGTTTATATATCAGATGCAAATGGAGGTAAAGCAAAGGTTACTATTGCAGATGTAAATCAATCTAATGGAGTAATTCATGTAATTAATAGTGTTTTATTACCTAAATCGTAAGCACAAGAATAAAGTGTAATTATTTTGATGTTATAAAAGCCGCTTTTTTAAGCGGTTTTTATTTTGTTATAACCCTGCATTATTTTAGATAACAGTTGTATTTTTGCAAGCTGAAAAGAGTACTAAATTGAACATTAAGCAATATACATCAGAATTTAAATATAACTTAAAACTTGCAGCTCCTGTAATGTTAGGTATGTTGGGGCATACTTTTGTGAGTTTTATAGATAATATAATGGTAGGACAATTAGGAACTGCTGAATTAGCTGCGGTTTCATTGGGTAATAGCTTTATGTTTATTGCGATGTCGTTAGGTATTGGTTTTTCTACAGCAATAACACCCTTGGTTGCTGAGGCTGATTCGTCTAACAATTTTACACAGGCAAAGTCCGCATTTAAACATGGACTTTTCTTATGTACTATGATGGGAATTATGTTGTTTTTAGTGGTGTTTTTTTCTAAGCCATTAATGTATTTAATGAAACAACCTATAGAAGTGGTTGAGTTGGCGATTCCATACTTAGATTTGGTAGCTTTTTCGTTAATTCCTATGATTATTTTTCAGGCATTTAAACAGTTTAGTGATGGAATGTCAATGACTCGCTACCCTATGTATGCAACATTGATTGCTAATGTGTTGAATGTATTGTTGAATTACTTACTCATTTATGGGAAGTTTGGTTTTCCTCAATTAGGTATTGTGGGAGCTGCATACGGAACTTTACTGTCAAGGTTTGTAATGGTAGTATATTTATGGTGGTTGTTAAGTAAAAAAGAACGTTCAAAACGTTTGGTTACGAATATCAAAATCTTTGTGTTAGATACTTTAATGATTCGAAAAATCATCAATTTAGGAACACCAAGTGCTATGCAAATGTTTTTTGAAGTAGCCATTTTCACGGCAGCAATTTGGTTAAGTGGATTGTTAGGGAAAAATCCGCAGGCAGCGAACCAAATAGCATTGAATTTATCTTCTATGACATTTATGGTAGCGACAGGATTAAGTGTTGCTTCTATGATTAGAGTAGGAAATCAAAAAGGATTAAAAAATTATAAAGAATTACGTAGAATAGCATTTTCAATATTTTTCTTAGGAACTATACTGGCAGTTATATTTGCTACTTTTTTCTTTGTTTTTCATAAATCATTACCAAATTTATATGTTGATTTAAGCGATGCTGAAAATTATGCAGATAATATGGAGGTAATGACTATAGCAGCAAATTTGTTAATTGCAGCTGCAATTTTTCAAATTAGTGATAGTATACAGGTTGTAATGTTAGGGGCTTTACGTGGTTTACAAGATGTAAAAATGCCTACATTAATTACTTTTATATCGTATTGGGTAGTAGGTTTTCCTATTAGTTTTTTCTTCGGTTCAGAAGAAATGTATGGAAGCTTTGGTATTTGGCTAGGTTTACTAGCAGGATTAACCACAGCATCAATTTTACTGTTTATACGATTTAACAAATTAACTATTGAACTTATTAAAACAAAACACCATGAACTTACCTAAATTTTTATTAGCAGATAATAGCGAACACCCAGAAGATATTTTTGTTTTACATACTGAGTATCCTCGTTTTTTAATAAATTTAAAAGATGATGAAATTGAGTGGTTTGAAGACTTGTCTAACGAAAACGAACAAGACTTAGCTAATGAGTTAGAAGGGTTAATTGAAGCAGCAGGATTATTTTATGATGCTGAAATGGAAGGATTAGAATAAGAGCTATTCTTCTAAGTAATCAATAGGATTTAGATAAAACATTTTTTTCCACCCTTGTTTTTCTGAATCAATTTTCCAAACATAAGGTATTAGAGATAAAATGGAATAGTGTAGGTGGGGAGCTTTCCCCACAGCATTTCCACTAGTGCCAACAGTTCCAATTTCCGAATTATTGTTTACAAAAGTTAAAGAAGTTGTTTTTACCTCTTCTAAATGTGCATAGTAGTGTAATCTCCATTTTGGACCTAATATAACAACAATATTTCCGCCCATACTTATTTTTCCAGAAAATAGAACTAGTCCATAGGTTGATGAGGTTATTTTAGTATTTTTTTTAGCAAAAATATCAACCCCTTTATGGGTAACTGATTTTCCCCAAGGGTAATACCAAAATGATTTTGGATTGTAATCAGATTTGGTAGCTCCATTAACAGGCATTTTTAAGTTTTGAGGAATTAAAAAGCCTGTTAATAGAATTATTAAAAGAATAAGTAGTTTCTTTTTTATTTTAAACATGTTGTTTTATAGTTTTACCACCAAAGTTCTGTTTCTTCTCCTTTCCAAAGAATTAATCTGAAATCTTCGTAATGATTTCCATTACCTATTGTGTGCGTATCTCTATGTCCTTTACCTAGCCTTAATTTGTGAACAAAACCAGTGTAAGAACCTACCCATAGAGTTTATTTATCATCAGAAATAACAATACTACTTATGGTAGCTCCTAAAAAATGCCTCCAA
Source organism: Tenacibaculum ascidiaceicola (assembly GCF_047470925.1). Taxonomy (NCBI): domain Bacteria; kingdom Pseudomonadati; phylum Bacteroidota; class Flavobacteriia; order Flavobacteriales; family Flavobacteriaceae; genus Tenacibaculum; species Tenacibaculum ascidiaceicola. Next base: position 149,147 of record NZ_JAZKJP010000010.1, read on the forward strand.
ATACAATTTCCGTTTTGGTCAAAGGCTTTAATATACCCATCTTCATCTCTTAAGATATAGTAATCCTTAGTAGTTGTACCAACATAAACTCTCATTTCATCATCAATAACTTTAAAATTATCGGCTTCATCTACATAAGATTCAACCTCTGTTCCATTTAAGTTGTTAGTATCTACGCCAATAATAATGCTCTTATAAAAATAGCAAGAATTTATAATAAGTTGTTTGTCGTCTTTAGAAAAAAAGACAAAAATGAGGATAAGAAGACTGTGGACCTATTTTTCTAATTTGGTTTCCTTCGCTGTCCATTACTCAATGGTCAAAAGATTAATCGCTAACTACAATATATTAATTGTTATTTGATAAAGCAGCTTTTCCATAGCTATGTATGAATTCCATTCTTCATCTATAATGAAGTTTGATATGCTTTATCAAGTTGTTCTATTGGCTTACAAATTCCGAGAACTTTTTAGAGTCAGATACCCAAGTCCATTCTGATTTTCCAAAATTTCCAGAATCTTCAACAACCTTCATATGAGTTGCATCAATTATTTCAATTACTATGGTTCCTTTTAATTTATCCTTACCAACAGGAATATCCGACCAAGACAAGGTAATTTTATTATCATTGATTTCTCCATGACCTACATGACACCAGTTTTCTCCAAGATTATTTTCACTAGACTTATTATTCATACCTAACCAATAAACTTTATTGCTGTTGACACTTATCCAAAATGGATTTTTACCTGTAGATTCCCAATATCCAGATTTGATTGAAACGAATGTGTTATTCATATTGTTTATGTTTTTACTTTTTCTGTTTGTCTATATAATAGGTTAAATTGTAAAATGAATAAGCTAAATAATAGTTTTTACTTTCTAATTTGAAGTGTGTTTATTTGTCAAGCTAGTCCTAATTGTTTCGTTTATTTCTTAAGACTTTTGTGAATTTCTATTTTGTTCATTTTTAAATGTTGTGTTTTAGTTTATTAATTGTTTAAAATTAGAGTGTTTTTCATATCAATCAAGTGAATTTTTGTTTATAAATTCTAAAAAATTAGGTTTGTAATGTTCAGATACAGTAATACGTTTGTCGTTAATAATTATTTGGCTACGCTCTATAATATTGATATTGTTTAATGCTACTATAAATGATCGATGCACACGCATGAACTGCGATTCTGGTAGCTCTTGTTCTAATGATTTTAAGCTCATTAGAGTAAGAATAGGCTTTGGCTGATTTTTTAACCAAATTTTGATATAATCTTTTAACCCTTCAAAATATAAAACATCCGATAATTTAATACGAAGTTGTTTGTATTCAGACTTAACAAATAGAAATTCTTTTTCTTTAGATAATAATTTAGGATTTATTTTTTGATTCTTTACAAGCTCAAACCAATGTTGTGCCTTATTTGCAGCCGTTAAAAATTCGGCATAATCAAAAGGCTTTAGTAAATAGTCTAAAGCTTCTACTTTAAAACCTTCTATGGCATATTGGTCAAATGCTGTGGTAAAAATAATACGTGAATTTTTTGACAACATTTTAGAAAATTCGATACCTGATAAATCGGGCATCTGTATGTCTAAAAACAACAAATCTACAGGCGTAGTTTTAATAAAGTCCATTGCTTCTAAGGCATTACTACATTTAGCTTTGAGCTCTAAAAAAGGAGTTTTTTCTATATAGCTTTCTACTAAATTAAGTGCCATAGGTTCATCATCAACAGCAATGCAAGAAATTTTCAGACTACTCATAATTACACTGTTTCTATTTCTAAAAGTACTGAAAGGCGTTCATTTTTTAATGAAGTTTCAAACTTATACTTGTTAGTATATAATAATTGTAAGCGTTTTTCTAAGTTTTGTAAACCAATACCCGAACCGCTTTTATCGTCTGTTTTTTTAGGGAAATTATCATTTTCTATTTTAAAATATACAGTGTTGTTTTTGCAAAACATCTCCACAGTAATAGTACTTTTTTTAGTAGCAGAAACACCATGCTTAAAAGCATTTTCTATTAGTGAAATGAATAGCAGTGGAGCTATTTTAATACCTGTTTTTTCAGAAGGAAAATTATAATTTAATACAGTTTTGTCTGATAGTCTAAGCTTCATTAACTCTATGTACTTGATCATAAAATCAATTTCTTTTGAAAGTGGAATCAATTCTACATTGGTTTCATATAGCATGTAACGCATTAGTTTACTCAAACTGTGTATAGATGTTTTGGCTTGATCTGGTGAAATATCAACCAAAGCATAAATATTGTTTAGTGAGTTAAAAAAGAAGTGCGGCTGTAATTGATAGTGTAAATGTTTTAACTCTGACTGCAGTTTAAAATTAGCAGCTTCTTTACGTTCGGCTTCAGTCTTAACCCAACGTTGGGTGGTTTTTATTACTATTGAAAACAGTAAAGGAGCCATGTACAACGACATTTGCACATAAATAAGCATTTTAAAAGGAGGTTCTATACCTTTTTTTTCATTTGGAGGACTTATCAAATCATTAAAAAAAGCATCTTCAATTTGTTCTTTTAAAGTAATAAAAACAGCAATCATTAATACATTAGTAAGAACAAATAGAACGGTTTCTTTTCTAAATAGAAACCGATCTATAAATATGAAATAATTAGAGTAAAAAATAACAGCATAAAAAACTAGGGGGATCCAAAAATGAGCTATAACTCGATTTATTTCTTGCCCTTGACCATAAGATAATACATAGGGCATGCATATTAAAACAAACCAAACTAAGGCATGTGTAAAGAGTGTTATTTTTTTGTTTTTATTCATAACGTAAAGCCGTAATTGGGTTTAAAGCCGATGCTTTTCTAGCAGGGTACCAGCCAAAAAATATACCTGTAATAGCGCAAACTGCAAATGATATAATTATAGAATATAGGGCAACGCTTGTAGGCCAATTTAAGAATTTTTCAACAAAAATAGTAGCGCTTAAACCTAGGATTACGCCTAATAAACCACCTGTAACACTAATTAAAATAGCTTCAATTAAGAATTGCATTAAAATATCAGAATCTTTACCACCAACAGCCATACGTAAACCAATTTCTTTAGTACGTTCTTTTACCGATACATACATAATATTCATAATGCCAATTCCTCCAATTAACAAAGAAATACCTGCTACAGCTACCAATAAAATAGTTAGCATTTCACTTGTAGCACTAAAGGTTGAAATCAATTCTTCCATAGAGCGTACATTAAAATCGTCATCTTCATTATCTGTTAGTTTGTGTTGTTTTCTTAAAATTTCGGTAACTTGAGTAACAGCATCAGGAGCACGTTCTTCACTAATAGCGGAAGCCATAACTTGATTCAAATGATTAATAGCTAAAATACGCTTTTGAACTGTTGTGTAAGGGGCAATAACGACATCGTCTTGGTCTTGACCAAAAGTGTTTTCACCTTTTTTTTCTAAGACACCAATAATTTTAAACGGAATGTTGTTAAACCTAATAGTTTGTCCAACAGGATTTTCATCATCGGAAAAAAGATTTTCTACCACAGTTTGTCCTAACAGAACTACTTTAGCTGCTGATCGTACTTCAGCATCAGTAAACATACTACCGTTTTGTAAACCTACAGTTTTAATGTTTAAGTAATCAGGATTTACTCCGTAAATTGTAGAAGGCCAGTTATTAGAGCCGTTAATAACTTGTCCACCACTATTAACTATTGGAGTTATATATGTTAGTAAACTGGCTTGTTCTTTTATAGCTTGATAGTCATTTAGTGTTAAAGATTTGATAGAATTAGGATCTAACCTAACGCCACCAAACATATCGGCACCAGGCCTAATAGTAACCATATTAGATCCCATACTAGAAATAGTTGAACGAATACTCTTTTTTGATCCTTCACCAATAGCTAACATAGTAATTACTGATGCTACACCTATAATAATGCCAAGCATGGTTAGTAGTGTTCGGATTTTGTTAAGGATTATAGCTTTATATGCTATTTTTAGTAGGTTTAACATTCTCATGATTAGTGGTTTTCTATAGGTAATTTAGCTAAGTGTTCAGCTGCAAATTGCACGTCGTTGTTTTTATAATCTTGTATAATTTCTCCGTCTTTAAGTACAATAGTTCGATTACTAAATGTGGCAATATCAGGTTCGTGTGTTACAAAAGTTATCGTTATACCTTGTTGATTTAGTTCTTGAAATAAAGACATGATTTCATAAGAAGTTCTAGTGTCCAAATTTCCCGTTGCCTCATCTGCAAGAATCATTACAGGATTGTTTACTAATGATCTGGCAATGGCTACCCGTTGTTGTTGTCCTCCAGAAAGCTGAGCAGGGGTATGGTACAATCGTTTACCTAAACCAACCATTTCTAAAGCTTTAATAGCACGTTTTCTTCGTTCTTCAGAAGTTACTTTACTATTATAAAGTAAGGGTAACTCTACATTTTCTATAGCAGATGTTCTTGCTAATAAATTATAAGATTGAAAAATGAATCCTATCTTCTCATTACGAATTGTAGCTAGTTCACTTTTGTTTAAATCTTTTATTCTAACACCGTCAATTTCATATGAGCCTGATGTAGGTTGATCTAAGCACCCTAAAATATTAAGCATGGTACTTTTTCCTGAACCACTAGACCCCATTATAGTAACAAATTCACCTTTATGAATGTCAAATGAAATTCCTTTTAAAGCATGAACGGTTTCTGATCCCATAGTAAAATCACGCTTTAAGTTTTGTATTTTAATTGCTTTTTTTGCCATAACTATTTCCCTTTTTTATTAGCCCCTGGAGGTTTAGGTATGAATGGACTTTCACTAGCGCCTTGAGCATTATTGGTTACAGGATTTTTACTTTTAAGGCTGTATACTAGTTTGTCTCCTTCTTTAACTCCATTTACAATTTGTACGTTCACACCATCGTTTGCACCAAGAGTTACAGGTTTATATGTTATAGAACCATTGTTGTTTAAAAGCCAAAGTGTAGATCCTTCCTTTTGAGGCTTATTAGTAGGTTCAGTTAGGTTTTGTTGCTGAAAATATTGAGCGAAAGCTGTTGGTTCTGGCTTAAAGTTTACAGCTTTTGCCTCAACAGTTAACACATCTTTTAACTCTAAAGTGTAGATGGAAATGGTTGCTGTTAATCCTGGTTTTAGCTTTAAATCAGGATTTTTAGCTTTTATTACAACAGTGTAAGTAACAACATTAGAGGTAACCTTCGGATTTAAACGTACTTGAGTAACTTCACCTTCAAAAACTTCTCCTATATAGGCATCAACGGTAAAAGTTACGCGTTGTCCTTTTTTAACATTGCCTATATCGGCTTCGTCAACATCAGCTTCTACTTGCATATCTTTTAAATCTTGAGCAATGGTAAACAATGTTGGAGTGCTGTAGCTTGCAGCAACGGTTTGTCCTTCATCTATATTTCTAGATAATACAACCCCTTCAATAGGCGAATAAATATTAGCGTATTCTAAATTTGTTCGAGCTGTTTTTAATTCTGATGAGCGTTGTGTAACAGTACTTTTTGCGGTTTGAAAATTAAATAGAGCATCATCATAATCAGATTTACTAATTACTTGGTTGTCAAATAACGTTTTTTGTCTTTTGTAAATGGTTTCTGTATAATTACGTTGATTGATAGCATTGTTATAACTAGCCTGTGCTTGTGTAAGAGCTGCTTTTAAATTGGTTTTATCTAGTTCGGCAATAAGCTGTCCTTTTTTTACAACACTATTGTAGTCTACATAAATTTTTTTAACAACACCAGAAACCTGTGTACCAACTTCTACTTGTGTAATAGGTTCTATAGTACCAGTTGCAGTAACCAAAGTGGTTACATTTTCTTTTTTTGCTAAAACAGTTTTGGCTTCGATAACAACATTTTCATTAGGTTGAAATAGATTGTAGAGTATTAAGGCAGTTATGGCTAATACAATGCCGATTATGACAATATTTTTTTTAGATTTCATAAGTGTTTAATTAAAGTGTTATAGGATTTCCTTGGTAAAATTGTAATAATTGATGGTATAGAATGCTTAGGTATTTAGATTGTAAATAATCTTGCTGAGCACTGGTATAAGTGTTTTGACTAATGACTAAATCTGTTGTACTTAAGCTTCCTAATTTGTATTTTTTCTGAGCAAGCGTGTAAGATTGTTTTGCAGCTTCCATTGAAGCCTTTGCAGCAACTAGTTGTTCTTGGGTAGAAAGTGCGTTTTGGTAAGCAGTTTCTACTTTTTTATATACTTCTTTTTCTGTAGTTAGCTTGTTTATTTTGGACTTCTCAATATTAACTTCTGCCGTTTTTACAGCTGCTTTAGTTTGATTACGATTAAAAATTGGGATATTGAGAGAAAGCCCAATTCTTTGATTAAAATTCACATTAAATTGGTTAGAAAATGAACTATTATCGATACTTGTATACCCTGTACCAAGACTAGAGGTTAAAGATAAGGTTGGTAAGTATGCACCCTTAGCAATGTCTAAGCCCTTTTCGCTTGCTTTAATCTCTAAATTACTCGCTTCAACTTCAGGTAAAATACCCAATACTTTGTTATAGATGTCTATTTTGTTTATAAGAATTGTAGAGTAATCTGTTTCATTATCTAAAGATTCAATTTCAATATCTTGTGTCGGAGCTAATTCTAACAATTGTTTTAAAGCAATTAGATATTGTTGATAGGTGTTTTTAGCATTGATAAAAGCATATTTATTGATTGCAGCCTGACTGATGGCTTCGGTATAGTCGCTTAAAGCAATTGTACCAGCATCTAATCTAGCTTTAGCTCTTTCTACCTCTTTTTGGGTAGATTCTAGATTGTTCTTAGCAATGGTAATACCTTCTTTTGCATGCAAAATCTGTAAATAATTTTCTAAAACACTTAAAATGACGTTGTTTTTAGTTTCTTCTTCTAAAAAGGCACTCTGATTTAATAGTAATTTGTTTTGAGAAATTTGATTATTTATTTGATTCCCTTGAAATAAAGTAATAGTACTGTTTAATCCTACATTGGTACTATATATTTGGTCTGTTACATAGTTACTTGTTATAGGGTCAATAGAGTTACCATTTGTAAAAGATTGTGAGGCAGAACCGAAAAGATTTGGTAACCTTGATGCTTTAGCTTTATGATAATTAACTGATGCTTGAGTTTTGTTTAAAGAAGCATTTTTTAAGGTAATATTATGTTCTACAGCATAGGTTATGCAATCACTTAATGTCCAAATTTTAGACTTAGATACCTCTTTTTCTTGTGCAAAATTTAACTGTACAAAAAATAAAGAGGTTATGAAAAGATATACTTTCATTTGATGTGTTTTTAATTAACACTTCAAAAATGAAACATATCTCAATTTTAATAAATTGTAATAGAAGTTTGAAGCTATTGTCTATATAAAAGATTAAATTTTATCGATAAGATTTTCTGTAGAACTTTCTCCAATAAATTTATAAACAATGTCTTCTATTGCTAATAACATACAAAAACAATTTCTTTAGTGTCTTTAGTAGTAGCTTTTATAACAATCATTGTAAATATTTTAATTGACTTTACTTCTAACTAATCTAACACTCATACCAAACGATTTTCCTTTATCTTTTTTTGTGTATGTTATAATTTTTTCTCTGTTTCCAGATACAGCAAACCCTTCTTTAAAACTTATGTAGCTGGCAGTGTTTTTATTAGGTGTTGTTGAGCTCCAGAAAGCATAGGCTCCTTTTCCCCAAAAAAAAGTAGAGTCAATTTCTGTAAATACTTGTTTATAATTAACTCTGTCTTTTTTATTTTTATTGATAGAACGATATTCTTTTATACTAGGAACTCTCCAGTCGCTGAATCCTGCGTAGTTAATAGAGTTCATTTGTTCTTGCCACTCAAAAACTTCATTCCATTTATTTAAAAACCTTTTCTCAATTGTACTAAAATCTTTTTTCATCCAAACCAAGTTTGTAGTAGAGTCTAACACAATTAGAGTAGAATCAATAGTCTTTTGGTTGTTATCAGCAGTAACTTTTTCTACTTTTACTTCAGGTTTCTTTTTAGCTTCGTTATTTTCTTTTTTAGAGTTCTTACATGAAGAAAAGTTAAGTAGTAAAACAGCAAGGATAAGTATTCTCATATTCTTAAAATTTCAATTTTTACAAATTTATGAGTCTATAAATTAACTTCTCCTGTTTTATTTAAGTTTATGTGCTAAGATCGGTATCTTCCCATTCAGTACCGTTAGAAAGCATCCATGTTAACGAATGTCTACGTTCATGTATAACTCCTCCATTTCCAATAGGGTCGAAGCCATCAGGAGCAGTGTTTCCTCCTAGTTGAGCACTTCTTACTGCATTATGTAAGCAGTAAAATAAATCCTCTTTTTCTACCAGTTTTTCTTCTTCTAGAGTGTGTTGCTGAGGAAACCAATCACTAATTAAAGTATCAAGTGAACATGTATGATTTATTAAGATTTCCTGCATTTGCTCTCCTGTCATCATTTGACCAGAAATCTCAGGTTCATCATAACCAAAGTACCAAGCAAGTGCCCATGCGTTTTCAAACTTCCAACCAATAGAATTTCTTAACTCAATATTATTTCTAGAAGCATTAAGTATTTCTTTTTCTTCTGTGGTCATGTAACCAAGAAGTTTATTTTGATTAATGAAGTTAATTATTTTTTCGTCAGGTAAGTTTTCTGTAGGCACCATAAGCCATAAAACAAGAGCTTTTATAGCGTGGAGTCTTCCTGCAATTTCGTCAGCAGGTCTTAATTTTGTTTCTCTTATTGTAGGAAGAGAACTTGCAGGACGAAATCCAGCGTCAAGACAAGTAGCAATTGATTGAGATCTAATTGTTGAAGAATCTCTTTGAGTTACTTCAGGTTTAGGTGTATTATTCTTTGAAGTTTTTTTTCTGTTAAACCATCCCATAGTTTGTTTTTTTTTGGTGAAAATATTTATAAAAGCAACAGGTATTGATATAAAGTTTGTTAAAATATAGTAAAGGTTGATGAGAATTTTGTGTTACGACTGCTTTTATGAATTGAGATTATTTGGTTACATGCTTTTATTTGTATAAACAAAACTTAAGTTATTTTGCTTGTAATGAGTTTAATGTGTTGAAAATAAGTGCTCTGTGGTTTTAGGAATATTTACAGTTCCGAGAAAAGTTTGACGCGCTTGTTTAAAGTATCTATATTTGAGCTCTTAATGAAAATGATTTTAGATGTTAGATTTTGTGATTATGGGTGGTGCACAAGCAGGCTTATCCATGGCTTACCACTTAAAAAAGATGGAAAAAAGTTTTATAGTAGTAGATGGAGAAGAAGAAATAGGAGCCTCTTGGCTAAATAGATGGGATTCTTTAAAATTATTTACACCAACTGAATATAATCACTTACCTGGTTTAAAATTTAATGCTCCTAAAGGGCATTATCCATCTAAATATGAGGTTAGCGATTACTTTAAATCGTATGTAAAGAAGTTTGATATTCCTGTACAACTAAACACATTAGTTACTTCTGTAAAAAAATCGGCTAAAGGATTTCATGTAATCTATAATGAAGGAGAAATTCTAGCTAAGAATATAATTGTAGCAACCGGACCGTTTCATATACCATACACACCACCTTGTCATACTAAACTATCTGATGAAGTATTGCAAATGCACAGTAATTACTATAAAAATAGTAAACAGTTGCAAGAAGGAGATGTGTTAGTTGTTGGAGGAGGAGATTCTGGATATCAAATTCTGGATGAAATATCTAAGGATAAAAAATCAAAAACGGTTTATTTTTCGGGTGATACGAAGGTGAAAACCTTACCTCAGCAATTTTTAGGTAAAACTTTATGGTGGTGGTTTACACTTATAGGTTTTTTAAAGTTTAACAAGTACAGTTGGATAGGGAAAAAAATAAGCACATCGTTGCAACCTGTAATTGGTACTGATGTAAAAGAAATTTTATCCCGTGAAAATGTAGTTACTGTTGGAAGAACTAAAGATGCGTTGGATAATGAAGTTGTTTTTGAAAACAAAAAAGTAACATCAATAAAAAATATTATTTGGGCAACAGGATATCGTCCTAATTTTAAATGGATAGAAGGTTTGGAGTTAGACTCAGATAACTATCCAAAAAATTATAGAGGAGTAAGTAATATTGAAGGGCTGTATTTTATAGGTTTACCTTGGATGTATACGCGTGGTTCTGCCACTCTAGGAGGTGTATCAAAAGATGCTAGCTATTTGGCAGATATAATTAGTAAAAAATAAATTTTAAGTATAATAGCAAAACCACTAAAAGTATTATTTAGGGGTTTTGTTAGATGAGTTTATAGAATTAAGGGTACTTCCCTAAAAAAATAAGTCTAATTACTTAATTAGAATATTTAAAATCTTTGCACTTAAAAATAATCCAAAACCAAATACGGTATGTGTAATTAAACTCATTATTCTAGCTTTGATTGGGTCAGGAACGTTAGAAGCGGCAATACCTAATCCGAAAGCAGGTTGCATAAAAAAGAAAGGAGCTATAACAGTTACTATCCCTATGATTAAAGCTGGTAAAAGAGTAGGACTTTCAAGCCATTTTTTATCAAAAATAAGCACCAAGAGTAAAGCGAACATAACTCCAATAGTATAATGCGCAATCCAGCCGATTATATGTTCATGTTTTATAGAAGGAGTGGTAAATATTGTATGATGTGAAAATTTGCCATCAAAAAAATACCCAATCCAACGCCCCAGAAACTTGTAGTTAAGAGTTTTGATGCCAAAGTAATTTAAGATTACGGAGTAAACATCCATAGTTGCTGTTGCTCCAACACCTATTAAAATTATTTGAAATAAATTATTCATGTTGTTTTTTTAGACAAAAGTAAAATGAGTGAAGAAGGTTGTGATAGGACAAAACATAGAAATAACAGGATAAATTAATACTACTTAACTAAATTTAGTAGCTTTTCTTTACTGTTTTGGTTGTTAAAACAAACCAAAATCTTATTACATTCGCAGTATGCAACAAACAACAAATACAATAGTAATGGTTCGTCCTGCAAGTTTTAGGATGAATGAACAAACAGCAGTAAATAACTATTACCAGCAAGAATTGTCAGGAATGTTACCTGCATCAATCAATGCTAAGGCACAAGAAGAGTTTGATGCTTTTGTAGAAAAATTGGAAGCTGTTGGTGTTACTGTAGTAGTTGTTGAAGATACTAAAGAACCAAATACACCCGATGCATTGTTTCCAAATAATTGGATTTCTTTTCATGAAAATGGAGATGTTGCTATCTATCCAATGTTTGCAGATAATAGACGTTTAGAGCGTAGAGAAGATGTACTAGAGATTTTGGAAGAAAAAGGGTTTGTAATAGAAAATGTTGTAGACTACTCTGAAGCAGAAGAGGAAGAGGTTTTCTTAGAAGGAACTGGAAGTATGATTTTAGATAGGCACAACAGAAAAGCGTATTGTGCTTTGTCTCCTCGTGCAGATGAAGAACTATTTATTGAGTTTTGTGAAGATTTTGAATATACTCCTGTAATTTTTACAGCAAATCAAACGGTTGAGGGAAGTAGAGAAGCTATTTATCATACAAACGTAATGATGTGTGTTGCAGAAAGTTTTGCGGTGGTATGTTTAGATTCGATAGATGATAAAAAAGAAAAGAAAAACTTATTAAAACACTTAAAGTCAGATGGAAAAGAAGTTATTGCCATTTCAGAACAACAAGTAACACAATTTGCAGGAAACATGTTACAAGTTAAAGGAACAAATGATGAACGTTACTTAGTAATGAGTTCCTCTGCTTTTAATTCGTTGAATTCTAATCAAGTTAAAGCTATAGAAAAGCACAGCAAAATACTACACAGCTCTCTAGAAACTATAGAAACCTGTGGTGGTGGAAGTGCTCGTTGTATGATGGCTGAGGTTTTTTTACCAAGAGCCTAAGCAACCATTGTATTTGAGACTTTATAGTTTTTATAGTACTGCATTAAGATAAAAGAACAGATTACTGAAGAAGCAATTCCTTCAATAGCTAATGCAAATACAACTAGAGGTAAACTTAAATTCTGACCCCAAAAAGAAGATTGTTCAAGTATAGTCATAAAACCAGGATCTATAAAATCTACATATATAATAAGACCTAAAATGGTTAAGGCTACAGCAATTATAGAGGTTCCAATCCCTAATAAAAAATTGCTAAAATATAACGATTCGTGGTTTTTAATGATATTGGTTTTTATAGCTCTGTTAATACCATAAAGAACGAAAGCAAAGTTTAAAAAACGCAGTTCGGAAACATCTTCCAATCCAAAAATTTTCATAATTAGAAAGAAGCCAACAATGCCCGCAAAAATTAGCAGCGCATTGCTAAATATTATTTTATTGCTCGCCATAATAGTACATTTTAAGAGTTAATCGTCTTAAAAGTACAAAATAATGATATGAAAATCAATTATTTATAGTAAAGCTTCTCTTAAAATTGTTACAGGATGTTTTGCTAGACGCTTTGTTCCGTCATAAATTTGATGACGGCAACTCGTACCAGCGGCTACTATTTCAGTATCAACTGAACAATTTCGAACTTTAGGAAACAACGTATCTTCACCCACTTGCATACTTACTTTATAATGTTCTTTTTCATATCCAAAAGATCCAGCCATACCGCAACAACCGGTATTCATAATGGTTACTTTATAGTTCTTGGGAATATTTAATATAGAAAAAGAAGCATGTGTACTAGACAATGCTTTTTGATGACAATGTCCATGTATTTTAAGCTCCTTTGTTTCATTACTAAACTTAGTTGTATCTAGGGAACCATTAGCATGTTCGTTCGCTAAAAACTCTTCAATAGTAAAACAATTTTCAGAAAGCTTTTTGGCAGATATTTTATCATCTGCTAAACGTAAGTATTCGTCTCTAAAGGTTAAAATAGCAGAAGGTTCAATTCCAACGAGTGGTGTTTCTTCAGAAATTAATTCTTTAAAAATAGTAATATTATTATTAGTAATTTCTTTAGCTTCCTTTAAAAAACCTTTAGATATATAGCTACGTCCGCTTTCTTCATGATCTACCGTTTTTACTTCGTATCCTAACTTTTCCAATACCACTACGGCATCTTTACCAATTTCAGTATCGTAGTAGTTGGTAAATTCATCGTTGAATATATAAACGGTTTTTTTTGAGTTTGTCGATTGGTATTTTTTTAACCAAGTACTTAATGGCTGTTTAGCTAATTTAGGAACAGAACGTTCTGTAGCAACTCCCATAACTTTTTTAGCTAGGGTAGTATTGGTAAAGAAATTTGTTAGCACAGGGAACTTACTTCCTAATTTATTGTATTTGGCATTGTTAGCAAACAATTTACTGCGGAAAGAATACCCGTTTGTTTCTTGATATTGGTATAAGAATTCTGCTTTCATCGAAGCAATATCTACATTACTCGGACATTCGCTAGCACAAGCTTTACAGCTTAAACATAGGTCAAGAATATTTTTTAGTTCTTTAGAATCGAACTTGTTTTTAGCAGTATTATTGGTTAACACTTCACGTAATGTGTTTGCTCTAGCTCGTGTAGTTTCCTTTTCGTTTCGAGTAGCTCGGTAACTTGGGCAGAGTGTTCCGCCTGCTTCAGGAGACTTACGACAGTCACCTGAACCGTTGCATTTTTCAGCTAGTTTTAAAATACCTTCGCTATCTGAAAAATCTTGAATAGTTTTTATCTCAGGTTCATTTCTGTCAATTTCATAACGTAAACTTTGATCCATAGGAAAAGCATCCGTAATTTTTCCTTTATTGAATACGTTATTTGGATCGAATGCCTTTTTTATTCTTCGTAATAGTTGATAGTTTTTATCACCTATCATCAATGGAATAAACTCTGCACGCACAATACCATCACCATGTTCACCACTAAAGGACCCTTGATATTTCTTAACTAACTCAGCAGTTTCAGTAGTTATTTTCCTAAACAGTACTACATCTTCCTTTTTCTTTAAATTCAAAATAGGACGTAAGTGTAACTCACCAGCTCCTGCATGTGCATAATACACTGCTCTTTGCTGATATTTATCCATAATCTTGGTGAATTCCTCAATATAGTTAGGCAAATCTTCTAGGGCTACGGCAGTATCTTCAATACAAGCTACCGCTTTATCGTCTCCCACTATATTCCCTAATAATCCTAAACCAGCTTTTCGTAATTGATGCACTTTAGCAATGTCTTCACCATACACTTTAGGATAGTGGTATCCAAAGTTGTTTGCTTTTAAATCTTCAATAAGTTTATCGGCTAGTACTTCTGCTTCTTCAATGGTATTTGCAGAAACTTCTAACATTAATACAGCTTCAGGATCTCCTTGTAAAAAGAAACGATTTTTTGCTTGTTCACGGTTGTTTTTAGTACAGTCTAAAATTACTTTATCCATCAATTCACAAGCATAGAGCGTGTGTTTCATGGTGGTAACGGTAGCTTTTAAACTTTCATTTACACTAGTAAAATGTGGACACACCATAATACTTTGGGTAGGAGGTAAGTCGTCTAGTTGAATGGTGATAGCGGTTGAAAATACCAAAGTACCTTCACTTCCTGATAAAAATTTAGCAGGGTTAATAGTTGGTTCAGTTCCGCCAAATAAATCGAAAGTTAAAAACTCATCAACAGCATACCCAGTATTTCTTCGGTGAATGCTTTCCTTTGGGAATTCTTTTTTAATTTCTTGCTGAATAGCTTCTTGAGAAAGCTCTGTATAAATAGCACGATAGATGTTTCCTTCTAATGAATTCTCTATTTTCTTTTGGTTGAATTCAGCTGAGGTAATTTCAGAAAAAGTAACTTCACTACCATCACTTAACAAACCTTGAATAGCAATGACTTTATCGCGGGTAACTCCGTAACGTATAGAAGTACTTCCTGAAGAGTTGTTACCTACCATTCCGCCAATCATACAACGGTTAGAGGTTGAGGTATTCGGACCAAAAAACAATCCGAAAGGTTTTAGGAAGCGGTTTAAATCATCACGAATAATTCCTGGCTCTACGGTAATGGTTTTGTTAATTTCATCAAAAGCCAATATGTTGGTAAAGTGTTTAGAAACGTCTACAACAATTCCATCTCCTACACACTGTCCTGCTAACGAAGTTCCTGCAGTACGAGGAATTAAGGTAATATTGTTCTTAGTAGCAAAATCAATTAACAGTTGAATATCCTGTATATTCTTAGGGTAGGCAACTGCTAGTGGAATTTTACGATATACTGAAGCATCGGTTGCGTAAATGTTTTTATGTAGGTCGTCAAAAAATAGTTCGCCAGTTAATGATTTTTTGAACGTTTCTAGTTGTGTTGTTTGTACCATTATCTTAAATACCTAAAATGTGGGTAGTGTTGTTAATTATTCTATTGGAATGTGACGCTTAAAACAGGTATCGAAACATATAAAAGTATCGGTTCCTGCCACTCCTTTAATTAAATGTACGTTATCGTATAGTATTTTTTGTAAATGTTCATTGTCTCTAGCAAAGATTAAAATAAAAATAGCGTAGTAACCGGAAACAAAGTTACATTCGGTGATTTCAGGTATTTTTTCCAACTCATGCATTACTTCTTTAGCAAAGCGAGCTTCACGTAATCGAATACCTGTGTATGATTTGGTTTTATAACCTAAGTTCTTTTCTTCTAAAACAAACTCAGCATTTTTAATAACACCTTCAGCGGTTAGCTTTTTAATGCGCTGATGAATTAAGGAGTTGGAAACTTTTAATTCTTCCGCAATTTGTGAATAGGCTTTACGAGCGTCTAAACGTAATTTTGAAAGTATTTGTTTGTCTATATAATCAAATTGATTTTCCAAAAGAATAATTTTGTTAGAATAAACTTAATATAAGCTACAAGATAAACAATCGTTTTTAACGAAAAAAGTGTAGCCGATAATGCAAATATACGGCTACACTTTTTCAATATTCGATTTTATGATTAAGCATTTATTACTGACAAGCAGTTTTGTATGCTTTCATCTTGCATATCTTCATACCATTTTGTTAACTTATAAACAGGTTCACCTAAATCTTTTTCAAATAATGATTGATTAGAAGTACCTTTATATTCACGTTTAGCATCATCTGTTCCTAAGTTTGAAGCAAAAATTCCTGCTGCACTTACAGGTAAGAAATCTTCGTAGACCATAGGTTCTATGCTTAAATAACCATCCTTTAATAATTGGTTTACATCTTCTTTTGTATACACTTTATCTTTAGATAAGGTTTTTACTTTATCGGTGGTAAAGTAATGGAAGTAAGCCAGCTCTTTTGATTGTAACTCTTCGTAGTTATCAGGAAAAACTTTAAAATTTTCTGCTAATAATTCATTGTATTCTGAGGCATTTTCAGCAGTTGGTGATCCACCAATAGCTTTACGTGTTTTACCTAACAGTTCATGATACAAGTCAAGTCCTTTTTGAGTTAATGCTGCACCACGTTGTTCAATCTCACCAAAACGAGCTTTATGTTCGCCTATTTCTTCTTTTTCAACATTGTTTTTAAAAGTTACTTTTTCGGTCAATGCCTTAAAGCTTGTTTGACGTAGTAAAATAGGGCATTTTCTTGCAGGAGGTCCTTCTATATTGTCTTTTGGAGGAATATTACGATCCTCCATACTTACTTGTACCTTATCTATATCTAAAGTTCTAGGAGTTAAGTGGTTGATGTGAGGTCCTTTAAAAGCAACTACATCAGCAATTAATCTGTGTTGATTTAGTAAAGCTTCGTACATTTCATAATCTACAGTAGCAGTATCGTGCCAACGAAAAGTTTCTAATGCTTCTTGAACAAAGGTTTCAGCATCTTCTTTGTTTAAACCTCCTTCTTTTTCAGATTTATCAATAAGTTGTAAAACTTTTTCTGTAAAAATTTGACGTTTTTCTAAAATAGTTTCAACATTGCTACGAAGCTGAGCATCATCAATTAAATCTATACGTAATAAAGAGGTAAAAACTCTGAATGGAGCTTGGTTAAGAGCGGTGCTTTCAATAGCTCTAAACGCCGTAGAATGAACAGGAACACCAGCTGGGGCTAAATCATAGTAACCAACAGAATACATTCCCATAACCTTAAACAGACGCCTCATAGTAAATAGCTCATAGGGTTTACCTAAACGAATTGCTCCGTGGCGTTCCATATTTAGTCGAGTTAATTCTCCAGTATGTGCTAACTGCTCTTCAATTTCTTTAGACTCTGAAAGAACGTTTTCATTTATGTCATGAACCAAATCAAGTAGATCACCATAAAGTGGTACCTCTTTCTTGTACATATCAGACATAATTTTAGAGAAACGGTTACGAATGTACTCTGGAGAGACAAGTCCTTCAGCCGTATTAGTAAAACTTTCTAGTTTATTTTTTGATGACATAGTTTGTTGAAATTTGCTACAAATTAAATGAATTTAATTTTTTTTAGAGTCTATAAAAGTGAATTTTGTTTTATTGATGTTTATTTTGAGTTGATTTGCTTTTGTTAATGCGTTTTTTAAAAACAAAAAGACAATTTTTACTGAAAAAATGTTTTTTAAAAGTCAATTTGACTTTGTTCCTGTGTATAAGCCTTAGTAAAATATTTCTGAGTTCTTAATTCTATTAGAGAATAAGCAAGGAATGTATATCTTAAACAAAAAATCAAGAGTTTCTTAACTTTAAGAATAATAGTAAATAAGTGTTTAGTAGATAGAGTTCCAGTTGAATTTTATATGGAAAAATTTAATTTACAGTAATTTTCTTCTCTCAAACAATTATAAATTAAAAAGGTGTTCCATTAGTATTGGGACAATACCCAAGGTTTAATAGGTTTGTTGTTTTTGCCTAAGAGGAGTAGTTTTTTAATTTATAATTGTTTGATATAAGTTATTTCTGTCTAGAATATAAATATGCTTATTAAGTACTTGAATAGCATATGAATCTGCTTCAAAAAACACAGAGTCATCTTTTTTTGTTAAAAAAGGCTGAGTATTTGTTCCTTTACTATCAATTTTAAAAACAAATGATATAGCTTCACCAGAAGTATAAAAAGAGGTTGTTATAAACGCATTATTTTTATGAATAGCTATATCAGATATTTCTCCATAAGGCATGTGTGTTTTTTTCCAAGTTTTCCCTGAATCATTTGTATACAATAATATACTGTTTAAACCGCCAATAAAACCAGTTTTGGGGTTAAAAAAAGCAACAGAAGATAATACAGTATTTTCTCCAGAGTATAGAAGTTGCCAGTTAATTCCTCCATCAATACTTTTATAGCATTTTCCAGATAATGTGGTTATTATTAATTCATCAGCAGAAAGTTTTGCTATATCTGATATGCCTTTTTCATTTTTAGGGAGGTTATTATTTTTAATGATTTTCCAGTTTTCGCCTCCATCTATTGTTTTTAATATTACGGAATGGCGCTCATGTTCTCCGACAATAAAACCTATTTTTTCTGTTAAAAATCTAATTTTATAATATTTGAATTTTTGATACCTACTTTGGTTGTCTTTAAAAAAGTATTTAGTATCAAAAACACTCCAGTTTTTTCCAAAATCTTCACTTTTATAAATATAGTTATTAGCTCCAACTATAAAAATATTATTTCCAGAAAAATCTACAGATAGAAAGGAGTTGGCAAATCTAGAAAAACTAACTTCTTTCCAGGTTTTTCCACCATTTTGGGTGATTCTAGCGCTTAATCTGGTTCCGCCAACTATAACACCAAGGTTGTTATTTTTAAACTTAAGGCCTTGATAAAAATGAAATCCAGTTTCATCTAGATGATGAAGTATCGAAACTTCTTGATTAGAGGATGTATTGGTAAATTTATATTGATTTTGGGTAATATTATTATAAGTATTGTATTCTATTCCAGGAGCTTTATTTATTGGTATAAAGCTTTTACTAACCTTGTATGCTTTTGGGGTAAGGTCATTTTTGTTTGATTTATTATTGATACAAGAGTAGAAAAGAGTAATTGTAAATAATAAGATAGGTAATTGGGGTATTTTCATAATTCTAAGTAATTTTTGTCTGTTTGTACTAGGTACATTTCAGCTATACAAGTTTTGTATAGTTTGTGTTATACAAACATAACAAAACAGGATTAAAGCCTTTATAATAGAACTTTTCTTTTTTAGTTATTTGTAATAATTTAAGCTTAGGAGTAATACTACAATAATGAGGAAACAATACTTCAGGCTTAATTGAGATGTTGTTTTCTAACTAAGGGGAATTTCGTTCCCCTTAAGCGAGTAATTGTATACAATGTTTTACTATAGAAAAATGTTTGTTAAGTAGAAGGTTAAAGTGTTGTGGTTACAAAAGGTGTTATTGCTTTTGTAAAGTAGCTTCAGATATTACTGCTAGTACTTTTTCTTGATCTAATCTTTCTGTATAGTCTTCTGGTGTAAAGTTGTATATAACTTTTCTCTCGTTATTTACAATTTAGGTTGCAGGCATTGGTAACTCATAATCTTTGTTTCCATTGTGCTTATCTACGTTAAGATTAAAAGAGTAGTATACACTTCTTAAGTCTTCAGGTAGTTGAAAAACTAGTCCTAATGATTTTGCATATTGATTTTTTTATATTTTGGATTAGTTTGCTTAAAACGATGCAAAATAAAGAGTAATGGTTTTGCGTTTGTATAAAATTATTTATTTGGGCATAAATCTAGTATGGTCTTCTTTGTCGATTTTTTCTTTATTAGCTATGACATCATTTTTGTTTTTTTTGGAAGGCTTTTTACTAAAGTTAACTGGGTACTTATTTTTTGATTTTGTAAAATAAAATAATTCATTTTCTTTTAAGAAAAGTTGAATTTTTGAGTGTAAAATGGGAATACCCAAAGGAAAAACAAGAATAAGTAAAAAGTTAGGAAAATCATTAATAAACTTAAATCTAGAGTTATTAATGGGTATTTTAGATATTATCTTGCCTGTAAAAACTGCTATGTAGATATATGAGGCAAAGACAAGTACTCCGTAAAGAAGTACTAAAAGTTCTATTAAAATTATAGTTTTATTATCAAGAAACCATCCTTCCTTAAATATATCTAAGTTTAAATTAAGCAGAAAGTCTAGAAGTCTATGTGTAGAATAGAATAAAAAACAAACTTTAAATAAGGTGTTTTTAATCTTAATTTTTTTCTCATTTATCGTTACAGCAATACACCAAATCCACATAAGAAAAAGAAAATGCATTATTAAAAGAGCACTTTCAAATAAAGGGAAGTTAAAGTCAAAATTTAAGAAAAAAGAAATTAAAGATATTAATCCTTCTAATATTCCAACAAAAAAAGGCATGAAAAATAAAAGGAGTCCAATTTGGATAGAGCTTAACTTAAATATAAGTTTAATCATTTTTTTGAGTTTATAGTCAATTTAGCTAACCATAGAAGTAAAGCTTCAAATGCTGTGTTGAATTTTTTATGGAATAACTTAATTTTTAGCAATTTTTATTCTCTCAAATATAGGGAAATAAATAAGGAAAAAGAATCTCTTTATTATCAGGAGGATGCCTCAAGCCTAAAGGGAATGACACTCCATAGGTAACAAGAACAATACTCCTTACTTAAGGGAGAGCGTTATTCCCCTTAAGCGAGAAGCATTGTATACAAACTTTACTATAGAAAAATGTTTGTTAAGTAGGAGGTTAAAATGTTGTGGTTAAAAAAGGTGTTATTGCTTTTGTAAAGTAGCTTCTGATATTATTGCTAGTACTTTTTCTGGATCTAATCTTTCTGTATAATCTTCTGGTGTAAAATTGTATATAACTTCTCTCTCCTTATTAACAATGTAGGTTGCAGGCATTGGTAATTCATAATCTTTGTTTCCATTGTGTTTGTCTACATCAAGATTAAAAGAATGATATACGGCTCTTAAATCTTTAGGTAGTTGAAAAACTAACCCTAATGATTTTGCATATTGGTTTTCAAAATCACTTAAAACACTAAAAGTTAATTCGTTTTTTTCCGAAGTAGTTAATGAATTATCTGGAGTTTCTGGACTAATGGCTACTAACGCAGTATTTAACTTGCTAAGTTGGGGGAGGATGTTTTGTAAGGCACGTAACTCCATATTGCAGAAAGGACACCATCCACCTCTGTAAAAAGAAATTACTAAAAAATCTTCTTTAAAATCAGTAAGTGATATGTTTTTATTGTTTACGTTGGGTAGGGTAAACGAAGGAAGTGTATCTCCTGTTTGTAAAGCTTCAGTACTTAACGATTGTGCTTTTAGTTTGTTTGTACTGGCTTCCATAATAGTCCATTTTTCGGCTGGTATGTTTTGTTTATTAGTCGCTTTTCTTTCAGCAAGACTTTTTGATAAGTTCATTTTTAGTAAGAGGTTTTATTTAATACTACAAATGTCAAAGAATTTGCTATGCAGAAAAATGGAATAAATTATAAAATGATGGAATAAATTCCCAACCTATTAAGTTGCTGAGTTTTGTGTTCTAAATTGTGTAGGAGTGAGTTTTGTTTGCTTTTTAAAATACTTGATAAAATAATAAGGATCATCAAAACCTAATTGATAGGCAATCATTTGGCTAGTGTCTTTGGTATTTAGTAACTTGTCTTTGGCTTTTTCAATTACTTTTTCAGTAATAAATTTACAAGGTGTTTTATTTTCAGTCTGTTTAATTTCTTGTATTAATTTTTTAAGAGGTATTTCCATCATTTCTGCATAGGTACCTGCGCAATAATTGTGTTCTATGTTTTGATCAATTAATTCTGAAAATTGTACTGTAATGGATTGTGCTTTTAAGCTATTCTTAAAATCACCTATAAATTCACTCCATAAAACATGAGTATAGCTTTCTAAAAGACGACTATTGTTTTTAGCCTTTAACAACGAGTGTATCTTACTTTTTTTATTGTCATAATTTTTAATTTTCAACACTTCAAAAGGGATATTGATATTTGACAAATCTTTTTCCAAATCGGGAAATTTTTTTAAGTCGTGTTCATTTAGTTCGGCTACAAAACCTTCTATAAAAGGGGAGGTTGCTATAATATCAAATTTAGCATCAAAAAAGAAGTAACTTTTAGCAGGAATAGCAAAAACGCTTCCGTCTTTTTCTATAGTTATATTTCCATTAAAAAGAATGAGTAGGTTCTTTTTATTTGGAATTATTTTCTCGTTATTTTTTATAGTGTATACCATTGTACTTCTTTAAAACAGAGCTTTAAATTAATTATTCAGCTCCAAATTTGTCGGGATATTTATATAATCCTTAAGCTATGCGCAAAAATATGTTAATTCTAGATTAGAAGTCTAAGTAATCAATTTTGAATGAGGCTTGCTATAGGGAAAAAAGTGTTTGTTAAGAGAAACAGGAGAGATAATATTCAAACTTTTGTTAAAGTAAAACAACTATAAAAGTGGGGTTTTATTTTAGAGTTCTAAGTTGTTATATGTATTTTCTTTTTTCATTAAAAACTTTAGTTTATCACAGGTTTTGATTGGAATGAATTCAGTTAATTGATAATAAGCTAATCCGTTTGCTTTGAAAGGATCTTTTTTAACAGTATTTTCTAGTTCAGATTTGCTTTCAGCTTTCGCTAACATGAAGCCACCAGTTTTTGGAGCTTATCGTTCAGAAGCAAGGAAGTTTCCAATTCATGTTGTTCGTTTAAAAAACAGTCAATTTTTTCGAGTTCAGTTTTGTAAGTAAGCTTTATTATAAACATTAAAAAATTAAATTTTGTGTATTAACTTTTCGTAATCTATTACTGTAGCAAACTCTTCACTTAAGTTAGCAAGAGAGGTTAAATGTATTGTTTTAGCATCATATTTTTATCCATTAATACCAATTCTATCAAAAGCAGCTGTGGCGTCTGAAATTACATAAGTTTCAAATCCAAAATTACCAGCCATTCTAGTAGTTGTTGATACGCAATGGTTGGTTGTTATCCCAACAATAACAAGAGTTGTAATGGTTTGTTCATCTAATAGTTCTTTTAAATCGGTTCCAATAAAAGCACTATTCACTTCTTTAGTTATTATAGGTTCATTTTCTAACGGTATTACATTTTCGTTAAAATTAAAACCATCATTTTGTTTATTAAGTTTTGAATTTGGGTTTGTAGAACTATGCCTTATATGAAAAATAGGTAAATCTAGTTCTCTCCATTTGTTTAATATTTTTCCGCAAATAATTTCAGCATCTTTATTGTTTCTATTACCGCCCCAGTATTCTTCGTTTAAGAAAGCTTTTTGGACATCTACAAGGATTAAAGCTGGATTTTTTTCTCTTAATTTCATGCTTAAGTTATTATTTAATACAGTATAAAAGTTTTAAATATGAATAATACTTAGGATAACTAGTTCTTAACTTATTTTCCAAATAGTTTTTTCCAGAAACTCTTTTTTTCTTGAGGTTTCGTTTTTGAAGTTTCTTCATTTACACTATCACTTTTTTTAATAGCTGCAATTTGTTCCATAGCAGCTTGTTGATACAGTAGTGCACCTTCAGGATCACAGTTAAACAAGTTAGAAAAGCATGACGAATTATTTAAGTCCATCGGATTAGGTTCTATAACTTCTGTAGCTTCTAATAAACCTAATTTATTGTCTTTTGAAAAGTTTAAAGCTTTAAGGAAAACGTTAATTCTATCGTGTGAAAACAAATAGTTTAATTCTTTTTTAATTTCAGAATCGCTTTCATAATCATTTAATAATTCAGTAACCTTATTTTGAGGAATGTAAACACCAGAGCAATAATTCTCAATAATTTGATTATTTACACTTTTGGTTAACTTTTCATTTGGCACTATTTCTTGCCATTTTTTATAGTACTTTTTTAGCAAAGGATTTTCTGAAAGAGAAAGAGCTGAGCCTCTTATATAAAAGAACTTTTGAAAGAAACCTTGTGTAACAGCTATGTTAAATCCATGGCTTTTATCAAAAATATCATCTTCTTTAATGTTTAAGCCATTTTCAATGACTTCTTTATAATGGTCTTTGTAAAAATTTTCAAAGGTATTTTCTGAGATTACTTTTTCAAGTAAACTTTGATCATCTAATACATCAAAATACCAATCGTTTATTTGTTTTTCTGATATAGGATGATAACTTATATCCCAACCCATAGTATTGTTTTTTAGTTATTGTTAATGTTTTTGTAAGTAAAAAGTAGTGAGGCTTTTCTATATAACTTTTTCTATTAAATTGAAAAGCTAAATTTACAAAGATTAGGTTCTTTATAAGTGTTAAAAAACTGTTTTTATTGTAGATCAACTTCAATGATATAAGATGTTATTAATTTTATTTTAGCACCTTTTCTCCCTTTGAAAAAATAAAAGTTTGAAAAAGCATGTTTTTTCCATTTTAATAGTTCCATTTACAGCGCCTTCTTTTCCGTGAGATAAGATTTGTTTAAGTGTTAATTCGGTTACGTCTTTCTCTTTTATTTTCTTAAAACTCCTTCTTTCCTTCAATTTTCTATCTCAAACTATACTCTAAATTATATTATCAGTAACACTTTCGGTAAGAAAATCCAGATCTCCTTTTGCTAGGGCGATATTGAATTCTTTTAAGAATGTCATTTTAGGTGAATTTCCACAGTTAGGACTTGAAATAATTTTAAGCATAATGTTATTTTTTTATGAGTAGTCTATGTTATTTCTCTACTTTAAATATTTTTTCAAAAGCATTGTACACGGCTTCATGTAAAGCATCGCCATGAGTTTTGTCTTCCAAAAAATCGAAATAAAGCTTCGTCTTTTTAGTTTTTTTACTCAGTAGTTTATCATGTAGTTCTTTGGCAGTTCTTTCCATGATTGGCCCTTCTTTACCAACTGCAATGTATATACTCTTCTTAGTGTCGTACTTTACTGGTGTAAAGGTTAAAAGTTTTTCAGCATCCCACCAAAGACTAGGACTTACAATTATGTAGTTATTAAAAAGGTTAGGGGTTTTAAATAAAACTTCTGTAGCTAAAAGCCCTCCAAGTGATTGACCGATTAGTGTTTTGCTATTTGTAGTTCTGTAGTTAGTATCTATAAAAGGGAGGAGTTCTTTTTTTAGAAATTGAATAAACTTTTCAGATTTCCCTGAAGTAGGAAATTCTTTCTGGTCAATTTCTATAGAAGATGGATATGTAAAGTCTCTTTTTCTATCTACATTTCCAATACCAACTACAATAGCTTCAGGAAGCATATTTATCCATGGAAAAGAGCCAAATTGTACAATTCCAGCAATATGAATAAAGTCTTCATCTTTAGAACCATCTAATAAATAAATTACTGGATATTTTTTTGACTTATCAATATCGTAGCTTGCAGGAAAATAAATATTTAGTGTTCTATCTTCTTTTAAAATAGTCGACTTTATTTGAACAGTTTTTCCAATGGAAAAATCACTTTCATTAATTTTTTTAGGAATATTTTGAGCTAAGGTTGAAAAAGTGATTAATAGAGTAACAAGTAATAAAGTTTTCTGTTTCATATTGCTAATAATAATGGTTATTGTACAATTATGTAAATATAACAGACTTTTACTCAATAGCCACTATATCACCATCTTCAGGAAGGTAAACGTTATGATATAAGTTATTTTGTTTTAATATGGTTCTAAGTTTTTCTCTAGTTAATGGACAATGGTTGATAGCTTCCATATGATTAGCAACGACTAAACCCGATGAATTTTTTATAAATTTTAGAATATCGTCTACGCTCATAATAAGTTGTTTGAAAAGGTCAAACTGAGCAGTTCCACAGGCTAATACATTAATATTTGGTTTATAATTAGTCAGTACTTTATGCACAGCGTCAGTATAAATAGTATCGGAACTGAGGTAAATAGTTTTTTGATTAGGAAGCTTTATATAGAAACCCAATACATTTCCCATAAGTTTGGCTACAAATCCGTAACCATGTTTTGCAGGAATACCTTCTATTTCTCCTCCTAAAAAGGGTTGTTTTTCCCAGTATTTTAAACTTTGAACAACATTTAGCCCTCTCTTTTTAAAAGCCTTCTCATCCTTTACACTACAGGTAACAGGAATGTTATTTTTGATTAAAAACTCTACACCAGCATTATCTATATGATCTGGATGTTGATGAGTTATTAAGCAATGAGTTACTTTTTTTAGTAGTGCGTGTGTTTTTTTGGGAAGTGGAACAGTTGGGTTTTTTCTAGCTTTATGTCTAAAGAGAGTAAATGGAGGCATAATTCCTTGGTTACCGAGCATTGGATCGACAAGAATAACCTCTTTTTCAGTTTCAATAATTATAGTAGCATTTCTTATTTGGTGTATATGTAACATGGTATAACTTTTTAGTTATACAAATGTCTTTTATAAACTATTTGTTTTCATTGATTCAAATCAAGAAATACGTTTTTTAATTCTGCTTAACGTTTCTGGTGTTATGTTTAAGTAAGAAGCTAAATGATATTGAGGTATGTTTTGTATCCATTCGGGTTTGTAAATAAATAATTCATTATACAATTCTTCAGGTGATTTTGTAGTACGATTAAACTCTAGTCTCTCTTTTTGTTTTAAAAGTTTTTGAAAAGAGGCATCAACAAAGGTTTTACCACATTGATATTTTTCTAATAAATCAAAAAAGAGTTGCCTTTCAATACTTAAAATTTCTACAGAAGTTAAGGTCTCTTGGTTTTTCTTGGTAGCGGTATTTTGACTAAAAGTTAGTAAATCGGAGATAAACTGAGGTTTTACATAAAAGTTAATATTGATTTCCTTGTCTTCATTTGCATAATATTCTCTTACAATTCCATTATTTAAAAAACGCAACTTTTTTTCTTTAGAATTTTCTTGAAGTAAAATAGTTCCTTTAGTGTATTTTTCTATTTTAAATAGACTAAACAGTTCATCGAGTCCGTGTTGATTTAAAGGAAACTCAGTTTCAAAGAATTTAGAAATTTTAGCAAATTTTGTCATTCAATTTGTTTTAATTAACATATAATTATTGAAAATCACCAAAAGGATTTACTTTTCTAAAGCATTTTCAATTATCGAAAAAGTTTTATTTGTAGGGTTTATTTCCGCTTTGATTCCATAAGGAATTGTGAAAATAGGACAGGTGTGCCCAAAATCCATTTCAGTAATGATTGGTAAGTCTGTTAAACCAGCTTCGTCTCTAATTACTTGTACTAAAGCATCTTCATATTCCTTTGTATATTGATTGTTATAGGGTCTACCTACAATTAGTCCATTAATGTTATGCATGATTCCTGAAGCAACATAATTTCTTAAAATCCAAAGAAAATAATGAGGTGGCATCATTGCTTCCGATGTTTCAAAAAACATTATTTTACCTTTCCAATCGGAAGGGCTTACCCACAGTTTTGTGTCTTTTAAAGTTTCCAAAACATCAAAACAACCTCCTAACAATTCTCCTGAAACAGTTTTAGTACCTTGTAAAAAATTCCACCCATTAGATTTTGTTAATTGTCTTGAAATAGTTTGATTTTCTGGATTGCTCCATTCTAAGCGTTCAGATGTCCAACCTTCCATATTAGGTTGAATTTCACCTATTATTTTATTAGAAAATAAGGTTTGTTTAATATCGGCTATTTGATATTGATGAATTCCGTTATTTTCAGCAAACCCTACAAGTGTTGACGTCCCATAAAAAGAGGTTACTCCTGCTTTATAGAAACAAAAATGTGTTATTGTAGAGTCAGAAAAACCAATAAAAATTTTGGGATTTCTTTTAATAACATCAAAGTCTATAAAGGGTAACATTCGTATGCTATCATCACCTCCTATATTGGAAATAATCGCTTTTATAGAGGCGTCTTCGAGAGCTTCCATTAAATCTTCTGCTCTTGCTTTTGGGTTTTCATAAATCCATTTAGCAGGTTTCAAAGCATTTTTAGTTTCAACAACTTTTAACCCAAAGTTATCTTGTATCTGTTTTTTACCAATTTCATATCTACTAGGAATTTCTCCAGCACCGCCCCAAGACAAAGAGATTGTGGCGATTTTATCACCTTGTTGTAATTTTTTTGGTTTGATCATAGTTGTTTTTTCAGCTTGTAGTTAATGTTTTTTGTATATACTAAGGGTAATAGGGGTTTATGTTTAGGCTTAGTACTGCTTTATTTCTTTCGGTTTGAATTATTTTGTGAAAATGAAACTCTGTTTTGTAGAGTTTAAAAAAAATTAAAAATTGTTTCATTAATCTTGTTTTTCAATTCCAAATACCAATGGTTCGGAGTCTTTATCTAACAAAAATAAAGAAAGGTTTATAAATGAAAATGCTATACTAATAACAGAGAAAAAAGTTAAAGATATATTTATATAGTTCAAGTTATCAACTTTAGAAATTATTATGATTAAAGAAGTAAGGCTTATAACATAAGCTATTAAACAAAGAAAGTAGTTGAAAAAAGAAAAAGTAGTGTTTTTTAACCTCATGTAAACCAATTTTAAATACCATATAAAAAGTATACATATTACAATTAAGAGAGGTAAAAAACTGCCGTAACTTAAAGTAGTCATATTTTTATTAATGCCAAGTAGTAGAGTAATTATGATAAGACCAAAAAGTATTGCTATGTACCATATACCTAACTGTTTAATGAATTGATTAATAGTTAAACTTCCTTTTTTATAAACATCGTTTATATAAGGTTTAGATCCTTTGAGAACAGAAAGGAAGAGTATTGAACTTATTCCTAAAACAATATAAAAAAGGATGTTAAATACATGAAAATCCTTTATTTGATTGTCAATTTCTATTCCCATTAAGTCAGAAAAGACCCCTAGGCTAGTGGTTGTTTTTAAAAAAACAACATCAAAAAAAAGAAAAATAAGTGTTCCAACTAAAGCACCTACCCATAACTTAGAATTTAAGTCTTTTACTCTTTTAATAGTTAAAGTTAAAACGCTGTAAAATAAAATAAAACCTACAGGTAAATTAGGGACAGTAAATGGTCTTATAACTTTATGCGTAGCTAATAGCAGAGCACCTTTTGAGCTTATAATCGACGTAACACTATTAATTATAGTAAAATCAAGAATAAAAATAAAAGCTAAAAAGAATAGAACTATTATCCCAAATAAAAACTCTTCTTTATTAATAGTTTCTCTTGGGTCAAATAGTAGTTTTATTATTTTGTAATTCATAACTGTTTTATTGGGGGATACAGGTTGAGGTTTGTTAAAATAAAAATTAAATGTTGTGAGAGTTAGCTAAACTATTTTCTTTCTTCTCAGTCAATTCTAAATAATTATCTTTTCCGAATGATATATAATACAAAGGGTATAGAATGATAATTCCTGCAAGGATTAGAAAAATAAGACTTTTAGAAAACATAAATAAAGCAACAAATACCATCATAACAGCTCTTATAATTCCTTCATATTTAAAACTATTAAGAGTTAAAGTTACGGTTTGATCATCAGTAACATTTATGTTGATTTTTTGACTACCACACCAAGAGGCTTTGGCGTAAACTTCATATTCACCATTTTCTAATTCATATTCTTTATCTTCCTTTTTTATTAGACCTAGTTCTTTTTCGTTAGCATAGATTTTAGCACCAACTGTGCTTTCAATTTTAATTTTTCCCATTTTAATTTTTAAGTTGTTTAATGTATTGTATGTTTCTTTTTTATAGAATTATTTAACTAATTCTTTTGTTTTGTTCCAGAGGCTCTTTCCTTTATTCTTTAGGTCTTCTGTACTGGCATACTCTTTTAGGTTGTCAATAAAGCTTTTTAGATTATCAATAGTTTTAAATATTTCATTTGTATGTGGTACATTTTGTTCTTTCATTACTTTTTCCCAATCTACCTTTGATAAAATTGAGTACATGTATTTTGTAGCAATTTTACTCAAAAAGAATTTATCATAAAAACCATTTAAGACCTTACCTGATTCTCTGTTCTTAACATATTCAATAGATTCGTCTATTCTTTCTTTATCTTCTGAAGAGAGTAGGGTACTTGTTTTAAGTTTGGTTAAAGAAGCAATTGCTTTTTCATTTTCTTCGTTTTTTAAATATAAATAGGTTTCTATTGACCAAGTAATTTCATTATTTAATCCAATTTTATTAGCATCTTTTAAAAATGCTTCAAAATCTTCAAGAGCACGTTTTTCATCAATTTCTCTTTCCATCATTAATCGGTCAAAACCTCTAAATAAATGATTTAAAGAGTGAAGTCCTAAATGAGTACTTTTATTATCAAGATTTCCCCATTGAAAGAAAGCTCTTGTATAGGGTAAATCCACATCTTTATTGTTGTTTAACCAGTTAATATTTCTTGAAATTTCATCTTCAGATAAATAATAAAGACCTTTTTCAAAAAACAAGAAGCCTCTAAAGTATTGTAGTAGAGTTTTTATTTCAGAATCAGGAAGTAATTCAGGATTTGTTTTTGTGCATTCATAAAGCGATACTTCCTTACCTAAATCTTTACTTAATATTACAATTGCACTTAAAATAGCGTGCTCTATATTTTGAACATATTCTTTTTCTTCTCCTTTATAATACTCTCTTTTTTTGCTAGTAGAGTCTCCGTAAATTAGATTAAAAGAGTCTACTAATGTTGGAAAAATATCTTCATCAGTTTTCATAATGAAGTCTTCCATTTTTTTATAATCACGGTATATTAAAATGTAATCTATGAGTGATAAACTTTCTGGGTTTTCAACATCATATTTTACCACTTTATTAAAGATCCTATCAAGATCTTTTTTAAAAGACTGAAATTCTGTAGAAATAGTATCTTTTTCTGCTGAAGATCTGATTAGAATTTTACCAAATTTATAAGTGGCTATTTTATAAGAATCTAAGTTTTCTTTTAATTCTATTTTGTCTTTTTTAAGTAGTTCTTCGTCTGTTTTTTCTTTGTTAAAGCAACTAACTGTTAAAAGGATTAATAATAGTAGAGAGGTGTTTTTTAAGCTCATTTTAAGAAGTGTTTAATAGGAAGTAAAGAATGGTTTGAAATTAGGGTAAACCTTTCTTTTTTTTGGTAATTTTAATTTAAGTTAGGGATATGGTTAGTTATTAACCTAACTCTTTTGTTAAATAGTGAGAAGAGTGTCCTTTGGGTCTATCGTTGATTGTTGCAATATGTTTGTAGCCAACCTTTTCATAAAAAGGTTTAGCTTGCCAACTAGTAGTTTCAACAAAGACTTTTTCACAACCATTATCTTTTGCGAAGTTTTCAGCAGATTCAATTAACTTTTTCCCAGTTCCTTTTCCACGACAATCTTCTGATAACCAAAGTAGTTCAATGTGTAAGGTGTTCCAAAAGCATACAGCTCTTATTCCGCCAACTACATCTCTATTTTGATTTCTAGCAAAAGTAAAAAACTTGATTTCTTCTTCTATTGGTTCTAGATCAGGAATTTTTGAATGATTAAAATCTACAATTCCTTGACTTATAGTCTTAGGATCTTGCTCATTTGGAGTTGTGGTAATTTCTATAGTCATTTTTTTATTCTTTTTCAATTTTCAAATATAATAAAAACAGAAAAGGATAATAAAGTTTAACCCGCAGTAAAAAAGAAACCTTTTAACCCACTTAAAATACTTTGCACAGCATAAGAAGCCAAGATAAGCCCCATTACTTTACTAATAACTGTAATACCATATTCGCCAATCCTTTTCTGTATACGGCTGGCCAATAAAAGAATTATCATAGTGAGTACTACTACAAAAAGAACGAGTAGGGTAGTAATGGTTTGTTGTTGAATAGTATATATATGGTTATCAGTTAATAATACTACTGCCATAATAGCACCTGGTGAAGCAATTGAAGGAATTGCTACAGGAAAAATAGTAACATGCTTGTAGTCTGAAATTAAATGTTTTTCAGATTCTGGTTTTCCTTCACCAAAAATCATAGTTAAAGCGAAAAGAAAAAGAATAACACCTCCAGAAATTTGAAAAGCATCTAGAGTAACTTTCATTCCTTCTAAAATAATTTGCCCTACTACAATAAAGAATAATAGAATTAAAAAAGCAATGAATGATGCGCGGATAGCTACTTTTTTCTTGTGGTATGTATCTAATTGTTTGGTAGCCTCTAAATATACAGGAACTGTTCCTAAAGGATCAATGACTGCAATTAAAAAAAGGATAGTTGTAATTATTTCTGCTACCATTACTAAAACTTGTTAGATAACGAAGTTACTTTTTTTGAGTGTAGTATCAAATATAAAAAAGAAAAAAGCCAAAGCTGTACAGCTTTGGCTTAACTAATAAAACCAAGTATTAGTGTCATCGGAGTTAGCTAAACCAATGAACTAATGTTTTTAATATTTTACGGAGTTGTTTTTTTTACTAATATATCTTTGTAATCCCCTTGCTTAAAAGTTAACTGTTTACCATCTTGAGAAAAAATAAAT
This sequence comes from Tenacibaculum ascidiaceicola, assembly GCF_047470925.1. NCBI lineage: Bacteria > Pseudomonadati > Bacteroidota > Flavobacteriia > Flavobacteriales > Flavobacteriaceae > Tenacibaculum > Tenacibaculum ascidiaceicola. The sequence goes on from NZ_JAZKJP010000010.1 coordinate 181,481, forward strand.
GATATTGATTCAGCATAAACTTGATTCATAATAAATCGGTTATTTCCTTTATAAACTAAAGGTTCTTTGAATTCGTCTTTTATTAAGTGGATTAAAGTTTTTTTGTCCTTTATAAAGGTAGATTCATGTGTTTTATCTTTTAATGAAACATACTTACCTACAAATTTTTCAATTTCAGTTTCTGATATATCAACAATTACATCATTAAAATATAGATTGAGAGTTTCTGAATATATATTATTTACATCAACTTTAGAAGCATTTGAAAGCAAGGTGAATGAAAGTTTTTCTTCAGGGAAGTAAATTGAAGTAGACCTAAAACCATCAATATGCCCTCGATGTCCATATCCTTGTCTATCATGAATTTTGTACCGGAAGAGTCCCATTCCGTAATGATCTTTTATAGTTTTCATTAATGATAAGCTTTTTGTTGAAATTAACTTACCTGTAAATAAGGCTTCTATAAAATTATTAATGTCTTTTGAAGTTGAAACTATTGAGCCACTACCTTTGAGAATAGACATATTAGTTTCAGGAAACTTACTCCATTCTTTGTCGTAGATATACGAGTAAGCTTCATTATTATTAATATTTATTTCATTACCTACATAAGTATCATAAAGATTAAGAGGCTTGCAGATTTTATTATGAATAAGGTCTTTATATGAGGATTTATATGTTTTTTCTAGAATTAGTGATAGCAAAAAATAATTAGAATTGCTATAGTCACCTTTATCATTTGGTTCGAAATCACTTTTGTAATTCGAAATCATAGATAACATTTCAGAAGTAGATTTATATTGAGTATGGTACTCCAAGAAATTATCTTTTGTAAAGTTATGAATACCACTTCTATGTTGAAGTAAATGAGCAATAGTAATTTTGTTTGCGTTTTTAAGCTTCGGAAAAAATGTTTCTATAGTTTTATCAAGCGTTAGCTTGTTTTCTTCAAGGGCTTTAAAAATTAAGGTTGCTGTAAATATCTTAGAAGCTGATCCTATACGGTACTTTGTTACTGAATCTACTTTTTTAGAGGCTTTAATATCACTAAAACCTACAGCATTTTTATATACAGTCTTTCCGTCGTAAGATAATTCTATACTTCCCATAAAATTATTAGCTTCTAAATAAGTATTCAAAAGACTATCAATTTTGACTTGATACTTTTCTGAATTTTCTTTGACAGGCAGAGTAGATTTCTTGGTTTTTGTACAAGAAAAGAGTAGTATGATAAATGCTGTTATTAATATCAGTTTGTTCATTTTTCTTAGCTTTAACTGAAGAGTTTATAATAATAAACTCATAAAAAGATTATATCTGAGCTCCTGTTGTTTATTCTCAATAAATTAATGTAGGCTGATTACTTTAGTCATTAACCATTGATTTTTTTCTTTTTTCCAAATGGCGATAAATTTGCTAGGAATTGATTTAGCGTTAGGTTCTCTATTATTAAAAAACTTATGATATCCAATTTCTACAGCACCATAATTATTTATAGGGTATACCTCGATGCTTCCTTTTATTAAAGTACGAGTAACCTTGCCACAGATGTTCTTTTTGGTGGCAGCCATAATTTCATTTTTAGACGTAGATAAGCCTCCTTTATCATGGAAAAACTCAATATCATCACTTAAAATATCAGACTGTGTTTTAATGTCACAAGTATTGTAAGCGTTAAAGAATATACTATCCATTTTTACAATTTGCTTGTGCAAGTCGATGTCAATAGGTTTATAGTTTGGAATTTCTTGTACTTGTCCATTCATTACCCATGATAGCAAGAGTGTGTATAGCAGGGTAACTATTTTCATAAAAAAGTTACCCTTAAAGAAGAAGTCAAATAAATCGTTCATAGTTTTTCAGTTTATGCGTTTACCAAGTTTTAAAGCTCAAAGCTCCTTCTTCATTATACAGTCTACGGAAACCTTTAGATATATTATCTAATGTACCGTTTGAAATAGCTATACTTCCTACATAGCCATCGTTACAATCAATTTCTAAAACGAGATTACTAATTGTTCTATCACTATTAAATTTTGAGTCAACAATATCAATATCTATGTTTTTACGATCTTTAAACCAGTCAATTAATTTGTTAAGCTCATCTTCAGTAGTTGTTTTAGAGATGATAAATTCAGCTTTTACATTATTAATTGTACTATCAAATAAAAAACTTACTTCATCATCATTATCAGAATCCCTCTCGTTTGAATCGTTATCATTAATATCTTCTTCATCACAATCTAAACAGTTAAAACCTTTAGGAGTCATTTTGAAATGATGATTAGCCATATCACGATCGTATACGTTTTGAACGTTTTCTACATCATCTAAAAAGTTACGAGATGAACCTTCAAAATATACAGTTGTTCCTTCAGGAATGTATAAAACAGCGTCAATTTCTTCATCCTTCCATATGTTTTTGTATTCGCTAATAAAAAAGGCGTCAAAAACAATAGTGTTGTTAGCTGTTTTAAAGTTATACTGAATAGCCTCTGCATTACTATTAGCGTTATTACGTTTTCTTCCTTCAGAAGTTTTCTTAATTTCAATATAAGCGTTACCAGTTTCGCTTTTGCGAACATCTATATTTATATCGTTAGAATACTTCATTTCTTTATCATTCACATGAACAGATATAGAGTTATCTCTATTACGTAAATTATGTTGGTAATAAATATTATCGTCGTTTACCACGCGTATTTTTAGAGGCTCTTCTTGATTGTATGTAATGCTGTGTTTTGAAACATGGGCACCATCGTAAGCATGTGTAGTGAAATACTCAATTCCAGAGAATCCGATTGCTAATAAAGACACCAGCCAAAGTCCAAACAATGTTAAAACAGTAGCAATACCAAGTCTTTTAACATTAGGAGATAAAATTCGTAATCCTAAAATAAATAAGACCACAAAAGGAATTCCTATTAAGAAAAATACAAATGTCATTAACAACCATTTAGGCATTGCTGAATCATAAAAGAAAGGAGGATAATGAATCATGTCTCCATCAAAATTCAAGATTTCTAAACTTCCAACCGAAAATAAAGTTAGTAGTAGTGAAATGATTGTAATACCAGCGATAAATATTAATAAAACGCCCATGAACTTACCAAACACTTTGAATATAGCTAGTAAAATTTTACCCATAGTGTCTATGAAATCCTGAAAACCAGATTTAGTTTGGTTGCGTAGTTTTTGATAATCAGCATTTGAAATTTTATCCGATAAATCATGGGCGCCTTCCTTTACCTTTGATGAAAGGCTTTCAAACTCATTACGAATTTTTTTTTCAATGTTATCAATATTTACAGCTTCACCCTCCATTTGAAGTTTTTCAGAAGTGGTTTTAGCTTCTGGCAGGATAACCCATAAAATAATGTATCCTATAATTCCGAAACCAAACCCAGCTAGTGTTAAAATTAGAAAGGCTAAACGAATCCAAACAACATCTACATTAAAATAATGTCCTAGTCCAGAACACACTCCTCCTAAAAATTTGTCGTCACCATCTCTAAACATTTTTTTACTAGAGGTGTTTCTATTGTAACTGTAAGAAGTATTTTCGTTATAAGCTTCTTCGGCTTCGGCGTAATCTTCAGGTTGCCCCATGATAGCAATAATTTCTTCAATATCGCTTTCATTTACTACTTGACGAGCATCGGTAATTCTTTCAGATAATAATTCGCTAATACGAGCTTCAATATCTGCTATAATTTCATTTTTTCCTTGCGGATCGTCACTTAACGAACGAGCAATGGCGTCTAAGTATCGTTTTAATTTCTGATAGGCAGTTTCATCTATATGGAAGAAAAATCCGCCCAGGTTTATATTTATTGTCTTATTCATCTTTAGTTGATTTTGTACTTGTTACTTGGTTTACTGCGTTTACTAAATTATGCCATGTTTTGTCTAATTCTTTTAAAAACATTCCGCCATTTTCAGTGAGTACGTAATATTTTCTTGGAGGTCCAGAGGTTGATTCTTCCCATCTGTAACTTAATAATCCTGCGTTTTTTAAGCGGGTAAGTAACGGATATATGGTTCCTTCAACCACAATCATTTCTGCACTTTTAAGGCTAGAGAGTATCTCAGAAGTATAAGCATCTCCTTTTTGTAAAATGGATAAGATGCAATATTCTAAAACACCCTTACGCATTTGTGCTTTTGTGTTTTCTATCTTCATGTAATGCGGTTTATGGGTTATTTTATAAATTTTATTGTAAGTGGATAATGATACATTTCACCTTTGTTAGCTTTCATAGCTGCTATAATTATCAGCGCTATTTTAATAAGAGCAACAATACTTACTATTGAAGCAAATCCAAAAATGCCAAACAGTCCTCCATGTCCGTGGTATCCACCAAAGTCAATATCTACACCGTCAAATCCATTAAAAATTCTTCCGAAGAAAAAAGGAATAAAAGAAAGACCTAGTATAAAAATGTATAGACTATAGCTAATGTTAAAATTAACAGCTTCTTTACCATGCTCATCTAAAAAAGTACTTCTCTCTTTTAAAGTTTGCCATAATATAAGCGGAGTAATAATACTCCCTAAAGGAAATAAATACCCTGCAAAAGCAGAAATATGTATTAAAAAAGCATTGGTGTTTTGGTTATTATGTTGCATAGTGAAATGATTTATATAATACTTTACATTGCAAATATATATCTTTTAAAAGGTATTATGCAATACATAGTACTAAAAATTAACAAATTTTAACATTTTAATCAGATGAAATAATTAAAGAAAAAGCTGTACATTGCTTGTAAATACTGAAAAAATGAAGTTTACACCTCGAAAAGTTAATATCTTTTTGTTATTTAAATTACCGTCTGCTTTTTTTACAGGAGTACGGTTAAAGTCTCTTACTAATGATGCAGCAGTGGTTAAAGTAACCCATAGATGGATGAATCAAAATCCGTTTAAATCGATGTTTTGGGCGGTACAAGGGATGGCATCAGAATTATCTACAGGTATTTTGGTAATGAAGGAAATTGATGCGTCCAACAGAAAAATTTCAATGTTAGTTACTAACATGAATGGGACTTTTACAAAAAAGGCAACAGGAAAAATACGCTTTGAATGTAATCAAGGACAATTAATAAGAGAAACGATTCAAAAAGCAATTGAAACAGGTGAAGGTCAAACTGTAATTGTAACATCTGAAGGTTTTAATGAAGAAGGTATTTCTGTTTCGAAGTTTGAATATGAATGGAGTTTAAAAGTAAAATTGTAACAAAATAAAGTTTTTGATGTCTAATAGATAAAACAAAAAATTATGAATGCACACGAAATTGATTATCGCATTTTTGGAGAAGAAATGCAGTATGTAGAAATAGAATTAGATCCACAAGAAGGAGTAGTTGCCGAAAGTGGTAGCTTTATGATGATGGATGCAGATGTAAAGATGAATACGATTTTTGGAGATGGTTCCAATCAAGAGAAAGGATTGTTGGGAAAGATTTTCTCAGCAGGAAAGAGAATTTTAACAGGAGAAAGTTTATTTATGACTGTTTTTACAAATGATGGTCAAGGAAAAAAGCAAGTTTCTTTTGCTTCACCATACCCCGGGAAAATAATTCCGATTGACTTAACTGAGTTTGGAGGTAAGTTTATTTGTCAGAAAGATGCTTTTTTATGTGCAGCTAAAGGTGTATCTATTGGTATAGAGTTTTCAAAACGTTTAGGAAGAGGTCTGTTTGGAGGAGAGGGATTCATTATGCAAAAAATGGAAGGTGATGGTATTGGTTTTGTTCATGCAGGAGGTACTATGGCAAAAAAGGTTTTACAGCCTGGTGAAGTTTTGAAAGTTGATACAGGTTGTATTGTAGGTTTTACACAAGATGTTGATTATGATATTGAATTTGTGGGAGGTATAAAAAACACCATTTTTGGAGGTGAAGGATTGTTCTTTGCAAAGTTAAGAGGTCCTGGAACGGTATATATTCAATCATTACCATTTAGTAGATTAGCAGGTAGGGTGTTAGCAATGGCTCCACAAACAGGAAAAGGCGACAGAGGAGAAGGTAGTGTTTTGGGAGGTTTAGGAGATATCTTAGATGGAGATAATAGGTTTTAGAATTATTGTTTTATTATCATAAACTAAAAAAAGCCGCTAAATTTAGCGGCTTTTTTTAGTTTATGATAATAAGGTTTAGATTCCTAACTCTTCAAACATATTGATTAAACGTTCTCCTTGTGATGGTGCAGGAGCGTTTGGACTTACAATATTACCGTCAGGATCAATGATGATAAATCTAGGCAACCCTTTAATTAAGAAATTTTGAGCCCAGTCTAAATTTAAGTGGCTATCTCCAGCCATTAACTGTATACCAGTCATTTCTCTATCTTGAATGGTTTCTTTCCATTTTTCGTCATTCCCTTTAGCGTCAACATTAATACTTACAAACTCAATGTTTTTACCATGGTATTCTTGCTCTAATCTCTTTAATAAAGGAATTTCTCTTTTACAATAAGCACACCAGGTAGCCCAAACATCAATATATAAGTACTTTCCTTGTCCTAATAAGTCATCTAAAGAAGTAGTACCACCATCGTAGTTTACATAGTCTTTAAATTTAGGAGCAGGTTGTCCTTTAGCAGTGGTTTTTAATAACTCGTAATCTTTAGTAATTTCTTCTTTATGTGCTTTATTGGTAGAATACGCCATAAATTTTCTATAAAACTCTTTTAAGTCACTAGTATATGTTATACTGCTTTCAGCACTATTGTATAATAAATCATTTTTTGCAATCGTGTCGGTAACTTCAGTTTGAACTGTTTCTAAATAAGTTAAGGGTAAATCTTCACCTTCCTTGTTTTTCTCCTTAGCAATCCTTTGAAGTTCAGTCTCTAACATTGCTCTATAGAAGTAAGAAGTTGCATAGTCACCTCCACTGTAGTTAAAGTTTTCTAATGGGTCAGGGAAATCTTCTGAAACTTCAAAGTCTTTATTTCCTGTTAATGTTCTGTGATAATCTTGATAATTATATATGTTTCTTAAACATTCATAATCAATGTTCTTAACTTCTTTTTTTAAGAAATCTGCAGGTAATTGTTTTGAGATAGAAGCTTCAGTTACAGCATCTTTATATTCATTAGTTTTTGCTAAAAACTCACCTTCTTCTAAAGCAAAGTATTTATTAGCGCTAACGAGTATTTCAGGCCAAGTTTTTTGTTTTTCATGAAGATAACTATTTATCTTTTTGTTAGTACCTTCAAAGTTAATGAAGTCTGGGTTATCATAATCAAATACGATACCTGTGTCATCTGTCTTTGTTAAATATAAATTGACAGCTTTAATAGGTTTAGTATTATAAACTAAGGTGTAATAACCTTCTCTATTAATTCTAAGAGTATCAACAAAAGAGCCAGTTTTTCTGTCAAATTTTATTTTCTTTTCAAATTGAAAACCATTTAAAGTAACATTTCTTTTTTTGAGGTTATCAATTTTACCAGTTAAGACCAAGTAGTCTTTAACAGGCTTTTCTTCTTTTTTACATGAAATTATGGTAACTCCTAAGAGGACTAAAAGTACTAGTTTTTTCATTGTTTAATGTTTAGTGAGAATATGGTGTTTAAGGCGCCGAAGTTACTTTTTTTAACTTTTTTATCAAAAAAATTAACACTTTATTTAAATGACACTCTATTTTTTACAAAGAATCAGCTTGAAGTTTTATCTTTTTTTTGGTTCTTTGTACACCTTAAAAATATTAAAATGGATACTACACATATAATAAATTCACAACCTGTTGGTTTAGAAGATATTCATAGTATTGTATTACTAGATAAAAAACTTTCTTTATCAGAAGAATCAAAAGAAAAGATATTAAAATGTCGTGCATTTCTTGATGAGAAAATGAAAACTCATAGCGATCCAATTTATGGAATTAATACTGGATTTGGTTCGTTATGTAATGTTAAGATTAGTGGAGATAATTTACAACAGCTTCAAGAAAACTTGGTAATGAGTCATGCTTGTGGAACAGGAGACGAAGTACCACAAGAAGTTGTAAAATTAATGTTGTTACTAAAAATACAATCATTAAGTTATGGTCATTCAGGTGTTCAACTGGCAACTGTTGAGCGTTTGATAGAGTTTTACAATAATGATATTTTACCAGTTGTATATACGCAAGGTTCGTTAGGAGCGTCAGGTGATTTGGCACCGTTAGCTCACCTCTCATTGCCATTAATTGGTCTGGGGGAGGTATACGTTGCTGGAGAACGAATTTCAGGAGAAAACTTATTAGAAAAATTTGGTTGGGAGAAAATAAACTTACAATCTAAAGAAGGACTAGCATTGTTAAATGGAACTCAATTTATGAGTGCCTATGGTGTGCATAACTTATTAAAGGCATATAAACTTTCTTACTTAGCAGATATTATTGGATCTGTTTCTTTGGAAGCTTTTGATGGAAGAATAGAGCCATTTAATGAGTTAATACATTTGGTTCGTCCTCATAACGGACAGTTAGCTACAGCTAAACGTATTAAGGAAGTATTAGAAGGAAGTGAGTTAATTGAACAGCCAAAAGAACACGTACAAGATCCTTACTCTTTTAGATGCATGCCTCAGGTCCATGGAGCAACAAAAGATACATTAGAGTTTGTGAAGAAAACATTTATTACAGAAATAAACTCGGTAACAGATAACCCGAATGTTTTTGTAGATGAAGACATTATTATTTCTGGAGGAAACTTCCACGGGCAACCGCTAGCTTTAGCATTAGATTATTTAGCTATTGCAATTGCTGAATTAGGTAATATTTCAGAAAGAAGGACTTATCAGTTAGTTTCTGGTTTAAGAGGATTACCAGACTTTTTAGTGTCTAACCCAGGATTAAATAGTGGATTTATGATTCCACAATATACTGCGGCTAGTATTGTAAGTGCAAATAAACAATTCTGTACACCATCTAGTGTAGATTCTATTGTATCGAGTAACGGACAGGAAGACCATGTAAGTATGGGGGCTAATGCTGCTGTTAAGGCTAAAAAAGTAATAGATAATGTATGTTCAGTATTAGCTATTGAGTTAATGAATGCTTCTCAGGGACTTTCTTTTAGAGAACATAGTACATCTGAATTCTTAACCTCTTTTGTGGGGATGTTTAGACAAGATGTACCTTTAGTTAATGATGATAGAGTGTTGCATAATGATATTAAAAAAGCAGAAGGTTTTATCAATAACCTAACTATTGAAGTAGAAGAATTATTCTAAAGAATAGTGAAATTATATTTTTAAAAAGCTCCAACTATATTTCAGTTGGAGCTTTTTTATGCTATTAAAATAGGTTGATGGTGATGGTTGAATACTTGTGTGTTAATAAATGTTATTATTCATTTAATAACATTACCATTTTTCTCCCACTAGCGTCTATGTCTTGTTTAAGTAATTTTCGAGTCTTGTAATCTAAGTAGTAGGTGCTAACTACCGAATTGTTAGATATTTCATCTGTTGTTTGTATTTTCCATACCTGTTTTTTTTCTCCATTTAAATTAATCGAAGTCTTTTGTACATTTTTTATTGTTGCAGAAATAACCCCTGTTTTAGCATGCGGATTATAATCAAAGATTGAAATTACAGCCGAGTAGTAATCGTTTAAAGGAAGCCATCTTATTAATTGTGGGTAAAAGTTACTGTCAAAATAAGGTTGTTTGGTAGTTTCTGATATAATGGTTTTTTCTCCTGTCTTTTTATTTGAATAATAACCCGTTACCTTTTTACCGAAATTTAAAACCATATCTCGTTGTTGGTTAAAAGAAGAATGGTAAATAGGAGCTAGGTTTTTAGCTTTAACAATTGTGCTATCAACCCATTTAGAAGTTGATCTGTTCATGTTAACTGTTGTGGTAATTAATATTTCTTTCTTTTTCTTTTTGATATCCGTGAACACTTTTCCAATTTCAATTTTGATAGTGTCCTTTAACATAAACCAAGTCATTTCGTAACTTTCATTTTTGACAAACTGTTTATCAATTTTTGTGTTACTTGGGGTTAAAAAATTTTCTTGAGCAAAAGTTTTAATTGATGTGGAAAGCGCAAGAAGTAAAGCGTATTTAAAAACTCTTATCATGTTTTATAGATTTATTATTATATGGTTTATAAGTAGATAAGATTAATGATTTGTTACACTTATTCTTGTTAATAAATGTATCTCAAGGATTGTCTTTTAGAAAACATAGTACATTTAAGTTTTTAGCTTCTTTTGTAGGTATGTTTAGACAAGATGTGCCTGTAGTGAATGACGACAGGGTATTACATAATGATATAAAGAATGCAGAAAACTTTATTAATAACCTAACTATTGAAGTTGACGAATTATATTAACTAATCATCACATAAATTAACATAAAAAGCTCAAGTTGTAAATTTACAACTTGAGCTTTTTATTTGTGTGCTTACACCATAGATTTATTACAATAAGTAGCTTTTTCAAAGTCTCTAATGTTGATAGAAATGATTGGAACTTCAGGAAACATTAATTTTAATTCAGTAACAATTTTTTCTGAAAGATTCTTTTTTTTGTAGAGTGCTTCTGCCTTCCATGATATTAGCAAAAATATGGATGAAATCATCATTAGTATTTCCTACAGTATAATACTCAAATGGATTTATTCTTACTTTAATATCCCTTTTGTCAAAAAGATTTGTTGATTCTGCTGTATCATAAACTTTTTGAATAATTTCTTTTGGTGATTTTAATTTGATAATGTTTTCAGAGCAATCAATTACAAAATGTGGCATAATTATTTTTATTTAGTTGTATTGTATGAAGTTATGAGTCAAATAACTTTTAGTTGCACATGCTATAAGGTAATTAATAGTAAATTCAAACAAAGTTGAATCTGTTATAATTCTAGGTTGTAAGTGGTTAGATAATGTTTTTCTTTCTGCTAAAAGATTATTTTTTAGCACGCTCCACTAATTCCAATTGCTCAATTTTAGCTTCCGTAGTGAACAAGCCGTAATTAATAAACGCTTTTTTCTTTTCTATTTTGTCAATGGTCCCTACAGCGTTTCCGTCAATTAAACGAACTCTGTCATTTACTTTAAAAACATAGGCGGCTCTTTCTTTTGCAATTTTTTCTGCTTCTTTTTTCTTTTCTTCTCTAACCTTTACAACTTTTTGAAGCACTTCTTTTTCTACTTTTTTAATTGCCTCCTGTTGTTTTTGTGTAGCAACTTTTTCTTCTTTCTTTTCTGTTTTAGTTTTCTTTTTAGGTGGGTTTTTCTTTATGTACTTGGTCTTTTCTGCCATTGCCCATTTGAAAAAACTAGCAGAAAGTTCTTTTTTATTATTTGTTTGGAAGTATTTATTAAGCATTTCATTAATATTTCTTCCTAATGATAACATACGTTGGTTGTTATCGTATAATTCTTGAAAACCTTCTAATTTTTCACGTATTTTAAGTTCTTTCTCTTGTAAGTTTTCAATATGCTCTTGTCCTTTAGATTTTTGTTTGTTTAAACTTTCAGAAGTTTTTTGTAAACGATTTCGCTCCTTTTGAAGTTTAGAGATTGTTTTATCTAAACGAACTTTTTCAGTTTCAACGCGCTTTTTAGCACGGTTAATTAAGCTATATGGAATTCCGTTTTTCTGCGCTACCTCAAACGTAAAAGAACTTCCTGCCTGTCCGATATACAATTTATATAAAGGCTCTAAAGTACGCTCATCAAACTGCATATTAGCATTTGTAACATTATCTAACTCATCAGCTAGTACTTTTAAGTTGGCATAGTGTGTGGTTATAATTCCGAAGGCTTTCTTTTCATAAAACTCTTCTAAGAAAATTTCAGCTAAAGCACCTCCTAACTCAGGATCGGAACCCGTACCAAATTCATCAATTAAAAACAAGGTGTTATCATTACACTTTCTTAAAAAGTAACGCATGTTTTTTAATCGATAGCTATAGGTACTCAATTGATTTTCGATAGATTGGTTATCACCAATATCAGTTAAGATAGTATTGAAAAGTGTGGTTTCACTACGTTCATGAACAGGAATTAATAATCCACTTTGTAACATTACTTGTAACAAGCCAATTGTTTTAAGTGTAATACTTTTACCACCAGCATTAGGTCCTGAAATTACAATAATTTGTTGCTGTTCACTTAACTGAATGGTCTGCGGAATGGTTTCAATATCCTTAGCCTTATTTTTTTGCCATAAAATAGGATGAAAAGCATTTTTTAGAAAAACTTTTTTCTCCTTAGTAATTTTAGGAAGTAGTCCGTTGATGCTCTTAGCATATTTTGCTTTAGCACCCACCAAATCTAAATGTGTTAAAAACAAAACATACTCATTTAAAAGCGGAGTATAAGGACGTATTTCAGTAGCTAGATACCTTAGTATACGTACTACTTCTTGCTTTTCTTCATACAAAAGGTTTTGTAACTCCCTGCTGTAAGCCAACGTGGCTTGTGGAGCGATATAAACAATGTTTCCTGACTTAGAAGAACCTAACAAACTTCCTTTAACCTTACGTCTGTGCATAGCTAAAACAGCTAATACACGTTGATTGTCAACAACGGTTTCTTTAATATCATCTAAATATCCACTCGACATGTTTTTACTCAAAGCCCGAGAAAAGCTTTCAGAAATTTTACCTCTAACGGAACCAATTTCTTTTCGTATTTGTTTTAAAGCAGGAGAAGCATTATCCGCAACCTCACCATACGGGGTAATAACTTTTTTAATATTATCTACAATAACCGTGGTGAACTCAACTTCATCACTTAGAGCAAATAGTGTAGGGTAGTAGGTTTGAAACTTCTTTAAAAATTTCTTTTGTTCATTTACTGTTTCTGAAACTGATGAAACTTTTAAGAAACCATCTGTTTCTAAAAAACTATTTTCAATAGCGAGTCGCTTAATTTCTTCAGAAATATCTTCAAAATAATGATTAGGAATTCTGTTTTCGTTTTCAAAAGAAGACAAATATTCATTCACCATATTTAATTCAAAAAATAACTTTTTTTTGTTTGAAATAGGCTGAACTAGCATTGTTTTTTCTTTTCCTAAATTTGAAATACAATGCGTTGCAACTTGTTCTAAAACTGTTGTAAACTCTAAATCTTGAAGTGTTTTTTCTGTAATGTTTTTAGTCAAAATAGTATATTTGAAACCACGACAAAAATAACAAACAATGCAAGTAAAAATTAATGATAGCTGGAAAAATATTTTACAACCTGAATTTGAGAAACCATATTTTGAAAATCTTACTGAATTTGTTAAAAATGAATATTCAAACCATATGTGTTACCCAAAAGGATCAGATATTTTCGCAGCGTTTGATTTTTGTGCGTTAGATGATTTAAAAGTGGTGATTTTGGGTCAAGATCCATACCATGGAGTAGGGCAGGCAAACGGATTGTGCTTTTCGGTACATGATGGTATTACACATCCACCATCATTAATTAATATTTTTAAAGAAATTGAAAAGGACGTAAATATTCCATATCCAAAAAGTGGCGATTTGTCCCGTTGGGCAAAACAAGGAGTGTTGTTATTAAACGCAACTTTAACTGTAAGAGCAGGTGAGGCAGGAAGCCACCAAAAGCAAGGTTGGGAACAATTTACTGATGCTGTAATTCAGAAAATTTCTGAAGAAAAAAAGGATGTTGTGTTTTTACTTTGGGGAGGTTTTGCTAAGAAAAAAGCAAAACTTATTGATAAAAATAAACATCATATTTTAACTTCAGGCCACCCATCACCATTAAGTGCTAATAGAGGGTATTGGTTTGATAACAAACATTTTTCTAAAACCAACGATTTTTTACAAAGTATAGGTTCAGCAACTATTCAATGGTAATTTCGGGTAAAATAGTTTTGTTGTAATACGGTAAAATAATAGCATCTAACATATCTTCAGTAACATCAGGATAATGAACTTCAACAATTTTGTTAGTGTTAATCCATTTTTCAATTTTAGGAAGCTGTTTTTTACTCAATTTTTTTACAACAGTAACTCCCATTTCTTTTAAAGTAACAGCATTGCATTGTTGTTCGTATTGATTTTTCATAGGAATAACCAATAGTTTTTTACGTAAATACAACGCTTCAGTAGGTGTTGCAAAGCCTGCTCCACAAATTACTCCTTTTGCAGAAGCCATACTTCGGATAAATGCATCGTCGTTGATAGGTAGGATTGTAATATTATGAAAAAATTGATGCTCTTTTGTTTTCTTAGAAAAGACTTGCCACTTTATGTCTTTTACTTTTGAAAGTACTTTGACTATTTTTTCATCGCTATAAGAAGGTAAATACACAGTATAATGTCCTTTGTTTGTAATATTTCTATAGCGAATTTCTTTACGGATTATAGGCAAGAAAGTAGAAGACGAGTGTGTTTTAAAATGAAAACCAAATTTATTCTTAGCAGGAGCGTAATATTTGATTATTAGTCGTTCTAATCTAAATTTTTGATAAGCTGAATTTTTCTCATTTAATAAAGCGTTTTGATTACTTAAAGAAATAATAGGAACATTTCTAAAAAGACATGCCCAAGCAGATATTGGTTCAAAATCATTAATTACTAAATCGTATTCTTTTACAGGAAGTGTTTTAATTTCTTGGTAAACTTTTTTTAAGTTTAAGCTGTTTAAAGTGTTAACTAGGTCGATTCCTCCCTTTTTACCAAAAACGAAGCCCAATCCATGTAATTTATATTTTATGTTGAAAGGAAGCTCTATTTCGTATTGTGATCCACTAACCAATACATCTACATCCCCACGTCTTTGTAAATGTGGAATAATTTCTAAGGCTCTACTTGCATGTCCATTTCCTGTTCCTTGAAAAGCATATAATATTTTCATCTTTTTAAATTTTTTATAATTGGTTGTTTTCAGAAAATTATCTATTTAATAGATACTAATCATTCCTTAACTTAATGCCTATAATGGGCTTCATGGTTATTGGGTTTTAATGTTAAATTCTTTGAGGAGCTCTGTAAAAAGTTCGCTATTATTGTGTTCAGAACTAATTAGCTCTAAGTCTTTTACAGGGTAGTCTAAATGAATATTTTTAGCTATCTCATCTTTTTCGTATTCATATAAAGACCACGCTTTATTTTTATATTCTAAAGCTGTTAAATTTTCAATCCAATCGCCAGAGTTTAAGTAAGTAGTGCTTCCTTTTTCAGTTTCGATTGTTCTTATTTCAGGTTGATGGATATGACCGCAGACTACATAGTCATAAGCCTCATCAATTGCAATATCTGCAGCGGTGGTTTCAAAATTATTAATGAATTTAATGGCACTTTTTACGCTGTTTTTAATCTTTTTAGAGAATGAAAGCCTGCTATAGCCCATTTTATGACTTATCCAGTTTACAATCGTATTAATAAGGATTAAAAAATCATAACCCATTCCGCCTAGCTTAGCAAGCCATTTAGAGTGTTGCATGGTGACATCGAAAACATCTCCGTGAAAAAACCATCCTTTCTTACCGTCAATATCTAACACTACTTTATTTACGATTTCGAAGCTTCCTAAGCGAAAGCCTTTAAACCTACGTAACATTTCATCGTGATTTCCTGTGATATAGTAAACTTTTGTTCCAGAAGTGATAAAATTCATCAGTTGCTTGATGATTTTCATGTGAGGTTTAGGAAAGTAACGCTTGTTGAACTGCCAAATATCAATAATATCACCATTTAAAATCAATATTTTTGGATTGATGGTTTTTAGGTAATTATGAAGCTCTGTGGCTCTGCAACCAAAAGTTCCTAAGTGAACATCTGATATTACAGCAATATCTAATTTACGTTTTTTGTGTTTTTTCATTCTAAGTGTACTTCGATATGTATCAAAGTTACTTTTTGAATGTTTTTAAAAAGTGAAGTAATTATAAAATATTGGTAATAAAATCTTTACTAAAAAGTTCAGTAAAGGTTGCGTAAAAGTAAAAAGCTCGGTTTTACCGAGCTTTTTATATATAGTTTTTAAAAAAGATTACTTGTTGTACAATACCCATTCCCCTTTTTCTAATAAAGGAATAGCTTGCTTGTACTTAACCTCTTTTTCTTCACCTGACATTACATTTTTGATAGTAACTTTTTCGTTACGACCAATTTTTGGTTGTTCACGAACAATAGTTTCTACAGCTTGCTGTTCTTGTGTTTGTTGGTTACGAGCATTGCTAATAGCTTGCTGTGTTGAGTTTTGAACTTCGTCCTTACGTAAATCTAAATGCTCACGTTGTTGTTCACGAGCTTCTGATACTTGTGAAGCTTCTTGACTTGGTAATTTTCCTTTGAACAAGAATGATAACACTTCTTTGTTAACTTTATCAATTGTTTCTTGGAATAATTCGAAAGCCTCAAATTTATAAACTAATAAAGGATCTTTTTGCTCGTACGTAGCATTTTGAACAGTTTGTTTCAACTCATCCATTTTACGTAAGTGATCCTTCCAATTTTCATCAATAATCGCTAAAGTGATGTTTTTCTCAAAATCATTTACTAGTGACTTTCCTTCACTTTCGTAAGCTTCTTTTAAGTTGGTAACTACTTGTAGTGTTTTAGAACCATCTGTAAAAGGAACAACGATACGCTCGTAACGATCACCTTCGTTTTCAAAAACGTTTTTAATTACTGGGAATGCATTTTCAGCATTTCTTTCCGCATCGTTTTTGTAGTGTTCTGTTACTATTTTGTATAGCTTGTCAATTAAATCTTGCTCTGATGTTCTATTGAATTCTTCTTCAGAAAAAGGAGAAGTCATTGCAGAGAAACGAATTAATTCGAATTCAAAGTTTTGGAAATCTTTTGCTTCTTTATTTTGTCTTACAATTGAATCACAAGTATCATAAATCATGTTTGCGATATCAATCTGTAAACGCTTTCCATCTAAAGCATGACGACGACGCTTGTATACAAACTCACGTTGTGCATTCATAATATCATCATACTCTAATAAACGCTTACGAATACCAAAGTTGTTTTCTTCTACTTTTTTCTGAGCTCTTTCAATAGATTTTGAAATCATAGAGTGCTGAATTACTTCGCCTTCTTTTAATCCCATTCTATCCATCATCTTCGCAATTCTTTCTGAACCAAATAAACGCATTAAGTTGTCGTCTAAAGCTACATAGAATTGAGAAGAACCTACATCTCCTTGACGTCCTGCACGACCACGTAACTGACGGTCTACACGACGAGAATCATGACGCTCTGTACCAATAATAGCTAAACCACCTGCAGCTTTTACTTCCTCAGATAATTTAATATCGGTACCACGACCAGCCATGTTTGTTGCAATGGTTACCACTCCAGGTTTACCAGCTTCAGCAACTACATCTGCTTCTTTCTTGTGTAATTTTGCATTTAATATATTGTGAGGAATCTTACGGATTTGTAACATTCTTCCTAATAATTCAGAGATTTCAACAGAAGTAGTACCTACTAGTACTGGTCTTCCTTCTCCAACTAATTTTACGATATCTTCAATTACAGCGTTGTACTTTTCACGAGTAGTTTTATAAACTAAATCTTGTTTGTCGTCTCTTTGAATTGGTTTGTTTGTTGGAATTTCAACAACATCTAATTTGTAGATTTCCCAGAATTCACCAGCTTCTGTAATTGCAGTACCTGTCATACCAGATAGCTTACGGTACATTCTAAAGTAGTTCTGTAAAGTAACGGTAGCAAACGTTTGCGTAGCGTCTTCAATCTTCACATTTTCTTTAGCTTCAATTGCTTGGTGTAATCCGTCAGAGTAACGACGACCGTCCATAATACGACCTGTTTGCTCGTCTACAATCATTACCTTATTATCCATTACCACATACTCTACATCTTTTTCAAAAACAGTGTATGCTTTTAAAAGTTGATTCATGGTATGAATACGCTCACTCTTTATGCTAAACTCACGGTATAGTTCTTCTTTTTGATCAGCTTTTTCTTCTGGAGTAACGTCGCTATTATCTATTTGACCAACTTTTACACTAATATCTGGTAAAACGAAGAATGTTTCATTTTTTGTGATATCAGAAAGGTGTGCGATACCTTTATCAGTTAAATCAATTTGATTGTTTTTTTCTTCAATAGTAAACCATAATTCAGCATCAACTTCAGGCATTAGCTTGTTGTTGTCTTGCATGTAGAAGTTTTCAGTTTTTTGAAGGATTTGTTTAACTCCTTCTTGAGATAAAAACTTAATTAAGGCTTTGTTTTTAGGAAGACCTCTATAAACTCTTAGTAATAAGAAACCACCTTCTTTAGTGTCGCCTTCTTTAATTAAACGTTTAGCTTCAGCTAAAACACCTACTAGATATTTATTTTGAAGAGAAACTAAATCGGCAACTAGAGGCTTTAATTCATTAAATTCATGATTATCTCCTTGTGGTACTGGTCCAGAAATAATTAACGGTGTACGAGCATCGTCAATCAAAACAGAATCCACCTCATCAATAATAGCATAGTTTGGCGCACGTTGTACTAAGTCTTTCTTAGAGTTTGCCATGTTATCACGTAGGTAGTCGAATCCAAATTCATTATTGGTTCCGTAGGTAATATCTGCGTTATAAGCTTCTCTACGTGCTTCTGAGTTTGGTTGGTGGAAATCAATACAGTCAGTAGATAACCCGTGGAACTCAAAAATAGGAGCCATCCACGCACGGTCACGTTTTGCTAAGTAGTCGTTTACAGTAACAACATGTACTCCGTTACCAGTTAAAGCGTTTAGGTATACAGGTAATGTAGAAACTAATGTTTTACCTTCCCCTGTCATCATTTCGGCAATTTTACCTTGGTGTAATACAGATCCACCGATTAACTGAACATCATAATGAATCATGTCCCAAATAACCTCTTTACCTGCAGCATCCCATGAATTAGCCCAAAAAGCTTTGTCGTCTTCTAGTGTGATATGTTCTCTAGTAGCTGATAACTCTCTATCAAAAGGAGTTGCAGTTACCTCTATTTCTGTATTGTTAGTAAAACGTTTTGCAGTTTCTTTTACAACAGCAAAAGCCTCTGGCATAATGTCTAACAAAACAGCTTCTGAAGCTTCGTAAGCTTCGTCTTTTAATTTATCAATTTCTGTATAAATGTCTTCTTGACGATCAATATCTGCATTTTTAGCTTCTTCCTCAAGCTCAGCTATTTTGTCATTAAAAGATTTTGTAGCGTCTTTAATTTTAGATTTAAATTCGATTGTTTTTGCCCGTAATTCATCATTTGATAAACTATTTAATGAATTTTCAAAAGATCGTACTTTTTCAACGATCGGTTGTAGTGATTTTAGGTCCTTTTGTTGTTTGTCTCCAACAAATAGTTTTATAATCGAATTTAAAACGCTCATTTGTAAAATATTGTTTTATAGCTAATTAAGTTGTTTTTAATTAGCGTTTTTTGTGTTTTTTATTGAGTGCTTAAAAGTAAGCAAAAAAAAAGCCTCTGTAAAAGAGACTTTTTATTATTTATTTTTTTCTAGTATTCATCTTCATTCCAAAGATAATCTTCTTCAGTAGGGTAATCTGGCCATATTTCAATAATAGAATCGTATGCCTCACCTTCATCTTCGATATCTTGTAAGTTTTCTACCACTTCTAACGGTGCTCCAGTACGAATAGCGTAATCAATTAATTCGTCTTTAGTTGCAGGCCAGGGTGCATCTGCTAAATAAGATGCTAATTCAAGTGTCCAATACATTTCTTTATCTGTTTAATAAGATTTTCCGCAAAAATAATTTTTTTTTGTAAAAAGTCAAGTTTTTTTTAAAAAATGTGAAATCAATAATTAAAGAACTTAGTTAAAGCTTTTCAGGAATCCATTTAATTTCCTCAGCTTGTAAGTCTTGGGTCAACTTTCGTGCCAACACAAAAAGGTAGTCAGAAAGTCGGTTTAAATACTTTAAAACAGTATCGCTAATTGTTTCTTCTTCGTTTAAAGCCACAGCTAATCGTTCCGATCTACGGCATACGCAGCGTGCTATGTGACAAAATGACACGGTTTGGTGACCGCCAGGTAATACAAAGTGTGTCATTTGAGGTAGGTCTTTATTCATAAGGTCAATTTCGTCTTCTAAAAACTGAATTGAGTCTTCATTAATTTTAGGAATGTTTAAGCGTTCTTTACCACTTTTTAAAGTTTCCTTTTCTGGTGGTGTAGCTAACATGGCACCTAAAGTGAATAAATCGCTTTGAATTTTTGTTAATTTCTTTTTCAGAGTTTCGTTAATGTTTTGGTCTCTGATTAGTCCAATGTAAGAGTTAAGTTCATCAACAGTTCCATAGCTTTCTATTCTTAAATGATGTTTAGGTACTCGGGTGCCACCAAATAGGGCAGTGGTACCTTTATCACCTGTTTTAGTGTATATTTTCATATGTTTTTTACTTGTTTGATTATTTTTTTAAGATAGCTAATTTATCTAAAATATAATCAGGACAACGCATAGGTTTTTTTGTTTTATTGTTAATAAATGCTAACACAGTATTTCCAGTTGAAATTAGTTCGTTATTTTGATTGGTAATTTCATAGTCGAATTCAATTTTTACTGAAGGTGTTTTTTTTAAAATGGTTGTAATGGTTAATTCATCGTCGTATAATGCCGACTTTTTAAAGTTACAAGATAAAGAAATAACAGGCAACATGATTCCTGTTTTTTCCATATATTTGTATGTAACGCCCAGAGAACGTAGCCATTCGGTACGACCAATCTCAAAAAATTGTGCGTAGTTTCCATGATAAACTACTCCCATTTGATCAGTTTCAGCATACCGAACACGTATAGTTGTGTGATGTTTTTGCAAAAGAATATTTTATTTTAATTGCATTAACGATACGCAAAAAAAAAATAAAAGTCAATAGTGATTTGATTTTTTTATACTAAAATTTATTCACACTTTTGTTCGCCCAGACTTTCATGTTTGGTGTCCCCTAAACCTGAATAAAAATTAACAACTAAAATTGTTTTTTACCAATATGACTAAAACAGCCGATTCAGTTTGGATGGAATGCTTGTCTTTTATTAAGGATAACATTAAGCCACAGGCATATAAGACTTGGTTCGAACCGATAAAGCCAATTAAATTGGCGGGGGAAGCTTTGACAGTTCAAGTACCAAGTAAATTTTTTTACGAGTGGTTAGAAGAGCATTACATTAAATTGTTAAGAGTAGCTTTGGTTCGTCAGTTAGGAAATGATGCTAAATTAATTTACGATGTACGTATGGAGAATACGTATAGTAGTAATAGCCCTCAGACTGTAAAAATACCTAGTTCAAACCGTAACCCTTTAAAACCACAAAAGGTAACAGTTCCGTTAGAGTCAAAACGAGAACTTAAAAATCCATTTGTTATTCCGGGGTTACAAAAGGTGAAGATAGAATCTCAACTAAATCCAAATTATAACTTTGTGAATTTTGTTGAGGGAGATTCTAACAGATTGGCACGTTCTGCTGGTATGGCTGTAGCAAATAAACCAGGTGGAACTTCATTCAACCCATTGTTAATATATGGAGGAGTTGGATTAGGAAAAACACACTTAGCACATGCTATAGGTGTTGAAATAAAAGATAAATATCCAGATAAAACTGTATTGTATATTTCTTCTGAAAAATTTACACAACAGTTTATTGATTCGGTAAAATCGAATACAAGAAATGATTTTATTCACTTCTATCAAATGATTGATGTGTTGATTATTGATGATGTGCAGTTTTTATCAGGAAAAGCAGGAACACAAGATGTATTCTTTCATATTTTCAACCATCTACATCAAAATGGAAAACAGGTTATTTTAACTTCAGATAAAGCACCTGTTGATATGCAAGATATTGAACAACGTTTACTTTCTCGTTTTAAATGGGGGTTGTCAGCTGAATTACAAGCACCAGATTATGAAACAAGAATTTCTATTTTACAAAACAAGTTATACAGAGATGGTGTTGAAATGCCTGAAGAAATTGTTGAGTATATAGCGAAGAATATCAAGTCTAATGTTCGTGAGCTAGAAGGAGTGATAATTTCAATGATAGCTCAAGCTTCTTTTAATAGAAAAGAGTTTACAATTGAACTAGCAAAACAGATTGTAGATAAATTTGTAAAGAACACGAAAAAAGAATTGTCTATTGATTACATTCAAAAAGTTGTATCAAAATACTTTGATATGGATGTGGCAACTTTACAATCTAAAACACGTAAACGTCATATTGTACAAGCACGTCAGTTAGCTATGTATTTTGCAAAACGTATGACAAAGTCATCATTAGCAAGTATAGGAAGTCAAATAGGTAAAAGGGATCATGCTACTGTATTACATGCATGTAAAACTGTTGATAATTTGACTGAAACAGATAAGCAGTTTAAAAAGTACGTAGAAGACTTAACAAAAAAGTTAACTTTATAAACAACGAACCTCACCTAGTGAGGTTTTTTTATGAGTATGAAAAAAATATTAATGGTTTGTTTAGGAAATATTTGTCGATCTCCTCTTGCCGAGGGAATTTTACAATCTAAATTATCTTCAGGGAATTTTGCAGTAGATTCAGCAGGTACAGCTGGTTATCATGTTGGCGAATTACCTGATGGGCGCTCTATTGAAGTAGCTAGGAAATATGGGATAGATATTACTAATCAACGATCAAGAAAGTTTGTAAAAGCTGATTTTGATAAATTTGACATTATTTTTACGATGGATCAAAGTAATTATGGTGATATTGTAGCCATGTCTGAAAATGAAGAGCAGCATGAAAAAGTAAAAATGATTTTGAACGAATTACATCCTAATGAAAATAGGAGTGTTCCAGATCCGTACTATGGAGGAGATCAAGGTTTTGAAAATGTATACAAAATGTTAGATGAAGCGTGTGAAATTATAGCTTCAAAATTAGAACAGAAATAATGAAAGGTAAATTATACTTGATTCCCACAACGTTAGGTGATACTGAGCCATTAGAGGTAATGCCCTTATCAGTAAAAAAGGTAGTAGAGCAATTAGATCACTTTATTGTTGAAAACGAAAAGTCTGCTAGAAGATTTATTAAAAGAATTACACCAACAAAGTCGCAACCTTCATTGGAGTTGATGTTGTTAGATAAGTATTCAGATGATTTAGAAACCAAAAATTACTTAGATGCTTGTGAAAAAGGTATATCTGTTGGTTTACTCTCTGAAGCTGGGGTGCCAGCTGTGGCAGATCCAGGTGCAAGTATTGTGAAGTTAGCACATCAAAAAGGAATTCAGGTAGTTCCATTGGTAGGCCCTTCTTCTATTTTATTGGCAATTATGGCTTCTGGTATGAATGGGCAGAGTTTTGCATTCAATGGATATTTACCTATTGATAAATCAGATAGAAAAAAAGCAATTAAAGATTTAGAGAAGCTTTCAAAAGAAAAAAATCAGTCACAGCTTTTTATCGAAACTCCTTACAGGAATGAAAAAATGTTAGATGATTTACGTGCTACTTTATCTCCTGATACAAGAGTTTGTGTGGCGTGTGATATAACACTTCCAACAGAGTATATTAAAACACTAACGGTGAAAGAATGGAAGCATGTAAAAACGGATTTACATAAACGACCAGCTATCTTTATCATCCATAAATAAAAAAAAGCATCGATTCAATCGATGCTTTTTTTTATTGTTTTCTTATTAGTTAAACCGTGGGCTTCTTATTGGCTTTGATGTTAGAAACATCATAACCAGCAAACTTCTTAAGGTATGATTGTATAGAGGTTCCATAGGCATCATTAAAACGGATAGATCCATTCGAACGTAAGAACTTTTTTACATTACCTGCACCACTTAAATGTGCTGCTGCTAAAATACCTGATTCGGTTATTTTAACTCCATTAATGGTTTTGCCAACACTTCTCTTTATGTCTTTTCTTAAAATCCATTTGTTTAATTTACAATAAGCGACAAATGTGCGTTCTTGTAATTTTGGGTTTTTAAGAAAGTGAGTGGTGTTGTAAATTCTAAATCTCTTTAGGGTTTCCTTACCAAATTGGTATTTCCCTAAGTATCCAAGTGTGTTAACTACTCTATACCTGCCTTGTGATTCTTTAAAAGCTAAAGCTTCTTTAAATCCTACAAAATCATTTAATAAAAAAGGAATGTTAACCTTTTCTACCTTATGAATTGGTATTGGCGTTGTTGTAGTAGTTTTTTCTTTTTTAGCTGTAGTCTCTGTAAAACTGGTTAATAATACAAATCCTAAAAACACTAATACTAAATGTCTGATAATTAAATACTTTCTGTTTAGCGATGCAAAGATACGGCATTTTTTTACAACAGGCTATAAATCAATAATTTACAGTTGTTTAACTATTGATAATTAAGTTGTTTTCCTGTGTTTTTTTTAGGTAAAAAACAAAAATATTTATCTTTTATTGGTTTTTTGGTAATGTTTTGATGAAATTGGTAAGAATAAAATTTTGTTAATTTATCTCTTTATCCCTTGTTGATTTATCCATTGTTGATATTTCACTGCATTTCTATTATGCTGTGCTAAAGAGTTAGCAAATTCATGAAAACCAATCTTATCAACACTTGCACACATATAGTAATAATTGTGTTTTTGATGGTTTAAAACAGCGTCAATAGATGAAATATCTGGCATTGCAATTAGAGTAGGAGGAAGCCCTGTGTTTTTATAAGTATTGTAAGGAGAGTCTATTACTAAATCTTTGTTTAAAACTCTTTTTACAACAAAATCTTGTCCTTTAATTTCTTTAATAGCGTATATAACTGTTGGGTCAGCTTGTAAAGGCCAATTATCTTTTAATCTATTTAAATACAAACCAGCAACAATAGGGCGCTCTACTTTTTTAGCTGTTTCTTTCTGAACGATAGAAGCTAGAGTAATTACTTCTTCTTTTGAAAGGTTTAGCTTTTTAGCTTTGTCTAATCTAGCAGAAGTCCAAAAACGATTGTATTCGCGCAACATTTTATCACGGAAATTTTCAGCAGAAGTATTCCAATAAAACTCATAGCTATTAGGGATGTACATTCCCAATGCAGATTTTTTAGAAAACTTATTGGTAGCTAAAAAAGAAGGATCTTGCATAGCTTGTAATAAAGCAATAGAGTCTGCTTCAATTTGTTTAGCAATTCTTCCTGCTAATTTTTCTAAGGTATCTTGATTATTGAATGATAAAGTAATTGGTGTTTGATTTCCACTACGTAAAAGGTTAACAACATCATTCATGTTCATCCCTTTTTTTAGTAAATATTTTCCACCTTTAGGTTTGGTGAATTTTTTCTTTTCTGCAACCCAAACAAAATTTTCAGGATGTTTAACAAATTCAGTAAGTTGTTTTTTTACATCTATAAAAGAAGCATTAGAACCTATATATATAGCCCCGTCTTTAGTAACTGCTTTACCAAATATTTTTTGATAGTAGTTAAATCCAATAATTCCACCAATTAAAAAAATGGCGGCAATACCTCCTAAAATAATTTTCTTATTCATTTATTAATTGAAATAATAGTTCGTCTTTATATGTTCCGTTGTAAAAAATCCAATCTTTCTTAATTCCAATTTGCTTAAAATTTTGTTTTTCAAAAAGATGTAAGCTATTGGTGTTATTATTAGTAATATTTGCATACAATTGATGTAAATGCAAATGTGTAAAGCAATAGTTAATTAGTAATTGTAAAGCTTCAGAGGCAAATCCCTTCTGCTGAAAGTCAGGATGGATCAAAATTCCAATACCAGCTCTTTTATGTTGTGGATTAAAATCAAACAAATCTATCATACCGATAGATTTACCAGTCGATTTTTTATCAATAACTAATCGTAACTGTTTAGCTTCAAAAATATCTAAGTGAGCGTTTTCTAAATATTGTTTCAATAAAAATTTAGAAAATGGAGCTTGTGTATGACTTACTTCCCAAAAAGACTCATTGTTTTCAATTTGAAATAAAAACTCTAAGTCTTCAGGTTCTAAAGCTCTTAACTTGATATGTGTTCCAGTTAACGTATGCACTAAATATTTATTTTACCTTTAAATACAAAAGTAGCTGGTCCTTTTAAAAAGACCTCAGAATAGATTCCGTTTTGTTCATTAAAAGAAACTTCTAATTCTCCTCCCTCAACAGGTAAAATAATAGAAGAACTATTTGTTTTTTGAGTTGCATGCATGGCTATGGCAACGGCAGTAACACCGGTACCACAAGCTAAAGTTTCATCTTCAACTCCTCGTTCGTAGGTACGTACTTTAAAAGTGTTGTTAGCTATTTGTTCTACAAAGTTAACATTACTTCCTTCAGTACCATAAATCTCATTCCTAATTTCTTTTCCGTTTGAAAAGACATCATAATTTGCAAGATCGTTTACCAACTGAACATGGTGTGGAGATCCTGTGTTGGTAAAAACGTATTTGTCAAAAATATTCACCTTGTCAACATCAATCATTTGTAAAGAAACAAGGTTGTTAGAAATAGAGGCATGATGTAATCCATCAATAGCAATAAAAGTAGTTTCGGTTTCGAAAAGTCCAAGTTTATGAGCAAAAGCTACAATACAACGACCTCCATTACCGCACATAGTACTTTCATTACCATCAGAGTTATAATATACCATCTTAAAATCGGTGGTATTATCTTCTTCAAGTAGGATAAGACCATCAGCTCCGATACCGAAATGTCTATCACATAATTTTGCAATTATGTCAGTTTTATTTTTTGGAAAGGTTTTTGAACGATTATCAATCATGATAAAATCGTTACCAGTTCCTTGGTATTTGTAAAATTCTAAATCCATAATAATGGGCAAAGATACATATTTTATGAAGGAAAGAGGACTGTTAAATAGCGGTTAAAATCAGTTAAATAGAAGTTAAACACATTTACTTGAAATGTTAAAATTGTATATTTGGAGTATAAAATTTTGTAAGCATATGAAGAAAATTATTGGAACTTTAGGAATTGCGATTTTAGGAGGCGCAATAGCACTTGCAGGATATAAAACATTGATTGAAGAACCGCAAGTGATTGTAGAGAAATCGGTAGAACCAACAATGCAGACCGTAAAGGCAAGCTATACGCCAACAGTAATAAACTCAACATCAATACCAACCGATTTTACAGAAGCAGCCGATAAAACAGTACATGCGGTGGTGCATGTTAAAAACACCTCAATAAGAACACAACAAAACCCGTTAGCAGAATTATTTTATGGTAGAGGAAGTGGAACGAGAAAGTATCAACAAGTAGGTACAGGAAGCGGTGTAATTATTTCTCCTGACGGGTATATTGTAACTAATAATCATGTAATTGAAGGAGCAAGCGATATTGAAATTACGTTGAATAATCAAAAAAAGTTAAAAGCAACTTTAATTGGAGCAGATAAAAGTAACGATATCGCTCTGTTGAAAGTAGAGGCTGACTTTGAATTGCCTAATTTACCTTTTGGAAACTCAGATAATATTAAAGTAGGAGAATGGGTCTTAGCAGTAGGAAATCCATATAATTTAACATCTACTGTTACTGCAGGTATTGTAAGTGCAAAAGGACGTGATTTGGATGGAAACACAAATATAGACTCGTTTATTCAGACAGATGCAGCTGTAAATCCAGGGAATAGTGGAGGAGCGTTGGTAAATACACGAGGTGAGTTAATAGGAATTAATACAGCTATTTCATCAAGAACTGGTTCTTTTATAGGATATTCGTTTGCAGTGCCGTCAAACATAGCTAAAAAAGTAGTAGATGATTTGTTAGAGTTTGGAGCGGTACAACAAGCTGTTTTAGGAATTAGTATAGATCCAGAAACAAAAGATATTGAAGGAGTAAAAATAGGAGAAGTTTTAGAAGAAGGAGGTGCTAAAAAAGCTGGATTAAAAGAAGGAGATGTTATTATGAAAGTAAACAATGTGAAGATTTCTAAGTTCTCAGACTTGAAAGGACAGTTAACAGCAAAAAGACCTGGAGAATACGTGAATGTAATAATTGACAGGGATGGAGAAGAGCTTACCAAAGTAGTTAAATTAACTAAACTTATAAAGCTGCCTGTAAGTAGAGTTTTAGAAACCGAGTTTGAAGATCTTACAAAAGAAGATAGAAAAAAGTTTAATTTGGACGGAGGAGCAAAGATAAAGAGTACTCAAAATATGGCATTCAAACAGTTTGAAGTTGGAAAAGGGTATATTTTAACTAAAGTTAACGGAAAGAAAGTTATGTCAGCAAAAGAAGCCGTTACTATGTTAGATAGTGTATACGGAAGTGGAAATAGACTTTTGTTAGAAATGGTTAGTCCTTCGGGTCAAATAGAAAGATTTAGATACTAGTAAAAGGTTAAAAAACTCTAGAATATATATACTTAAAGAAAAAGCCTTGTTAAAATCGTTTTAACAAGGCTTTTTCTTTTATAAAACCAACAAAAAATAAAGAAGAAATACCTATTTTTGCACAAATTTTTTAATTTTAGTTAACACACAACTATGTCAACAATAACAAATTACGAAAAAGAAGTAGTAAATCAAGCGCAAGTTCGAAGAGCTACGGTTGAGTTTATTAATATCGTTAACGATTTATGGTACGATAAATCTATCGAGTTAGTATTATTTAGAAATCCATTAGTAGATAAAAGAGCTAGTGAGGTTTTAAACTTAATCGATTACGCTAAAGAGTTTGTAGCGAAGCCAATAACAATAGAAGATGCTTTAGAAATAGCTAAAGCAATTCAATCGATTGATTTACCACCATCAAAATTAGATATTGGTAAATTAGCTTACGAATTTCACTTACAAGATGATGCATCAGCAGACAAGGTAGCTTTTGTAAAAGAGCAATTAAAAGATGCAACTGAAGCAGAAAACATTCAACCAAAAGATGTAGTATTATACGGTTTTGGACGTATTGGTCGTTTACTAGCTCGTGAGTTGAGTAGTAAGATGGGTAAAGGTTCTCAATTAAGATTAAGAGCAGTAGTTACTCGTGGTAAAATAGATCAAACAGTATTAGAAAAAAGAGCTTCTTTATTAAGTGTAGACTCTGTTCATGGAGATTTCTTAGGAACAGTTCAAGTAGACGCTGATAACAATGCATTAATCATTAACGGTACAACTGTTCATATGATTTCTGCTGCGCAACCTGAAGATATTGACTATACGCAATATGGAATTAACGATGCGTTAATTATTGATAACACAGGAGCTTTTAGAGATGAAGAAGCATTAAGCCGTCACTTAAAAGCAAAAGGAGCAAGTAAAGTATTATTAACAGCTCCAGGAGCAGGTGTTCCTAACATTGTACACGGAGTAAATCATGAAGAAAATAATCCTGATAATATAGATATTTTCTCAGCAGCTTCATGTACAACTAATGCTATTACACCAGTATTAAGTGTGTTAGAAGAAAACTTCGGAATTAAAAAAGGACACTTAGAAACAATTCATGCATATACAAACGATCAAAATTTAGTTGATAATATGCATAAGAAATACCGTAGAGGTAGAGCAGCTGCTTTAAATATGGTAATTACCGAAACAGGAGCAGGTAAAGCAGTAGCAAAAGCATTGCCAGCATTAGCAGGTAAGTTAACTTCAAGTGCTATTCGTGTACCAGTACCTAACGGGTCATTAGCAATCTTAAACTTACAATTAAAAACTCCAGCAACAGTTGAATCTGTTAACGCTATTATGAAACAATACGCGTTAGAAGGAGATTTAGTAGAGCAAATTCAATACTCATTAAGTAATGAATTAGTATCTTCTGATATTGTAGGAACAACAGCTCCTTCTATTTTTGATAGTAAAGCAACTATTGCAGATGGAGATACGATTGTAATCTACGTATGGTATGATAACGAGTATGGTTACTCACACCAAGTAATGCGTTTAGCAAAGCATATTGCTAAAGTACGTCGTTATACTTATTATTAAAATAAAGTTAAAAACAGATAAAAAAAGCCGAAGCATTGATTTGCTTCGGCTTTTTTGCTATATTTGACTAAGAGTAACCCCTTAAATATGTCCCCTCAATGAAAAAAGTAATAACATTACTGTTCCTACTACTTGGCATTACTTCGCTAAGTTATTCTCAAGAATTAAAAACACTAGTTTCTGGAAAATGGTTTGTAGATTCAATGAAAATTGGAAATGAAAAATTTGAGTTCTTAGATGGAAAGAACTGGCTAGAGTTAAGTTCTGATGGAAAATATCAGGTTATGATGAGTAATAAAGAAGAAAGAGGAACATGGAAGTTAATTACAGATACAAATGAGCTAGAGTTTGACAATGAAAGCTTTGAAGAAAATTTAAAAATTGAAAAAATTAGCGAAACAATGTTATTAGTTTCAGCAAGAAATAAAGAAACCATCTATACTATGTGGTTAAAAAAATAAACTATCATACATAGTTTGTTTTTTAACGACCGAGGTAAGGGATTGCCTCGGTTTTTTTATTTAAGTAGATCCTATTTTACTTATACTACTCATAAATCTTTTCCTTAAATTAGCGTCAAAAAATAAGATTAAATGAGGGCAGTACTTACACCAATATTATTGCTATTTGCAGCATTAACAACAAGCGCACAATCCAAATTACCATATTACGAAATACCAGAAGAAGCTGAAGAGTTTACAGCAGGAACCATTGTGAGTAGGATGATTGATGGATTAGGATTTCGTTATTACTGGGCTACAGACGGTTTAACCGAAAAAGACTTAGAGTATAAACCGAGTAAAGACGCAAAAACTACTGAAGAAACAATAGATCATGTGTTAAGTTTATCGCAAGTAATTAAAAATGCAGCATTAAAGGTTCCGCATAAAGAAGTAAAATCAGAAATGACATTTACTGAAAAGAGAAAAGCAACCTTAGAAAATTTAAAGTTAGCGAGCGATATTTTTAGAAAAAGCACAGATGTATCGCAGCACAAAATAATTTTTGGAGATAAAAAACATCCAATATGGAATGCTATTAATGGACCTATTGCTGATGCTATTTGGCACGCAGGTCAGTTAGCCTCATTTAGAAGAGCCTCAGGAAACCCAATCAATTCAAAAATCAATCATTTTACAGGTACCGTTAGAAAATAATTTAATGACAGTTAAGGAGAAGATACAACAGTTAAGAGAAGAGTTACATACACATAATCACAGTTACTATGTGTTGGATGCACCAACTATATCAGATTATGAGTTTGATATTAAATTAAAAGAGCTTCAGCAGTTAGAAGATGAGAATCCAGAATATTTCGATCCAAATTCACCAACGCAACGAGTAGGAGGAGAAGTTACTAAAAACTTTGAAACCGTTACCCACAAGCATAGAATGTATTCATTAGATAATTCATACTCTAAAGAAGATTTGTTAGATTGGGAAAAGCGCGTTCAGAAAATTTTAGGAACCGATCAAGTCGAATATACTTGTGAGTTAAAATATGATGGAGCTTCTATTAATCTTACCTATGAAAATGGACAATTTGTACAAGCAGTAACACGTGGAGATGGATTTCAAGGAGATAACGTAACAACTAATATTCGCACCATAAAATCTATTCCATTATTACCAAATAATGACTTTGTTTCTGATTTTGAAATGCGAGGAGAAATCATTTTACCGTTAGAAGGATTTCACAAAATGAATGAAGAACGTGTTGCAAATGATGATGAACCTTATAGAAATCCGCGTAATACAGCTAGTGGAAGTTTGAAGTTACAAGATAGTGCTGAAGTTGCAAAACGACCACTAGATTGTCTGTTATATCAGTTAGTAACGAGAGAACGTAAATATGCTTCACATTTTGAAAGTTTAGAAGCAGCTAGAAAAGTTGGATTTAAAATTCCAGACACAATTGTTTTAGCCAAGTCGATAGAAGAGGTGCTAAACTTTGTAAATGAATGGGATGTTAAGCGTCACACATTACCTTATGAAACAGATGGAGTAGTGGTAAAAGTAAATTCGTTTCAACAACAAGACGAACTAGGGTATACTTCAAAAGCTCCTCGCTGGGCAATTGCTTATAAATTTAAGGCAGAGCAAGTTTCAACTGTGTTAAATGAAATTACTTACCAAGTAGGTCGTACTGGAGCCATTACTCCTGTAGCAAACTTAGAACCTGTGCAATTGGCAGGAACAATTGTAAAAAGAGCTTCACTACACAACGCCGATCAAATAGCAAAGCTAGACGTACGAATAGGAGATACGGTTTTTGTAGAAAAAGGCGGAGAAATTATTCCGAAAATTATTGCTGTTGATTTAACAAAACGACCAGTAGATTCTGTTCCTACAGAGTATGCTACACATTGCCCTGAATGTAATACTGAATTAGTCAGAACTGAAGGAGATGCGAAGCATTATTGTCCGAATGAATTTGGATGTGCACCACAAATTACTGGAAGAATCAAGCATTTTATCAGTAGAAAAGCGATGGATATTGATGGCCTAGGAGGAGAAACTGTAGATTTATTGCGCAAAGAAGGACTGATAAAGAACTATGCAGACTTGTATGACTTAACAGTAGAACAAGTAATTCCGTTGGAACGAATGGCAGAAAAGTCAGCGCAAAATATGATTGAAGGAATTAAAAAATCAAAAGAAATTCCGTTTGAAAAAGTATTATTTGCGTTAGGAATTCGATTTGTAGGAGAAACTGTAGCTAAAAAGTTGGCAAAACATTTTAAATCGATAGATAACCTAATCAATGCTGATTTGGAAACATTGATTGCAGTTGATGAAATTGGTGATAGAATAGCACAAAGTATTATTGATTTTTCGAACAATTTAGGAAACATCGATTTAATTAACCGATTAAAATCGCACGGAGTTCAGTTAGAGGTCTCTGTAGAGAGCTTGGAAGGACAGACAGATAAGCTAGCAGGAAAAGTATTTGTGGTTTCAGGAGTTTTCCATCAGATGAGTAGAAGTGAACTTAAAAAAGCGATTGAAGATAACGGAGGAAAAGTATCGAGTTCTATTTCTAAAAAGACAACATATATCATTGCTGGTGATAATATGGGACCAAGTAAACTTACAAAAGCTGAAAGTTTAGGTATTCCAATTATTTCTGAACAAGATTTTATTGATATGATAGCTTAGTTTTTAATAAAATTTTATATCAACTAGTAATGAATAAATATTCAAAGTATATAGTAGCGGTTATTTGCCTAATAATAATTGTTTTTAGGATGGTTTTTCCTAAACTGACTTTTGATTTGATTTCACTTTCCCTTTTAGCTATAGGTACTTTTGCTATTTTGATTAATGAGCCTGAGAAACTATTAAAAAGAACTAAGAAAATAAAACTTGGAAGTTTTGAGCTAGAGCTAGAGGAGTTAAATAAAGAAATTAAAAAAGTAGAAGAAAGCTTATTTGTAAAAGCTGATAAAGCTATAGGGCTTGGTTCTCCTTCGATTAGAAATAATGAAGAAACGTATCAAATTACAGATGATTATTCAATGGATTTGATACGTTTATCTGTTGAGATAGAAAAAACTTTACGGATTATTTTCGAGGAACATTTTAAATTATCTGAAACAAGACCGTTATCTATTATGATAATGGTTGAGAAATTAAGAGAAGGAAATGTAATAGATTATGATACGGCAAAATCTTTACAGAAATTTTGGAAATTAAGAAATGAATTAATTCATAATCATAAATTTGAAATTAAGAAGAAAGATTTTATAGCTTTCAATGATATTGGTATTAGAGTCTTGAAAATATTGAAAGCTTTTAGAATGGGTTTTTCAGATGAAGAACAAAAGTTGCCGATATATGGTTTAGAATAAAAATACTTGTATTAAAGAATCATTAGTGGACTTTAGTATAATGAATTATATTTAAAGGAATAAGAGTTGAATTTTTTTAATAGAAAACATGACCAAACAAACTAAAATAACCCTAGCTTCTATCTTTTTTTTATTGGTTGCTATTGCTGATGTGTATGCAGTAATTACACAAAATAAAACAATAGAGATGATTTTTAAACCTTTACTAATGACATCACTAGCAGTAGTGTATTTGGTATCGGTAAAAAAGCCTAGTTTTTGGTTATTGTCAGCCTTGTTTTTTTCGTTTTGGGGTGATGTTTTCCTGCTAGATAAAACAAACTTTTTTGTGTTTGGTTTAGCCTCGTTTTTAGTAGCACATGTTGTTTATATTAAAATAACGACAAGCTTTTTGTATAAAGATTCAGTAGTTAAAATACTAACATCAGCAATTCCCTTTGTATTGTTATTTGTGGGACTCTTAGGTTTAATTTATAATAATTTAGGTGAGATGTTACTACCTGTATTGGTGTATGGAATAGCTATTTCAACATTTGGAACAGCGGCATTACTAAATTATCGTCAGCAAAAAAATACAGCGAATTCATGGTTGTTGTTAGGAGCTATTTTGTTTATTGCTTCTGATAGCCTTATAGCATTGAATAACTTTTATACACCAAAAAGGTTGTTTGATATTGCTATAATCATCCTGTATATCGTTTCTCAATACTTAATTGTTAAAGCAATCATAGCTAAAGAAAATTAAAAACTACTGACATAGGGTTGACATAGTGAGGTTTTATTTTTGTTGAAAATAAAAAAACAAAAGATGAGTACAGGACAAAATGAACCGTTTTACGTGATAGGAATTTCAGTAAGAACTTCCAATGAGAATCAACAAGCTGCAAAAGATATACCTGCTTTATGGCAGCGATTTATGTCAGAAAATATAGCTGAACAAATACCCAATAAACTTTCAAATGAAGTATATGCTGTGTATACCGATTATGAGTCAGACCATACGAAACCATATACAACAATCATAGGTTACAAAGTAAACGAGGTAGATGATATCCCAGAAGGGTTTGTGAGTAAAAAAATTGAAGCACCAAACTATAAAACATATGTAGCAAAAGGAAATTTAGCAGAGAATATAGTCTACAATAAATGGTTAGAGATTTGGAACGAAGATATAAATAGGGCATATACTTCCGATTATGAGGTGTATGGAACAAAAGCATTAGATCCAACAAATGCAGAAGTAGAAATATTTATAGGATTAAATTAATAATGAAAGGGCAGTTTTATAACTGTCCTTTTTGATTTATAAAGCTATAATTTGTTCCCAACTATTGGAATGCTTTTTCTGTTGAAAATCAATAAAATTATTCCAGAGATAAAAGTTATAATAGCGCATATAAACAAAGTACCACCATCACCATCATGCTCAATACCTAAAATGGTTAAGTGGCTCATAATTGCTCCAGTCATTAAACCTGTAGTTAGCAAAGCACCTAACCAAGTTTTTTGGGGAGTAAATAAAAGTATAGAAGCAATTAATTCAAAAACACCAGTTCCTATTCGCATATAAGCTTCATTACTTCCAGCTATTTTAGTAAATAAATTAATACTTTCTTGTGCTCCAGTAAATTTAAAAAACAATGTCTGAAGCATTATAATAGCTGCTATCAGTTTTAAAATTAAAATAATATATTTTTTCATGCTTAATTGAATCTATTAAGTTAGACGTTGCAATTTTTAATGCTTACATAAACTAAAAACAATACTTTT
Organism: Tenacibaculum ascidiaceicola; assembly: GCF_047470925.1. Lineage (NCBI taxonomy): Bacteria > Pseudomonadati > Bacteroidota > Flavobacteriia > Flavobacteriales > Flavobacteriaceae > Tenacibaculum > Tenacibaculum ascidiaceicola. The sequence goes on from NZ_JAZKJP010000010.1 coordinate 216,941, forward strand.
GTAAGTATGAAAAAAATAATACTTACTCTATCAGTTATTGGTTTATTAGCTTGTAAACAACAAAAAACAGCGCTTAAGTTTTTAGATGAATATGTGGTAAAGGATTCTTTAGTAATTGATAATACTGTTGTTGGTGGAATCTCTGGAATCGATTTTTATAATAATAATTACTACATGGTAGTGGATGATGCTACAAACCCAAGAATTTTAGTAGGAGATATTATTGTTAAAAATGATTCAATACAATCGGTAAATTTTGAAGATGTTATTATAGTAGATACTATAAGTCAGTTTACTAAAAACCATGTATTGGATTTAGAATCTGTTTTCGTAGATAAGGGAATCATAAATTTAGTAAGTGAAGGGTCTATTCAGTATAAAAAAGACCCAAGTATATTTGAAATTAATGCAGATGGAAGTTTTAAAAGTCAGGTAGAAATACCGAGTTATTTCAAAGCAACATCCAAAGCGAAGCCAAAGCATAATGGTGTTTTTGAAAGTTCTTCAAAAAGTTTTGACGGTAAAGGTTTTTGGGTAGCAATGGAAGCTCCTTTAGAAGCAGATGGAGAAGAACCAACATTTCACGAAACACAATCTCCTATTAGAATAACCTACTTTGATAACGAATCAAAAAAGGCGACGAAGCAATTTGCTTATCAATTAGAAAAAATTGATAAACCAGCTAAAGGAAATATAAACCTAAACGGAACAACAGCTATTTTAGAATATCAAAAAAATCACTTTTTCATAATTGAAAGAGCTTATCAAAGTGGTTATGAAAGCTATGGAAATGTAGTTAGAATTTTTAAAGCATCCATTAACGATGCTTCAACAAACACTTTGGAAATACAATCTTTAAAAAACGAAAAATATACGCCGTTAAAAAAAGAACTGTTATTAGATTTTAGTACTGTTAAAAATGAATTAACCGATGGGATAATAGATAACATTGAAGCGATTACATTTGGTCCAATATTACAAAACGGAAACAAATCGTTAATATTAGCGGCTGATGATAACTTTCAGTTGTATGGAAAGCAGTTAAATCAGTTTTTATTATTAGAAATTGAAGAGAAATAATATAAATTAGCTATTCGTAATTTTTACAGATGATAAGTACCCTAAAGAAAAAATCTATTCAGAAAGTATACGACAAATTAGTTGTAAAAAAAGAGAATACCCCACATAAAGAAACTAAAGTTAAAAGTGTAGCAATATTGTTAGATAATGAAGCTTTAGTAAATGTAGTAATAGCCAACTTAACAAACATTTTTCCTTTTCAAAAAGCAGATATAAGAGTACTAGTTTACAAAGAGTACTCAAAGAAAGAAGAGCCATCTACAGAGTTATTTACCGAAAAAGATTTTGGTTTCAAAGCGAGTTTAAAATCCGACAATTTAAAAGATTTCGTTAAAAACAAATATGACCTACTCATAAACTATACAAAAACGTCAAACTTATTAACGAATATGGTAACTTTGTTGTCACAAGCAGATTTTAAAGCTGGTTTTGCAGAAATTGATGACAGATTGTACGATATAGTAGTGTCTGATACTAGTTTTAACGAAGCAGTTTTAAATCAAGAATTAAAAAAATACCTAACGATTTTAAATAAAATATAATGCAAAAGTTTGTAGGAACTGGAGTAGCTTTGGTAACTCCTTTCAATGAAGATTTAAGTGTAGATTTCGAAGCACTTAAAAAGTTAGTAAATTACAATATTGAAAACGGTACAAACTATTTAGTAATAAATGGAACTACTGGAGAAAGTGCAACAATTACTAAAGAAGAAAAAATAGAAATAATAAAAGTAATTGCTGAAGAAAATAAAGGACGTTTACCTTTAGTTTTAGGAGTTGGAGGAAACAACACACAAGCTGTTGTAGAAGAATTACAATCTTTAGACTTATCTGAAATAGATGGAATTTTATCAGTAGCTCCATACTATAGTAAACCAACACAAGAAGGATTCTATCAGCACTATAAAGCGATTTCTTTAGCAAGTCCTAAGCCAATTATTATGTATAATGTTCCTGGCAGAACAGCAAAAAATATGGAGCCAGCAACAACTTTACGATTAGCAAGAGATTTTGAAAACATTGTTGCAGTTAAAGAAGCAGGAAACAATCAACAACAATACTACGAGTTGTTAAAAGATAAACCAGAAGACTTTTTAGTGATTTCTGGCGATGATGATTTGGCTGTTGGAGTAGCTTTAGCAGGCGGAGCAGGAGTTATTTCTGTAATTGGGCAAGCATTACCTAAAGAGTTTTCAAAAATGATTCAGTTAGGATTAGAAGGGAAAGCAAAAGAGGCTTACGATATACACTACAAACTAATGGATATAGTAAATCTAATTTTTGAAGAAAATAATCCTGCGGGAATTAAAGCAGTATTACAAAAATTAGGAATCTGTTTAGATGAAGTACGTTTACCATTAGTAACAGCCTCAGAAGAATTACAAACAAAAATATCAGATTTTATAGATAATCTATAAGCTGTCTAAACAAAAATAAAGAATGCAAAAGGCTACAATTTCGTTATTGTAGTCTTTTTTTAGCATCTTTGTATAAAGATGTAATTTTTAAAGTAGAAAATATGTTATCAAAAGTAATAGAGCAGGCATTAAACGACCAAATAAGAGTAGAAGCAGAGTCATCACAAGTATATTTAGCTATGGCATGTTGGGCAGAAATTCAAGGTTTTGAAGGTGTAGCACAATTTATGTATGCACATTCAGATGAAGAGCGTATGCACATGTTAAAATTAATAAAGTTTGTAAATGAACGTGGCGGACACGCACATATTTCTGATTTAAAAGAACCACCAGCAAAGTTTGGGTCTTTTAAAGATATGTTCCAAACATTATTTGATCATGAGGTAATGGTATCTAAATCAATAAACGATTTAGTACATATTACATTACAAGAAAAAGATTATGCAACCCATAACTTTTTACAATGGTATGTATCTGAGCAAATAGAAGAAGAAGCATTGGCACGCAACATTTTAGATAAAATTAACCTAATTGGAGACGATAAGGGAGGATTGTATTTATTTGATAACGATGTAAAGCAAATAGTAGCTCAATCTGCTGCTGGAGCTCAGCAATAAGATTAACAAACATTTAGGAGTTCTTTGGAAAAATTATAACAGATTTTGTAGTTTCTTGTTAATCTCATTTATGAGATAAAAAATCGTTTTAATAATCCATAATTAATCACTAATTTTGCCAGATGCAAAAAATGAAAAATCTAGCGTATATTGCTGTAATGCTTTTAGTACTTTCTTCATGTGGAGAATATCAAAAAGTATTGAATAAAGGAACTGTAGAAGAACAATACAAAATGGCTGTAAAAATGTACGAAGCTCAAAAGTACAGTAAAGCCTTACGTTTGTTTGAAAAAATTACACCATCATACAGAGGGAAACCTCAAATGGAGCGTATTCAATTTATGGTTTCTCAATCTAACTTTAATGAGAAAAATTATGGGTTAGCAGGATATTACTTTAATAGATTTACAGGAAATTATCCAAAAAGTTCAAAAAGAGAAGAAGCAGCTTTTTTATCAGCTTTAAGCTATTACAAAGCAGCACCTAGTTATAGTTTAGACCCAACGGATACAAACAAAGCGTTAGAGGCTTTCCAAAAATTTATTGATAATTATCCAGATTCAGATAAGATAGAAGAAGCTAACAAGTATCATGCGGAGTTAAGAGCAAAACTTGAAAAGAAATCTTTTGAAATAGCAAAAACATATTATAGAACTGCTGATTATGACTCTAGAAATTATAAAGCGGCTATTGTAGCTTTTGATAATTTATTAGAAGATTATTTAGGAACTAAGTATAAAGAAGAAGCTTTATACTACCGTTTAAAAGCAGCGCATGATTTTGCAATGAAAAGTACGCAACGTAGAAAAGCAGAAAGAATTAAAGAAGCAGTCAAAGCGTACGATAAATTAAAAAGAAACTTTCCTGAATCAAAATTCATGGAAGAGTCAAACGAAATGCTAGCAGCATTAAACAAAGAACAAGAACAATTAGCTAAAAGTTAAAAAATGGATTATAAAGAAACGAAAGCGCCGTTAAGTACTATAACTTATAATAAAGAAGCTATCGAGGCTCCAACGCATAATATTTATGAAGCTATTTCTATCATAGCAAAGAGAGCTACACAAATTAATTCTGATTTAAAAAAGGAATTAGTTGATAAGTTAGATGAGTTTGCTACTTATAACGATAGTTTAGAAGAAGTTTTTGAAAACAAAGAGCAAATCGAAGTTTCTAAATTTTATGAGCGTTTACCTAAGCCACATGCTATAGCTGTAGAAGAGTGGTTAAATGGTAAAGTATATTATAGAACTCCAGAGACAAAATAATATGTCTGTACTAAGCGGTAAAAAAGTTTTACTTGGTGTTACCGCCGGTATAGCGGCATACAAAACAGCGAGCTTAGTTCGCTTATTTATAAAATCAGACGCAGAAGTCAAAGTAATTATGACTCCTGCGTCTAAAGATTTTATAACACCTCTTACACTTTCCACCTTATCAAAAAATCCAGTTCATTCTACTTTTTATGATAAAGAAGATGAAAATGAATTGTGGAATAATCATGTAGATTTAGGTTTATGGGCAGATTTAATGTTAATTGCTCCAGCTACAGCAAATACCTTGTCTAAAATGACAAATGGCACATGTGATAATTTATTATTAGCAACCTATTTGTCAGCTAAATGTCCAGTGTATTTTGCACCTGCGATGGACTTAGATATGTATCAACATCCATCAACAAAAACTAGTTTAGAAAGTTTACAAAGTTTTGGAAATATATTAATTCCTGCTACTTCAGGAGAATTAGCAAGTGGGTTGGTTGGAGAAGGTCGTATGGCTGAACCAGAAGATATTGTTGACTTTATAGAAAAAGATATAGTATCTAAATTACCACTTCGTGGGAAAATGATGTTAATAACAGCAGGCCCAACCTATGAAGCGATAGATCCTGTACGTTTTATTGGAAACCACTCTTCAGGTAAAATGGGATTTGAAATAGCAAAAACAGCAGCTAATTTAGGAGCTGAGGTGTTTTTAGTAGCAGGTCCATCACATCAGCAGGTAAATCATTCTTTTATTCATAGAATAGATGTTAAGTCTGCACAAGATATGTATGAAGCATGTCATAAGTATTTTGCTGAGGTTGACATAGCTGTATTATCGGCAGCAGTTTCAGACTATCGACCAAAAAATGTAGCTACTCAAAAAATAAAAAAGAAAGAAGCAGCGTTAAGTATTGAGTTAGAACCAACTAAAGATATCTTAAAATCTCTAGGAGAAATTAAGAAAAAACAGTTGTTAGTTGGGTTTGCATTAGAAACGAACGATGAGGTACAAAACGCAAAAAGTAAGCTTACACGCAAAAATTTAGATTTTATTGTATTAAATTCGTTACGTGATAAAGGTGCTGGTTTTGCAACCGACACTAATAAAATTACAATTATTGATGCTGATTTTAATGAAAAATCGTTCGATTTAAAATCGAAAAAAGCAGTATCAAAAGATATCGTTAACGAAATAATACAAAAATTAAATGCGTAAGTTTTTCTTTATACTTTTTCTTCTTTTAGTTACTTTTTCTTCTTATTCACAAGAGTTGAATGCTACTGTAATTATCAATTCAGATAAAGTACAGAGTAGTAATAAACAAGTTTATCAAACGCTACAAAAAGCGTTAACTGAGTTTATTAATGATAAACAATGGACGAATAGAAACTTTAAGCAACAAGAACGTATAAATTGTGCATTTAACATCATTATAAATGAGCAAAACGGGAGTAATTTTTCAGCTACTTTGCAAGTACAGTCAACTAGACCTGTATATAATTCAACCTACGCTACACCTGTTTTAAACATTAATGATACAAACTTTAACTTTCGCTATAATGAGTTTGATCCGTTAATTTACAATCCAACTATCTACGAATCTAATTTAATCTCAACAATTGCTTTTTATGTGTATACAATATTAGGAGTTGACGCAGATACTTTTGCTTTAAAAGGAGGAGAGAATTACTTGAAGCAAGCAGAAAATATTATGTTGTTAGCACAGTCTAACGGAGAGTCTGGTTGGCAAAATCAAGTAGGAAAACAAAATCGATTTGCTTTAATAGACAATTTATTGTCTTCTAAATTTAGTGCCTTAAGAAGTATCTACTACAATTACCACCGTAACGGTTTCGATAATTTTGCAGATAATAAAAATTCAGCTAAAGAAGCAATTGAAAAAAGTGTTTTAGATTTAGACAAACTGCACAATATTACTATTGGTAATTATATGATTCGCGTTTTCTTAGACGCTAAAGGAGATGAAATAGTAAATGTTTTTTCTGATGGAATTGCTTCAAGAAACCAATCACAAATGATCAAGGTTTTGAATAAAATTGCTCCAACTTATAAAGATAAGTGGAAAAATCTTCAGTAAAAGGGCTTTGTTATTAAACCATTAAATACAACGTTTATAAGCTGTTGAAAAATCAATAGACTTCCTTTGTTTTAGCTTGATTTAATTCATTCAAAATCCTTACTTTTATTCTTCACAAAAGAATAGAATTTGCTTACACATTTATCTATACATAATTATGCGTTAATCAATCAGTTAACGATTGATTTTACAAAAGGTTTATCTATCATTACTGGTGAAACTGGAGCAGGAAAATCCATTTTATTAGGAGCTTTAGGTTTGGTAATGGGTAATCGTGCCGACTTATCTTCTTTAAAAGATACTGAAAAAAAGTGTATTATTGAAGCACAGTTTTCGGTAGAAGGATATGCTTTACAAGAGTTATTTGAAGAGTTAGATCTCGATTATGAACAAGAAACCATAATTCGAAGAGAAATTTTACCATCTGGTAAATCAAGAGCTTTTGTTAACGATACACCGGTTACATTATCGGTGTTAAATGCTTTGAAAACAAAGCTCATTGATATTCATTCGCAACATCAAACCATGCAGTTGTCAGATGTGTCTTTTCAATTCTCTGTTATTGATGCCTTGGCAAAAAATCAGGCTAAAATAGCATCTTATAAAAGAGGTTTGCGCACGTATAACAAATTACGAAAAGAGCTGAAAGCACTTCAAGAAGAAACTGAAAAATCAAAAGAACAATACGAGTACAACTTACACTTGTTTAATGAGCTTGAAGAAGCAAACTTAAAAGAAGGAGAGCAAGGAGTTTTAGAAGAAAAGTTAGATAAATTAAATAATATTGAAGAAATAAAGTTGAATTTATCAGAAGCTTTAGGTGTTTCGATTAATGAAGAAATAGGTATTCAAACTTTGCTAAATTCTTTAGAAGGAAGACTACAAAAGATCAGTTCTTTTTCTAAACAATATGAAGAGTTAGCGAATCGAGTAATGAGTGTGAAAATTGAATTAGATGATGTAGTTACCGAGTTAGAAAGCGCAAATGAAGAGGTAGAGTTTAATCCTAACGAAATTGAAGAGCTCAATGATAGGTTACAATTAATTTATAACCTTCAAAAGAAACATTCAGCATCAACTATAATAGAATTGCAAGAAATTCATGCATCATTATCAGAAAAGGTAGCACAAGTTGAAGATGCTGGAGGAATAGTGGCTCAAAAAGAAGGAGAAATTAAAGATGTAGCTAAAAAGTTAGATGAAGTAGCGAAGATGATCACTACTTCGAGAAATAAAGTAATTCCAAAGTTGAAAAAAGAATTAGAATATCTATTATCAGAATTAGGAATGCCAAATGCTCGTTTTGCTATTGAATTACTATCTTCAGAAGAATATTTATCAAACGGAAAAGATAACTTACAGTTTTTATTTTCAGCTAATAAAGGGGGGAACTTTGGAGAGTTAAAGAAGGTAGCATCAGGAGGGGAATTGTCTCGAATTATGTTATCTATAAAAAAAATATTATCGGAAAACATACAGTTACCAACTATTATTTTTGATGAAATTGATACTGGAGTTTCAGGAGAGGTATCTAATAAAATAGCAAAAATAATGCAAGATATGAGTGCTCACATGCAGGTAATAACCATTACACATTTACCTCAAATAGCTTCAAAAGGAGTACAGCATTATAAAGTGTTTAAAGGTGAAGAAAAAGGGGTAACAACCTCTAATTTAAAGTTATTGTCAGATGACGAACGTATTAGAGAAATAGCAGAAATGTTAAGTGGAAAAGATGTTTCTGAGAGTGCTTTAACTCATGCAAAAGAATTATTAAATTAAGAGTATATTTGCTTTTAAAACAAACAACGATAGACTAAAATATTTTAAATATGTATAATTTATTAAAAGGAAAAAAAGGAATTATTTTTGGAGCATTAGATGAAAATTCTATTGCATGGAAAGTAGCTGAACGTGCTCACGAAGAAGGAGCAGAGTTTGTATTAACCAACGCACCAATAGCAATGCGTATGGGAGGTATTAAAGATTTAGCAGCGAAGACAGGATCAGAAATTATTCCAGCTGACGCAACTTCTATGGATGATTTAAACAACTTGGTTGAAAAGTCTATGGAAATTTTAGGAGGTAAAATCGATTTCGTTTTACACTCAATCGGTATGTCAGTTAATGTACGTAAAGGACGTCATTATACAGATTCTAAATACGATTTTACAACAAAAGGATGGGACGTTTCAGCGGTGTCTTTTCATAAAGTAATGAACGTTTTATATAACAAGCAAGCCATGAATGAATGGGGAAGTATTGTTGCGTTAACTTATATGGCAGCACAACGTGTATTCCCAGATTACAATGATATGGCAGATAACAAAGCGTATTTAGAAAGTATCGCACGTAGTTTCGGATATTTCTTCGGAAGAGATCACAAAGTACGTGTAAACACAATATCTCAATCACCTACACCTACAACTGCAGGACAAGGAGTAAAAGGATTTGACGGATTTATTTCGTATGCTGAAAAAATGTCTCCATTAGGAAATGCAACAGCATTAGAATGTGCTGATTATACAATCTCATTATTCTCAGATTTAACTAAGAAAGTAACATTACAAAACTTATTCCACGATGGAGGTTTCTCTAATATGGGAGTGAGTGATGCGGTAATGGAAAGATTTACTGAAGAATAAGATCTTTATAGAAATAGAATTATAGATAAAAAGCAAATCGTTAGATTTGCTTTTTTTATTGATAGTTATAATATGAGCAATATTTTACACATTGAAAAAGAGTTAGCACCGTTAAGGAAGCAACTAAAGGAACATGAACTATATAACTCGTTAGAGCATATTGACGATGTAAAATTATTTATGGAATCGCATGTATTTGCTGTGTGGGATTTCATGTCACTATTAAAAGCGTTACAAAGAGAGCTTACCTGTGTAAAATTACCTTGGTTACCTGCTGTAAATACCAAAACGGCACGTTTTATCAATGAAATTGTTTTAGGTGAAGAAACTGATATTAATGAATTAGGAGAACCAAAGAGTCACTTTGAAATGTATATTGATGCGATGCGTCAAGCAGGAGCTAGCATTGATGAAATTTCAAACTTTATTTCAGGTATTATTGATAGAAAACCAGTTAAGGAGGCAATGCAAAATTGTTCAATTATTGAAGAAGTAAAAGACTTTGTAAACTTTTCTTTTGAAGTAATTAAAACAAATCAACCACATATTATAGCATCGAGTTTTACTTTTGGTAGAGAAGATGTAATACCAGATATGTTTTTAGAAATTGTAAAAAATACTGAAGAAAAAGAAGGAAGTTCTTACAGTAAGCTTACATATTATTTAAACAGACATATTGAATTAGATGGAGATGAACACGGACCGTTATCGTTACAAATGATAGAAGAGTTGTGTGGTGAAGATCAACAAAAGTGGGATGATGTGTTGTTTTATGCTAAGGAATCTTTGGAGAAAAGAATACAACTTTGGAATGGAATAGCTCAACAAATTAAACAAAGAGCTTAGGTTATAATGGACTTAAAGTTTTCAGTAATAGTACCTGTTTATAATCGACCACAAGAGGTTGATGAGTTGTTAGAAAGCTTAACCAAACAAGGTTTTCAAGATGATTTTGAGGTATTAATTGTTGAAGATGGTTCTGAAAATTCATCTGAAGAAATTGTAAAAAAGTACACTTCACAACTCAATCTAAACTATTTTTATAAGGAGAATAGTGGGGCAGGAGCAAGTCGTAATTATGGAATGCAAAGAGCATCAGGAAACTACTTTATTATTTTAGACTCCGATGTTATTGTTCCCCCACAATACCTTTCTGAAGTTAAAAAAGCATTAGAAGAGAATTATACAGATGCTTTTGGAGGTCCAGACGCAGCACATCCTAATTTCACAGCTTTACAAAAAGCTATTAATTATTCGATGACTTCGGTGTTAACAACTGGAGGAATTAGAGGAAAGAAAAAATCCGTAGGAAAATTTCAACCCAGAAGTTTTAATTTAGGTTTATCAAGAACTGCTTTTGAAAAAACAAATGGTTTTTCAAAGATGAAAGCTGGTGAAGACATTGATTTAACCTTTCGCCTTTGGGAGAATGGTTTTGAAACACAATTAATAGAAAAGGCTTTTGTGTACCATAAACGTAGAAGTACTATTAAGCAGTTTTTTAAGCAAACTTTTTCTTTTGGAACAGCAAGACCTATTTTAAACAAAAAATATCCTGAAACAGCAAAATTAACCTATTGGTTTCCGAGTTTATTTATTATTGGAATTGATATTGCGATTATAGCACTATTTTTTGGGTATTGGCAGTTGTTAATTTTTTATGGAGGGTATTTTACTTGTATTTTTCTAGACTCTCTAATTCAAAATAAAAACCTAAAAGTAGCTTTGTTGAGTATAGTTACGACTATTACTCAGTTTTATGGTTATGGATTAGGCTTTTTAGAATCTAAATTTCTAAAAAAATAAAAGCTCCCAATTTCTTGAGAGCCTTTTTTAATTATAATTTAGTTAAAATTATTTTTCAGGGTTTAAAACACCTAAAATATATCCATTAGTTAAATATTTTTTAGCTACTTTTTGAATATCCTTTTTAGTTAAAGAGTTCACTCTATCTTCAAAAGAAGCTATATCTGAAACATTATTATTTTGATAGTCTATATTTTTAATTGTGCTTAACCAAAAACGATTCTTTTTAAGATCTTCTTTGTAGTCGGCAATCATTCCTTTTTGAGCTTTCATTAAATCTTCTTCAGTTGGTCCGTTTTTAACAACCGAAGCAACTTCAGCAACAGAAATATTTTTTAATTTTTCAACATTTTCAGGAGCACAAGGGTATGAAATAGTAAAGTTATACCAACCGTAAGGCATTTTAGAGATACTACCACGAGTTCTTGAAGAATACACTCCACCTTCTTGTTCACGTAACTTTTCAGTTAATTTAATTCCAACAACTTCACCTAAAATTTTAAAAGCTAATGCATCTTTTTTATTGTATTTAGCTTTTCCTTGATAAGTGATACGCACATTACTTTTAGGATCTTTACCTTTAGTAACTGTTTTAGTATGAGAACCAGATAAAGGTCTAAAATCTGACACTCTATATGCCTCATTAGAATTTTTTCCTGGTAAACCCGCAATATATTTAGTTGCATACTCAGCAAGTTTCTTCTCATCAACATTACCAACAAAATAGAAGTTGAAATCACCAGCATCAGCAAAACGCTCTTGATACTTTTTATATGCTAAGTTGTAATCAGCTTTTTCATATTTTTCTGGAGAAGGGAAGCCTGTATAACGAGGATCTTTTCCATAAACAAACTCACTCATTTCTTTTTGAAAGAAGAAATTAGGGCTAGCTAATAAGTTTCCTAAGAAGCTTTTTTGTTTGTTTACATAAGAGTTAAATGCTTTTTCATCTTTATTTAAAGAAGTAAAGTATAAATGTACCATTTGGAATAACTCTTCTAAGTCTTTAGGAGTAGCAGAACCTCTAAATCCTTCACTTAAGCTACTAATGAATGGAGAAACACGAATAATTTTACCAGACATCATTTTAGATAAATCTGTTTTAGAAAAACCGTTAATTCCAGCTTCAGAAAGCCCTCTGTTAGCAAATGAAGTAGCTTTTAATTCTTCATCAGAGTATAAAGAAGTTCCTCCGAAACTAAATGCTTCAAATAATACTTCATCATTTTTAAAATCGGTTTTCTTATAGGTAACTTTAGCTCCGTTACTTAAAGTCATAGTTTTTGTTCCTAAATTCTTGTTTTCAGTAACATTTACAATAGATCCAGGTGTTGGTTGTTTTGTTATTAAAGAGGCTGCTACTGCTTTATCTTCATAAGGCTTTAATTCTTTTGTTTTAACGTTATTTAAAGCATCAATAACTTGTTGTTCAGTAACAACTTTTTTAGGCCCAGTAATAACAACAACGCGATTATCATCATGTAAATAATTTTCAATAAGTTTATTTACTTCTTCTAATTTTACAGAAGGCAATAGCATTTGGTTAGCTTTGTACTCCCATTCAATACTTGGAATTGGTTCTTGCTCTAAGAAGTTGTTTACATATTCACCAACAATTCTTCTAGATTCTCTTTTATCTTTGTCTTTAAAAGCTTTTTCTATGCGAGCAGATATATTCATTTTTGCTCGGTCTAATTCACCTTGCTGGAAACCATATCTTTTAACACGTTCGCTTTCGTCTAATAATGCTTGTAAACCTTTTAACTGACCATCAGCACTTACACTAGCTCTTGATTGATACGCTTCTTTGCCACGAGCCCATGTTCCTCCATGGTAACTAAATCCGTATACAAAAGGAGGATTTTCGCTGTTACGTAACTCATCCAAACGATTGTTAATCATCTGAGTAAATAAAGACTTTACAATTGAATTTCTATAATCAGTAACTGTTACATCTGGTGTAGCCTCTCCATAATCTTTGTACATTAATTGAACACTAGAAAAAGGAGCTTCTTTATCTGCTTCAATTGCAATGAAAGTTTCTTTATGGTTTTTTAATGAGCCAACTTCTCTTTTACGAGGATTTTTAACAGCAGGGATTTTATTAAAGTGTGATTTGATTTTTTCCTCTAACACATCAATACTAACATCACCTACAGCTACAACAGCCATTAAATCTGGGCGATACCAATCCTTGTGAAAACGACGAATACTTTCATGTTTAAAGTTTTCTAAATTTTCTTTAGTTCCGATAGGTAATCTTTCAGCATATTTAGAACCATGCATTACTTTTGGCAAGTATTTTTCTAACATACGGCTGTCAGCTCCTCTACGAGAACGGTATTCTTCTAAGACAACACCACGTTCTTCATCAATGTCTTTTCCTTCTAATAAGGCTCCATGTGCCCAATCTTCAAGAATTTGAAAACCTTTTTCAAGTTTTTCTTTGTCATCACTTGGAATAGGTAAAATGTATACAGTTTCATCGAAACCTGTATATGCATTTAAGTGAGCACCAAATTTTACCCCAATTGATTGTAGGTAATCTACTAGTTCGTTCTTTTTGAAGTTTTTAGTTCCGTTAAAGTTCATGTGTTCCATGAAGTGAGCTAATCCTAATTGATCATCATCTTCTAAAATAGAACCTGCATTTACAACTAATCGTAACTCTACTTTGTTGGCTGGTTTTGGGTTTTGTTTGATGTAATAAGTCATCCCATTTGATAGTTTTCCTATCTTAACCGAAGGATCGGTTGGGATTTTCATAGCACTTACTTTTCCTTTTTTTGATAGCTTTTGTTGTGTTTCTTTTAAAGCTTGACTATACCCCGTAGATATAAAGAAGGCCAGGGATAGTCCTAATAATGTTTTTTTCATAGTATATGAATTTTAATTTGGAAGCAATTTACATTGAATTATTAATAAACTAAAAAATTAGTTATTTAAATTGTGTTAAAATAAAAAAGCTCCCAATTTCTTGAGAGCTTTTAAAAATTAAATAATTTCTTTTATGTTTTCTGGCGGTCTGCCTACTACAGCTTTATTTCCATTAATTACAATAGGTCTTTCTATTAACTTTGGATTTTTAGCCATTGCCGTAATAATCTCAGCACCTGATAGTTCTTTTCCTTTATATTCCTCTTTCCAAATTTTTTCATTTTTACGAACTAAATCAATCGGAGAAATATTTAAAAGGTTAATAATTTCTTTTAATTCTTCTTCAGAAGGAATAGTATCTAAATATTTTACGGTTTTAAACTCTTTACCAGAGTTTTCTAAAATTTCTAAACCTTGTCTTGATTTAGAACAACGTGGATTGTGGTATATTTTTATCATTTTAATGAGTTTTATAGTTTTAATCTTCTTTTTGTCCCATCATCATTAAATAAGCTTTTAAAAACGGATTGATATTTCCGTCCATAACAGCATCTACATTTCCTGTTTCATGAGCGGTACGTACATCTTTAACTAACTTATATGGGTGCATTACGTAATTACGAATTTGGCTTCCCCATTCATTTTTCATCTTATTTGCTTCAATTTCATCACGAGCAGCTAAACGTTTTTGTAATTCAATTTCATACAATTGTGATTTTAACATTTGCATAGCTGTAGCTCTGTTATCGTGTTGTGAACGAGAGTTAGAACATTGAATTTGAATTCCTGTTGGTTTATGTAATAATTGAACCTTAGTTTCAACTTTATTTACATTCTGTCCTCCAGCTCCACTAGAACGAGCTGTGGTAATTTCAATATCAGCAGGATTAACTTCTATTTCAATTGAATCATCAGCAACAGGGTATACATATACAGAAGCAAATGAGGTGTGACGTTTTGCATTACTATCAAAAGGAGATATACGAACCAAACGGTGCACGCCGTTTTCACCTTTTAACCATCCGAAGGCATAATCACCATCAAATTCTAAAGTAACCGTTTTTATACCAGCAACATCACCCTCTTGGTAGTTTAAAGTTTTTATTTTATAACCTTGCTTTTCAGCCCACATGGTATACATACGAGTAAGCATCTCTGCCCAATCACAACTTTCTGTTCCTCCTGCACCTGCTGTAATTTGTATCGTAGCACTTAAACTATCACCTTCTTCAGAAAGCATGTTTTTAAATTCAATATCTTCTAAGAAAGTAGCTGTTTTTTCAAACTGTGTTGTAAGTTCATTTTCATCAACATCACCTTCTTTATAAAAGTCATATAGTACAGTTAAATCATCATTCATAGCTAGAACAGCATTGTAATCTTCTACCCATTTCTTTTTAAAACGAAGTGATTTCATTACAGCTTCAGCCTCTTTCGGGTTGTTCCAAAAATCAGGGTTAGCTGTTTTTTCTTCTTCATTTGAAATTTCAATTAACTTCTTGTCAATTTCTAAATATCCTTTTAACTTGCCAATTCGTTCAGCGATATTTTTAAGCTGTTCGTGTGTAATCATAAATGCAAAAATACATTTTATAAATCGTAGTTAGAAATGGAAATAAACTTAATAAGTGATACTGTAACGAAGCCAACTAAAGGAATGTTGGAAGCAATGATGAGTGCTAAGGTAGGAGATGATGTTTTTAAAGCAGATCCAACAGTAAATTTACTACAAGAAAAAGTAGCTGATATGTTTGGAATGGAAGATGCTTTATTTTTTCCTTCGGGAACCATGGTAAATCAAACTGCGATAAAAATTCATACACAGCCAGGGGATAGAATGTTTTGTGATAAATGGGCACATGTATATAATTATGAAGGAGGAGGAGCTGCATTTAATGCAGGGGTAACTTCTTGTTTGATTGATGGAGATAGAGGAATGTTTACAGCTAAACAGTTAGATAGTTTAGTTGGAGGAAGAAATGATATCCATACTCCATACAGTAGATTAGTTTGTGCTGAAAATACGACGAATAAAGGAGGTGGTGCTTGTTGGGATTTTGAAGAATTGCAAAAGATTCAAAAAGTAGCTAAAGCAAATGATTTGGCATATCATTTAGATGGAGCACGTTTATTTAATGCATTAGTAGCAAAAAATGAAGCTCCAAAGCAATATGGAGAGTTATTTGATACGATTTCAATTTGTTTGTCAAAAGGATTAGGAGCTCCTGTAGGATCTGTATTAGTGGGTAGTAAAGCTCATATTGAAAAAGCATTACGTGTACGTAAGTTATTTGGTGGGGGAATGCGTCAAGCAGGTTTTTTAGCAGCAGCGGGAATTTATGCTTTAGATAATCAAGTGGAACGTTTAGCTGAGGATCATAAGAAAGCAAAAGAAATTGGGGCTGTTTTAGAAAAATGTTCTTACGTAGTAAAAGTAGAACCTATTGAAACGAATATTGTTATTTTTTATGTAGAAGATTCAATAAACCCAGATGACTTTATGAAAAAGATGGCAGAAAGAGGTGTATTACTAATTTCAATGGGTGAAGGAAAAATCCGTATTGTAACACATTTAGATTATACGGATGATATGCATGAAAAGCTGCTAGAAGAATTGAAAGCGTTTTTTTAAAAGAAAACTCTAACTACGGGAGTAAAACCTGAAGCATAGATACTTTTATTTTCGTCATATAGAACATCGTATTGTACTCCCAAGGATACACTACCTGTTTTATATGAAATTCCTAAGTTCAATGCAGGGTAGTTGTACTTTTCAGAGAATGAATTAGACTTTCTGTGAACATACATTTGTTGTAAATCTGAAGAAAGCTCTATCTCTCTAATAGGCCTGTATAGTATAAATATGTTTGGACTAAAAATATTTGATTTAAAAGAATCTTTTTTGTTGTAAGAATACCCAATACCCACACCTAGAGAAAAACTATCGTTAAAATCATATACAGCTGCAGGAGATATGGAAAGTGTTGTATTGTTAGAACCAAACCCAAAACCAACACTACCTCCAAAGCGAACATTATTCCAAAAATGATCTTCCTGAGTAAAAGCAATAGTAGAACAAATTAAAAATCCAAAAAGTAGTAATTTTCTCATATGTAAAAGGTTAACTCAGCTAATATAGGGAATAGTCATCACAAAATGTTAAGAGAAGTTTATAAAATAGTTAGTAAGTTTTTAGTTTAATTCTTCAAGCTTCGCTAACTCTTTATAGTTTTTGTTAAGCTTTCGTAGTAAAATACCATATAGTAGTTGGTAAAATAACCAATATAGACCTATAATTATAATTATAAGGAAAATAGAAACAACAATTACAGTTATATAAAAAGTAGCAGTATGAGCATGCTCTTCGTATAACAGGGTTTGAGTTATGGTAATAAGGGCAACAATAAAAACAAAACTTAAATTAATAAAAACATAAGCTTTAACTGTTTTACGAGTTTTTAAAATCTTAGACATTAAAACTTTAGTGTTATCTGAAGTAGAAATACTTTTGTAGTTTTTATAAAAACGTATTAAGAAATAAATGATTATTAAATAAGAAAGTATCTCAATTTCGAGCATGTAATTTCCTATAAAATGACCTTTTAAAGCATCATAATCATCAGGATTGACTCTAAAAAAAGAATTAATAACCGCTACAAAAACGAACTCTAAAAGGCCAATAATAAAAATCCATTTTACTATTGATGATGACTTGGAATGTGCCATTCTATAAATATCAACCTTAGAAACTTTGTTTGTTTCTTCTGATTGATTACCCCAAGCCTTTTTATATTTATCTAAATCTAAATCCATTTATTACTATGGGTTTAATACTTTTTTCAATTTATCTTTTGCTCTATTCATTTTCACACGAGCATTTACCTCACTAATACCTAAAGTTTCAGAGATTTCTTTGTAAGGTTTATCTTCTAGGTATAAAAAAATTAATGCCTTATCAATATCATTTAATTTACGGATAGCACCATACAGAGCTTTTAACTGTACCTCCTCAGTATCATCATACTCTTCAGCTTTAATTTTAAAAGAATAATCTGTGAAATTTTGTGTTTTTATACTTCTTGTTGATTTTCTGTATAAAGAAATAGCAGTATTTAATGCTACTCGATACATCCAAGTGCTAAACTTTGCATCTCCTCTGAACTTACTATAGTTTTTCCATAACTGAATGGTAATTTCTTGAAACAAATCATTATGAGCTTCTTGGTTAGTAGTATAAATCCTACAGACCTTATGCACAATGTTTTGATTGGCTTCGAAATCAGTTAAAAATTTATTTTCTAATTCTTTTTTCACTAAGTTTAGTAGAGTTGATATGTTATAAGTAGCTCAAAAATACAAATTGTTACAGCTCATCCTAAAAATAATACAACTCAGTTTGTTTTTATTTTAGAAATAAAGTCTTTGATGAATATTTGTGTCATAATTAACCATAAAAAATAACACGATGAAAATCTTAATACACATTTTTGTTATAGCAATTTTGTTTACTATTGAAACAGTGTCAGCTCAAAACAAAACAATTACAGCAACAGTTGTAAACGTTACTTCTGACAAAGGAAAAGTAAAGTTCGCTTTATACACTAAAGAGAACTTTAGAAAAGAACCATTGGAAGCTAAAGAATCACTAGTAAAAGAAGGAAAAAGCACTGTGGTTTTTGAAAAAGTACCTGTTGGTGAGTATGCTATTATTTGTTTTCATGATGCAAACAATAATAATAGAATGGATTTTGAACCTAACGGAATGCCTTTAGAAGATTATGGTGCATCAAATAATAATTTATCACGTTTTGGACCACCTCAATATGAAGCCGCAAAATTCTTAGTTAAGGATAAAGATGTATCTTTCGATATTAAATTTTAATGAACTAAGGTAAACTTAAGTTTGTAGTAAATAAAAGAAAAGAAATGAAGACACCATTAAAAAAAACACTTAAGAACTTAAAAAATGATATTTGGATTTGTACAAAGCTTACAATCATTTTTGGTGTTGTTTTTACTTTAATAAATCAAGCATTTACGTTAAAAGAAGCTGGATTGGTGTTTTTGTTTTCAGCAATGTATTCTTTTATTTTAGGACTAGGCAATGGAGTTATTAATGACTACTTAAGTGAAAAGTGGGATTGGGTTTCACAAACCAATCAAAGAGTTTGGGCAGGTATCATAACAACAATAAGCTACACTGTAGTGGCAGTATTATTAATCCATTACGTGCAATACTTTGTTATTTTTAATAACAATATAGATAACTTTTTTAAAGGTCAGTTTTTATGGATGCATTTATTTGCAATTATACTTTCATTAGCCATCGCTGTGTTTTTCCATGCAAAAGATTTTATGGTAAACTGGAAGGCATCGGTAAAACAAGAAACCACACAGCATGAAATAGTAGCTAAAACAGAAACAGCAAAGTTT
Organism: Tenacibaculum ascidiaceicola; assembly: GCF_047470925.1. Taxonomy (NCBI): domain Bacteria; kingdom Pseudomonadati; phylum Bacteroidota; class Flavobacteriia; order Flavobacteriales; family Flavobacteriaceae; genus Tenacibaculum; species Tenacibaculum ascidiaceicola. Next base: position 236,180 of record NZ_JAZKJP010000010.1, read on the forward strand.
GAAACCTTAAAGAGTCAAATAGATCCACACTTTTTATTCAATAGTCTAAATGTACTAACCTCTTTAATAAGTGAAAACCCAAAGCAAGCAGAAAAATTTACTACAAAATTATCTAAAGTATATAGGTATGTATTAGAGCAACGAAATAAAGAATTAGTACCTATACAAGAAGAATTACAATTTGCTAAGACGTATATGGAATTATTACAAATGCGTTTTGAAGAAGCTGTACAATTTAATATTCCAGAAGAAGTAAGTAATCCCGATTTAAAAATAGTTCCATTATCTCTTCAATTATTATTAGAGAATGCAGTAAAGCATAATGTAGTTTCTTCAACTAAACCTTTAGAAATAAAGATTTTTGAAGAAGAAGGCTTCTTAAAAATTCAAAATAATATTAATCCAAAAGAAGCTATAGGAAAAAGCACAAAAGTTGGATTAAGAAATATAGCAGATCGTTACGGTTTAATAACTGATAAAAACGTTCAAATAATTAATAACAATAAAACATTTACAGTGTGTTTACCACTGTTAATTAATATAAAAGATAGTATCATGGATACAAAAAGTTTAGAGAATAGTAACTACGTAAAAGCAGTAGAAAAGGTAGAAAAACTAAAAGAGTTTTACCAAAATTTAGTTTCGTATTGTATAGTCATTCCTTTTTTAATATTTATAAACCTTAAAACATATTCAAAATTTCAATGGTTTTGGTTTCCAATGATAGGTTGGGGAATAGGACTAGTTTTTCATTATTTAGAAGTAAATAATTATAGTTTATTCTTAGGAAAAAACTGGGAAGAACGCAAGATTAAGGAATTAATGGATGATGATAAAAACTATAAGTAAAATGAAAAAAGACCATACAATAGAGTATAAATACGCAAAAGCAAAAAAGAAAGTAGAAAAAATTAAAGGTTTTTATGTTCACCTTATAGTAACAGTACTAATTATACCCGTTTTGATTTTTATAAACTTAAAGTTTGTACCCAGTTATCATTGGTTTTATTACCCAATAATAGGAATGTTAATAGGTGTGTTTTTTCATTGGCTAGGAGTTTTCGGAATAGAAAAAATAGGGTTAGGAAAAGATTGGGAAGAACGAAAAATTAAAGAATTTTTAGAAAATAATAACAATGGAAAATAATTATACAGAAGAGAAAAAGTATTTAGAAGCAAAAAAGAAAGTAAAACAGGTTAAAGGGTTTTATGCTCATGTTTTAGTAAATATAATTTCAGTAATTATTATTGTTTTAGTGAATTTAAAATTCTCACCTTATTATCATTGGTTTTGGTTTCCTGTTATAGGAATAGTACTAGTTACTTTTATTCATTGGATGCTAGTTTTTGGAGTTAATGCATTAGGTTTTGGAAAAGATTGGGAGGAGAAAAAGATAAACGAATACCTTAATAAAAAGGATTAGTATGGAAAATGATTATAAAGAAGAACATAAATATTTATTAGCTAAAAAAAGAGTAGAAAAAATAAAAGGATTTTACTGGCACTTGGCAGCGTATGTAATTGTGAATATATTTATTTCAGTCGTAATTATTATGGGATTGATGAATGAAGATAAATTAACTTTTACAAAATCAATAACCAATTTTGGGGTGTATGCTACTTGGCTTTTTTGGGGGATTGGAGTTTTTTTTCATTGGTTAGGAGTATTTGGAAACAATATGTTTTTTAATAAAGATTGGGAACAACGTAAAATACAAGAGTATCTAGATGAATTAAAAAAGAAAGAAAATGGAAACTTTAAATAGAGAACAACAATATATAAGAGCTCAAAGAAGAGTAGAAGAAATTAAAAAAATCTACAAGCATAATGAAGAATATGAGTGTTTTTCTTGTGGTAATATATGGTTTTGATTTGTAAAAATAAATGTTAAAATTTTAAGCAACTTTCTATTAAACTATGTTTCAGTTGCGTGTTTTATATGTTTTTGTATATATTTGTATACTGAAAAAGAATTAAAAATTGAAATTAAATTTATCCTCTGTTTTATCTTTTGTGCTTTTTGCTCCTTTCTTATTAGCTTCTTGTAGGGCTGTTAAAGAAAATAAAAGCCTTGAAACTTCTGAAAATTCTTACTCCACTTATTATAGTAATGTGGCAAAGGCAGATTCCTTGTTTGCTGTAAAAAGATATTCAGAAGCATATAATATTTTCAATGAGACATTCAATAAATACAAGCCTTTGAACACCTTTAATTTTAGAGAATATACCAGGTATGTAATTTCTAAGCATTTATCAGGAAATGATGTTTCTAAAAAAGAAGTTGAGCGTTTAATTAGTGAATATGGAGGAGCTTCTTCTATGTATATGCACAGAGATTCCACTTTAAAACATTTACTTAAAAAACATAAAATTAGTAAGAGAGAAATTGATTCTTTGAATGATTCTTATGTCAAATCTTTAGATACGGTTTTGCGAAAGCAATTATTCAAGGCGATTGAAGAAGATCAATATTACAGAACTTATTATGAAGGAAAAGATAAAGATAAGCTTTGGAAAAAAAGTGATTCTATTAATGAGAAACTTTTAGTTGATTTATTTGAGAAAAATATATTCCCAAATGAAACAATTATAGGTCCTAAATTTTATAAAGGTTCAGTAGTTGACATTGATGTTCTCTTATTGCATACAAAGGATAGCATAAGAATGAACTATTTTTTACCTAAAATGAAGAAATTTATTTTTGAAGGTAAATGCGAACCTCATATCTATGCCATTATGGTAGATCAATACCATTTATATAATGACAGAGAACAACTTTATGGGACATATAACACAAAAGAGCTTTCACCAAAAAAATATAGCTATTACAATGAAAATAGAAGAAAGCTAAGAATTGGATTACCAACTATCGAGTTTGATATTTTTTGGCAAGACTACCTTATAAACTTGTGGAATTAAAATTGTAACCTAATTATTAATTATAAATATTTATTATGAAAAGATCATTAAAATCGATCGGAGCCTTCGCTCAAGAAAATGAAAGTTTAAACAACCAATCAATGTCTAGTGTTAAAGGAGGTGAGCATTCGGTAGAATCGCCAGGGGATATGGTAAAATATTCTACCGCTGCTAGTTCAGAAGGAGGTGATACTGATTGTATAGACAAAATTAGCTGGGGACCTTCTACAATTTATAACTAGAGAGTAATAATTTGTAGTAGGATTACATTTTGTGAAAAAGAGTGCTAGGCAAATTTGTCTAGCATTTTTAAATTGAATTAATTCAATAATTATGGTTTTAATAATTTCAAAAGAAAATGAGGCTTCTACTTTGGATGTTATTAGCTGGCTTAACAGGAAAAATGTAGCATGGATACGTATAAATAAAGAAGATAAAGTAATTGTAACCCCTGTTGCTGATGACTTTCTTTTTAATTTTAATAATGAAAGTTTTAAATTATCTGAAATAAAATCAGTTTGGTATAGAAGAGGATATATAAATAATAATTCTTTTGTCTCTACAGAAAAGGATTATAAAAAAATATACAAGTCCCTTTTAAGTTTTTTAGAATTAGAGGGAGAATCTTTAAAAGAGTATTTATATTTTTTGTTATTTAAGAAAAAACACCTAAATACGTTTTCAACTGCAACTGTAAATAAATTGATTGCAATAGATATTGCAGAAAGTGTAGGTTTAAATGTTCCTAAAAGTTATGTCATAAATTCAAAAAAAGAGTTTTTAAAAATTAAAAAGTACGAAACTTCTTTAGTAACTAAAACAATTTTTGGAAATCCTATAATAAGAATTAATAAGAAGAAAGGAGCCATGTATACCAATCTAGTTGATGATATAAAAGAAGATACATTTTTTCCTTCTTTGTTTCAAAAAACAATTCAAAAAAAATATGAATTGAGAGTTTTTTACTTAGATGATAAGACTTATTCTATGGCTATATTTTCTCAGAAAAACAAAGCAACATCTATAGATTTGAGAAACCATGATTTTGATATAGTGCAAAGAAAAGTCCCCTATAAATTACCTGAAAAAATAGAGAGCAAAATAAAACTCTTAATGAGTAGGTTAAACTTAAACTCTGGTTCTATTGATATTCTTGTTACACCAAATAACAAATATTACTTTTTAGAGGTTAATCCAGTTGGTCAATTCGGAATGCTCTCTTATCCCTGTAATTATAGAATAGAAGAAAAAATAGCTGATTATTTAGCTAATTAAAAGAAATGAAAATGAGAGATAAACAACACTTATTACCTGTTATAACTAAATATATAACCTATGCAAAAAATGATTCCTACTTAAAGATTCCTCAAGAAATAAAAAAAGTTCCTGAATCTATGTCAAATCCTCATAAAGAAATTATAAGATTATGATAAAGAAAAATTATTTCCAATTATTTGCTAATTGTTTAATAGTAAAAGGAGCTAGTAGGTCTACTATTTGTGATTTACAAGCAAAAGAAGTCTTTATTTTGCCAAATGAAATAGCAGATATAATAGAAAGCCTTAATAATAGAGAGAGTATTTCTTCTATAAAAAAAGAGTTTCATCCTGATGAAGAAAAAATTATAGATGAAGCCCTGCTTCATTTGGAGAATAAAAATTTTGGTTTTTTTTGTGAGATAGAAGAATTCGATTTGTTTCCTGATCTTGATACTACTTATAAGACAGCGAACCAATTAAATGATATTATTGTAGAACTAGATTTTTTTGATTTTGAAAAACTTCAAAGGATAAAAGAAATAGCAAGAATAACTAGCAGTAAATCATTACATTTCGTCTGTTATTTTTCTTTGAGTAAAACGGAATTAAATAAGCTTTTAAAGCTTTTTAATTTAAAAAGCTTATCTACTATCGAAATCATTATGAAATACCATAATAATCAAGATAAAGCATTTTTTGAAGAAGCTCACCTCAGTAATCCAAGGTTTAAAAAAGTTATTTTACATGGAAGCTCTTTTTCAGAAGAGAATTATTTTCAAATTCCTTTTTTTACCTCCAAACATCTTGAGACAACATTTACTGATTTTTCTTTTTGTGGTACTATCTCTAAAAAATACTTCACTCTTAATCAGGAAAAATTTTTAGAGTCTCTAAATTTTAACTCTTGTTTAAATCAAAAACTAGCAATTGATAGAAAAGGGAATATAAAAAATTGCCCAGCTCTCGATTTAACTTTTGGAAATATAAAAAACACGGAGGTAGAATTTATTTCAAAGGAACTATTAAATAGTAAAGATTATACAAAACTTACATCTATAAAAAAAGATGACATAAACGATTGTAAAGTATGTGAATTCAGACATATTTGCACTGATTGTAGAGCGTTTCTCTCTGAACCCATTAATCCTCTCTCAAAACCTCTTAAATGTAGTTATAACCCATATAGAGGAGAATGGTCTTAAGACTTAGTAATATATAAAGATATTGTTTATAGAGATGAGTCAGTAATGGAGGCCTTTTTAGATATAAACAACTATAATTTATTCTTTTGGTGGGGAGTTATAGTATTTTTACACGGATTTAATGTTTTTGCAAAAGGAAAACTTTTTTCTAAAAAATGGGAAGAACGAAAGATTAAAGAATATATGAACAAATAATTGCTAAAAATAAACCAAACTATGAATGTTATAATTATTGAAGATGAAAAGCCAGCTGCAAGAAGGTTAAGTAGAATGTTAGCGGAACTAAACATAGAAGTTCAGCAAATGTTGCATTCAGTAGAAGAATCAATTAATTGGTTTCAAAATAATACTCATCCAGATTTGATATTTTTAGATATTCAGCTTTCAGACGGGTTATCATTTGAGATTTTTGAAGAAGTAATAGTAAAATCAGCCATTATTTTTACCACTGCTTATGACGAATATGCATTAAAAGCATTCAAGTTAAATTCAATAGACTATCTATTAAAGCCAATAGATGAAGACGAGTTAAAAATAGCTGTAGATAAGTTTAAAGAACATCAACCTTTACAAAGTAACATTCAAGTCAATATAAATGACATTCGTAAGCTATTAATTAATCCTGTAGATAGAAAGTATAAAAAACGATTTACTATAAAAGTAGGACAGCACTTAAAAATAATTAATACAGAAGATATTGAATGCTTTTATTCGGAAAATAAAGCAACTTATATACAGACCAATTCCAACAGAAACTATTTGATAGATAATTCTTTAGAGTACTGGCAAGAAGAGTTAGATCCAGAGCAGTTTTTTAGAGTAAATAGAACATTTATAGTACATATAAACGCTATAAAAGATATTGTGTCTTATACAAACTCACGCTTACAACTAAAATTAGAATCTTATGAAGACTCAGAAATAATTGTAAGTAGGGAGCGTGTAAAAGATTTTAAAAACTGGATTGACTAGCTTAAAGGTTTATAATAAAAGTGGTTTTCAAAGTTTTTAGTTACAAAATACTGGGAAGGTTTAAGATTTGTAAAACTTTGAAATTCTTTAATAAAATGACTTTGGTCGTAATAACCATTATCTAAAGCAGTAGACAAATAATGTTTGTTACTCGATAGCAATACTTGTTTTACAGTTTTTTGAAGCCTAGTGATTCGTTGAAATTTTTTAGGAGAAACGCCAAACTTTTGTTTGAAAAGACGTTCAAATTGACGGTAACTTAAGTTACTATGATAGGCTAATTCGTGAAGAGATATTGAATTAAAGTTTTTGTATAGAGTTTTAATTATCAAATCCCAATTAACGATAGTAGAAAAATGATGTTTTTTTAATTGATTGCATAGAAAGAAATCAATTAGTTTAATTTTTTCTTCTATACTAGGTAATGAATAAAGAATTTCTAAAAGTTCTCTACCTTCATTATTCCATATTCCTTCTACAGACAAATATTGATTAACAATTTGTGTATGTGGTATGGAAGTAAAATGTCTAAAACCGCCACTATGAAAACGTACAGAAATATAATTTACATTGTTAGTTGAATCAAAAATTAATTTTTCCCTCGGACAAATAATATGAGCAACATCTAATTTTTTATTATTGATAGATAAAGGGGTATCAATATGAAAAAGTACTTCTAAACCAGTGCCTGGTAAAATTAAAGGAAGACTTTTGGTTTGAGAACAAACAAAATACCTATCAATATAAGGAGATAGGTAATTTGATGGTTTATAGTGTTTTATACTCATTTAAATTAATAAATATTTATAATAGGCTCTTTGGTAATTAAAGGAGTAATATCCTTTATAAATTGATGAAAGTAAGCAGAGTTATTATGTGTATTTACAGCTTTGCTATCAATATACTCTTCATAAAACAAATAATTACCTTCATTAAATAGGTCTTTATGTAATTGATAGGTAATACATCCTGTTTCAGCGTTACTCGTTTTTACCATTTCTACAGCCAATTTCAAAAAATCGTTTTCTTTTCCTTGTTGAATTGTTATTTGAGCTATAATTACTTTTTGCATTGTGATGAATTAAAATTAAAACTCAAAAATACTGTCAAAGGTTTCTTATAAATTGTAAAAAAACGACATCTTAAAATTCTAACGGGTTAAAACATCCTTAAAATTTTTAGTAGCTAAAATATTTCTAAATTCATTAATTTTAACTTTAGCATCAGGATGTATGTCGTTTCCGTCTTCAGTAAACCAAGCATGGGTACTACCAAGATAGTTCATACCTAAATATTTAGCACTTTCAATAAAAGGCATTTCAAAACCATTTCTACGGTCATCAGCCCATGAGTTACTAATCATAGCCATATTTTTACCACGTAATTGTCTTCCTAAATCTTTCTTATATTTTAGTAGGTCAGACAATCTGTCAAAAAAAGTTTTTAAAGTAGCACTCATGGTATACCAGTAAACAGGAGTAGCAAATACAAGGGTATCGTACTTGTTAATAATTTCTTCCATTAGGGGAATAAAGTCATCACCAGCATTAGAGAAGTCGTATTCAAACACACCAATATTTTTGGTTTTTAAGTCAACAAAATCAAAAGATTTATTACTGTTGAGGTAGTTAATCACTTTATTAGTGTTTCCTGTACTTTTAGAGCTAGCTTGTATAATAATTGTTTTATTCATCTGTTGTTTATTTGGAAGTAAAGCTCAAAAAAATAAATTAAGAAATATTTTAGATTTAATTGTAATAATTGATAATAACCAAGAAAAAATCAATTAAAAAACTCTATATTTTTGTACTTTTATACTATATAAAAAGCGAATGAACACAAATACCTATAAATTTTCTAAAAAAAGAGAGTTAAAAGAATTTTCAACTAAAGAAATTGTCGATAATGCTAAGAAAAAGCTAAAAAAATCAAGAAAAAAGATTAGTGATTTACAAGACACTATGTATGCAGAGGGTAAGTATAGTGTTTTATTGTGCTTACAAGGAATGGATACAGCGGGAAAAGACAGTTTAATTCGCGAAGTTTTTAAAGATGTAAATGCGCGTGGAGTAGTGGTACATAGTTTTAAAGTACCAACAGATTTGGAGTTGAAGCACGATTTTTTATGGCGTCATTATACTGCATTACCCGCAAAAGGAAAAATAGGAGTTTTTAATCGTACACATTACGAGAATGTTTTGGTAACAAGAGTGCATCCAGAGTATATATTTGCAGAAAATATTCCGACAGTAAAAAGTTTAGATGATTTAACTGATGCTTTTTATCATAGTAGAATGGAACGTATTAATCAGTTTGAGAAACACATATCAGAAAACGGAACTATTGTTTTAAAATTCTTTTTAAATGTATCTAAAGAAGAACAAAAAAATAGGTTATTACGTAGGTTAAATATTGAAGAAAAAAACTGGAAATTTTCTGCTGGTGATCTTGAGGAAAGAAAGTTGTGGAATAAATATCAAGAGTGTTATGAAGATATGTTGCAAAGAACATCTACAGATAACGCACCTTGGTATATAATACCAGCTGATGATAAACCAACAGCACGTTACATTGTAGCAAAAACGTTAGAAGAAGAGTTAGAAAAATATAATTTTAAAGAGCCTACACTTCCGCAGAAAGTGTTAGACCAAATAGATGAATTCAAAAAAGAATTAAATAAAGAATAAAGAGTTAGAAAGTACAAAGCTGTAAAGTATAGATAGAGAACATACCAACTTTTTAAATATTAAAAACTTTCGAACTAGAGAAACAATATACATGAAACTAAACTTAACAAAACCAATCGTATTTTTTGATTTAGAAACAACAGGAGTAAACATAGCTAAAGATAGAGTAGTTGAAATATCTATTTTAAAAGTGTTTCCTAATGGTAATAAAGAAAGTAAAACATGGTTGGTGAATCCAGAAATAGAAATACCAAAAGAAGCATCAGATATTCATGGAATTACTAATGAAAAAGTAGTAACAGAACCAACTTTTAAAGAATTAGCACCGCAAATAAATGAGCTAATTGGCGATGCTGATTTAGCAGGGTTTAACTCAAACCGATTTGATATTCCTTTATTAGCAGAAGAATTATTACGAGCAGGAATTGATTTCGATATGAATAACCGTAAAGCTGTAGATGTACAAACTATTTTTCATAAAAAGGAACAACGAACGTTAGGAGCAGGATATCAGTTTTATTGTGGAAAAGAGTTAGTAGGAGCACATGGAGCAGAAGCAGATACCAATGCAACTTATGAAATCTTATTAGCACAAGTTGAGAAGTATGAAGATTTAGAAAACTCAGTAGAGGCATTAAGTGAGTTTTCCACACATGGAAAAAGAGCTGATTTTGCTGGTTTTATCTTATTTAATGATAAAGACCAAGAAATCTTTTCTTTTGGAAAGTATAAAGGAAGAACTGTAGAAGAAGTACTAAAAGAGAACCCAGGATATAATGCTTGGATACAAAATGCCGATTTTCCGTTATATACAAAAAAAGTATTACGAGAAATAAAAGAAAGAATGTCGGCACCAAAAGATACCATGACAGATGAAGAAAAGCTACAAGCTTTACAACAAAAATTTAATTTAAGGTAATCTTTAACATTTATTTTTAGTAATTATCTAAGTTGTTCTTTAATTTAGATATTACGAAAACAAACACTATAAAAATGTTTACAGAATATAAAAAACTACCTCAAAACTCAAGAGTTTGGGTGTATCAGTCAGATAGAGAGTTTACACAAGAAGAAATAGAGTTTATTAGTGCAAAAGCATTACTTTTTATAGATAATTGGACGCGTCATGGGGATGATTTAAGAGGATCTTTTACTATTAAGTACAATCAATTTTTAATATTGGGAGTAGATGAGAATTTTAATAACGTTTCAGGGTGTTCAATAGATGCTTCTGTACGTTTTATACAAGAATTAGAAAAAGAGCTAGAATTAGATTTAATGGATAAAATGAATGTTTCTTTTAAAGACGGAGATAACATTAATATCGTAAAACTTCCAGAGTTCCAAAATTTTGCCAAAGAACAAAAAGTAACAGCAGAAACAGTTGTGTTTAATAATATGGTAAATACTAAAGAAGATTTTGAGAAAAAATGGGAAGTGCCAGCAAATGAGAGTTGGCATGCACGATTTTTGGTATAACTATTGATTTCATTTAAAAGGAATTAAAACTTTACAATAATGTGTAAAGTTTGTAAAGAAGTATGATAATATGAAGAGAAAAGTATTTACGGTACTAGCGTTTGTTTTTATACAAATAATTCAAGCTCAGCAAGTAGATCCTTTGTTGGCAAAAGATTCTATAGCACAAAATGTTTGGGTAGATAGTATTATGAAAAGCATGTCTGTTGATGAAAAAATAGGGCAGTTGTTCATGATACAAGCTTATTCAAATAAAGATAAAAAGCATGAGGATTTTATTTCAAGTATGGTTACAAAATACCATGTAGGAAATATTATTTTTATGCAAGGAACACCAGATAAACAAGTAGTTTTAAACAATAAATATCAAAAATTAGCAAAAGTACCTCTAATGGTAGGTTTTGATGGTGAATGGGGTTTGGATATGCGTTTAAAAAATACATATCGTTTTCCTTGGAACATGACTTTAGGAGCTGTTAAAGACACCGTTCTACTTCAAGAAGTTGGTAAAAGAATAGGAGAACATTGTAAGAGAGTAGGAATTCATATGAATTTTGCTCCAGTTGTAGATGTAAATACAAATCCGAATAATCCTATTATAGGAAACCGTTCTTTTGGAGAGAGTAAAGAAAATGTAGCAGAAAAAGCTATAGCTTTTACAAAAGGAATGCAAGGTGTAGGCGTGTTAGCAAATGCGAAGCATTTTCCAGGACATGGAGATACTGAAGCAGATTCTCATCACACATTACCAACAGTTAATTTTAGTGAAAGACGCTTAGATTCTATAGAGTTATATCCATTCAAAAAAATATTTGAAGCAGGAGTAGGAAGTGTAATGACTGCACATCTAAGCATTCCAGCATTAGAAACCAATCCAAAACTACCATCATCATTATCAAAAAGTGTAGTGACTAATCTGTTACAAAACAGACTAGGTTTTAAAGGATTAGTTATTACTGATGGACTGAATATGAAAGGAGCTGCAAATTACTCAACACCAGCAGAAATAGATTTGGCAGCAATTTTAGCAGGGAATGATATGTTATTGATTCCTCAAGATGTTCCAGGTTCAATTAGATTGATTAAAAAAGCTCTTTTAGAAGGGAAATTAACAGAGGCGCGCTTAAATCATTCAGTTAAAAAGATTTTAAAGGCTAAATACCTAGTTGGATTGAATAAGTATAAGCCTATTGTTACAGAAAATGTTCTAAAAGATATAAATAATCCTTATGATGAGGTTTTACATCGTAAGTTGATAAAAAACTCTATCACAGTTTTGAAAAATGAAGGAGCCATTTTACCAATTAACAACCTTAAGGATAAAAAAGTAGCTTATGTTTCTTTAGGAAGTGATAATGGATCAGATTTCTATGAAATGCTTAAAAATTATACTAAGGTAGATAAAGTTTCAGATAAGCATTTAAGCGTTTTAAAGAAGAAGTTAGAAAAGTATAATCTTATAGTTATTGGTTTTCATAAATCAAATAAAAACCCATGGAAAAGTTATAAGTTTTCTAACAAAGACCTTGTTTGGTTACAAGAAATAGCTAGAAGTAATAAAGTAGTGTTAGATGTCTTTGCTAGTCCTTATAGTTTACTTCAAGTTCCTTCTTTTACTAATATAGAAGGAGTTGTTATGTCATACCAAAATAGTAAGTTAGCTCAAGAACTTTCAGCGCAAGCTCTTTTTGGAGCTTTCGATTTAAAAGGAAAGTTGCCAGTATCTATAAAAAATGAGTTTAAAGTTGGGTATGGACTATTGGTAGATGGATTGGATGTGTTACAGTATACAATTCCTGAAGAGGCCGGAGTTTCATCAGAAAAACTTTCAATTATAGACAAAAGAATCGATACCATTTTACAAGAGAAAATGTCTCCAGGAGGACAAATTTTAGTAGCTAAGGATGGTAAAGTGATTTATAACAAGAGCTTTGGTTATCATACTTTAGAAAAAAAACATCCTGTTAAAAATTCTGATATTTATGATTTAGCTTCTTTAACCAAAATATTGGCATCGTTACCAATGATAATGAAAGCCGAAGAAGAGAGAAAAATAAGTTTGTTTTCAAGTTTAGGAGATGTTTTACCACGATATAGTAAGTCTAATAAAGATACTTTACTATTAAAAGAAGTATTATCTCATTACGGACGCTTACGTTCTTGGATTCCTTTTTACTTGGGTACTAAAGATAGTATAACAGGTAAAAACTCTACTAAATTTTATAGAAAAAAGCGCACACCAAGGTTTAGTATAAAAGTAGCTAAAAATTTATACCTAGCTAAAGAATATAAAGATTCAATATACAAGCAGATAGTAGATTCAGAGCAACGAAAAAGGGTAGGGTATAAGTATAGTGATTTAGGATACTATATTTTTAAAGAAATTATAGAAAGAAAATACAAAAGACCATTAAATAAACTAGTTGATGAGCAGTTTTATCAATCTATTGGAGCAAATAGAATGACTTACTTACCTTTAACTAAGTTTACAAAAGATGAAATTGTTCCTACTGAAAGAGATAATTACTACAGACACCAATTAGTTCATGGGTATGTTCATGATATGGGAGCAGCAATGCTTGGAGGTGTTGGTGGACATGCTGGTTTGTTTGCAAACGCAAATGATGTAGCTAAAATTATGCAAATGTTTTTACAAGATGGTTCTTATGGAGGAAAAAAGTACTTAGAGCCAGAAACTGTACACAAGTTTAATAAGCGTTATTATGCAAACAAAAAAGTACGTAGAGGTTTAGGTTTTGATAAACCACAGTTAAACCCTAAAGTTAAAGCTACCTGTGGTTGTGTGTCAGATGTAAGTTTTGGGCATAGTGGTTTTACAGGAACTTATACTTGGGCAGATCCAGCAACAGGTGTTGTATATGTGTTTTTATCAAATAGAATTTATCCCACAATGAGAAATTATGGTTTAGTAAAAAGTAATATACGTACTAAAATTCAGCAAGATATTCAAGATGCTATTTTGATGGCGGAGTAATAGATAATTTGGTGTATAAAAGAATAAGTAAGAAAGAAGTTAAAAAATAGAGTAAAGCTATTTTCCAGCCAAAAAAGATATTAATTACCCAGCTTTGGATACAGTAGAACAAAGGAAATAAAATAGCATTTACACCAAACCTAAAGGTGTCTATAAACTCTATTTCGTCTACTTTTTTACTTAAAAGCTTCCAAATTGAATATGGAACTAAGCTATTTAAAACAATTAATAAAAGTAAAGGAAGAGCGTAGTTTATACTGCGCTTTTTTTGTGGAAGTATTTTTTTGTCTTTTATAAGAGCATTAACATGATTAACTTTGGTAAAATCAACTTGAGCATTGTTTAAGGTAGACAAAATAGTTTCATAATTTTCATCTTGTTTTATATGAACACTTAAATCTTCTAGTTGATTTGAAACAAGTTCCTTTATGTTTTTTACTGATTGATTTATGTTTTGTTTATCGTAATAATTGTTAGCCAAAATTGGAGAGCCAAAATGGATAGCAGTTTTTGAAGGGTAACTAGATACATTTTGATATGTAATTCCTACAGGAACGATATTAATTTTAGTGTCAGGGAAATTATCTAAAGTTTTAAAAATAATTCTTGTAAAACCTTTACTTAAAGGTCTAACAGTTCTATATTTTTTATGAGTTCCCTCTGGAAAGATTAGTAAGGTTTTGTTATTTTTTAATATCAACTGACATTTATTAAAAATTTCTTCGTTTTTACTAAGCTGTTGTACACCATCTCTAATACGATATATAGGCATCATTCCAAGTAAGTTAAAAAACTTAGCAATAATAGGGTTATTAAATACTGCAGCGCGTACTAAAAAGTTTGTTCTCCTTTTTATGTGGGTGGCTATGAGCAAAGGATCAATTAAACCATTAGGATGATTAGCAGTAAAAATTACAGCTTCATTTTTTGGTATACGTTCACTACCAATCACTGTTGTTTTTTTAGAGTAAAAGAATAAACCGGTTCTTACAAAGAGTTTAAAAAAGTAGTATAAAAGTGTTTTCATTTATTGTTTATTTCTTCCCCAATAAGTAGCTAACATCATTCCTGAAAAAATATCCCAAACACCCCAGAACGCAGCAAGAAGAGCCATACCGCCTAAGCCGTCAAAAAAGCTAAAAATAAGAAGTAAACCTAAGCCACCATTTTGTATTCCAGTTTCCATAGAAATCGTTTTACAATCCTTTTTATTTAACTTAAAAGATTTAGCGGTAACATAGCCTATAACAAACGCATAAATGTTATGAAATATTACGAGAAACAATACTAAATGTATATAGTTTTTAAAAATATTCGCATTATCATACAATGCTATTACAATTAATAAGAGGAAAAAGAAGATAGAAAACGGACGTAAAAGCTTATTTATTTTTTTCGCCATTTCATGATGGTAATGATTAACTAGCATTCCTAAAACTATTGGAATCCCTAAAATAAGAAGTACAAGTTTAAAAAGCTCAAAAGGATTTAAGGAAACACTTTTTAAAATTTCATTGGTAGGTTCATATAAACTACCCCATAACTGTAGGTTTAAAGGAGTCATTATTAAACAAATAATTGTAGAAAAAGCCGTTAGGCTGACAGATAATGCAGCGTTGCCTTTTGCCATTTTACTAAAAAAGTTAGAAACATTTCCCCCTGGACAAGCAGCAATCATCATCATACCCAAAGCAAAACTAGGATATGGATTAATAATATTAACAAGAACAAAAGTTAAAAAAGGAAGTAGAATAAACTGAGATAATAATCCGACAAATAATATTTTAGGGTTGTTAACAAGTCTTTTAAAGTCATCTATTTTTATATCTAAGGCAATACCAAACATAATTATTGCTAGAGCAATATTAAGCATCCATAAAGCCTCTGTGTCAAAATTAATCTTAATATTATCAATCTGTAAAGTGTTAATGTTTAAAAGCATACTCTATTATGTTCGCTCCCATTTGTAGAGCTTTAGTTCTGATTTCTTTTGGGTCGTTATGTACTGCGGTATCCTCCCAACCATCACTTAAATCACTTTCATAATCATAAAAAACTACGAGTCTACCTTTGTAGAATAAACCAAATCCTTGTGGTGGCTTTTTATCATGCTCGTGAATTTTTGGCAGACCTTTAGGAAAAGAGAAGGTTTGATGATAAATAGGATGGTTATTAGGAATTTCTTGAAGTTTTAGCTCGGGAAAAACTTTTTTTAATTCTCTTCGTATGTACTTATCAAGACCATAATTGTCTGATATGTGTAAGAAGCCTCCAGAAATAAGGTAGTTTCTTAGTGTTGATACTTCATTATCTGTAAATAAAACATTACCATGTCCAGTAATGAAAACTATAGGATAGTTAAGGATGGTATCATCATCAAGTTTAATGCTTTGTATGTCTTTATCAATTTGTGCTTTTGTGTTTAGATTAGTAAACTTTACAAGATTTGGTAATGCTGTAGGGTTTGCATACCAATCACCACCTCCATTATATTGTATAATAGCTATTTCTTGTGAAAAAATATTGAGGTTTAATAGAAAGAAAAAAAACAGGGTGAAGTTTTTCATTAATTAACTTGAATTTAAAAGCAATATAGTAAAACAACAATAAAAAACACCAACAAATGTGTTGGTGTTTTTTCCCCTTAAAAAATAAATAAGCTTTCTTTTATGAAAATTCCCCTAATTTTTCAAAAAAGCTTTTTATTCTATGTGATAAAAATATTGTAAGCTATTATATATGTAGTCCAGTTACATCCAAAAAGGTGTTTTAAAACCAACTTTTTATAAAAAGCATGATTAATATTGTTTTGTTTATGGAGTGTATTTGGTTTATAAAAGGTAAAAAACACCAATATTAATATTGGTGTTTTTAAGCTATAGCTTTTCCTTTTTCGTATTGAGAATAAGTGTTCCCAATAATTTTATTAGAAATCTTAATTATAAATTGAAAACCCCTTCAACTATTTTCAATTACTAATTTTTTAATTTCACTAAGTAAATATACTTTGGAATAAGGAGATAGAGGTTCGAAAACATCCAAAATGGATGTTTTCGAACTGTCTTTTTATAAAAAGAAAGTAAGTTTCTTTAATTTAAAACAGCTAGTGATGAGCTTTTAAATTGAACAGGTGTATATCCTGTATGTTTTTTAAAAACAGTGTAGAATGTAGATTTAGAGTTAAATCCAGACTCTAGTCCTATAGATGTTATTGTGTAGCTTGTGTAATCAGGATCTAATAAGAGTGTTTTGGCTAAATCTATTCTCATTTCGTTTAAATAATCAGTAAAAGATTTTTTAGCAATATTATTTATAATAAGAGAAAGTGTGCTAGAACTCAACTCTGTGTCTTTTGAAAGATCTTGTAGTGTGTATTTATTTAGTAAATATTTCTTTTTTGATCGGATGAATTTATCTATCTCGATAAACTGTTCCTTTTGTTTTTCAACCTGATTTTCAGAGAAACTTTTTTCCGTATTCAAATTAATTGTGTCAACACTAAAGTCCCCATTTAAATCAATTAGAAGAGATTTTCTAATTCTTTCACGTTCTTTTAATACACGAATTTGTTTTAATCCCTGATACCCTAACCAATAAATTAAGACTGTGGTGTAAATTCTTAAAGGATAATATGAAAATAAGAAACCAGTAAAGTTCATACTTACCTTAACGATTAAAGCTAAAATCCAAAGAGTATATCCAATAGAACTTAATATAAAGAATGTATAAATCCATCTAAGGTTGTCAAATGATAGGATTTTAGGGAAAAGTTTTTCCTTTTTATATAAAATGTAAAATGAATATATAAATATACTTAATGAGGTAATTAAACTGAATATTTCTTCAATAGAGGTATATCTCTCGTAAATAAAATTTAAATTCTCTCTTGAAGCCGAATCACTGTAATAAAGAACAAAACTGATTTGACTAGCAACTAGAATAAAAAAAACAGGAATAATTATCTTTAATATTTTGTAAGCTTTTTCAGCAAGGTTTAGGTAGTGTATTAAAAACATGTACAAAAAAGGCATTGCTAAAAAGTGCCAAGGAACCTGTACATAGTCTAAAGCAAACTTATGTTGAAACAATTCTTTTTCTAAAGCCCAAGATTGTATATTGTTTAATGAAATAGCTAATATTAGGAGGTTTAGGTATATCATACTTTTTTCTCTTCCGTTTTTAGAACAAAAAAGTATAATACTAAAAGCGAAACCGTGAACGGCACTAATCAACAAAAAGAGATTAAAAAAATCTGCTGTAGTCAAAATAAAAAACCTTTAAGAGTAGCTAAATATACAAAAAATGAATTACTGGTGTAAATAGGCTATACTCTGCACTACATTTAAACCAGCTGTTTCTGTTCTAAGTCTATTAGCTCCTAAAGATATAGGAATGAACCCTTTATTTAAAGATTGTTGAATTTCCTCATGAGAAAAATCTCCTTCTGGACCAATAAGAATTATGTATTTTGATTTAGGAGAAGCAATATTTTTTAAAAACTTTTTTTCAATACTTTCTTCACAATGTGCAATAAATATTTCTTCTGAAAAATCATTCTTTATAAAATCAGAAAAATTTATAGGAGGGTTAAGTTTAGGTAATGTAAACTGTAGTGATTGTTTCATAGCAGATTGTATAATCCTCTCTAAACGATCAATTTTTACAATTTTTCTTTCTGAGTTTTTACAAATAATAGGAGTAATTTCATCAATACCTATTTCTGTAGCTTTTTCTAAAAACCATTCTAAACGATCATTATTTTTTGTAGGAGCTATAACTACATGTAAATAGTAATCTCTAGTACGAGGTTTTTCTTCAAGTTTAATAATTTTAGCAATACATTTTTTATCGCTTCCAATAATTATTTCGGCAAAAAAAAGAGTTCCATTTCCGTTGGTAATGTGTAATACGTCTCCTTCTTTTTTTCGTAATACACGAATTATATGACGACTTTCATCTTTATTGAAAGTAATTTCTTTTGAAGTAGTTAATAAATCTGAATTATAAAAGAGTTGCATTATAAGTCGAGTTTGTATGTTCTTCTTCTTTTATGAATTTTAGGATCAAAATCTTTCCAGATTTGATGAATTGCTTGATTTTCTTCAAGTTCTGGTGTTCTAATACAATTTTGAATTCCTTTAGCTAAAAAGATAGGGTGAAATTGCTCAAAAATAATAGCGGTTACACCTTTGTTTTGGTATTCAGGATCAACACCAATTAAATAAAACGTAACGTCTTTTGAGTTTTTTCTGGCATTTAGCAAGTGGAAAATTCCAAAAGGGAAAAGTTTTCCTTTTGCTTTTTGTAAGGCTTCAGAAAATGAAGGCATTACAATTGCAAAGGCTACTAATTTGTGATTTTTATCAACAACAAACTTTATATATTCAGGATTTATAAAGCTTATGTATTTCTTTTTAAAGTAAGCTATTTGAGCATTTGAAATAGGTACATACGTAGATAGCTTTGAATAAGTCTTACTAAACAAATCAAACATCTCATCTACATAAGGCATTATTTTATCTGTTGAAGTAAAATTCAAAGGAGTTAAGTTATACCTTCTTTGAATTATATTGCTAGCCTTTCCATATTTTTTAATGTCAACATTACTAAAAGAGAATATACTTTCAATATATTCTTTTTCTTTTGTAAAGCCTAATTGCTCTAAATGTTTAGCATAGTATGGATGATTGTACCAAGTAATCATGGTACCTATATAATCAAAACCTTCAATAAGAACTCCGGTTTTATCCAAGTTATTAAAACCGACAGGACCTTCCATATATTCTAGGTTGTTCTCACGACCTATTTCTGCAACTTTATTTAACAAAGCTTTAGATACTTCTATATCATCAATAACATCAAACCAACCAAAACGTATCTTTTTTATATGCTGTTTTTCAATTTCGTAAGAATTGATGATAGCTACAATTCTACCAACTATTTTATTGTTTTTTAAGGCTAGGAAAAAGCGAGCGTTGGCATATTCAAAAACAGGATTTTTATTCTTGTCAAAACTTTCAATTTCATCCTTAATAATAGGAGGAACCCAATACTTATTGTCTTTATAAAGAGAAAAAGGAAACTTAACAAATTGTTTCATTCCCTTTTTGGTAGTTATTTCTTTAATTTGAATCATTTTGCAAATTTAAGTCTTTTAATTGTCCTCCTTTTCTTTTTCCTTTTCTTTCTCTTGTTGTTCTTCTTTCTTGATTTCTTCTTCTAGCTTTTTTATCTCTTTTTCAAGTTTTAAACGCTCTTTTTCTTTACGCTTGGCTTCTTTTTCTTCTTCTTCTTTTATTTTCTTCTCAAGCTTTAGGCGTTCTTTTTCTTTACGTTTAGCTTCTTTTTCAGCTTTCTTTTTAGCCTTTTTAGCGGCTTTTCTTTCTTCTTTGGCTGTTTTTTTCTTTTGTTTTTTATCTTCTTTAACGATCATGTCAACTAAAGACTCTTGACGTTGTCTCTTTGGTTTTTCATTTAAAAGGTCACTATCACCAGAGTCAGTATTCGAATCAATTTTTCGTTTATCTTTTTTAGAAAATAATTTACCTACTTTACTAAACATACGACCAAAGAAGTTTCTATCCTCGTCATATTTAACAGGTTTTTCTTTTTCAATTTTGTTTCCGAATTCGTCTATCTCAACAAAATCATCTTTATGTCTATTAAGTCTGTACGATACCCCTAAAGAACTATAAACTCCAATTTCATCTTGTTGTAAGTTAGCTCTTAAAGAAGCATTAAACTGTAAATTTTCGCTAAAAAGATAGGCAGCTCCAGCTCCTATATTTGTTTTTTTCTCATATTTTTCAAAAATACCCTGCATTTCAGCAAAACCAGACCAGTAATCATTGAAGTTATAAGTACCAGTTACTATATAAGAAAACTGAGAAAAATCAGTGCCAATATAATCGTAATGAAGGTTGGTGATAACATTTAACTTGTCAGAAAGTTCATTTTGTAATAAAACACCAATTTTAGGACTAAACCCACCTCTTTCATGGTAATCAGTTAAAAAGCTTCCAATATTTATTCCAGCAGAAACACCAATATGTGGTATCCATCTTTTCCAGTCGAAAGAGTGTCTTTTTTTCCAACTTCTTATTTCTTTGCTTTTATCATCATATTTAGGAGCATAAATCATATACTTTGCACCTAAGCTAAATTGACTCAATCCTGTTTTATTATAAGATGATTCAAAAATATTTTTAAAAGCAATTTTATCTCTTTGTAAAGAAGTATTAAAATTAACTTCTAGCTTTTCAGAAATAAAACTAGTTCTAAAAAATAAATTTAAACCTAGTGCTTCAGGGTTACTAAAGGTAGGTGTAGGATTCATCTTTCTATAAAAAACACTTGTTTCAAACTGATAAACTCCCGAGCCAACACTATAAGGGCTCTCAGAGAAACCTGGCCTATTTGAATTTATAACAGGTGTATATTGCGCGTTAGCAGTTAAAATTGAGCAAAAAACAAAAAGGATAAGAAGTTTCTTAATCATATAATAAATCCAAATTTTCAGGTTGTACAAACATACGTAAAAATACAATTACCTATATAATATAAGTTTTGTAAACTCTTAACGCTTCCTTTTGCTTCAAATTGTTATTTTTGATTGATTTTTTTATTTTTAAGAAAAAGATGACATATTTAAATGAAGCTGGACCTGTGAATTTTATAAAAACCATATTAATTATTCTGTTAGTTTATTATGCTATTAAGTTTTTAGCAAAACTTTTTGGACCATACTTAATAAAAAAAGCAGTAGACAAAGTACAAAAGAAAGCTGAGCAACAGTATAGAAACCAACAACAAACATCTGATGTTGAAGTAGGAAAGACTGTTATTGATAAAAAGCCAAATAATTCAAAAGAAAGTAATAATTCTGTTGGCGAGTACGTTGACTATGAAGAAATAGACTAACCATGAACTTAAAGAAATTTTTACCGTTTGCAATAGCAATTATTGTTTTTGCAATAGCATCTGTATTGTATTTTAATCCGGTTTTAAGCGGAAAACAAATTAAACAAAGTGACATTACCCAGTTTATAGGAATGTCAAAAGATGTAAAAGAGTATAGAGCTGAAAAAGGAGAAGAGCCGTATTGGTTAGATAATGCTTTTAGCGGAATGCCAGCATATCAAGTAAGTGCTTATTATCCTAATGATTTTGTGCGTTATATTGATAAAGCAATTCGTTTTTTACCAAGACCAGCAGATTACCTTTTCTTATATTTTTTAAGTTTTTTCTTGTTGTTAACAGCTTTAAAGATAGATTGGAAGCTAGCTGTTTTAGGAAGTTTATCCTTTGGTTTTTCTACGTATTTAATAATTATTTTTGGAGCTGGTCACAATGCGAAAGCACATGCTATAGGCTATATGCCAATGGTGATTGCAGGAGTAATTTATATTTTTAGAAAGCGATATTTACTCGGGTTTATTCTAACGGCCTTGGCAATGGCTTTAGAAATTTATTCAAATCATCCGCAAATGACTTATTATTTAGGATTTTGTTTGTTGATTTTGGCAATTGTTGAAGGTATTGAAGCTTTCAAATCGAGAACATTGCCTGTGTTTTTTAAACAATCAGCTATTTTAGTAGCAGCAATG
This sequence comes from Tenacibaculum ascidiaceicola, assembly GCF_047470925.1. Lineage (NCBI taxonomy): Bacteria > Pseudomonadati > Bacteroidota > Flavobacteriia > Flavobacteriales > Flavobacteriaceae > Tenacibaculum > Tenacibaculum ascidiaceicola. The sequence goes on from NZ_JAZKJP010000010.1 coordinate 258,301, forward strand.
TTAATTGGTATTGGAGCTAATTCTACTAGGTTGTTAGCTATGAAAGAATATGCTGATTATAGTACACGAGGTAAATCGGAGTTAACAATTACTCCTGAAGGGCTGCCTAAAGAAAAATCTTCTGGATTAGATAAGGAGTACATAACAGAGTATAGTTATGGAATTGCTGAGACATTTAATTTATTAATTCCTCGTTTTATGGGAGGAGGAACAGTTGAAGAGTTAGGGGAGAACTCTAATTTTTATCAAGTTTTAGAACAGAATGCAGGTAGAAGTGTAGCAAAAGACTATTCTAGTCAAGTTTTAACTTATTGGGGGAAGCAACCTATTGTTGAAGCACCAGCTTATATTGGAGCAATTGTTTTTTTCTTGTTCTTTTTAGGAATTTTCTTAGTAAAAGGACGATTAAAATATTGGTTGGTTGCAGCCACTATTTTTTCCATCGTATTAAGTTGGGGTAAAAACTTCTCCATAGTAACGAACTTTTTTATTGACTATGTTCCGTTATATAATAAGTTTAGAGCAGTTTCGTCTATTCAAGTAATTGCAGAATTATGTGTTCCGTTGTTATGTGTTCTAGCATTAAAAGAATTTTTCTCTTCTGAGAATTCTTCCGAAGAAAAAGAAGATGCAGTAAAGAAAGCTTTTTATATTGTAGGAGGTATTTCTTTACTATTCTTACTGTTTGGGTCTAGTTTGTTTGCTTTTGAAGGATTACGAGATGCGCAATATCAGCAACTTCCAGAGTTAATTGATGCTTTAATTGCAGATAGAAAATCAATGTTATTTAACGATAGTTTACGTTCTCTTTTGCTTGTTTTAGCTGTTGCAGGAATATTATGGTTTTATTTAAAAGGAAAACTGAAGCAAGTACCTGTATTGATGGTATTGGGAGGACTCATAATTTTTGATTTAGTGTCAATAGATGCTAATTATGTTAATAAAGAAGATTTTACATCAGCAAGAAGAGTGCAAAAGCCATTTACAGCAACAAAAGCTGATACAGAAATTTTAAAAGATAAAGGATATTACAGAGTTGTTAATTTTAGTGTAAGTCCTATGCAAGATGGTAGAACATCTTATTTCCACAATTCGATAGGAGGGTACCATGCTGCAAAAATGAAACGTTATCAAGAGTTGTTTGATTATCAAATAGCTAAAAATAATATGGAAGTACTAAATATGTTAAATACTAAGTACTTTATTATTAGTGATGAACAATTTCAAGAAAACCCTAAAGCGAATGGAAATGTGTGGTTTGTAAACTCTTTAAAAGAGGTTAATTCAGCTAATGAAGAAATTGTGACATTAGATAGTTTGAATACTAAATCAGAAGCGGTTATTAACTCAAAGGAGTTTAAAGTAGAAGTTGATAGATTTCAAAAGGATTCAACAGCTACTATTTCTTTAGTAAAGAAGGACCTTACTGAATTGATGTATGAGTCAAATACAAATTCAAATCAATTTGCTGTATTTTCAGAAATTTATTATAAAGATGGATGGAATGCTTATATTGATGGAAAGAGTGTACCATACTATAGAGTAAACTATGTTTTAAGAGGGATGGAAGTTCCTAAAGGAAAACATACTATAACTTTTAAATATGAACCTAGTGTAATAAAAACAGGAAGTTTATTGTCTTTATTCTGTTATGCTTTATTACTGATAATACCTATTGGTTGGTTTGTAATAAAAAGAAAGAAGAACTAATTCTCAATACTTTTTAAAAAAGCAGAAGGAGTTATACTAATGTGTTTTTTAAATGCTCTTGTAAAAGCAGATGCATTGGTATAGCCTATTTCTTCAGCTATGGCTTGTATAGAATATTTTCTAAAATTTTTGTCTGTCTTTAATTTTTCTACCACATAGTTAATCTTAAGCTTAGTACAGTATTGCTTAAAAGATTCATCATGATGTTTATTAAAAACAAATGAAATATATGTAGTGTTAGTATCTAGTTTTTCTGCAATGTAATTAATTGAAAATTCAGGTTTTAAAAAGTCTAAACTTTCAGTTACGTTTTTAAATTCATCAAGAATTTTGGTTTCTAAAGCCTCATCAATATTATACTCTTTTCTTTCAGTTTCTATAGGTTTGTTTTTATTCATTATTAAAATAAGCTCTTTTTTCTTTTCTTTCTCTTTATTTAAAAGATAAAAGGTGATAATAATAAAAGTTAATAGTAATACTATAAAAGAAATGATAAGGTTTCGTTGCTTTTTGGCTTCTCTTTTTTCTATAGTTTTGTTGAGTTTTTGAGCCTGCTCAAAGTTGTTGTTGTAAAATAAATTAAAAGTTTTATCCTTAGTGTTTTTTGCCAAATTATACTGGTCTAAAGTAAGTTTAGAATATTTATAAGCACTATCTAGTTTGTTTAAATTATTGTATTCTTTAGAGAGTATATCGTAAATGGTAATAAGTTTACTTGTTTCGCATTTTTTGTGATTTTTTAAGAGTTTGTTTGAATAATAAATAGCAGAATCAGATTTTTTCAAGTTGTGAAAGCAGATAGCTTTTTGAAAATACTCTCTATGAAAATAAGGGTATCCGTTACTTATGTTTTTATAATTATTAATTAAGTCGATGGCTTTGGAAAATTCTTTTCTAGCCATTAAAACTTCAGTTTTTCTTAAGTTATAAAAGATTTCAGAGTCCTTATGCTCGGGTATAAACTGTTGAGTTATTTTATAAGCTTTGTTAAAATAGTAATCAGCTGAATCTAGGTAAGTTTTATTTGGCTTTTTACTGTTAATAGACATATATGTGTTTCCAAGGCAATTAAAAGAATTAGCCTTCCATTGAAGAAAAAAACTATTCTTTTGAACACTTTTTAGAATAGGGTTTTTTGATTCAGAGATAGTGTTTAATAATATAGCTTTCGATTTTTCTTGCATGTTAAGCTTATTTTTTATTACAGCTTTACTGAGAGCAAGACCTAACTTATTTCTAATCCATTTTTGATCTTGAATAGGATGATTTAATATTTCATGTTCATACTTTATGAGAATAGAGTATGCTTCTTCATATTTTTCTTGGTTTTTTTTAAGCCAAAAAAGTCTATTTAAGGCAGCAATCTTCCTGTCAATAAGGCAAGTTAAATTTTCCACCTTTAACAAAGAGTCTACTTGTTTTATTACATTGATGGATATTCTTTCAGCCTTATCATATTTTTTTAATCTATAAAAGCCATAAGCTCTACCAGTAGAGGCCACTATTTTTTTACAGATATCGTTAGAGTTTTCTAATTTATCACAATAAAAAAATAAGCTATCACTATTAATGTTTTTATAAAAGTCAATTTTACTATGATTTATAGAGTCTAAATACTTCGTTTGGGGAATTATTTTTAAAGAAGAGAATAAGGTTATAAGTATTATAATTATAAATCTGGTCATCTTAATATAAATCAGTCAAATAAAGAAAGTTCTTTTTCTAAAAAAACATATGCAACAACTTCAAATATACATTATTTTAATGATGCTTTTTATAAAATACGGTATATAATGTTTTTTTTATAAGTGAAACAATAATATGTTTGTAGCATGTAAAACGTACTAATTAAAATAAGTACGAATTGCTATGGAAAACTAAATAGTTAAAAGCGAAGGAGTAATCTTTCGCTTTTGTTTTTTATACGATGTTACTTAATTCTATTTTAAGCATTGTTGTTTGAAATGATAAAATAGTAATACATTTGTTATTAAAATAATGTTCATGTATTCTAAACTACCTCAAAAAAGATATAAGCACACACTTGAATTTTTACAAAAGCATCTTCCTGCACCGGCTATTATACTAGATTTAGGAGTTCGTAACCCTTTTTCTGAAATAATGGAAGAGAACGGTTACACAGTTTATAATACTAATGGGGAAGATTTAGATTTGTTACCAGAAATAGTAAAAGAATATAAAGTAGATGCTGTAACAGCTTTTGAAATTTTTGAGCATTTGTTAGCCCCTTTCAATGTGTTAAGAGAAATTGAGGCAACAAAAATAATAACAACTATTCCATTAAAATTATGGTTTACGAGTGCTTACAGGAGTAAAACAGATATGTGGGATAGACATTATCATGAGTTTGAAGATTGGCAGTATGATTGGTTGTTAGAAAAATCAGGGTGGAATATTGTTGATACAAAAAAATGGACTAGCCCAATTAATAAGTTTGGAATTAGACCTGTTTTAAGAAAATATACTCCTAGGTATTATGCTGTATACGCAGAAAAAGCTAATGTGAAATGAGAATAGGAATGATTTTAGATAAAACATTTCCTCCAGATCCTAGAGTGCAAAATGAAGCTATAGAGCTTATAAAAGCAGGTCATGAGGTTTTTTTGTTTTGTTTAACCTATACTACTAATGAACCTTCAGAAGAGTTTATAAATGAGATAAAGGTAAAGAGATATAAATCTAATAAATTAGAATATAAATTATCAGCTTTAGCTTATACTATACCATTATACTCTATTCTAATGAAAAAAAAGATAAGTCATTTTCTTAATAAATACGCTATAGAAGCGATTCATGTACATGATATAATTGTTGCAGAAGCTGTTCTATTAGCTAATAAAAAAAAGCAAATACCATTTATATTAGATTTACATGAGAATAGGCCTGAGATAATGAAGTTTTATCCTCACTTAAAAAAGTTTCCACAAAGTATTTTAATATCAACTAACAAATGGAAGAAGAAAGAAGAGGAGTTTATTAAAAAAGCTAGTAAATTAATAGTTGTTACTGAGGAGGCAAAAAAAGAAATATTAGAAAGAGTTAAAATAGCGTCAAAAAAAATTTTTATAGTTCCTAATACTGTTAGAAATTCTTTTTTTAAATCATTAAATAAACTTAAAGAACATACAATAAAAAATAGTTTTAACTTATTGTATATTGGTGATACGGGTGAAAGACGAGGTTTAAAAACAGTAATAAAAAGCCTACCTGTTTTAAAAAAAGATATAAAAAACATCAAAATAGTTATAGTAGGAAATGTAAATGATGATTTAAAAGCATTAGTAAAAGACTTAGATGTAGAGCAATACGTTAGTTTTGAAGGTTGGCAGAATGAAGTGACATTCCCAAGTTATATAAGTAATAGTGATATTTGTTTATCTCCACTACATAGAAACATTCATCATGATACTACACATGCAAATAAGTTATTTCAATATATGAGTTTAGGAAAACCTTTATTAGTTAGTGATGCTACAGCACAAAAAAATATAATTGAAAAAGTAGGAGGAGGATTAGTACACGAAGAAAAAAATGTGGCTGATTTTACAAAGAAGGTTTTAACTCTGTACAAAGAAGAACAATTAAGAGAAAGACTGGGGAAGAATGGTGAAACTTTTGTTAGAAATGAGTTTACTTGGGATAAGACCTCAAAAGGATTGATAAACTTGTACAAAAGTTTATAATTTGAAAGTATTAATAATTACATATTATTGGGTGCCTGCTGGAGGTTCTGGTATACAACGATGGTTGAAGTTTGTAAAATATTTAAGAGATTTTAATATTGAACCAGTAGTTTTTACTGTTGACGGGGCAACATACCCGATTATAGATGAATCACTAAAAAAAGATGTTCCTAAGGATTTAGAAGTATTTAAAACTCCGATATGGGAACCTAATGATTTATTATCTGTTTTTAAGAAAAAAGAAACAAAAATAAGTGCAGGATTTCTAGACCCTAATCCAAGTTTTATAGGGAAGGTAATGCAGTATATTCGTGCTAACTATTTTATTCCTGACGCACGTAAGTTTTGGGTAAAACCTTCAGTTAAAAAACTTAAAAACTATTTAAAAGAAGGTGATATTGATGTTGTTATAACCACTGGCCCTCCACATAGCTTACATTTAATAGGACTAGAATTAAAAAAAGAATTAGGAGTAAAATGGATTGCAGATTTTAGAGACCCTTGGACAGATATTGATTATTTTCATCAATTACCTTTAACTGAAAAATCTAAAATAAAACATTATAAGCTAGAAGAGGAAGTTCTAAGATATGCTGATGCAAGTTTGGTAGTAGGGGAAACAATGAAAATGAATTATCAAAAATTTTCCAAAAATATTCACGTTATAACCAATGGATTTGATTCTGAATTGAATGATAAAGAAAATGTTGTTCTTGATAAAAATTTTTCAATAACGCATATAGGCTTGATGAATGCTGATAGAAACCCTAAGGTTTTATGGAAAGCTTTATCAGAGTTATGTGTAGAAAATAATGAATTTGCAGAAGACTTAGAAATTAAACTTATAGGAAAAGTAGCTAAAGAAGTTGAAAAAGTTTTAGAAGGATATAAGTTTAAAAATATTACAAAAATTGCTTATGTTCCTCACCAAGAAGTACAGCAACACCAAAGAAAATCACAAATTTTATTGTTAGCTGTAAATAAAGTACCAAGTGCTAAAGGGATTATAACAGGTAAAATTTTTGAATATTTACAAGCAAAACGTCCTATCTTAGCAGTAGGTCCAGAAGATGGTGATTTAGCAAAAATATTGGCTAAAACTAACTCAGGAACTATTGTTGATTTTGATGATGTAGTAAAAATGAAAAAAGAAATTAAACTTCTCTATTATCAATATAAGAAAGGAGTTTTAGAAGTTAATTCTGAAAACATAGAGCAATATCATCGAAAAAAGTTAACTGAAAAATTATCTATCATATTAAAACAAGTCGTTAATTCTTGAAAAAAATAGTAACTATATTAGGTGCACGTCCGCAATTTATAAAGGGAGCCGTGTTAAGTAGAGTAATCAAAAAGTACAATGAAATTGAAGAAGTAATAGTGCATACTGGACAACATTTTGACGCAAACATGAGCGCTGTTTTTTTTGATGAAATGCAAATTCCTAAGCCTAAGTATAACTTGAATATTAATGGACTAAATCATGGGGCAATGACGGGGCAAATGCTAGAAAAAATTGAAGAAATTTTATTAGCGGAAAAGCCTAATGTAGTTGTTGTATACGGAGATACTAATTCAACTTTAGCTGGAGCTTTAGCGGCAAAAAAACTTCATATAAAAGTAGTGCATATTGAAGCAGGATTGCGTTCATTTAACATGCTAATGCCTGAAGAAATTAACCGTATCTTAACAGATAGAATAGGGAACTTACTAAGTTGTCCAACAGATATTGCTGTATCAAACTTAAGAAATGAAGGTTTTGATAGTTTTGATATTTTGATAAAGAAGCATGGCGATATAATGAAAGATGCTGTAGAGTTTTATAGTCAAGTTTCCGAAAACAAGTCAACTATTATTAAAGACTTAGGTTTAGAGAAAAAAGAGTTTGTATTAGCAACAATTCACCGTCAAGAAAATACAGATGATGAAGGTAAATTAACTAATATTTTCTCTGCTTTAGAAGAGATTCATAAAACAAAAGAAGTGGTACTTCCTTTACATCCGAGAACAAAAAAGGTGTTAGAGAAATACCGATTACAACCAAACGTTACTTTTATAGAACCTGTAGGTTATTTTTCAATGTTAGAGTTGTTAAAAAACTGTAGCTTGGTTATTACTGATAGTGGAGGATTACAAAAAGAGGCTTTCTTTAATAAGAAGTTTTGCATAATAGCAAGAGAAGAAACAGAATGGAAAGAATTAGTAGATAACGGTTATGCAGCTATAGCTGGAGCTAGTACAGAAAAAATAGAAAATTATTTCCAACAGTTTTTAGCGACAACAAAAGATTTTAAAGAGCCGTTGTACGGAGAGAATGTAGGAGAAAAAATATATCAATCAATACTAAAATTAATAAAAGAATAAGTTGGGAATTGTATTTAAACAATCATTCAGAAACACCTTAATAATTTATTTAGGATTTTTAATAGGCGGTATTAATACCTTGGTATTATATACACGATTTTTAGGTGATGAGTATTATGGGTTAGCAACCTATGTGTTTTCTGCTTCAAATTTAATAATGCCCATAACAGCTTTCGGAGTTCATTTTACTATAATCAAGTTTTTTTCAGGGTATACTTCAAAGGTAGAAAAAGATAAGTTTTTAAGCTCTATAATTTTTTTACCATTATTCATAGCAATTCCAATAGGGTATTTTTGGAATTTCTTTCATGATTGGATTATGAGTTATGTAGTAGAAAGTGGAGCTAATGAGAATTTAATAATTGAAGACTACACAATTTATATTTATATAATAGCTGTTGCCTGTGCTTATTTTGAAGTGTTTTACTCTTGGGCAAGGGTACAAATGCAGTCAGTTTTTGGAAATCTTTTAAAAGAATTATATAATAGAGTGGCAGTAATGGTTTTGCTTTTAGCTGTGTACTTTAATGTAATAACTAAAGAAGAATTTTTAATTTATATGTCGGTAGCATATATATTTAGAGTTTTGCTAATGATGACATACGCTTTTCGTTTGTATACACCAAAATTTACATTTAGTTTACCAAGTAACTTTAAAGAAGTATTGAGATATACTTTTTATATTATTTTAGCAGGTAGTGCTGGGGCTATTATTTTAGATATAGATAAAGTAATGATACCAGGTAAAGAAGGTCTTGCTACAGCAGCATATTATACGGTAGCTGTGTTTATAGGGTCGTTTATAGAAGCCCCAAGCAGAGCTATGGGACAAATTTTACAGCCATTAACCTCTAAGGCACTTAATGAAAATAATCCTAAAGAAACAGAGAACTTATACAAAAAAAGTTCTATTAACTTATTGTTGATTGGTGGACTATTTTTTGTCTTAGTGAATTGTAATGTGGAGGAATTATTCAGGCTGATGCCGAATAAAAACTATGGAAAAGAAGGAGTACTAGTAGTATTATTAATCTCGTCTGCAAAGTTGTTTTTAATGTCATTAGGTAGTAACGGTGCCATTATAAGCAATTCTAAATTTTACCGTATTACTTTACCTGTAGGTTTAGGAATGGCCTTTTCTGTATATTTTTTAAATATTTACTTTTTTAATGATTTAGAAATGGGAACGAAAGGGTTGGCACTAGCAACGCTTATTACAGTTTTAGTATTTAATACCTTTAAACTATGGTTTGTAAAAGAAAAGTTTAATATGACACCTTTTACTAATAAAACATTTTTAATGATTCTTATTGTCTTAATTATGTTTTTAGGGTTTAATTTTTGGAACTTCTCAATACCTGAGTTTTACCTTTTGGATTTTCCAATTCATCCTATAATAAATATCATTTTAAAAAGTATACTAATTATTGCAGTTTATGTTTTTGTTGTAGTAAAGTTATCTATTTCAGAACAGATAAATAACTTGGCAAAAAGATATATAAAATAAAAAGACCTGCACACAAAGGGAACAAGTCTTTTCTTAATAATAAGGGGGAAATGAAACATTAAAAAGGGGGAAATGTTTCGCTGACAAATATATATAAAATAAGTAAACGGCCTCTTAATTTATGTTAAAAAATTATTGATTTTTTAGTTTTTTCTTGATTCTACTAAGTTGTACAGGAGAAATGTTTAGATATGAAGCAATGTGTCGTTGTGTAATTAGTTTATCAATATTTGGTATTCTTTTTTTTAATGCTATATATCTTTCTGTTGAAGTAAGTGTAGAAATATTTAAAAGTAATTCTTCAGCTATTAAATATGCATTTTCAAGTGCTTTTATGTAGAATATACTAAATTCTTTATACTTTAATGTTAGTTCTATAAGTTTATCAAAATCTCCTTTATAACCTGTTACGTTTGTTAAGGCTTGATAGTTAACTTCCGAGGGGATTTTTTGCATCATTGCAGAGTTTGCTCCAGAAATATCGCCAGAAATAAAAAAAGCCCTAGTGGTTTCAGTTCCTTTTTCATTCAATAAAAAAGACCGCATAATTCCTGTTTTGATTATAAAAAAATCATTTGAGTATTCTCCTTCTTTAGTGAGAATTTCTTTAGGTTTTAACTCTGTAAATGTAACTATACCTTCAAATAGAGAAACTAAATAATCGGGCAAGTCAACGTAGAGATGAACAAAGTTTTTTATATCATCATTCATAATTAACAAGTTATATGATAATAGTGAGGGTAAATTACTAAGTTAATAAAAAACTTTCAGTATTGAAGTAAAAATACAGACCTAACTTTAAGGGGAAATTAGGTCTGAAATGTGTTAAGGGGTATGTAACTTGTTAATTACAATAGCAAATTTAGGATAGTTTTATAGTATAACCATTAACATATGTTAATAAATGAAATTAGCTCTAATTCTACTAAGTTGAACAGGAGTAATATTAAGATAAGAAGCTATATGATATTGATTAATAAGGTTATCAATATTTGGATAGTTTTCTTGTAGTTTTTTATACCTCTGAGTAGCATCCAACATCTGTAATTCTAAAATTTTGGACTCCTCCCTAACGTATATGTTTTGCAGTATTTTGTAGTGAAAAATAGAAATTTCATGATATTGTAAAGAAAGATTATAAAAATCTTGATAATTACATTCTAAAACTTCACAGTCGGTTAAGCATTCATAAATTAATTCAGAAGGCTCATTTTTTATCAAAGCCCCCAAATTACCTGACGTAATTACGGGAGTGTAAAGGGTTTTTGTGTGTTCTTTTCCTTTAGAGTCTACATTATACGACCTTATAATCCCTTCTTTTAAGATGTATACATTTATGGGCCTCTGACCTAAAGAAACCAACTCATAATTTTTAGGAAATTTCTTTATTGATAAAATAGCAAATATTTTATTTAAAGCAGCTTCAGATAAAGGATGAAAATTTTGCGAAAACTCTCTAAAAAACTCCATAAGTAAAATAATGAAAGGATGAAATAACTAGAGGGGGTTATTCCAAATTTACATTAATTTTCTCTAAAAAGCTAATAGTATTAGCACCTTCCATGAAAAGGAGATCTAAAATAGATAAATTTGGTATGAATCCATATTTTTCATCAAACATTTGAACATAGGAATCCATTTCTATTTCAACTCCTTTTTTAGCAATTGCTAAAGACCTGAAATCAGTTTTTTCAGGGCTTAATTCGTAACTAGTTGTTTTACTAAATTGTTGATCAATTTGTAAGGCATCTGCTACAAATAAATGAGTATCAATATTTAGGTCTTGTAAAAAGGCGTATTTTTTGCTGAAAATAGTATGTAAATCATCTTCAAAAAATTCGAAAAAAGGAGAAGAGCGATAGGCTGATTGTAACGATTTAAAATGTTGTTGCTGCCAAGGAAAATCATTTTCCACTAACGTGTCTTTTGTCTTTTTTCTACCGTCTTTTGTTTTGTGTTTAACAGGAATATTTAAGGCAAGTTTACCGTTAGCTCCATAAATATAACAGCGATTACGGTAGGTTTGCTTTTGATAATTATCTTCTACTTCAAAAGTTATTACGTCTGACTTATAGATTGCAGCATACTGTGAAATAGGAGCAAAGTAAGTAGGGATAAAAAGTGACATTACGCTTTCTTCTTTTTACTTTTTCTAAAACTATATACAGTATAACCTCCAATTAATAATAAAACTAACCAAAGATAAGAAACTGGTTTACCACTGCCGCCAACAGTTGTAAACATTCTATCCCAACGAATAGAGTTTAATTTAGCGATAAAATTAGGTGCGTTAGCATCCCAACTTAACCAAATCATTACAGGTTTACCAACTACGTGGTCAAAAGGTACGTATCCCCAATTTCTAGCGTCTAATGAGCGTTGACGATTGTCTCCCATCATCCAGTAGTAATCTTGCTTAAAAGTATATTCTTTTGCCTTCTTACCATTAATGTAAATGTCGTCTCCAAAGATTGTTAAGTTGTTATTCTCATATCTACGAATAATCTGCTCATAAAAAGGTATGGTTTTAGAGTTTAGTTCTACCGTAGCTCCTTTTTTAGGGATATATATAGGTCCAAAGTTATCAGTAGACCAAGCATATCTTGGGTCGTGAGGAAAAACAGATTTATCATAAGTCCCTTTTGGAGTTATATGCTTTTCAATAGTTTTTACAATAGGGTTTTTTGCTATCAAAGCTGCCTCTTCATCTGTTAGATTTAAAGCATATCTACCATCTGGCATCATTTGTCCTTCTCTAATATTATATCTAGAAATAGCTCCTTGACTAAATTTTTCTCCATCAGTATCAATGAAAAAGTACCATTGTGGCTTTGCTCTATCAGGTAATACCGTTTTTTTTCCATTAATAAACACATAACCATCACGAACTTCTAAGCTATCACCAGGAGTACCTACAGCGCGCTTTACATAGTTAGTACGTTTATCAATAGGTTTATAAGTGAATTTTCCAGAATTATCACCCCACATTGTAGCTAAGGAATCTGAAGGCCAGCTAAAAACAACTATATCGTTACGTTTAATTTTTTGAAAACCAGGAACACGCATGTAAGGTAATGACAGTTTATTTAGTAAACCATCTTTATTTTTATCATCAGATAAAAATGATTTTACACCTAATCCAGGAATTGTGTCATGTGCCATAGGTGCTGCGATTGTAGTCATAGGAACACGTGCACCATAATGAAATTTACTTACAAACAAGTAATCACCCACCAATAAGGTTTTTTCTAACGATGATGTTGGGATGGTGTAAGGCTGCATAAAATAAGTGTGCACTAAAGTAGCAGCAATAATAGCAAAAGCAATAGAACTTACCCATTCACCTAAAGGAGATCTAGGTTTTAAACTTCTGTTTTCTATATGCTCTGCATTTGTAAAGTAGTTGATATAATAGATGTATAACCCTAAAGTTAGAATAGCTAAGATGGTGTCAGGTCTTTTATTAAAGCCAAAACTTCTACATGTTTCAACCCAAATAATAGGAAACATTAATAGGTTAACGATAGGAATAAACAATAAAACTACCCACCATTTTGGGCGATTTATTATTTGCATTAGTACTATTGCATTATATACAGGCACAGCTGCTTCCCAAGCTTTTTTACCAGCTCTAGTATATAGTTTCCAAGTACCTAAAAAATGAATAACTTGTATAAGTAAGAAGAATAAAAACCATTCAGTAAATGTCATAATCTATATATTTTGTATTTCCTTGCAAGGAATAAATTCAATATTATTTGTGTGCTTTTAGAGTTTTTTGTTACGCTATTAACCTAAGTTTAACACATCTCGCATAGTAAAAACACCTGTTTTACCATTTAACCATTCAGCAGCAATTACTGCACCTAAAGCAAAACCTTGACGATTATGAGCGGTGTGTTTAATATCAATTGTATCTACTTCAGAGTTATAAGTTACAGTATGAGTACCTGGAACATCTGGAGTTCGGATAGCTTTGATAGAAATATTTTCGTCTGATGTTTTTTTATCTAGCTCCCAAGCTTTTTTGTTTGTGTTTTCAATAACACCTTCAGCTAATGTAATTGCAGTACCACTAGGGGCGTCTAGCTTCTTAGTATGATGGATTTCTTCAATAGAAACATTGTATTGCTCTAAAGTACTCATCATTTTAGCAAGTTGTTTGTTTAGCTCAAAGAAAACATTAACACCTAAACTAAAGTTAGAGGCATAAATAAAAGCACCGTTTTTTTTATTACATAAATCAACAATATCGTTGTATTTATCTAACCAGCCAGTAGTTCCGGAAATAACAGGTACATTATTGTTAATACAATTGCTTATGTTGTCATATGCAGAAGAAGGAATACTAAAATCAATGGCTACATCAGCTTTTGTAATGTCGTAACTATTTTCTCCTGTAGATTTAATAACGATTTCATGTTCTCTTTGTAAAGCAATTTTTTCAATTTCTTTACCCATTCTACCATAACCAAGTAAGGCTATTTTCATTTTAAAAAGAATATTTTAGTGTTAAACCAACCTTTGGTGCTTCAATAAATAAAGGATCTGGAGTTATTACTGGTTTTACAGATAAGCTATCATCTGTATCAAATTGTAATAAGTGTGCGTTAACACTAGCTTCAACAATTTGTAAAACGTATAAAAGTACACCAGTTAATAATGATAAATCTCTATTTTTTCGTAAAGTTTTTTGAGCACTTTCTAAACCAGCAGTAGAAATTAGAACAGTTCCATCCTCTCTAGTAAATTCGTCTTTTAAACCCTGTTTACGAAGCTTAAAAGCTGTTCGATAGCGATCATACTGGTTGCTATTATCAATATAAAAATAAGCGCTAGCGCTCATTGCTGCCCATACTATAGGGGCTTTCCAATACTTTCCATTATAAATTTGCCCACCTCCAGGAAAAATTGCAGAATAAAAAGCTGCTTTTGAAGGGGATAAAGGGTTGTATTTGTCGCTAGTTAATTGAAGCTGTTTTGCCCTAACAGCAATAGAATCTTTTTGAGCAAAGGTATTTTGAAACAAAAAAAGACTAAAAAAAGCGAATATGATTGTACGTACGTTCAATTACTTTAATAAGTTTTTAATACGATTAAAGTCTTCTTCTGAATGAAAAGGTATAGAGATTTTACCTTTTCCACGATTGTTCACCGTAACGTCAATTTTATGTCCAAAATAGTCGCTAATATCCTTAACACTTTCAGAAATATAATTAGGTAAAGCTTTCTTTTTTGCTGTTTTAGCAACCTTACCTGCTTTTAAGTTTTTTACTAGCTCTTCTGTTTGACGTACCGATAGTTTATCACGAACAATTTTTTCATAAATGTTTAATTGATCAGAATTACTATCAACATTAATTAAAGCACGACCGTGTCCCATTGAAATAAACCCATCACGCATTCCAGTTTGAATAATTGGGTCTAACTTAAGTAAACGCAAATAGTTAGTAACTGTAGAACGTTTTTTACCTACACGAGTACTTAGTTCTTCTTGTGTAAGTTGAATTTCATCAATTAAGCGCTGATAAGAAAGAGCAACTTCAATTGGGTCTAAATTTTTACGCTGGATATTTTCAACCAACGCCATTTCTAACATTTCCTGATCGTTAGCTAAACGAATGTAAGCAGGAACTGTTTTGTTACCAATAAGTTTAGAAGCTCTAAAACGACGCTCTCCAGAAACTAATTGGAATTTATCACTTGATAATTTACGAACAGTAATAGGTTGGATAACCCCTAATTCTTTAATAGAACTAGCTAATTCGCGCAACGCTTCTTCATCAAAATAAGTTCTAGGTTGGTATGGATTTACATCTATTGAATTTATATCAATTTCGATAATATTTCCTACTAACTTATCTGCATTCTTATCTTCTGCTGAATTTACTTCTGCAGTTTCTTTTAATAATGCTGATAAACCTCTACCTAAAGCTTGTTTTTTTGTTGCTTTTGCCATTTACAGTGATTATGCGTTTTTAGTTAAAATTTCGTTCGCCAAATTTAAGTAATTTACGGCACCTTTACTCGTTGCATCGTATGAAATTATACTTTCTCCATAACTTGGTGCCTCACTTAAACGAATGTTTCTATGTACTATTGTTTCAAAAACCATAGAACTGAAGTGTTTACGTACTTCATCTACCACTTGGTTTGACAAGCGTAAACGAGAATCAAACATGGTTAATAATAAACCTTCTATTTCTAGTTCTTGGTTATGTATTTTTTGAACACTCTTAATAGTATTTAATAGTTTTCCTAAACCTTCTAAAGCAAAATATTCACATTGAATAGGGATAACAACAGAGTCAGCCGCTACAAGAGAATTTAAGGTTATTAAACCTAAAGATGGGGCACAATCAATTAAAATAAAATCGTAATCATCTTTAATATCTTCTAACGCTTTTTTTAACATGTACTCGCGTTGTTGTTTGTCTACCAATTCAATTTCAATGGCTACTAAATCAATATGAGCAGGGATTAAGTCAACGTTAGGTGAGTCCGTTTTTAAAACAGTATCCTTAGCAGGGATTGTATGTTCTAAAACCTGATATGTTCCAATTTCTATACTTTCAACGTCTAAACCTAAACCAGAAGTAGCATTTGCTTGGGGATCAGCATCAATTAACAATACTTTTTTTTCTAAAACACCTAAAGCCGCAGCTAAGTTTACAGATGTAGTAGTTTTACCTACGCCACCTTTTTGATTTGCAATTGCAATAATTCTACCCATTATAATTTATAAAGTTTGAAAGAGGTAAATTTACAATTATTTATCATTTTTGAAAGAGAAAGACGTTAATAAAAATGATTAAGTTCATAATTGCCACTTATCAAAAGAATTAATTCATATTTATTTTTAATAAGCTAAAATTAAATCCTCTTTTTTTTTGGGTTTTTTTCCCTCTTAAAGTATAGTTTTTAACATTCTTTACATTAAAGGTTCAATCATACTTTTGAAGTGTTCTTTTTTAACTAGTTATAAGAATGGTTATGTAGATTATAGAATCTGCTAAAATTAATCGCGGCAACCGAAAAGCGAACGAGTAGGTAAAACTAAATAAACTTTAATTATTACATGAAAAAAATTATTACAGTAATCATGTTAAGTATCATGATTATATCTTGCAAAGAAGAGGAGGTAAAAGAAAAAACTCAAATAAAAGAAATTGAGCTATCTAGAGAAAGTGGTTCTAATATGTTGCGTTTTGCAACTGCTGAAGAATTAAAAGCGTTTATTTCACAGCATCATGAATCTGAAACAGATTTATTAGATGAAGCAAGAAGAATGTCAGAAGAAGGGAAGTATAATCCATTATTATTAGTTTATAACTTAGAGGTAGATGAAGCAGAAAAGTTAGGAATTAATGAAAAAGAGGTTCCCTTAGTAAGTTCTAATGATGACATGTTGTTGCTGTTGCTAAACGAAGACGGGGAAATAGGAATTCAGGATAAGATCTTTAGAATTGATGGAGAATTTGTTTACACATACACTGAAGGAAGTTCAAGTCAAATAAACGAATTTTTATCAGCTTACAAAGAAGGTAAAGTAGAAATAGAAAAAGGAAAAACCATTGAGTATACCAAAGATTTAAGTGTATATATGCACAATAACAAGTTGGAAAGAGATGATGTAAGTGCAAAAGGAGCTACTTCATATGTTTATTTCAATAGTAACTATAGGATGAAAGCCAGACAGTATAATGGATATTGGGTTTTTTATAGTTCTATAGGAGCTAAGACGAAGGTTCAAAAGCGTAAGAAATTTTTATGGTGGTCAAATTGGAAAACAGTAAAAACAGATAACAGATTAGAGTATGAGTTAAGTTATAAAGTTTATTCAACTTTTGGGTTTCCAACTGTAACGCTTAATGCTTCTGGTCATAAATATTGTTATTGTAATTCAGCTAACAAAGTGTATGACTGGTCGGTAGGTTTTCCTATTGCACCTAATATTTATGTTCCTCAGGAAGGTCAAACGAAGCACTGGGCACATTGGTATAGTACAACTCCAAATACTGTTTCAACTACATTAATTTATTAGAAACAGAAGTTTAAAACTCAAGTTATTAAATAAAAAAACCACATTTAATTAATTAAATGTGGTTTTCTTAGTTTATATATGTGTGTGTTACCCATTTAACATCACTGGCATTACAAGCATAGTTACTAGTTCTCCTTCTTCAGTTCCGTCAATTGGAGTTAAAATTCCAGCTCTATTTGGTAAGCTCATTTCAATTAAAACATCGTTAGAGTTTAAGTTGTTCAACATTTCACTTAAAAAACGAGAGTTGAATCCAATCTGCATATCGTCTCCTTGATAATCACAGTTTAATCGTTCGTCGGCTTTATTAGAGTAATCTAAATCTTCGGCAGAAATATTTAACTCGGTACCAGCCATTTTTAAACGAATTTGATGTGTAGTCTTACTAGAGAAAATTGATACACGACGAACAGAGTTTAAGAAAGAAGCTCTATCTACTGTTAATTTATTTGGGTTTTCTTTTGGTATAACTGCTTCGTAATTAGGGTATTTCCCATCAATTAATCGACAAATTAATACTATGTTGTCAAAAGTGAACTTAGCATTGGTATCGTTATACTCAATAGTTACGTTGTTTTCTGAACCTCCTAAAATACCCTTTAATAGGTTTAAAGGTTTTTTAGGCATGATAAACTCAGCCGACTTATCAGCAGTAATATCAGTACGGGTATATTTTACTAATTTGTGAGCGTCAGTAGCTACAAAAGTTAATTCTTTTGAATTGAACTGAAAAAACACACCGCTCATAACTGGACGTAAATCATCGTTACCAGCTGCGAAAATAGTTTTTGAAATAGCCGTAGCTAAAATATTTGATGGAATTTCTGTACTACTTGGAGAAGGTAATTCTACAGCTTTAGGGAATTCATCACCACTAAAATATGCCATATCATACTTTCCTTGCTCAGAAATAATTTCAATAGTATTATCTCCTTCAACCTTAAAAGTAAGTGGTTGCTCAGGAAATGTTTTTAAAGTATCTAATAATAAACGAGCATTTATAGCAATCGCTCCAGTATCAGTACTTTCTACCTCAATAACTGAAGACATAGTAGTCTCAAGGTCAGAAGCAGATATTTTTAATTCGTTTTCAGATAGTTCAAATAAAAAGTTATCTAAAATTGGTAACGTGTTATTGCTATTTATAACCCCACCTAAAACTTGTAGTTGTTTTAATAATTGTGAGCTAGATACGATAAATTTCATTTAGTAATTTTTCTATTTATTAGACTTACAAATATATCTTAATTTGATGATTTTAAAAATTATTTTTTTATGGGTGTACAATAAGCTTAATTAAATTGATAATTTAACTGTATTGTACCGTAAAAATTCCCTTTAGGAACACGCGAACTTTTAAGTTTTTTAGTATGGTAATTTATAGCATAACCAAAATTAAAACGATTACTTGTAAAACGAATTCCAAACTCCGTTGTAAACTTAAAAGGTTTTACATCAAATGTAACAGGACTATTGTCATTTAAAAAGCTACCTTCTATAGTAGCGTCATAGGCTACATAATGTATCATTGGTTTTAAGTATAAAAAGACTTCAGCTTTATTCTCGAAGTTTGTATTCTGATTGTTTAAGTTTCCATGAAAGGCAATAGAGTTAATAATACTTTCTAAAGGTTTGAAACCAATACGAGTATATAAACCAGTTGATAAATCAGTATAAACAGTACCTAATCTGGCAGAGTTAGTCCAATTAAGATCAAAAACATTGTCTTTAGTTATTTTTTTAATATAATCAGCTTTTAAATTAAGAGCAAAAGCGTCTTTTATTTGGTACTCCCATCCAGTAGCTTCTCTAAAACCATACATTTTATGAATAACGCCTTGCAGTTCTTCACTTAAAGAAGATGAACCGATAACACCTATTTGTATGGATGTTTTTAAAATAGATTCATTCTTGAAAAACCTGTTTATACCAAAGCTACCAAATAAATAACCAGCAAAGGGACGATCGTGTTCTTCAACGGTTTCTACGATAGCTTTATAAGGAGTGTACATATGATGTCCTAATTGAATTTCATATATTTTTTTATCAATGTTTTTTACTTGTTTTTTGCTTAAGAAACGGTATGTTAAAAATGCTCCGTTAGTATAATATCTGTCTTGGTAAGTAGAGGTGTATAAATCATTGTCATTTATAAAACTAAACTCTCTAGCATATTTTCGTTGTGAGAAAGAAGGCAGAGAAAGTAAGGTGAATAAAAGTAGTATATTTTTTTTCATAGCTGTAAATATCGTATTATTTTAGCACAACCTTGGTTAAATTATTAACAAGAATAATTAGTAAACTTATGAAAGAAAAACCTGAATTAACAATTGAAGATTTTGAAAGTGTTTCAACAAATGAAGAATTGTTGGCTATTATTAAGAAAAAGGGAATTTCTATCACTAAAGTTCAGATAAAGCTAGATTATGAAGAAGAGTTGAGAAAGCTACAAATAGAGTTGGTTAAGCTTCAACAATGGATTGCAAAAAATAAAAAGCGAGTTGCTGTAATTTTTGAAGGTAGAGATGCAGCAGGGAAAGGGGGAAGTATTCGACGTTTTATGGAACATATGAACCCGCGTTCTACTCGTTTGGTAGCTTTAAATAAGCCTACAGAAGTAGAAAAAGGACAATGGTATTTTCAGCGTTATATTAAAGAATTACCAAATCCTGGAGAAATAGTTTTTTTTGATCGTAGCTGGTATAATAGAGCAGTAGTAGAGCCTGTGATGGGGTTTTGTAATGACGATCAGTATCAGAATTTTTTGGTGCAAGTACCAGAGTTTGAACATATGTTATATGAAGATGGGGTGGTGGTTATAAAGTTTTGGCTTTCAATTTCAAAAGATGAGCAGTTACGTCGTTTCAATTCTCGAAATAACAATCCACTAAAACGTTGGAAGTTTAGTCCTGTAGATAAAAGAGGACAAGAATTATGGGATATGTATAGTTATTATAAAAATGAAATGTTTAGCAAAACACATACAGCTTACAGTCCGTGGATAGTAGTAAAAACAAATAATAAAAAAGAAGCAAGAGTTGAGTGTATGCGTCATGTGCTATCTCAGTTTGACTATGACGGAAAAGAAGAAGCTCAAACGATTTTAACACCAGATCCAAATATCGTAATGCGCTATTATCGTTCAGTAAAACATTTAGATTAAGAATGGGAAAGTTAACTCAAAGAGACGTAAATAAACTAAATACAACTAGAGGCTTAAAAGCTTTATTATCGAAATCTTTTAATTTAGAAAGAGCAATTCGATATGTTGATTATGAAAGAAAACTAAAAAAATTACAAGTTGAAATAATTCGTTTACAGGCTTGGGCAATAAAAGAAAATGAACGAATAATAGTAATTTTTGAAGGAAGAGATGCAGCAGGTAAGGGTGGTGCAATACGTAGAATTACAGAACGTATAAATCCTCGTCATATGAGAATTGTAGCGCTTCCAAAACCTAATGAAGATCAAAAAACACAGTGGTATTTTCAACGATACGTAGAACAGTTTCCAAAAGCAGGAGAAATTGTTTTCTTTGATAGAAGTTGGTATAACCGAGCAGTAGTTGAACCTGTTAATGGTTTTTGTACGCAAGAAGAATATGAGATTTTTATGAATCAGGTAAACGATTTTGAACGTATGATTCTAGAGTCGGGTATTCGTTTGGTGAAAATTTACATGTCTATCAACAAAAAGGAACAAGCGAAACGATTTAATGATATAAAGAATAATCCATTAAAACAATGGAAAATGACACCTGTGGATGAGAAAGCGCAAGAGCTTTGGGATGATTATACAGAGTACAAAAAGGCCATGTTTTCAAAAACAAACACAAAAATATCTCCTTGGAAAGTTATACGAGCAAATAGAAAAACAATAGCAAGGATAAACGTGATTAATTATATTTTAGAAAGAATACCTTACGATAAAAGTATAGAGGTATAATAACTAAGATAATTTTTGTTGAATATTTTCAAAAATATAAAATAACTCACCAGCAATTTGTTTACTTGTTTCTAGATACGTTTCTTCAGTTAAATCAGTATTGTCTGATACTTTAGGATCGTTATAAGGTAGGTGAAAACGCTCAATTGCATCAGGAATATACGGGCAGTTTTGATCAGCGCTATCACAAGTAGTGATAGCGATAAAAGGATAACTGTTTTGAGGATGATCGTATAATTTTGAAAAACCTAAGATAGATTTTTTAGTTCCGTTAAAGGAAACCAAATATCTTGGGTTTTGATGAGAAAAATCAACTACACTAAAAGTAAAACCAGTTTTTTGTAAGCATTTTACTGTATTTCTGTGGAAAGAGGTAGTTTCTGTTCCGCCAGAATAAGTAAACATATTCTTTAAGTTGAAATATTCAATAGCAAAGAAGCTCCATACTTGTGTTAACTGACTTCTACGAGAATTATGAGTACAAATAAAGTTTAAATTTATTTTCTCTCTATCAAGATACTCTTCAAGAATAGTATCAGCTATTTCAAGTAATAAATCTTTTCGCTCTTCAGTAAGGATTAACTCTTTTCTTGCTTCCTCAAAGAAAATTTTTGTATTAATATTCTTAGTGTTTATCATTTATTTGCAGTTCTTTTGCAGAGTATAATTATTTGCAAAAATACAAGCTAATACCCTTTTAGCTAATTAAATAAAGGTTAAGGATGTGTTTAGAAATCGGTAATAAAGTAGCAGTAATTGATGCTGATATTAGAGGATTTGTAACAAAAATTAAAAATGAAGAGGTTTTTGTTAAAGATGAGGACGGAATGGAGTATTGTTTTCTTAGGAAAGAATTGGTAAAAGTTGATGTGGATCAAAATGAGTTAAGCAAGTATTCTGATATCAATAATCCAATGCTAAAAGCAAAAATTCAATCCAAAGAAAAGAAGAAAAAAACATCTTTTGTAAAAGATAAAAAAGAAATAGTAATGGAAGTAGATTTACATGCTGAAAAGTTGGTTAAGTCTACAAGAGGAATGGATAATTTTGATATTTTATCAATACAAATTAATACAGCAAAACATAAATTAGAATACTGTATATCTAAAAGAATATCAAAACTAGTTTTAATACATGGAGTAGGTGATGGAGTTTTAAAAACTGAGTTACGATATTTATTGAATAATTACCCCGTTAAATATTACGATGCTTCTTATCAAAAATATGGACAAGGTGCTACCGAGGTATATATTTTTCAAAATCAATAATTTTTTTAAAACTTAACCATCAGTAAGAAAACCTTATTTTTGCCCTATGAAATCTGTTTACTTAGACAATGCTGCAACAACACCTATGTTGCCCGAAGTTATTGAAGCTGTTCAACAGTCAATGCTAACAAATTTTGGTAATCCGTCATCTATACATCAATATGGTAGAAAAGCTAAAGCTGCAGTAGAAACAGCTAGAAAAAATATAGCGAAACACTTTAATATTTCTTCAAGTGAAATCATTTTTACAGCTGGAGGAACTGAGGCAGACAATCTAATTTTATTTAATGCCGTTTTAAATTTAGGAGTTGAAAGAATTGTTACTTCTAAGATAGAGCACCATGCTGTTTTAAATACAGTAAAGTTTTTAGAAGCAAAACATAAAATAGCTGTAGATTATGTTAGGGTAAATGAAAGCGGGACTGTTTCAATGGAGAGTCTGGGGGACTTACTAAATAAATCAAAGAAAAAAACTTTGGTAAGTTTAATGTATGTAAATAATGAGATAGGTAATATGTTGCCTGTTGAAGATGTTGTAGCATTATGTAAAGAATATGAAGCGTATTTTCATTCAGATACAGTACAGGCTATAGGGCATTATCATTTAGATTTACAAAAAACACCAATAGATTTTATTGCAGCAAGTGCTCATAAATTTCATGGACCTAAAGGAGTAGGATTTGCTTATTTTAAAAAAGGTATAGGAATACTACCGATGTTACATGGAGGAGAGCAAGAAAAAGGAGCTAGGTCAAGTACTGAAAATGTACATTCCATAGTTGGTATGGAAAAAGCACTAGCTATAGCTTATGAAGATTTAGGAAAAGATGAAGAGTATATTATAGGATTAAAAAAATATTTTGTAAAAAAAGTAAAAGAATTAATCCCTAATATTGAGATTAATGGAGAGTCTGTAGAAAAAACAAGTTATACAATACTTAATCTACGGTTTCCTATAGAAGATAAAATGCTATTGTTTAATTTAGATTTGTCTGGAGTAGCTGTTTCTGGAGGTAGTGCTTGTCAAAGTGGAAGTAGTAAAGGATCTCATGTGTTACAGGAGTTTTTAGATGAGAAAGAAGAAAAGAAAACATCTGTACGGTTTTCTTTTAGTAAATTAAACACATTCGATGAAGTTGATTATGTTCTTAATCAGTTAAAAAAAGTGGTAAAAAAATAATAAAGTCTTTTTTGTTTGTTTTTAAGAGGTTTTTTTATTTATTTGTTGTAAACTATTCTGATTAGAAATTAAATCTTTTAAAAGTGATTTAATAGAATTGTTTTCAATAGGTTTTATTTATAGATAATTACTTAAATGTTTTTTTTTACTATAATGTGACCTAAATTGTTAATTTTACGTCTAATATTTTAGTGAAAGTAAAAATAGTTTACTTTTGCACACTAAAAATATTTAGAGGCCCCCCACAAGAAATAAGTTGTAAAAGAGCAACTTAACGTTTTTTTTGTGTGGGGTTTTTTATATCCCACCATATTGTTTATTAAAAAATAAATAGCCTCGAAGAGTTTCGGGGTACAACATTGTATATAAAATAAAATGTATTAATATGGGGGAAAGCTACGTTTCTAAAATCAGTACATATAAGAAGGTCTTCTTTTTAGTGTTAATTCTCTTGTCTACAGTTAAGTCTTTTGCTCAAACGTATAATATTGGAAATGAGAATGGAAATACAATTGTTACTTGTTCAGGTACGTTTACCGATTCAAATAACTTAGGCAACGGAAATTATAACAACAACGAGTTGTATTCGGTTACCTTTGAGTCACCAACTGGAGATCGTTTAAACTTTAATTTCACTAGTTTTGATGTAGAGAATAATGGTTCCGGTTGTTATGATGTTTTAACAGTATATGACGGTTCAGATGCTACAGCAACAAAAATAGGAGACTTTTGTAATAGTAATATTCCAACTACAATAACTTCAACAGGAAGTTCACTTCATTTTGTTTTTGATTCTGATTTTTCTGTCCGCGCTTCAGGATGGGAGGCTGAGATTTCTTGTTTACATGAGGTTTCATGCAATGATGTATACGCAAGTTCATCATCTGGTACTTTAGGTAATTTAAATTCATTATATACGTTAACAGGTTCAACTATGACACCTGTGTATACGGCTCCTCAAAGAATAGGAGGTTTGGCAATTAGTGCTGATGGTAATGCGTATTACGATGATGCTTCAGCATCATTTCCTTTATATAGTTCAGATGGATCAACTCAGGTGTCTGAGGGGGCTACGTTACCAAATCAATTAGTTGGTCAAGGAGCGAATACTGATGGAGATGTATACTATATTGATACTTCATATCATTTACGAGTAATAGAGAAAGGATCGGGTACTGCTACCGATTTAGGAGCTCTAAACTTTGGTACAGATACTATTGGAACCACATTAGTAGCAGGAGATTTAGCTTTTGATGGTAATGGTCGTTTACATTGGTATGCTTCAGTAGGAGGTAGTGGAGCTTCTTATTTATTTATAATAAACACGAATACATTAGTAGCACAAAACCTAGGTAATGTGGGACCTAATGCAGCAACGGGAGTTGCATTTGATAGTAGTGGAAATATGATTACGAGTACATCTAATGGAGATGGTACTAGTGATATTTACTCAATAGACTTTTCGTCACCAACATTATCAGGAACTCTTATCGGTACAGCATCACCAGGGGTGTATGATATGGGATCTTGTTCAACTCCAACCTATAACCCTGATTTAACAGCAACAAAGTCAGTTAAAAATATAACAAAATCAGCAGATCCAGCTGTTATAGCGTTAAGTGGAGATGTATTAGAGTATACTATAGTAGTAAATAATATAGGTAATTTATCAGCTTCTAATGCCACATTTATAGATGCAATACCGGCCTCTACAACTTATATAGCAAACTCGACTCAGTTAAACGGAGTTTCGGTAGCTGATGTAGGTGGTAATATGCCATACATTACCGCTACAGAAATACATTCTGATACACAACCAGATGGGGTAGTTACTATTGGTAGTCCTGTTACTATTACATTTAGAGTAACAGTAGATAACGGAACATTACCAGCTAATATTGATAATACTGGAACAGTAGAATATCCTATTGTTACAGGAGGTGTTACTACTAATCAATCTGTTGATTCAAACACAGTCAGTACTCCAACAGGAGATATTTGTACCTTAGGAACTAATGACTCAGACGGAGATGGTATTGATGATGTTTGTGATTTAGATGATGATAATGACGGTATTTTAGACTCTGTTGAAGGAAGTTGCTCTACTAGTGATTTTATTATTTTTGGTGGAGATGGAGGGAGCACAGCAAGTTTTTCTCAATCTGCAGTTTCTTCAGCTATATTTAATTTTTATTATGTTGATAATTCTGTATCTGTTTCTATAAATGGAGGAGGTTTAAATGTAAATAATATTCTTCAATTAGAAACAACGGCGGTAGCAGGAGAAGTGTTTTTAGAATTTACAGATGGTGCAGCAATGAGTGCACCATGGGTAGCTAATAATAATGGCTTACCAAGATTAAAGGTAGAAATTGATTTTTCAGGTAATGTTACAGTATATGGTTCTCGCTCAACCAATTCTACATCTTTAGAATTAATGCAAATTAGAGGAGGAGGTACTTTTAATACAATTTCTTTTTTAGCAGGAAGCAATAGTTTTGTTATTGAAAATCAAAATGGTACCGGTTTAGATGCTGTTGGGGGAGTAGCTACAGTATTTTCTTCTTGTACAGATACCGACAACGATAATATCCCAAATTACTTAGATACCGATTCAGATGGAGATGGCTGTTTTGATGCTATAGAAGGAAATGAAGATGTAGATATATCAGACTTATCAGGTGGTAGAATAACAGGAGGGGTAGATAGTGATGGTGTTCCTAACATAGTTAATTTTGGTGGTTCTGCTGATGGAGGTAATAATACACAAGGTCAAGGAGTAGGAACAAGTGCTACAGCAAACACAGACGCTGTACCAACTTTAATAATAACGAATCCAGCATCAGTATGTAGCCCATCAACTGTTGATTTAACGGCTAGCACAGTAACAGATGGAGCTAACGGAAGTAGCTCTGCAGGTACATTAACATATTGGACAGATTCAGCAGCGACTAATACCTTAGTATCTCCTAACTCAGTAGCTACTAGTGGAACTTATTATATAAAGTTAACTTCAGTTAGTGGTTGTTATGAAATTGAGTCTGTTGTAGTAGTTGTAGACATTGCTCCATCAGCCCCAGTGAGCAGTGGAGATATAACAGAGTGTGAGACAAGTCCAATCCAGACTTTAGATGCCAACGATGCATTATCAAGTACAACAGGAATTACTTGGTACGATGCTTCAACAGGTGGAAATGTAGTTGCAAGCCCTACATTAAATACAGTAGGAACAGCAACTTATTATGCAGAGTATAACGATGGTACTTGTACAAGTTTAACAAGAACATCGGTTGTATTGACAATCACAGGA